>NZ_JBITDE010000005.1:0-75052 GCF_044453945.1 Kribbella sp. NPDC051587
AACCGCCGCCCCACCAAACCCCTACCCTCGACCTAACACACGCACTGTCCGACATGTCCCTTCACCGACTGTCCGACATCTCCCTTCACAGCACAGCCCGATTCGGGGGTGGGATCCTCCCCGCAGTGGACTCGGCAAGCGCCCTCACCCGCGACCTGGTGTCGCCGGAGTGGGTGATGCTCGAAGCGCTTTGTGGCGGCGGCGTGTAGTCGCGGCGACGACGGTTGGGGACGACTGCGGTGCGAGTGCGTCGGAGGCGCCCAACGGGCTGTCGCGGCGGAGCCGTGTTCTTCGGGCGCGTGTCTTTAGTTCTTGGTGGCTAGGAGGGCGGCGATCAGGCGTTGGTAGTCGCCTAGGTCTTCGGGGGCATCGGGGTTGCGCCAGAGGGCGGCGGGGACCAGACCGGGCTCTTCGATGGAGAAGCCTTCGCCGAGGAGGGCGCGGATCTCTTCGTCGGTGCGCCAGCGGCCGCGGCCGAGGGAGCCTTGGAGGACCTGCTCGAGCTCTTGGCTGCGGGGGTCGTTCTCGCTGCGGAAGTGGCTGATGAACAGGTAGCTGCCGGAGACGATCCGGTCGTACCAGAAGCGGACCAGGCCGGCCGGGTCCTCGTCGTCGTTCACGTGGTGCAGGGTGGCGCTGAAGATGACGGCGACCGGCTGGGTGAAGTCGATCAGCTCGCCGGCGATCTGGTCGTAGATCGCCTTCGGCTCGCGCAGGTCGGCCTGGATGACGATCGTGTTCTCGTTCTCGGCGAGCATGGCGCGGCCGTGGGCGAGCACGATCGGGTCGTTGTCGACGTAGACGACCTTCGCGTCCGGGTCGAAGCGCTGCGCGACCTGGTGCACGTTGTCGGCCGAGGGCAGGCCGCTGCCGAGGTCGATGAACTGCCGGACCGGCGTGTTCGTGACGATCTCGCGGACGGCCCGGATCAGCACGCCGCGGTTGTCGCGCGGGATGTCGAGCGAGCCGGGCAGTTCCTTGATGAACTTGTCCCCGAAGGCACGGTCGACGGCGAAGTTGTCCTTACCACCCAGCAGGTAGTCGTACGTGCGGGCGATACTCGGCTTGGTGATGTCGAAACCGGGGAACGGCTTCTCGGTCACCTGCTCGTCGTCGTCGGCCATCGCGGCGGTCCTTCCCATCCGGTACTGACGGTAGTCACTCTATGCGATAGAGGCACTACCCCGCCGCCACCCCAGGACTCTTTACCTAATGCGGCCTCATGCGGCCTAATGCGCTCCGGCAGCAGCCAGTACGTCGTCCGCCAGCAGCTCGCGGAGTTCGTCCGTGGTCGGCATCCGGCCGAGCAACCGCAGCCGCTGGGACTGCGCTTTACGCATCCCCTCGACCAGCCGGCGTGCCTCCCGGGCGTTGCCGAAGTTCGGTCCACCGGAGATCCGGTCGAAGTACGACGTCAGCGGCGCGCCCGCCGCCGGGTCGAGCAGGTAGTCCCCACCCGCGACCATCCGATCGGTGATCAGCAGCAACTCCTCGGCGCTGTAGTTCTCGAACTCGATCGTCTTCGAGAACCGGGAGCCCAGACCGGGGTTGGCCGCCAGGAAGTCCGTCATCTCCACCGTGTATCCGGCGACGATGACCGCGATCTCGTCGCGGTGGTCCTCCATCAGCTTGACCAACGCGTCGATCGCCTCCTGGCCGAAGTCCCCGCCGCTCCCCGCGGAGCGCGACAGCGTGTACGCCTCGTCGATGAACAGCACTCCGCCGAGCGACTTCTCGAACACCTGCGTGGTCTTCTCCGCCGTGTGCCCGATGTACTGCCCGACCAGGTCCCGCCGCGACACCTCGGTGAACCCACCGTCCGGCAATACCCCGAGCGCCTTCAGCAACTTCCCGTACAACCGGGCCACCGTGGTCTTCCCGGTCCCCGGCGCCCCCGCGAAGATCAAGTGGTGGCTGACGCCGCCCACCGACAACCCCGCCGTACGACGCCATTCGTTGACCTGGATCTCGTCGACCAGCGCCCGGACCTCGGCCTTGACCCCGGGCAGCCCGACCATCTCGTCGAGGTCCGCGAGCAGCTCGTCGATCGGGCCGCTCGACGCGGCCGTCAGCGGACTCGCCTCGATCACCTCGACCGTGGCGCCCGGAGCAACCTGTACGGCGGGTTCCGCCGTGTTGGATGCCCGCAACCCCTCGATCGTCCCGCCACACCCTGGTCCGACGGTGACCGCCGGCCCGCGCGTGTCATGCACGGTGACCCGGCGAAGTACCGGCGTACTGCCGTGGGCGACGCCGATCCCCTCAGCCCCCGTGTTCCCGATCTCCACATCCGCCACCGAAGGCCGGCTGTACTGGTAGACGTAGAGGCCACGACCGCCACACCCACTGACGTCTCCACCAGAGACCGTCGGGTCGGCGCCGAGCGCGAACACCATGCCGTCGCCGGACATGTTCCGCACCGACGTCTCGGTGATCTCACCGCCCGCACCCTCGACGATGATCCCGGTCGCCGCACCAGTCACGGTGCACCGATCGATCCGGACGCCCGGTCCCGCGTGCACGCTCACCGCGGGCCGCGAGCCACCCGTGATCGTGCACTGCACCATCCGGAGAGCCGTCCGCTCGGTCGACACCGTCAAGTTGTCGGCCGAGCGGACGACGACACCGTCCAGGGTCAGTGAGCCGTCCACCGCCCTGATCGTCGGCCAGTCCGCACCCGAACCGTCGATCACCACCTCGGCGCCGGGCTCGGCGCGCAGCGTGACCGTGCGTCCGGTCAGTTCCAGCGTCTCGGCGTAGGTCCCGGCCGCGATCATCACCGCGGCACCGTCCGGAGCGTCGAGCAGGGCCGCGCCGATCGTCGGGTACGCACCCGGCCGATCGGTCGCGACGGTCAGGATGCGCGACATCAGCTCGCCCGCTCCAGCAGCCAGCCACGGTCGGCCGCCTTCACGCCGGCCTGGAAGCGGCTCCGGGCGCCCAGCCGATGCATGATCTGCGCGACCATCCGCCGTACCGTCCGGACCGAGATGCCCAGCTGGGCCGCGGCCGCCTCGTCGGTGGCACCGAGCCCGAGCAGCCGGAGCATCTCGCGCTCGCGCATCGACAGGTCGGTGTCGTCAGGCAGGTCGTCGGCAGCCAGCGGTACGGCGTCCGGCCACACGCGCTCGAACAGCTCGAGCACGGTGATGACCACGCTCGACAGCCGCAGTACGGCGACGCTCCCGTTGGCTGCATCAGCCGGCAGTACGGCGACCTGACCGTCGATCACGAGTGCGTTCATCGGCACCAGCGGCATCGTGCGGACGGCAGCACCGGCCATCGACATCGCACCGAGGTGGCGGCACAGGTTCGGCGCCGTACGGGCGGTGTCGGGGTAGATCGCCCGGTAGCGGACGCCGTGCTTGACGTCGCGCGGCCCGAACGCCGGCCCGGCCGGGGTGAGGTTGCTGAGGGCAATGACCTCGTCCTTGGCGCCGGCCAGCAGTTCGGCGATGGCACCCTGAGCGGGGACGTGGTGGAAACCGGTGGGCCGGTTGATCAACGTGACAGTCATGATGCTGGTACCCCCAGAGGAAGCGTGGCGGCGACACCGGACGCGTGCCGGCCGTCGAGGCGTTCCGGCTCGATCCCGAAGGACCGCGCCAGTGTGATCAGGACCGACGTCGCCGAGTCGAGCGTGGCGGGATGTGCCGCGGCCAACCGGAGAACGACGTCGTGACGGGTAGAGGTGGTGTTGCCGGCGGCCGCGGTGACGGTGATCGCGACGGTCTGCGCAGCGCCGGTCCCGGTGCCGAGCAGGCTGCCGACCAGCGCCTCCAACGTTGCTGTGGGCAACGAGGCAGAGCCGGCCAACCGGATGGTTACTTGATGGACGGGGCCGCAGGCCCAGGTCGACCAGCGTTCTTGGAGCTGACCGCGGCCGGCGTTGGCATGCGCAAGGGCACCGATCGAGGCCAGTACGTCGGACTCGTCGAGCGCGAGGTACTCGACCTGCTCCCGGTCGAACCGCCGTACCAGCCGGCGAACGGTGTTGGCGACCACCTGACGCAACTGCTCGTCGGTGGCGATATCCGGCGTCCGCTCGGCGGCGACCGCGATCCAGGTCCGCGGCTGCCGGTTCTGCTTGAGACCCGAGTGCAGGATCAGCTGCAGTCCGACACCGACCGGCTGCTCGTCGGCCGCCTCGGCGAGCGAAGCGAGCTGCGGAAGCAAGCGATACTGGGCATCCGGGCCGAGCCGCAGCGCGACACTGACGCCCGCCGGTCGACTGAGGACGCCGTACGGCTGTTCCCGCACGGTCACCACATCGGTCGTCGTACGGCCGAGAAAAGTGCTGACCAGGTTGAGCGCAACGCCGTCACCGAGGTCGATCCGGCGCCGCCGCAGGGCGAAGATCAGCAGGACACCGATCCACTTGTACAGCCACAGTCCGCGAATCCGGACCGCCGTCAGCAGCACCAGCGACAGCGCGGCAACCGACGTCAGGATCAGCACGGTCCGGGAGCCCGTGGTCGCCGCGGCGACCATCACCAGCGCGAGCTGCCAGCACACGATCTGCCCGACCCGAATCACCCGATCCGGCCGCTCGACCGGATCCGCGACAACTTCAGGCGTCGGCGGCTGTACGACGATCGCCGAGCGCGCCACCGGCCCCGGTTCCGGGGAAGCCACCGCAATAGGTGCTGAGGGCAACTTCACGGATGGACGAGTCAGCGGGACGCCGACCGCCGTGGCCTGCGGAACCCGAGCAGCAGCAGGGGTTGCGGAGTTTTGACGATCAGCGGTCGGAGCGGCCGCCGTGGCCTGGGACCTCATGCGACCAGCTCCGCCGTGGGCCGACGCCCTTCGGTTGCCTGCAGCAACCGATAGGCGTGGTCGCGGACGATCGGCAGCAGCTCGAACCGACCCGGCGCCGACTCGGCCACCAGATTCAGATCCATCAGGTGATCGACCATCGCCTCGGCCTCGTCCGGCCGCACGCCCGCGAGGCGAGCAGCCTGGGTGAGATCGAACCGGACCACTGTGCTGATCCGCCGGTACAGCTGCTGCGCCGGCTGCAGCGCCAGCGCGTGGTACTCGCCATCGAACCGGGTGAGCACCTCGCCCAGCGCGTGGCAGCGACCAAGCTGGTCCTCAAGCTGAGTGATCATCCGCGCCGCGGTCCACGGCTGCCGGTTCCGGATCCGCTCGATCAGGTGCCGGATCGCGCCCGGGTGGCCGCTGGCCGCCGAGAGAATCTGGGCATTGTCGGTCAGCTCCGCGGCCTCGCTCGGCGCCAGGAAGTCCAAGGTGATCGCACCGCTGCGGTTCAGCCCGGTCAGTCGCCGACGGCTGATCACCAGCACCAGCGCGGCCGGGTCGTTCGGCAGCAGCGACCGCACCTGCTCGGCGTGCTCGACGTTGTCCAGGATCAGCAACCCACCGGTCGGCGCGACCACGCTCCCGGCGCGGAGATCGACGTACTGCTGGGTCTCGTGACCGGACAGCGCCGCCGCCTCGAGCGCGAAGGCCGTCTTGCCGATGCCCGGCATCCCGTCGATCGTGACGACGCCGGTCGCGCCGCGCAGTGACTCCAGCTCCGGCTCGCGGCCGACGAAGTCGGCGACCCGCGGCGGCAGGTTCGAACTGACCGGCGCCGGCACGGGTCGGCGGGTGTCCTCGCTGAGGATCTCCAGGTGCAGCGCGGTCAACTCGGCACCGGGCTCGATCCCGAGATCGCGGACGAGCGCCGTACGGGCTCGCTGGTACGCCGCCAGTGCGTCGTGCCGGCGTCCGACCAGGCGGTACGCCGCCATCAGCCGGGCCCAGGCCAGCTCGCGCAGCGGCTCCTCGTCGGTGAGCACCCGCAGTACGGCGATCGCCTCCGACGGCCGACCGAGCGCGAGGTGCGCGTCAGCCAGGTCCTCGCGGAGCGTCCGGTGCAGTTCAGTGAGCCGGTCGACAGCCGAGGCCGCGTCCTCCGTGAGGCCGTCGTACGGCCGACCGCGCCACAGATCGAGAGCCCGCTGTACGACGGTCACCGCCTCCGCAGCGGATCCACGGGCGAGCAGCGCCCGGGCCTCGTCGCCAAGCGCCGAGGCGGCGTCCGCGTCGAGCTCGCCGGACAGGACCCGGACCCGGTACGCGCCCGGGCGGCTCTCGATCCGGTCGTCCGGGAGGGTCCGGCGCAGCTGCCAGACGTAGGTCTTCAGGTTGTTCTGCGCAGAGGCGGGCACATCGCGGCCGGACCAGACAGCATCGATCAGTTGATCGGTGCTGACCCAGGCGTTGCGGTGCAGCAGGAGCAGGGCCAGCACGGTGGCGGGCTTGCCCCCGCCGACGTCGATCTGGGTGCCGTCCGGGCCGTCCACCTCCAGCGGCCCCAGCACGCGGAAGGCCGGTGACAGGGCCGATGGGTGCGCTGAGTGACCGTTCATGACACATACGATCCGGGGTGACGATGACATTTCGATGACACACGATCCGTGAGGGGACCCAGTGCGGGTATTGGTGGTCGAGGACGACCCGGAGCTGCAGGTCGCCGTCCCGGCGGCGCTGCGTTCCGCGGCGCTCGCAGTGGACCTGGCCGGCACCATCGCGGCCGCCGACGAGGCGCTGTTCATCAACGCCTACGACTGCGTCGTGTTCGACCGGATGCTGCCGGACGGCGACTCGATCGGGTACGTTCGCAGCCGCCGGCAGGAAGGCTTCGCCGTCCCGGTGCTGTTCCTGACCGCGATGGACCAGCTCGCCGACCGGGTCGACGGGTTCGAGCACGGCGGGGACGACTACCTGGTCAAACCGTTCGCGGTCGAGGAGTTGATCGTCCGGGTGCTCAGCCTGAGCCGGCGCGGCCCGACCATCCGGCCGCCGATCCTGCGGTACGCCGACGTCGAGCTCGACACCGGCCGCCGGGAGGTCCGGCGGGCCGGCGTCCTGGTCACCCTGCGAGCGAAGGAGTTCTCCGTGCTGGAGTTCCTGATGAGCCGGCCCGAGCAGACCGTCTCCCGGAGCGACCTGATCGAACACTGCTGGGACGCCGCCGCGGACCCGATGTCGAACGTCGTCGACGTCACCATCACCCGGATGCGAGCGCGCCTCCGCCCCGGCCCCGACCTCATCGAAGCCGTCCGCGGCCGCGGCTACCGCCTGATCGCCCCGGCCGGCAAACGGTGAGAGGACCCGCCGCCGACCGCCTCCGCCGTCTCCGCTGGTGGCTCACCGCGGTCTTCACCGTCGCCAACACCATCGGCCTGCTCATCCTCGCCCCGGTAGTAATCCGCCAAGACGCCCAACGCGACGCGGCTGCGGCAGACTCCGAACTGGGCGTCGTCACCGCCCCGGTTCTCCGCCTGGCCACTTCCAGCGGCAGCAGCACCACCACCGACCTCATCAACACCGCTGCGATCACCCAAGATCCGCTCTACGGGCGGTGTCCGGACTTTGCGGTCCTGCCCGGTGGCGGCACCCCGTTCACTCCGCGATACAACGTTCCGACCTGCATCGCGGTCGACCCGGCGATACTCAACGAGCTGGCCACCCAGGCGACTGCCACCGGTGATGTGACCTTCTTCGACCGGAAGGCGACCAACGGTCACGCGATCCGGCTCAAGGCCGAGCCGTTCAGGCTCCCGGAGAGCAAGCAGAACGACGGAGCGGTGATCGCCTGGCTGGACGTTCAGGACAAGGCTGATGGCCATCAGCAAC
Organism: Kribbella sp. NPDC051587; assembly: GCF_044453945.1. Lineage (NCBI taxonomy): Bacteria > Bacillati > Actinomycetota > Actinomycetes > Propionibacteriales > Kribbellaceae > Kribbella > Kribbella sp. NPDC051587. Next base: position 7,651 of record NZ_JBITDE010000005.1, read on the forward strand.
TGGTGTGGGTTGTGCTGGCTTTGTGTGCTGGGCTGATCGGCGCAGCAGCGGCGGCCAGCTACTGGTTATCGGGCCGCGCGATTCGTCCGGCGATGGCTGCCCTCGAACAGCAGGAGACCTTGCTCGCCGAGACCGCACACGACCTCCGCACCCCCGTCGCCGCACTCCGTGCACTCGCGGAGACCGCCGTACGGGATCCTGGGCAACGAGCCGAACTGCTTCCGCGAACCGTAAGACTGGCCGGACGGATGGGCGACATCATCGACGGTCTGCTCGTGCGGGCCCGGTTGGCGGCCGGTGTGGAACAGCTCGCCGTACAACCCGTTTGGCTGGACCAACTGGTGGCCGGCGTGGTGGAGGACTTCCCCACCGAGGGCGCGCGGATCTCACTCGTGACTGCACCGAGCATGGTGCGCGCCGATCCGACTCTCCTGCAACGGGCCATCGGCAACCTTCTCGACAACGCGCTCAGGCACGGGCGGCTGCCCGGTGCGCCCGAAGCCATCATCACGGTCACGGTCGCCGACGGCCGGATCACGGTGGCCGATCAGGGTCCCGGGATCGATCCGGAGATCGGTGAAGACCTCTTTGAGCGCTTCAACAGCGGCGGTGGCTCGAGCGGTCTCGGGCTGTCGATCGTCCGCTGGGTCGCACTGTCCCACGGTGGTGATCTGCGGGTGTACAACGGCGACGAAGGCGGCGCGATCTTCGAGTTCCAGTTGCCCACCACGCAGCAATAGACCGGACCTGGACGGCGTCTGGACCACGGCCCTCTACCCTCGGCGAGATGCTGAGGGGAGATCCATCATGAGTGCCACGATTCCACCGGGCGAGGCGTACCGGCTGGTCGCCGACAACCTGGGCAAGGTGATCCACGGCAAGCCGGAGGTGATCCGGCTGGCGCTGACGGCGCTGTTCGCCGAGGGCCACCTGCTGATCGAGGACGTACCGGGTCTGGGCAAGACCACGCTGGCCCGCTGTATCGCCCGCAGCATCGACGCGACCTGGAACCGGATCCAGTTCACCCCGGACCTGCTCCCCGGTGACATCACCGGCGTGATGGTCTACCACCAGGGCAACGAGACGTTCGAGTTTCATCCGGGTGGTATCTTCGCCAACGTGGTGGTCGCCGACGAGATCAACCGCGGTACGCCGAAGACGCAGTCCGCGCTGCTCGAGGTGATGGCCGAGCGCCGGGTCACGGTCGACTCGAACACCCGCGCGGTCCCGGATCCCTTCCTGGTGATCGGAACGCAGAACCCGATCGAGATGGAAGGCACCTACCGGCTGCCCGAGGCGCAGCTCGACCGGTTCCTGATGCGGATCGAGATCGGTTACCCCGATCACGACGCCGAGGTCCGGATCGTGCTCGGCGACACCGGCCGGATCGGACCGGACTCACTCAGCCCGGTAATCGACGTACCGGCGTTGCGGAACGCGATCTCGGCCGTCCGCTCGGTCCACGTCGACCCCGCGATCAGCTCGTACGCCGTCAAGCTGGCTGCCGCCACTCGCGAACACACCGCGGTCCGGTACGGCGCCAGTCCGCGCGGCAGCATCGCGTTGGTCCGCGCGGCCCGGGCGTACGCGGCGACGGACGGGCGCGCCTTCACGACACCCGACGACGTCAAGCAGGTCGCGCATCCGGTCCTCGCACATCGACTGGTCCTCACCCCGGACGCCGAGCTGAGCCAGCGCCCGCCGGCCTCGGTGGTCGACGAGGTGCTGGCAGCCACTCCGGCGCCGACGGCGGGCGTCAACGCAGGCTGACGAGGCGACTGGGGAGGCCGGTAATGCAGCTCAATCAGCTCAAGGCGATCGTCCGCCGACGCAAAGAGGCGGACGGCCCGACGCAGTGGCGTTCGCGCGCCACTTTGGCAGCCGTCGTGGCGATCTGCGTGACTGCGACCACCCTTGCAGTGACGACAGCGGGTGCGGACTCGTCGGGCCAGAAGTTCCTGCAGTCCGGCCACCTGATCTACAACAGCACCATCGGTGCGGTCTTCCACATCGATGGCGGCAGCAAGCACGCGGACGGCTCGGTCGCGGTCCCCGGACTCACGCCGGGGACCCAGGCAGTACAGACCGACACCCAGGGCTATGTGCTTGCCCGCGGCACCATTACCGCCTTCGAGAAGTCGACGCTGCAGGTCGAGGGGGCGCAGGCCGCGCCGTCGGACGAGGTGCCGGTCGGCCTGACAGCTTCTGGCGTCGCGTACGCCGTGTATCGCGCGGCCGGATCGATCGTCCGCCTCGGCCCGACCAGCCTTGTCCTGAAGGACAACGGGGCACTCGGTCGGCCGGTCGTGACACCGGACGGGACTCTGTGGGTGCACCGGCTACTCAACAGTGAGCTGTGCCTGCTGCCGTCCCAGGCTGGTCGTCTGAGCTGCCCAGCCGAGCTGCAGCGCGGCAACGTCGGTTCGCTCGCCGTGGTCGGCGATCGGGTCGTGTTCGTCGACACGACGGCGGGCCAACTGCGCACGGTCTCCTCGTCGGGACTCGGGCGACCGCTGACAGTTCCCGGCCTGACCCTGTCGCCCCAGTCGATCATCGTGCCGAACGACGTCGACGGCCGGATCGCGATCGTCGACCCGGACAAGTCCAAGCTGCACCTGGTCGACACCGCGGCGATCACCGGAGCAGCCACGACCGGGACGGCCACCGTGGAGCGGCCGATGCCGCCGGGCAAGTTCACCCAGATCGAGTCGTCCGGCCACACCCTCGCGATGGTCGACGAAGCCGGTCAGAACCTGGTCACTTTGGACGCCGACGGCAAGCAAAAGGACAGCAAGCCGATCCCGGCGCCGTCCGATCAGGTCAAGCCCGGACCGAACGACCGCCCGCTGCTCGTCCGTGGTGCCGACCAGCGCCTGTACGTCGACACTGTCGGCGGAGAGCAGGCACTCGTGGTCGACCGCGACGGCTCGGTCTCCAAGCCGGTCCCGGCCTCGGGGCCGACCAAGACCCCCACGGCACCGGTGACGACGCCGACGGTCACCCCGCCGTCCACACCTCCGGCCGTGGATCCGACCATCCCGCCGCAGCACACGATCGATCCCGGTGGTGACAAGACTGTTCCGCCGCGCCATACCGAGCCTCCTCGGCGCACGGCGGAGCCGCCGCGGACCCAGCAGCCGCCCCCGCCGAAGCCAAAGCCAAACCCCAAGCCGAGGCCGTCGACCCCGAAGCCCTCGATCCCGAAGCCACCGCCGCCTTTGGTCGCGACGCCGGCCTCGGCCCCGCTCTCGCTGCGCGCGACGGGCGGCAACGGCAAGGTGACGCTGACCTGGAAGCGGCCGAGCCTGAACGGTGGCACGTTCCTCAGCTACAGCGTCCTCCGCGTGAACGACAGTGAGCCGGACACGACGACCTCGGCCCGCTACACGTCCACCGGTCTCGCCGACGGGAAGCGCTACACCTTCCAGGTCCGCACGGTCACGCGTGGATCCAACGGCAAGACACTGATCGGCGCCACCGCGACCGTGTCGGCGACGACCCTCGGTGGGGTGAACCCGGACCTCACGATCAGCAAGGGAACCAAGTACACCGGTTCGGATCCGTGCGACAACGTCGATCGTTGCTACAACATCCACATCGTCGCGACCGGTCTGAAGCCGAACACCAGCTACTCGTTCAGCGGCTACACGTCGGGGTACGGACGGCTGCACACCGACAACGTCACGACCGACGCGAACGGCCGGATCAACATCCAGAAGTTCTACAACGACGACGACGGCAGCCAGGTCTGGGTGACCGCGATCGTGAACGGCAAGACCATCAAGTCCAACGAAGTGACCTGGTAGGGCGGACATGCGACTGACTGGGCGAGGGATCGCCGTACTGCTGGGCTCGATCGCGCTCTACGCGCTGGGCGAGCTCGCCGGGTACGCCCTCTTCCGGGCGCTGGCGGGGATCGGGATCGGGGCGCTGATCGCGGCTGTCGTCCTGACCTTGCGGCAGCCGCAAGTGACCGTCCACCGGGTGCTCTCGCCGGATCGCGTCGAGCGTGGGCGACCGGCGTTGGCGACGCTGCGGGTACGCAACGAGGGCACCCGGCGGCAGGCGTCGTTCTCGGCGCGGGACTCCGCGGGCGCGGCCTGGAAGGAGGTTCGGGTTCGCCAACTGGGTCCCGGGATCGAGGCGACGTACCGGTATGAGCTTCCGACCTCGCGGCGCGGCCGGATCGCGGTCGGTCCGCTGACGCTGGAGCGTCGGGACCCACTCGGCCTGACCCGCAACAGCAAGGCGACCGGCGAGGTCGGCACGCTCTGGGTGCACCCGCGCCGGCACCCGACGAAGACCGTGGTCGCCGGCCGACCGCGGCACCACCACGTCGGCCGTACGGCGGACGACTCGCTGCGGGGATCGGCCGATCTGCGCGATGTCCGCCCGTACGTCGTCGGGGACGAGGTGCGCCACCTGCACTGGAAGGCGACCGCGCGGACCGGGCAGTTGATGGTCCGCGACTACGCCGACCCGGACCAGCCGCGGTTGACCGTGCTGCTCGACACCCGGACCGAACCGTTGCCTGAGGCCACATTTGAGGAGGCTGTCGAGGTGGCGGCGTCGATCCTGTTTGCTGCCTCGACCGCCGGGCACCGCTGCCGGTTCGTCACAACGGCGGGCGCTGACTTCGCGGCTCCGGGTGGAGCGGTGGCGTCGCGGATGTTCCTTGATGAACTGTGCATCGTGCAGCAGCGCGACGAGAAGGCTGCGCTGGTGCCTCCGGTGCTCACCACCGGTACGTCGGCCGGCGGGGCGATCGTGGTCGTCACCGGCGCCCGCGGCTCGGCCACCGATCTCGCGCCACTGCTGACCCGTTATTCATCAGTCACCGCCATCGGCCTCGGCCCGCTCCAAGGAGTCGCCCCCATCTTGGGAGCCCAAGTAGTGCTCGCCGGAACCGCCCGAGAAGCCCTGACCCAGTGGACCGGAGTGCTGCGATGAGCTGGGGATCAGATCAGAAGCCGGCGGACACGAAGGCCGCAACACGTGGCAGCGCGACCGCCAAGACGGCGGTGCGTGGAAGCGCGAGCGCGAAGACGGCCGGGCGCGGCAGCGCGAGCGCGAAGACGACGGTGCGTGGAAGCGCGAGCGCGAAGACGACGGTGCGTGGAAGCGCGAGCGCGAAGGGATTGGCGCGCGCCCTCGACACCACCCCGCCCGCGAAGAGGCGGCGGACGGTTGCTGTGCTGGCTGGGATTGTATTGGGCGGGCTTTGTTTCGCGCCTGTTTTCGGGGTGCAGCACCTGTGGCTCCCGGTGGCGTTGGTATGCCTGGTGTCGTTCCTGGTGACCGAGGCGTGCCGCCGGTGGACCGGTCTGCTGGGTTGGCGGCCGTTGGTCGTGGTGGCCGCCGGGCTGCTCGCGATCACCGAATCGGTGCTCCAGGCAACTACCTTGGCGGGACTGCCGACGCTCTCCTCGATCCGTGCGTTGGGTGATGGGCTGACCGCCTGGCGGTTGACACTCGAGTCGACCTGGCCGGCTCGCCCCGAACCCGAGTTGCTGATCTTCGTTCCCCTGCTCGCGTTGGTCGCCTGCGTACTGACGATCGAGCTTCTCGACCGCGCCCCGCCGCTCGTCGCCTTGCTCCCCGCGCTCGCCGTCATCGGCGTCAGTCAGCTGTACGTCGCCGCCGAGGGCCTCACCGCCGTCTTGATCGCGATCGCCTTCGGCCTGCTCGTGATCGCCGTACTGATCCCCGATCATTTCGAGTACCGCAAGCTCACGCCATGGGCGACGACCGCCGCGGTCACCCTGGCTGCCGTCATCTGTGGGACGTTCGTGAGCACGATCGACCCGCACGGGCGGACGCCGTACTCGCTGCAGCGGGTGCAGTCTGCCAGTGCGCCGACGACCCGGCAGACGAGTCCGCTCGACGAGCTGGCCGGTCGGCTGAGCCCGAGTGCCCGGGACAAGGTCGTGTTCAAGTACCAGACGCCCAAGCCGGTCGACCGCTGGCGGCTGGTCGCCCTCGACAGCTTCGACGGCGTGAACTGGACGACGGATCACCCACTGCTGCGGATGGGTTCCCAGCTCGCGCCCGGCCCCGAAGTACGGGTGGAGACGGAGTCGCAGAGTGCGACGATCCGGCCCGAGGACGCGCTGGAAGGGCCTTGGCTGCCTGGACAGCTGCTGCCGGAGACCGTCGGCAACGCCGTCGACCCGCAGGTCGAACCGATCGGCAGCACCCTCGTCGTACCGGAGCGGCCGGACTACTACAAGCTGACCTGGGCCGAGCCGATCATCGACGCGGCCTACCTCGGCAGCGCGGGCCTCGACAGCACGGCTCCCGGCGGCCTGAATGACATGGGTCCGCTGCCGCCCGAGATCGCCGACCTCAACCCGCTCCAGGACAAGCGCGCCACGATGCAGACCGCGATCGCGCTGGAGAAGTGGTTCCGGAAGAACTACCGGCTGCCGGACGCTTCGAGCCCATCGCCGACCGGCTACAGCTGGCCGCAGCTGCGGACGTTCCTGAAGGGGCAGAAGATCGGCAGCAGCGAACAGTTCGCCGCCGCGTACGTCGCGCTGGCTCGGCAGAACTCGATTCCGGCCCGGCTCGTGGTCGGGTTCCGGGCACCCGAGAAGCCCGATGCGGCCGGCTGGTACACGGTGACGAACGCGGATGCGTACGCCTGGCCCGAGGTGGCGGTCGCCGGGCTCGGCTGGTGGCCGCTCGACCCGGCGGCTGGCGCCAAGACCGGCAACACCAACTCGGCCGGTTCGGCAGCCTCCATTACCGACCAGGCTCGCGCCGCGGTCCCGGAGATCAACAAGATCCAAGACCCCGAGCAGCAGCCGCCGTCCGCCGACGATGCGGACGACGCGAACTCCGGCGCCTTCCACATCCCGCTGACTCCGGTCTTCGGTGTCTCGGCGGCATTGCTGCTGCTGTGGCTGGCCGGCGTACCGCTGCTGAAGCAGTTCCGCGCTGGTCGTCGCCGTCGGCGCGGTGGAAGCGCAGCGGTGGTTGGCGCTTGGGCCGAGGCCCGGGACCGGATCCGCGCGCACGGCATCCCGGTCACCGCCGGCATGACGGTCCGGGACCTCGCCCACGCGGCCCGCGATCTCCCGGACACCGGTCCGGGGCTCGCGAACGTCGCGCGAGCGGTCGACCAGGCGCTCTGGTCAGGTGGACCAGCTACCCCGGACACAGTTGGGCAGGCCTGGACCGGTGTCCACGCCGTACGCCGGGCTCTGCGCTCCCGGCCCTGGCTCGATCGGCTCCAGGCCGCACTCGAACTACGAACCCTCGTTCCGGGTCCGCGTCAGAAGTAGCTGGTGGGGTGACCAGGTCTGGCGGGCCGTGCCACCCCTCAGATCATCAGCTGCGTTTGGGTTTGTCGTGCGCTGCAGGACGGCGATCGTGTTTCGCCGTGGCGGAATCGGTGGTCCGTGGCGCCGGGCACACCGGCCCGCGTGGCACTGGCCCCCCGCCGAGCCTTCGGCTCTTCCACTGCTTCTCGTCGTAATCGTAGTAGGTGTCGACGCCTCCGACTGTCATGTACGTCCTCCCGTCGCCCCGCTCCCGCTGCTGGCGAATTCAACACTCCGTTACCGGGAGTCAGGACACAAGCGATTCCGGAAATCGACACCGAAGAACAAACTCGAACGCCGTGTTCTGTGCGTTTCACCCACGAATACGAGAGATTCCCCGGACAAGCACCCCCACCACCAAACACCCACCCCTCCCGTCCCCGCCTCCCCACTGCCGGCGCAGATCCCGCCCAACCCGCTGTGGGGGCGGATCCCCACCTGCCCAGCCACCCCCTCAGGTCCCGACCCTCGGCCGTCCGCACTGTGAACGGATCTCCCCTCAGGTTGTCCCTTCTCCCCTCAAAATTTGAGTGGAGAACCAGCACATTGAGCGGATACCCCCTGAAATGCCCAAGTGCCGTGGGGCGCGAAGGCGGCGGCCCACACCATGGCCGACCCACATCCCTCCCCAAACCGCTTTGGGGAGGATCCCGGACCGGATCGGGGGGTGGATGCTCCCCGAACCGGTTTGGGGAGGCGGGCGGGGGCTAGCGGGTGAGGACGATTGCTACGGAGTGGGGTGGGAGGCGGACGGCGTCGGCGAGGAGGGTGGGTTGGCCGAAGGCGAGGAGGGTGTAGGACGCGCCTTCGACGGGGATCAGGGACTCGTCGGGGCTGAGGTTGACGACGATGCGCAGGTTGCCGCGGCTGATGATCAGCCGGCCGGGACCTTCGCTGACGGCGACCGAGGTCAGTTGGTCGTCTTTCAGTTCGGGGGTTCGGGCGCGGAGGGCGAGGAGATCGCGGTACCAGGTCAACAGCTCGCGGTGCGGCGCTTCGTCGACCTCGGACCAGTTCAGGACCGAGCTTCGCCAGGTCGCCGGGTCCTGCGGATCCGGGATCTCCTCGGCGTTCCAGCCGAAGGCGGCGAACTCCTGGCGTCGCCCGGTCCGGACCGCCTCGGCCAGCGCCGGCTCGTCGTGGTCGGTGAAGTAGCGCCACGGTGTGGACGCACCCCACTCCTCGCCCATGAACAGCATTGGCGTGTACGGCGAGGTGAGCACGAGCGCGGCACCGATCGCGTACTGCCCCGGGGTCAGCGCTGGTCGATCCCCCAGCGCGCGGTTGCCGATCTGATCGTGGTCGGACGTGTAGGCGAGGAATTGACCACCGCGATGCATGGCCGGATCGACCGGGTGCCCCCAGTCCTTCCCGCGGAACGTCGAGTAGGCGCCGTCATGCAGGAAGACGCGAGTCAGCACCTTCGCGAACACCCCGGGCTCAGCGAAGTCCTCGTAGTACCCAGCCCGCTCGCCGGTCAGCATGGTGTGCAGCGCGTGATGGAAGTCGTCGTTCCACTGCGCAGTCATCCCCAGTCCGCCCTCGGCCACCGGGTCGACCATGCGTGGGTCGTTCAGATCGGACTCTGCGACCAGTCCGAGCGGACGGCCGAGCTCTTCAGCCAGACTGGCGGTTTTGGTCGACAACTGCGCCAACAGGTGCGTCGGACTCTCATCCAGCAACGCATGTACGGCGTCCAGTCGCAGCGCGTCGATGTGGAAGTCGCGGAACCACCTCAGTGCGTTGTCGCAGATGAACCGGCGTACCTCGGTGCTGCCGGTGTCGTCGAGGTTGACCGCCGGTCCCCACGGAGTGGTGTGCTTATCGGTGAAGTACGGGCCGAACGAGTCCAGGTAGTTCCCGCTCGGTCCCAGGTGGTTGTAGACGACGTCCAGACAGACGGCAAGTCCCACCTCGTGACAGCGATTCACGAACGCCTGCAGGGCTTCCGGACCGCCGTACGGGTCGTGGACGGCGTACAGGTCGACGCCGTCGTAGCCCCAGCCGTGGCGGCCCGGAAACGCGGCCACTGGCATCAGCGAGACGATCTCGACGCCGAGCAGCACCAGGTAGTCCAGGTGGTCCGCAGCCGCGGCCAGCGTCCCCTCAGGAGTGAAGGTGCCGACGTGCAGCTCGTAGAAGACCGCACCGCGCACGTCCCGCCCGGCCCACTCGCTGTCGGTCCACCGGAAGCGACTGGTGTCGAAGACCCGACTGAAGCCGTGCACACCGTCAGGCTGCCAAGGGCTGCGCGGATCCGGCAGGGGATCACTACCGTCGATAGTGAACGCGTAGTCCGTGCCATGGTGCGCTTCGACCACCTCACGCGCCCACCACCCATCAGCAGCCGCGCGCATCGGCAGTACGCCGTCTCGGAGGACCAGGTCGACAGTGGAGGCCTCGGGTGCCCAGACGGTGAAGGTGTGCAAGCGGTCAGCTCCTCACGAGCAGTGCCACCGGGAGGTCCTCCAGCAGCTCCTGAATCCGAGCCGCTCCACTACCCACGACCCGGCCGGTCAACACGTTCTTCCACTCACCACTCGGCAGTACGACGGTGCTGTCGCCCCAGCCGCCCAGCCGGTACAGAGCGGCCGGCAGTCGCGTGGCGATCGTGATCACCTCATCGCCACGAGCAAACGCGACCGCATGCCCGTTGGATGTGGGCAGTGGGGTGTAACCACCGGCAAACGCCTCCGGGTACTGCCGACGCAGCCGGAGCGCCCGTGCCGTGACCAGCAGCTTCTCGTCGGACAGGTCGTCCGGCTTCGCTCCCTCGTCCAGCCGGCGCAGCCGCGCGATCCGGTCCTCGTAGTCGACCTCACGCCGGTTGTCCGGGTCCACCAGCGACAGGTCCACCAGCTCGGTGCCCTGGTACACATCCGGTACGCCGGGCATCGTCAACTGCACCAGCTTCTGGCCAAGCGTCGCCGCGCGAACGAACTCGGTCTGCTTGTCCACAAAACGCCGTACCGACTCAAGAACCTGTGAGTCAGCCAGGACCGCAGTCACGAAGGACGCGACGGCCTGCTCGTACTCCTCGTCCACCTCGGTCCAGGTGGTGTGCCGCTTGGCCTCGCGGATCGCCTTGACCAAGTAGCCCTGCAGACGGTCCTCAGCGATCGGACCGTCGCCCCACGTGCCGAACAGCGTCTGCCAGAACAGGTACTCAGTGCTGCCGTCGAGAAGCGGACTGCGGTGGTCCTCAGACAGCCGCCGCCACTCACGCACTGCCTCAGCCCAGGCAGCAGGCTGCTCGGACAGTACGCCGAGCCGCGCCCGCACGTCCTCGGAACGCTTGGTGTCGTGTGTGGACAGTGTGGTCATCGTCCGCGGCCAACGCCGGTTCAGCTGCGCCGAGAACGCGTGGAACTCCTCCGGTGTCACACCGAAGTGCTCCGGGTCCCCACCGACCTCGTTGAGCGAGGAGAGCCGGAACCAGCGGTAGAACGCGGTGTCCTCGATCCCCTTGGCCATCACGGGCCCGCAGGTCTGCTGGAACCGCACGATGAGTTCATGCCGCGCGTGCTCGTCGATCCGGCTCGCGGTGCCGACCTCACGACCCATCAGCAGGTCCAGGACGACGTCCAGCGTCTCCTGCCGATCCTCATCGAGGTGCTCACGAACCTTGGTGGCCGCCCGCTCCAGCACGCGGATCGCTGACGGCGCCGGCGGCTCCCCCGGTACGACGTACGCCCGGTAGACGTCGAACTGAACGAGCAACTCGGCCACGACCTCATGGAAAGCCCGCCGGGTGTGGTCACGCAGTCTGACGTCGTCCTGGCAGATGCGTGCCAGCAACTCGACCAGCCGGTGCACTTCGGCGTACTGGCCGTGTTTGACGATCTCTCGCTTCGCTTCGACCACTACTGGACTGAAGTCGGCCGGCTCGCCAGTCAGCTCAGAGTGCAGTGCTGCAAGGGGTGCTGCGCCTGCGGGGTCGATGAACAGACCGCCTACCCGCAGCAGCGCGTCATAGCCGGTGGTACCGGCGCACGGCCAGTCGGGCGGCAGCTCCTCCTCACCCTCGAGGATCTTCTCCACCACAACCCATGCACCGCCGGTCCGCTCGGCCAGCCGACGCAGGTAGCCGCGTGGGTCAGCCAGACCGTCCGGGTGGTCGATGCGGAAGCCGTTGAGCTTCCCCTCCTGCAGGAGCTCGAACAGCAAGGCATGCGTGGCTTCGAAGACCTCTTGCGTCTCCACGCGTACCGCGGCCAACGTGTCGACGTCGAAGAAGCGCCGGTAGTTCAGCTCCTCGTCAGCGACTCGCCAGTGCGCCAGCCGGTACCACTGCTCCGTGACCAGCTCGGCGATCGGGAGGTCCGCCGTACCGGGTCTTAGTGGGTACTCGTGGTCGTAGTACCGCAGGACGTCGCCGTCGACCGCCAGCTCGCCCTCGGCGAGCACCTTGCCGATCCGCTGCCCCAGGACAGCCATCAGCAACGGCTGGTTCCCCGAACCCCAGTCGACGTCGAACCACTCCGCGTACGGCGATCCTGGGCCGTCCCGCAGGACTGACCAGAGCGCCTTGTTGAGCCGGGCCGGTGTGGGCACCGCGACGTGGTTCGGGACCACGTCGGCGATCGCGCCCATCCGCAGCTCGGCCAGCCGGGCGGACAGCCGCTCGAACCCCCGACGGCCGCCCATCGGCTCGGACAACCGGCTGTGGTCCACCACGTCGTACCCATGGGTGGAACCGGGCGCGGCCTGCAGGATCGGAGACAGGTAGGCGTGAGAGATCCCGAGGCTACTCAGGTACGGGACAACCCCTGCCGCATCCTCGAACCCGAACTCGGCGCGCAACTGCAGCCGGTACGTCGCCTGCGGGATCTGGTTCATCCTGCGGTCCGCCGCGGCCGGGTGAGCACCAGCATGCCGTGGTCCTCGAGCCGGATCGTGCTCCCTGCGGGGTGCTCCCCCTCCTCAGCCCGGCCGGTCGGGCGGACGGTGTCCACCACCACCGTCCAGACCTCGCCGAACTCGCTCCCGGGCAGCAGGAACTCCTCCGGCTCGTAGTTGCTGTTCAGCAGGATCAGGAACGAGTCGTCGACCACCGGCTCGCCGCGCGGGTCCGGCTCGGAGATCGCGTCGCCGTTGAGGAAGACGGCCACCGCGCGAGCGTCGTCGCGGCTCCAGTCGCCGTCCTGCATCTCCTTGCCGTCCGGGGTGAACCAGACCAGGTCGCCCAGCCCGTCGACCCCCTGGTCGCCGTGGAAGAAGCGGCGGCGCCGGAAGACCGGGTGCTCGTTGCGCAGCCGGACCAGCTGACCGGTGAACTCGAGCAGGTCCTTCTGCTCCTCGTCCAGATCCCAGTTCACCCAGGCCAGCTCGTTGTCCTGGCAGTAGACGTTGTTGTTGCCGGACTGGGTCCGGCCCAGCTCGTCGCCGTGCGCGAGCATCGGGACGCCCTGCGAGATCAGCAGCGTGGCCAGGAAGTTGCGCTGCTGCTTGGACCGCAGCTTGCGCACCTCCGTGTCGTCGGTGGGTCCCTCGACGCCGCAGTTCCAGGAGCGGTTGTGGCTCTCGCCGTCGTTACCGCCCTCGCCGTTGGCCTCGTTGTGCTTCTCGTTGTAGGAGACGAGGTCGCGCAGGGTGAAGCCGTCGTGCGCGGTGACGAAGTTGATACTCGCCAGCGGCCGCCGGCTGTCGTCGCGGTACAGGTCCGACGAACCGGTCAGCCGGGAGCCGAACTCGGCCAGCGTGTACTTCTCACCACGCCAGAAGTCGCGGACGGTGTCGCGGTACTTGCCGTTCCACTCGGTCCACAGCGGCGGGAAGTTGCCCACCTGGTAGCCGCCGTCGCCGACGTCCCACGGCTCGGCGATCAGCTTCACCTGGCTGACGATCGGGTCCTGCTGGACCAGGTCGAAGAACGCCGACAGCCGGTCGACCTCGTGGAACTGACGGGCCAGCGTCGACGCGAGGTCGAAGCGGAACCCGTCCACGTGCATCTCGGTGACCCAGTAGCGCAACGAGTCCATGATCAGCTGGAGGACGTGCGGGTGCCGCATCAGCAGGCTGTTGCCGGTGCCGGTGGTGTCGTAGTAGTGCGACTTGTCCGCGTCCACCAGCCGGTAGTACGCCGCGTTGTCGATGCCCTTGAACGACAGCGTCGGGCCCATCTCGTTGCCCTCGGCGGTGTGGTTGTAGACGACGTCGAGGATCACCTCGATGTCGGCCTCGTGCAGCGCCTGCACCATCGTCTTGAACTCGGTCACCTGCTGACCGCGCGTCCCCAGCGACGAGTAGGAGTTGTGCGGGGCGAAGAACCCGATCGTGTTGTAACCCCAGTAGTTCGTGAGGTTCAGCTCCTGCAGATGCCCGTCCTGGGCGAACTGGTGCACCGGCATCAGCTCGATCGCGGTCACCCCGAGCTCCTTGAGGTGCTCGATCACCGCCGGGTGCCCGATCCCGGCGTACGTGCCGCGGATCTCCTCCGGCAGCCCCGGGTGGGTCTTGGTCAGCCCCTTGACGTGCGCCTCGTAGATCACCGTCTCGTGGTACGCGTGCCCCGGCGGCCGGTCGTTGCCCCAGTCGAAGAACGGGTTGGTGACCACCGAGAGCATCGTGTGCTCGCGGTTGTCCATCGTGTTCAGCTCGCTCGGGTTGCCGAACCGGTAGCTGAACAGCGACTCGTCACCGTCCACCTGCCCGTCGATCGCCTTCGCGTACGGGTCCAGCAACAGCTTGGACGCGTTGCACCGGTGCCCGTCGGCCGGGCTGTACGGCCCATGCACCCGGAACCCGTACCGCTGCCCCGGCTGCACCGCCGGCAGGTACGCATGGTGGACGAACCCGTCCACCTCCGTCAGCTGCACCAACTGCTCGGTCCCGTCGTCACCGATCAGGGCCAGATCAACTCTCTCGGCCACCTCCGAGAACACCGCGAAGTTCGTCCCGGAGCCGTCGTACGTGGCTCCGAGGGGATAAGGACGACCAGGCCATTTCTGCACCTGAAGACAGTAGCCACCTCCACCCCCAGACCTCGCATCCCGGTCTCGATTACTACCGAGTGTTCACCCGCGATCGCGTGTTCATCCGACTACGTGGAGTAAGTTCAGGCGCATGTTCAGGCGTTCGATGATCTTGGGTACGGCGTTTTTGATCGTGGCGGCCGGGTCGGCCGCCGCGACCCCGGTGCGGCCGATGGTGGTTGGGGGGACGTTGGCGAGTGTTGCTGAGGCGCCTTGGGCGGTGGCTATTACCAATTCGGGGGCCGCGCGGGCGAGCAAGCGGTGGTGTGGTGGGGTGCTGGTTGCCCCGAACAAGGTGCTGACTGCGGCTCACTGCGCCGCGCGGCCGCTGGCGTCGTACGGCGTGGTTCAGGGGCGAGCCGATCTGGCCGACCTGTCGAGTGGGCGGTACTCGGCGGTCAGTGCGGTGTGGGTGCATCCGGGGTACAGCACGACGACTAACCGCAACGACTTCGCCGTACTGACCTTGAAGAAGCCGATGACCGGGGTGCCGGTGATGGGGTTGGAGACGAGCGCGAAGGCCGACCGGCGCGGCGCCGTACCGACTGTTTACGGGTGGGGTGACACGGCGGGGACCGGGCCGGAGGACACGCTGCAGAAGGTCGCGGTGCCCGATCTCGGGGACGCGACGTGCCTGGGGATCGAGGGGTACGCCGAGAACGGGTACGCGGCGGCGGCGAACGTGTGTGCCGGTTATCTGGATGGAACAGGCGACGCGTGCCAGGGCGACTCGGGTGGACCGCTGGTGCTGAACGGGCGGTTGCTCGGGATCGTCTCGTGGGGCAAGGGATGTGCGGAACCGCACTATCCCGGCGTTTACGCGGAGGTCGCACCGGTGGTCAAGACCCTCCTTCAGCAGGTATCACTGGGGGTATGAGTGAGCCTGTTCGGGTGATCAAGGCGGGTGACCTGGTGGCGGCGGATCCGACCAGTGGGATGGTGCGGATGCGGGCGTTCGAGCTGCCGTTGTTGTGGGCGGGGCAGGTCACGACGGAGCCTGGGGCGATCTCGGGCTGGCATCACCACGACAAGAACGAGAGCAGCCTGTACATCGTTTCCGGCGTACTGCGGCTCGAGTTCGAGGGCACGGACGAGTACTTGGATGCGGTGGCCGGGGACTTCGTGCATGTGCCGGCGTTCACCGTTCATCGGGAGAGCAACCCGGCCAAGATCCCGTCGCTGGCGATTATCGCGCGGGCCGGCGGCGGGATCCCGACCGTGAACGTGGATCAGCCGAAGCGGTCGTAGGCGGGCAGCGTCAGGAAGTCGACGTACTCGTCGGCCAGGGCCACCTCGAGGAAGAGCGCTCGGGCGGACTGGTAGCGCAGTGACTCCGGGAGAGCGTTGATCTCTTCGTCGGCGATGCGCTCGACGAGTTCGGTCGTGACCGTGTCGCCGGTGTCGAGGACGACGCCGTTCTTGCGCCACTGCCAGATCTGCGAGCGGGAGATCTCGGCGGTGGCGGCGTCCTCCATCAGGTTGAAGATACCGACCGCGCCGGTGCCTTCGAGCCAGGCCGCGAGGTACTGAAGCGCGACGCTGATGTTGTTGCGCAGACCGGCTTCGGTGACCGAGCCAGGAGTGGCGGCGACGTCGAGGAGCTGTTCGGCGGTGACGTCGACGTCTTCGCGGAGCTTGTCGACCTGGTTGGGCTTGTCACCCAGTACGGCGTCGAACACCGCGCGGCACGTCTCGACCATGCCCGGGTGGGCCACCCATGAGCCGTCGAAACCGTCGCCGGCCTCACGGGTCTTGTCGGCCTGGACCTTCGCGAAGGCCTGCTCGTTCACGGCCGGGTCCTTGCTCGGGATGAACGCCGCCATACCGCCGATCGCGTGCGCACCGCGCTTGTGGCACGTCCGCACGAGCAGCTCGGTGTAGGCGCGCATGAACGGCACGGTCATCGTGACGCTGTTGCGGTCCGGGAGCTGGAACTCGACACCGCGGTCGCGATGCGTCTTGATCACGCTGAACATGTAGTCCCAGCGGCCCGCGTTCAGACCGGCCGAGTGCTCGCGCAGTTCGTAGAGGATCTCCTCCATCTCGAACGCGGCCGGGTACGTCTCGATCAGCACGGTCGCGCGGATCGTCCCGCGCGGAATCCCGAGGGCCTCCTGCGCGGTGACGAACACGTCGTTCCACAGCCGCGCCTCGAGGTGCGACTCCATCTTCGGCAGGTAGAAGTACGGGCCCTGGCCGCGGTCCAGCTGCAGTTGTCCACAGGCCGCGAAGTACAGCGCGAAGTCGACCAGCGAACCGGAGACCGGCACCCCGTCGACCAGGATGTGCTTCTCCGGCAGGTGCCAGCCCCGCGGCCGGACGACGATGGTCGCGAGCTCCTCGTCGGGCTTCAGCGCGTAGGACTTGGTGTCGGTGCTGAAGTCGATCTTCCGGGTGATCGCGTCGAGCAGGTTCAGCTGACCGCCGACCACGTTCTCCCAGGTCGGGGTGTTCGCGTCCTCCTGGTCGGCCAGCCACACCTTGGCCCCGGAGTTGAGCGCGTTGATCGTCATCTTCCGGTCGGTCGGCCCGGTGATCTCCACCCGGCGGTCGACCAGCCCGGGCGCCGCCGGCGCGACCCGCCAGTCCGGGTCCTCCCGGACGGCCTTCGTCTCGGGCAGGAACCCGAGCGACGCCCCACCCGCGATCGCGGCGATCCGCCCGGTACGGCGGTCCAGCAGGCCCAGCCGGCGTTCGTCATACTCGCGATGCAGTGTCTCGATCAGGGCGAGTGCCCGCTCGGTCAGGATCTCGTCGTACCGGTCGCCCTTGGTTCCGATCACCTCGATAGCCATGCCGGTCAGCCTAACTTCGGGAGCACGTCGCGGAGGACCTGGGCGTGGTCCTCGGGACGGGACAGGCCGTAGTTCATCGTGTTGACGCAGAGGTGGGTGGCGCCGAGCTCACGCCACGCGTCGGCGTACGCACGCCAGTCCTGCTGCGGTACGGCGTTCAGCGACAGGCGGGCCTCGATACCGATCTCGGCGGGATCCCGGCCGGCCTCCTCCGCGGCGTCCCGGATGATCTGGATCTGCGCGCGCATCGCGTCGTCCGGAGCACCCTGCGGCATCCAACCGTCCCCGATCCGACCGGTCCTGCGCAGTACGGCGTCTGCACCGCCCCCGAACCAGATAGGGATCTTCCGGCCAGGCAGCGGGTTGAGGCCGGCCTCATTCACCTGGTCGTACTTGCCTTCGTGGGTGAGGACCGGGTCGGCCCAGAGCTTGCGGAGCAGCTCGACCTGCTCGGTCAACCGCGCTCCGCGCTGCGTGAACGGTACGCCGAGAGCGTCGTACTCGACCTGGTTCCAGCCGATGCCGACGCCGAGCCGCAGCCGACCTCCGGAGAGCACGTCGATCTCGGCCGCCTGCTTCGCGACGAGCGCGGTCTGGCGCTGCGGCAGGACGAGTACGCCGGTCACGAGCTCGAGCGACGTGGTGATGGCGGCCAGGTAGCCGAACAGCACGAAAACCTCGTGAAACAAGGACTTGTCGGTGTATCCCTTCCAGCCCGGCCGGTTCGTGGGGTCCGCACCGAGCACGTGATCGTAGGCGAGCGCGTGCGTGTAGCCCGCCTCCTCGACCGTCAGCGTCCAGTCCCGCACGACAGCCGGGTCCGCGCCGATCTCGAGCTGCGGGAAGACTGCACCGATCCTCATGCCTTGATCAACTCCAAGAGTCCTTGAACAGCCTGCTCGAACGGTTCCGGCGATCCCGCCGCGCGGGCGAGTACGTACCCACCCTGCAGGACGGCGGCGATCGTGGCCGCCAGTCGCGGCGGGTCGACGGTGGTCGCGAACTCACCGTTGCGCTTGCCCTCGGCAATCACTTCGGCCAGCCGGCCGCGCAACCAGCCCAGCGTCTCGTCGACAGGTGCCCGGAGGTCGGGGTCCGCAATCACGTCCGGGTCCGCGGCGAGCCGGCCGACCTGGCATCCACGCAGGACCTCGCGGTCCCGTTCGAGATAGCGCGTGATCCGCTCGGCCGCCGTACCGGATCCGTCGAGCTGCTCCTCGGCCGCGGCGCGCAGCTCGGCGCCGGACCGCTCGATCGCGGCCTTCGCCAACTCGGCCTTGCCGCTGAAGTGGTGATACATGCTGCCCTGACCGGCCCCCGCGGCCGCCTGGATCGCCTTCGGGCTCGTCCCGACATAGCCCCGCTCCCACAACAGCTCCTGCGTACTGCGAATCAACCGCTCGACCGTCTCCACCCACTCACTGTACCCAGAGGTACACAGCCACGTCAGGTGGCTGAGAGTTGAGGGGGACCGATAGTCTGCAGGCCTATGAGTACCAGTGTCGCCATTGCGGTAATCACGTTTAGGCGGCCTGGTCTGTTGCGTGGACTCCTGACGAGTTTGCAGGCCCAGGAGCTGCCCGAGGGCTCGGATTATGCGGTCCGGATCGTCGTCGTGGACAACGATGCCGACGGCACCGCGGCCCAGGTGGTGGCCGCGTTCGACGGCGATCGGTACCCGATCGAGTCGGTGGTGGAGCCCGAGCCGGGGATCCCGTTCGCGCGCGAGCGCTCGGTGGAGCTCTGCTGGAACGACGACGCACTGATCTTCGTCGACGACGACGAGGTCGCTCCGTCCAACTGGCTGGCGACGCTGCTGGACGCCTGGGAGAGATCCGGTGCCGACGTTGTCACCGGCCCGGTGAAGGGCAATCTCCCCGACGGCGCCCCGCCGTGGAACCACTACAGCGACGTCCACGACTCGACCGGCCGGCACACCACCGGCCTCGAGATGCGCAAGGCGTACACGAACAACACGCTGGTCAGCCGGCGGGTTTATCACACGATCACGCCGGGCTTCCATCCCGCGTTCCGCTACACCGGCTCCAGCGACCTGCACTTCTTCCTGCGGGTGCACCGGGCCGGCTTCCGGATCGTCTGGTGTGAAGAGGCCGTGATCGCCGAGGAGGTCCCGCCCGCGCGGACCACGCTCAGTTGGCTGGTACGGCGTGCCTTCCGCTCCGGCAGCGGGGACACGATCAGCCGCCTGCTGATCCGTCCGGGCGCGGTCAGCTACGTGCTGGTGCTGGCCTATGCTTCCGCCCGGGTGGTCTCGGCGATCGGCTACGCGCTCGCCGGACTGCTGCTCGGCCGGAAGACGCACCTGCTCAAGGCAGTCCGCCGGTTCTTCTCCGGGGTCGGCAGCCTGGCAGGCATAGTAGGGATCAACCATGACGAGTACCGGGAACGGCACGGCGCCGAACACGACGGTGGCGAGCCTGTGCCGGGCGATCTGGCAGGTGGAGCAGGACCTGAGTCTGCTCGACTGGCAGATCCGGGGCGCGCACCCGTGGCCGATCATCCGGATGCGCGTCTTCCATGAGCTGACCCGTCGTTCCGGCATCCACGGTGTTCCCCATCCGGTCCGCCGTTCCACCGGCGCCAAGCTCGGCCTGGTCGGGCGGCATGTGGCCGGTCTCGCGACCCGCAACCCGTTCCTCGGCCGGTACGACGCTCTCGTCGTACCGCATCCGCGGAAACCGGACGGTGTCGAGATCTACACCGACGAACTCCGCTCTGCGTTGGGCCCGTCCGCGTTGATCCTCGACTCGGGGATCAATGGGGTACCGCTGCCCGGCAGCCGCAATCTCGACTTCTTCACCTCGGCCGCTGGTGCGGTGCACTCACGGTCGGTCGACGACCGTGGGGTCGGGGCGGCGTTATCAGCGTTGACCGGAGTCTCGGTGCCGGTCGGGGCGCTGCTCGCTCGCGAGGTGCCCAAGCATCTGCGGCTGCGGGCGCTCTACCGTCGGTTGCTGAAGCGGCACGACATCAAGACCGTGTACGTCGTCGTGGCCTACTTCCACCAGCACATCGTCGGCGCCGCCCGTGACCTCGGCATCCGTGTCGTCGAACTCCAGCACGGCGCGATCAGCCCCTTCCACCTCGGCTACAGCTACCCAGGCCGCCCGGTCGTCGCTGACCAGCCCGACGAGCTGTGGACCTTCGGCTCGTACTGGTCCTCGGTCGCCGACCTCCCGGCCGGAATGCAGACCTCCGTCGTCGGGGTGCCGTACCTGCCTGCTGTTGAGCCGAAGGACCCTTCGCTCGCGGTCTTCCTCTCCCAAGGAACAACCGGCGGCGATCTCCTCCACGTCGCGTCGTCAGTTGCCAAGGCCAACCCTGGGTTGAAGGTCCTCTTCCGCCTCCACCCCAGTGAACATGCCGCCGACTACACCCCCGCGCCCGGCGTCGAGCTCTCGACCACAGGCAACACCCTCGACCTCCTAGCGCGAGCGACGTACCAGGTAGGCGTCTCCACCACCGCCCTCTTCGAAGGCATGGCCCTAGGCTGCCGCACCGCCGTAGCCAACCTCCCCGGCCACGAGTACCTGGCCGGACCCATCACCGCCGGCCACGCCGTACTGCTCACCGACCCAGCCGACCTCCCGAACGCCCCTCTCTGCCCCACTCCCGACATCTACTACGCCCCCAGCGCCCTCCCCCCACTTTGAGCACCCACCGACCATTCGCGGGCGGCTTGGGTGGTTGAGCCGTGCTCAAGGTGGATTGTCGGTGGGGGCTTTTAGGGTCGCGGCATGCGGAGTGTGGAGTTGGGGCGGACGGGGTTGCGGGTCAGCAGGTTGGGGTTGGGGCTGGCTTCGATCGGGGGGATGTTCGCGGCGGTGCCGGAGTCGCAGGCGATCGCGACGATCGACCGGGCGTGGGAGCTCGGGGTGCGGTTGTTCGACACTGCGCCGGTCTACGGGTACGGCGTCTCCGAGCAACGGACCGGGTTGGCGCTTCGCGGGCGGCCGCGGAATCGGTTCGTGCTCTCCACCAAGGTCGGGCGGCTGATCGAGCCCGGCGGACCGGACCTGCAGCCGATCTGGGCCGAGCCACCGGCGGGTGTCGGGCCGCGGCTCGATTACTCGTACGGCGCGGTGATCCGCTCGTTCGAGGCGAGTCTGGAGCGGATGGGGATCGACCGGATCGACATCCTGCACATCCACGACCCTGACCTCGACTTCGCGACCGCCTCGACCGACGCCCTCCGCGCGCTCAACGAGCTGCGTGGCCGCGGCGCGATCCGGGCGATCTCGCTCGGCGTGAACCACGCGGACGTCGCCGCCCGGTTCCTCCGTGAGACAGGTACCGCCGGACCGGACTGCATCCTGCTCGCCGGCCGCTACACGCTGCTCGACCGCTCCGCGACTGACGAGCTACTCCCACTGTGCTCGGACCTCGGCGTGGCTGTCATCGCGGCCGGGGTGTTCCAAGGCGGGGTGCTCGCCGACACCGCGGACGGCGCTCCCCACGGGTACGCCCGAGTCCGACCCGAGCTGCTCGCCCGGATCGACCGACTCCGCGCGCTGTGCCGCCAGTACGACGTACCGGTGCTGGCGGCCGCGATTCAGTTCCCGCTCCGGCATCCCGCCGTACCGGCTGTGGTCGTCGGGGCGCGGAGTCCGCGGGAGATCAGCGAGGCCGCGGGGTGGCTGGAACACGCCGTCCCCGAAGCATTCTGGGCGGAGCTGGTCACGCACTAAGGTCGGCGGTATGCGGTTCATGCTGCTCCACAAGACGAACGACTCACTCGAAGCCGGCAACCCGCCGTCCGCGGAGATCCTCGCGCGGGCGGACGCGGTCCTCGAAGAGATGCGGCAGGCCGGCATCCTGCTGGTCGCCGAGGGCCTGATGCCGAGCGCCCACGGCGCCCGCATCTCGGTCGCGGAACCAGGCCCCGCACGCGTCATCGACGGCCCCTTCGCCGAGACCAAGGAGCTCGTCGCCGGGCTGTCGATCATCCGCGTCGACTCCAAGGAGGACGCGGTCCGCTGGGCCCTGCGCTTCGCCGAGGCCGACCCCTACACCGAGATCGACATCCTCGAGATCGCCGGCTAAAGCTTCAGGTGCAGGATCGGGGAGGGCTTGTTGGTCGAGTCCCGCTCGCTCCGGCCCACCAGCTTGAACCCGTAGTGCTCGTAGAAACCAACCGCCTGCGGGTTCTGCTCGTTCACGTCCACAGCCGTCGCCGCAAACTCCTTGCGCGCGTGGTCGAGCAGTAAGGTCCCACCGCCCTGCCCGCGGTACGCCGGATCCAGGAACAACATCTCCACGTTCCCCTCGGCCACCCCGACGAAGCCGACCAGGTACCCGTCGTCGGTCCGCAACCCCGCCAGCTGCGGGATCTCCGCGAACGCACCTCGCACCAGCGGCCGGAACACGTCGAGATCCGCCTCGGTCACGAAGTCGTGAGTAGCCCGGACCGACGCCTCCCACAACTCGGCCGCCCGCCCGTACTCCTCCGCCCGAACCTCCCCGATCTCCATCCCCACAAGGTAAAGCGGCCCAGCCTCTTCGGCCATCACATTTCTGCGGACCGCCATCACCCACCAACCTCTGCGCCTCGTGCACCTCCACGCCTGGCGACCTGTCAGCAAGCCCTTCCCGCCGACGTCAGTGGGTGGTGGAGGTCCACCTGGGCCCGGCTGAGGTCGCGTGAACGAGCAGCTGCATCGGGAGGAGGTGGGGGTTGGTGTCGGGGGTGCCGGTCATCAGGTGTTCGAGGAGGTTGGCGGCTTGGCGGCCTAGGTCGTCGCGGGGCATCGCGACGGTGGTCAGCGTGGTTTGGCCGGACCAGTCGAGCGACAAGTTGTCGAAGCCGATGACCGAGAGATCATCCGGTACGGCGACGCCCAGCTGCGCGAGTTTGTTGAGTGCACCTTGGGCGACCAGGTCGTTGTAGGTGACGACTGCGGTGGCACCCGTCGGGAGGATCTGGTCGGCGGTCGCGTGACCGTCGGCGGCGGTGGCGCCGCAGGGGATGACCGTCACGTGGAGGCCGAAAGCGGCAGCGGCCTCTAGCGCGCGGATGCGTTCGCCGTTGGCCCAGGAGGCTTCCGGCCCGCTGAGGTAGGCGACCTCGCGATGGCCGAGTTGAGCGAGATGCCCGCAGATGAGCGTCGTACCGCCGTAGAAGTCCACCGAGATCGACGGTACGGCGAGGCCGGGGACGATGCGGTTGACGAGCACCATCGGGTGCCCGCGGTCGGCGAGGTCGACGAGCTGGTCGCGCGGCATGCGGGGTGAGCAGAGCAGGAGGCCGTCGCAGCTGCGGAGGAGGTCGGCGACCAGCTCTGGTTCGACGGCCGGGTTCTCCTCGGACTCCATGATCATCACGCGGTGACCGTTCGCGCGGGCGACGGCGCTGACGGCTTTGAGGATCTCCGGGAAGTACGGGTTGGCGAGGTCCGGGACGAGCACGCCGATCGTGCCCCAACGCCCGCGCGCCAGTCCTTGGGCGGCGGCATTCGGGCGATAGCCGAGGGTGCGAACCGCCGTCTGGACGCGGTCCGCGAGGGCCGCGTCGACCTTCGCCGTGCCGTTCAGGACCCGAGAGACGGTGGCCGGCGAGACCCCGGCGGCCGCGCCGACGTCGGTGATCGTCACCCGCTGCATGGCTCGCGACTGTCTCACCTCCTTCTGAAATCCCTTTCTCAGGATCACTGATCCACAAGGTCATGCACAACCTGTGGATATGAAACCGCTTTCTCAGCTCTTGCCGCGAGCGACCCGCCGGATCTACCCTGAATCCGGCAAGCGCTTACCAACGAGGGAGTGTGCAGCAGTGGGCCACGGCGTGTTCGCGTACACCTGGGACCTGATCGGCGACCCGGACGCCGCCGTACGGATCGCTGAGCTGGGCGCCGACACGGTCACCCTGCAGGCGGCGTACCACGCGGTCCGCGGCATCACCCCCTGGCACCCGGCCCACCGCGTCGTCCACGCTGAGCACGCGGCGGCGTACTTCCCGATCCGCCCAGACCGTTGGTCCGGCCTGCGCCCACTTGCCCCCAGCTGGGCTGTGGATAACCCCGACCGCTTCGGTACTGCGGCCGCCGCGCTCACCGCCGCTGGGCTGTCGGTCGAGGCATGGCTCGTGCTGACTCACTCATCTGCCGTCGGTGCTGCTCACCCGGACGTGACCGTGCGGAACGCGTACGGCGAGCGGTATCCGTATGCGTTGTGCCCGTCGCACCAGGCGGTTCGTGAGTACGCGCTGACACTCGTGAGCGAGGTCTGCGACCAGTACGACGTCGGCGCGCTGATGCTCGAGGCGTGTGGCTGGCTCGGCTTCGACCACGGCAGTCACCACGAGAAGACCGATGGAGCCGAGCTGTCGGCCACCGCCCGCCGCCTACTCTCCCTCTGTTTCTGCCCTGCCTGCCGTACGGCGCTGGGATCCGACGCCGACCGGATGGCCCAGTCGGTGCGAGCCGCCGTCGACGCCGAGCTGCACGGCTCTCCCGCGCCCAACATCGACGCCACTGCCCTCCTCAACCACCGAGCCACGGTCATCGCCGACCTGGTCCGCGAAGCAAAGTCGCTAGCGGGAGGAGACCGCCGAGTGTTGCTCATGGCAACAGATGACCCCTGGGTGACCGGGCCAGATGTAGGCGTTGACTTCCAGAGCGTGCAGCCCGATGCCTTCGTCCTGAAATGCTGGGGCGACGCCGGCGCCGCCGCCCGCCAACTGAAGGCAGCAGCCCAACGAACCGACGTCCCGCTAGTGGCCAACGTGACAGCCCTCAACGAGCACTGGGACGGCGTCACCGAGTTGCTAGAAGCAGGAGCCGCCGAAGTCAGGTACTACCACGCGGGCCTGGCCTCGCAAGCACGTCTGGAACGGATCCGCACCGCCATCACCGAGGCACGCTCATGACCTTGGTGCTGGTGATGTTGCCGCCTCTGAGTGCGGAAACTGCTGAGTGGCCCGGGCGGTTGGAGGCCGCCGTACCGGGGGTGCGGGTGGTGACAGATGCTGAGGCGATCGAGCGGGCGGATGCGGCGTATGGGGTGTTGCCGGAGGAGTTGCTGAAGCGGGCGGGGCGGCTTCGGTGGTTGCAGGCTCCGCAGGCTGGGCCGGCGCCGGACTTCTACTACCCGGCGTTGGTTGAGCATCCCGTGGTGGTGACGAACATGCGGGACACGTACACCGATCATGTGGCGACGCACACGCTCGCGTTGGTGTTGGCGATGGCTCGGGGGCTGCCGCGTTACGTCCGCGAGCAGCAGGCTGCGCGGTGGGCGCCCGACTGGGATCCACAGGCGGTCCTGCCACTGGGTGAGGCGACGGCACTGATCATCGGAGGGGGAGCCGTCGGGGCTGAGGTTGGGCGGCTACTTGCAGAGTTCGGTACGACGGTCATCGGGGTTGATGCTCGGATCACCGAGCCACCGAAGGGGTTTGCCGCGCTGCACCCCGTGGACCACCTGGACGAACTGCTGCCGACCGCGGATGTGGTCGTACTGACCGTGCCGCACACCCCGCAGACCGAAGGCATGATCAACGCCGAACGCCTCAAGCACTTCAAGCCGACCGCCCTCTTCGTGAACGTCGGTCGCGGTCCCACCGTCCGGCTCGATGACCTGGCCGAAGCTCAGCTCGGCGGCATCGCGCTCGACGTGTTCGAGACCGAGCCACTACCGCCCGACCACCCGCTGTGGTCGCGGCCCGACGTACTGATCACTCCGCATGTGGCCGGGGCAGGGCCACATGCGGCCGAACGACGATTCGCCGTACTGCTGGAGAACACCCGTCGGTTCCTCGCTGGGGACCCGTTGATCAACCAGGTCGACAAAGCCCAGCGGTTCTGATGATTGCCCACCGCCCCCGAAGGAGAACAGCATGTTCGTCCGAGCACTCCTCGCCACCGCACTGCTGGCCGCGTCCGCCGCGGCCGTACCCGCGACTGCAGCAACAACGGCCTGTACGACGCCGGCCGACGTACTGAATCTGGCCAACTGGAAGGTGCAGTTGCCGGTCGACAACCCGAACCAGTCCGGCACGCAGGTGCTGGAGGTCGGCCAGCCCCAGCTCGACGGCTACGAGTTGAGCCCGTGGTTCATCGACCAGCCCAACTGCAACGGCGTCCGCTTCCGCAACGCGGTGAACGGCGTCACCACGCCGAACACCACCTATGCCCGCTCCGAACTGCGCGAGATGAAGGGGTCGTCCGCCGCCTCGTGGTCGTCGACCTCCGGTACCCACACGATGATCATCGACGAGGCGATCACGCACCGGCCGAACACCAAGCCGCAAGTCATCGCCGGCCAGATCCACAACGGCAACGACATGTCCACGTTCCGCCTCGACGGCTCCAGCCTCTACGTCACGAACGAGAACGACACGCACTACAAGCTTGTC
The DNA here is from genome assembly GCF_044453945.1 of Kribbella sp. NPDC051587. NCBI lineage: Bacteria > Bacillati > Actinomycetota > Actinomycetes > Propionibacteriales > Kribbellaceae > Kribbella > Kribbella sp. NPDC051587. Next base: position 34,115 of record NZ_JBITDE010000005.1, read on the forward strand.
GACGGCAACTACACGCTCGGCAAGCGGTTCCAGGCGAAGTTCGTGGTCAGCAACGGATCGATCAAGGCGTACTACAACAACGTGCTGCAGACAACGATCCCGAAGTCGTTCAGCGGCGGCTACTTCAAGGCCGGCGTCTACACCCAGGCGAACTGCACCAACTCCTCGCCCTGCGACACCAGCAACTACGGCGAGACCGTGATCTACAACGTCACCGTCACGCACAGCTGAACCGACGGGGCCCCGCGACCCGGGGCCCCGGTCCGTCAGGCCAGCGTTCCCTCTTCGGCGACCACCAGCGAGTCGATCGCCGCGAAGAACCGCGCGATCCCTGGCAGGTTGCCGCCCTTCTCGCGCGACGCCGCGAAGTCCTCGGCGGTCTCCCATTCGACGATGTCGAGCCACTCGTCCCCCGGCAGCTGCACCAGTCGCGCGTTCAGGAACCCGGCCCGATCAGCCGCGAAATCCTTGAGCATCTCCGCCCGTGCCTCCAGCAACTCGGAGGTCTTCTCCGGCAGCACGCGGAAGCGGGTCAGTTCAACGGTGGTCATCTCAGTCCTCTCAAGACAGGTTGGTCGAGGCCCAACCGGTGATGTCGTCACGACGAATCGCGGCCGCCATCAGGTCGGGAAAACGATCAGGTGTACAGGCAAAAGTCGGTACGCCGAGCTCCACGAGCGCCGCGGCGTTCTCGGCGTCGTACGACGGTGTCCCGGAGTCGGCCAGGGCCAGCAACGCGATCACCTGGACACCTGCTTCAACCAAACCACGGGCCCGCCGCAACAATTCCTCGCGCACTCCACCTTCGTAGAGATCGGAGATCAGCACGAGAACGGTCTCCGAAGGCTTGGTGACCAACTGCTCGCAATAAGCGAGCGCCCGGTTGATATCCGTGCCACCACCCAGCTGGGTCCCGAACAGGACGTCGACCGGATCCTCCAGCTGATCGGTCAGATCGACCACCGCCGTGTCGAACACGACCAGGCTCGTCTTCAACGTCCGGATCGACCCGAGCACCGCCCCGAACAACGCGGCGTACACGACCGACTCCGCCATCGACCCCGACTGATCAATCGCCAGTACGACGTCCCGCTGCACGCTGTGATTCCGCCGCGCGTACCCGACCAGCCGATCGGGGACGATCGTGCCGAGCGCCGGTGAGAAGTGCTTGAGGTTGGCCCGGATCGTCCGGTCCCAGTCGATGTCGGAGTGCCGCGGCCGACCCGTCCGGCCAGCTCGATCGAGTGCACCGGTGACGGCCGCCTTGGTGCGCTCGGCCAACCGGGCCTCCAGCTCGGCGACCACCCGACCGACCACCTCGCGCGCGGTCTGTTTGGTCTCCTCGGGCATCACCTCGTTGAGCGCCATCAGCGTGCTGACCAGATGCACGTCCGGCTCGACCGCGTTCAGCAGCTCCGGCTCCATCAGCATCCGCGTGATGCCGAGCCGGTCGACCGCGTCGCGCTGCATCACTTGGACGACAGTGCTCGGGAAGTACTGCCGGATATCCCCCAGCCAGCGGGCCACTCTCGGGGCGGAGGATCCGAGTCCGGCAGCTCGTTGACCACCGTGGTCGCCCGGTGCGGCGTCGTACAGGGCGGCGAGCGCCTTGTCGATCGACTGGTCGGTGCTGGACAGCGTCGTACCGGTCTCGGGGTCGGCCTCGCTGCCGAGCACGAGTCGCCAGCGCCGTAGTCGCTCGTCCATCAGACCCCCAGCAATTGCGCGACCACCGGCAGCACAGAGGCGGCCAGCTCGGCGTCGAGATCGTTGTCATCAGCAACCACAGCACTCCCGGGATCGGCCAGCACTTTCGCCCGCGCGCCGATCGTCCGCCGCTCGGGGGCCGCGAAAGTCCCGAAAGTCCTTCGCAGCAACGGCAAAACCTCGACGAACGCGTCATCCGGAATCCCACCCAGCCAGGCGTCGACCAGACCCAGCAACCGCTCGTCGTGCACGAGCAGCAGCCCACCACCGGCGAGGAACCCCTCGACAAACCCGGCCGCGTCGACAGTCGGTGTACCGGGTGAGAGCGCGCGACCAAGCCTGAGGGCGATCTCCTGGTCCGGCAGGCGCGACGTGTCGAGCATCAACCGCGTCAACCGCCCGCGGATCAACGGCGGCACCGACGGCCGATCGCTCAACCCCTGCAGGGTTTCCAGCCACTCGGCCCGCACATCCTCGGTCAGTAGCGCGGTCGCATCCTGCACCCCGTCGATCAATTCCTGTACGGCAGTCGCCGCGTCCGGATCGAGTCCGTGCACAGTGCGGTCGAGGCCCGCGCAGATCCGTGACACCATCCGGCTCGCGACCGCGGCCAGCCCGGCGGTATCGGTACCACGCACATCGCCGTACCGGGATGAGCGCGCCAACGCGGGCAGCGCCGCCATCAGATGCCCGACATCCGCATCGGCCGCGGCTCTTGTATCGACGCCGGCCAACAATGCGGGCAGGGCGTCATCAAGGGCCGCGAGCAACGACTTCTCCAGCGCTGCGGTGACGTCTGCCAAGGTGTTGGCGTCATCGGCCGCGCGCAACATCACCGTGGTCGCGGCGCCGACTACCGTCGTACCGTGGGCGCCCGCGGCAACGAGTTCGACCTCGAGACCGGGGTCCCAGATCAGCTTCCACATCTCGCGGAACGTGCCCTGGGCCCGTCGCTCATCGGTTGCCGGCACACCCCAATGCACGCCGAGGATCCGCAGCCGATGCAGGAGCCGCGACTTCTGCAGGTCATTGGCCTTCCGCAGATCGAGCTCGATCACACGCTCGGTCGCATCCCTACGCAGTCTTAGCCGCCGCGCTTGAGCCGCGAGATCAGCGGCCACCGGCGCTTGTGGCGTCTTGCCCGGAACCGTCCCGAGCAGCTCACCGACGACCGCTTCGCGAGTGACGAGATTCAGCAGTACGTCGTTGCCTCCGCAGAGGACTGCGCGTGTTGCTTCGGTCACCTCGCTCAGCCCGGCCAACGGCCGTTCCCGCAGCGCAGCCAACGTGTCGGCGAGGCGGACGGCCTCGATCACGTGAGCGCTCGACACGGGGAGGTCCTCGGCCCGCAGTACCTGGGCGACCTTGGTTAACCAGCGCGTGGTGATCTGATCCGGCGCGGTGAACAGGTGGTGGTACCAGCCCGGCGAGGTGATGCCGGCGCCGTACCCGCTGGCCGCCGCGAGCCGGCCATGCGTCCACGGCACCCAGGTGCAGGCGACCTTCCGCTTCGGCAGGCCCTTCAGGATGCGGGCGTCATGTGTTGCCGGGGGCAACGGAGCTTCCAGCGCGGGCACATGCCAGGCCCCGCAGACGACCGCGATCCGTTCAAAACCTTCGCGGATCGCCTTCCGCAGTACCGTCCGCATGTACGCCTCACGTTGCGCCTCACGACCACTCGCCACCTCGTCGTGACGCAGCTCGCGCATCGCGTCCGCGATCACGGTGAACGGCTCGGCGCCATCCCGCCGCGACTCGATCACGTCGTCCCACCAGCGCTCGGGATCGTCGTACCCGCCCGCGTTCGCCAGCGTCGCCAAGGGATCCATCGACGCACCCCGGCGCCCCTCGCGACCTTCCGATGCGAACTGGTGTGCGGCCGGCAGATCGCAGAACCGCACCGGTACGTCGGCCGCGAGCGCGTACTTGATCGCCTGCCACTCCGGACTGAACACCGCGAAGGGCCAGAACGCGGCCCGGGTCGAATCGTCCACCGCGTAGGCCAGCAACGCGACCGGTGGTTCCATCTCCTCGGATGCGGCCAACTCGACGACCTTGTCCGCCTCGGGCGGTCCTTCGATCAACACGATGTCGGGCTGGAGTTCAGCGAGGGTCGTCGCGACCGCGCGCGCCGACCCCGGCCCGTGGTGCCGAATCCCGAGCAGGTGAACGGTCATCCGGAGATCTCTCGCGCAGCGCGATAGAACGGCGCCCAGTCGTCGCGCTCGCGAACCACGGTCTCCAGGTACTCCGACCAGACCACGCGATCGGCGGACGGATCCTTGACGACCGCGCCAAGGATGCCGCCGGCAACGTCTGTCGGTCGCAGGACACCGTCCCCGAAGTGCGCGGCCAGCGCGAGACCGCCGGTCACCACGCTGATCGCCTCTGCGGTCGACAGCGTGCCGGACGGCGACTTGACCGCCGTACGGCCGTCTTCGGTGCGGCCCGAACGGAGTTCGCGGAAGATCGTCACCACGCGACGGATCTCGTCGAGCGCGTCGTCGGCCTGCGGGAGTTCGAGCGCCGAACCGAGTTGCGCGACCCGGCGGGAGACGATCTCGACCTCGTCCTCGGCGTTGTCCGGCAACGGGAGTACGACGGTGTTGAACCGGCGGCGCAGTGCGGACGAGAGCTCGTTGATGCCCTTGTCCCGGTCGTTGGCCGTCGCAATGACATTGAATCCCTTGCGGGCTTGGACTTCCGTCGCCAGCTCAGGAATCGGCAGCGTCTTCTCGGACAGGATGGTGATCAGCGCATCCTGGACGTCGGACGGCATCCGGGTCAGCTCTTCGATCCGGGCGATCTTCGCCTCGGCCATGGCCCGCTGGACCGGACTCGGCACGAGCGCGGCCTCACTGGGGCCCTGGGCAATCAACTGCGCGTAGTTCCACCCGTACCGGATCGCCTCCTCGGCCGTGCCCGCCGTACCTTGCACGAGCAGCGTGGAGTCCCCACTGATCGCGGCCGCGAGATGCTCGCTCACCCACGTCTTCGCCGTACCGGGGACACCGAGCAGCAGCAGCGCCCGATCCGTCGCGAGGGTCGCCACCGCGACCTCGATCAGCCGCCGCGGACCGACGTACTTGGGTGAGATCTCAGTGTCACCGGCGCGTCCGCCCAGCAGGTAGGTGACCACCGCCGCGGGCGACAGCAACCACGCCGGAGGCCGCGGCCGGTCGTCCGCTGCCCTGAGCGCGGCGAGCTCCGCGGCGTACTCGGTCTCGGCGTGCGGCCGCAGTACTTCAGTGGTCATGACAGCTCCTCATAAAGCTCGCGGCGGAAGGTCAGGGTTTCGACGAGCCGGCGGCGCCAGGTGTCTTCTTCGCCGGTCGGTTCGCGGGTGATCGGATGGTTCAGTACGTCGGGAGGTACGGCGCGGGCGGTGACGCTCGCCAGGCGGGCCCAGTCGCGGGCCGTGCCGACCTTGGCGAGTTGGTCGAGCAGCATGGTGGCAAGGCTTGTCGGCCACGGGACGGGCAGGCCGCCGACGAGTTCGGTGATGTCGACGGTCTTGCGGAGTGCCTCAACGGCGCGGGCCCATTCGTCGGGCGGGAGGAGTCTCAGGAGCTCCGCCGGGCTGCGCGTGCCGGTGTTGGCGCCGGTTCGGAGTAGCTCGCGAGCCCACTCGGCCGAGCCTTCACGGATAGCCGCCTCGGTCCAGGCCGCCTGGAGAACCTCAGGGGCAACGCCCTCCACCGGCAGCTGCAGCCAGCTGAGTTCCATCGCCGCGAGCGGACTAGCAGCAACAATCTGGCGGAACCAGTTGGCCCGCTTGCCGATCCCTTCGGTGAACTGAGAGTCGAGCCCGTCGCGTTCCATACTCGCATTGAGCTGCCGCGGCAGGTCCGCCTTAAGCACGTCCTGCGTGACAACCAGATGCGCGTTGAGCCGCTCAACCATCCGCCGACTAAGACGGCTGCCGGTCAGTCGGGTCAGCAGAGTCGCCGCGATCCGTCGTACCTCCCGGGAGCGATCATCAAGCGTTGCCTCGAGAAACTCCTCGTCGGCATCGCTCAAACCTTCGGTCAGCAGGCCGAGGAAGTCGGTACGGGTGGCGGCGGACTCGGTCGGCCAGACCTCGCGGAGTTCTTCCAGGGCGGCGGCCGGATCGGTCCGGCGGAGGTCGCGCAGCCAGCTTCTCCGTTGGATCGGATCACCGTGGGTCCAGAGGTCAGTGTTGTTGCTGTCAGCAACCGCTGCATGCAGGAATCGCCAGTCAGGGTTGAGATCCGCGAGCCAGTGCGCTCGTCGACCCGCGGCCGCGATCACCAGCGGGCGGTATTCCGCGCGGTTGCGGGCGTGGTCGGCCAACGCCGGCAAGTACTCCGGGGGCACACCCCAACCGCGCGCGTCCGCAGCCCTCAGCCACTCACCGAGCGCGGTGGACTGGAATCCGCCAAGCATCGCCGACAACCGTCGAATCGCCACCGGCCTCGGCAACGGCCGATCCTCACCGGGGACCTGCGGGAGCGGCTCGACGTCGCGGAGAGGTCTGCGCCCAGCGCGGCGGTAGAGCGTTGCCAACGCTGCGGCGTCGAGGAGCCCGCCCTCTCCGAGTTGCTCCTGGATCGCCTCGGGCAACTCCTCGAAGTGCGCGGGTCGGCGCTCGGTTCCGAGGAGTGCAGAGCTGACCAGCCCGTCCCAGCCCTTCATAGGATCACCGGGCGGTCTTCGTGCCAGCAGGTCATAGGGCGGAAGCCGGCGCGGTTCCATTCGCCGGCGACGGTGATGGGATCGCCGGCGGATACGGCGAGGAGTTTCCAGGGGTCGATGCCGGGGAGGAGTTCCAGGGCGTCGCCTTCGAGATCGACGAGAGCCCAGCCTTCGCCGTACCGGGCTGGGCGGACGTCTTGGAGGACAAGCGGCCAGCGTTCGTTCCAGGGGTCGGCGGCGACGGATTCGACGTACGACGCTAGTGCTCGGTGGGCTGTGGTTCCGGCGGGGCGCGGTGCGGGGAGGCGGGGTGCGGACTGGGTGAGCAGCGCGCGCATCGGCAGGGCTCCGGGGTAGTAGGACAGGACGCCGGGAACGTACTCACCCGGTCGGGCCGGCAGCGGCTCGAGGGGACGACCGCCGGCAGCGAAGTTGAGGAGGAGACCGAGGCGACCGGTTGTTGCCCCACGCAACCAGACGCGACGGACGGTGAGGTGGTCGTCGGGTTCGATGATGCGGCCGAGGACCAGCCAGTCGTCCTCGACCTTCTCCCCTTCGGCCAGGACGCGAGCGGTTTCGACGGTCCAACCGATGCGGGATTGCACGGTGTCCGCGAGCGCGGGCGGGAGGTCGGCCAGTCGCGCGTGCGCGGAGACGATCAGGTGGATGAGCGACAACTCCTCGAGCAGCTCACCGGGCCAACCGTGACCGCGCCCGACCACCGCGGCAGCTCGCCGTACCGCACCTGCAACGCCACCTGCCTGCGCATCAACCATCCGGGCGGCCAACCGGCTCAGCTCGGTATACGCGCGCTGGTCGAATCCACCCAGCCCCTGGCGCACCTGGTCATCCAGCCAACTAGCCAACTCCGCCATCCCCGCCGACACCCGATCAGCCCGCCGCGACGCGCGCTCCTGCGCAGCCAGCGGATCAGCAACCTCCCCCGGCTTCCGCTCCGGCCGCTCAGCCCGCTTGCTGACCCACGAGTCCACCCACTCCGGCTCGTCCCCCGGCGGAACCTCACCGCCGGCCCACACCAACAGCAACCCCAGCGCGTGCTTGCACGGAAACTTCCGGCTAGGACAAGAACACTTGTACGCCGGCCCGTTCAGATCGACCGCAGTCTGATACGGCTGCTTCCCACTCCCCTGGCACAACCCCCACACCGCCCGCGCCGAACTCCCCACCCCCGACCACTTGGCCGCCCGCCCCAACCCCTGCCCCGCCTTCGCAGCCGCAGAATCAGGCGCCAACCCCAGCACCCGCTCCACATCCCACGTCTCCACCCCGAAAGCATCCCACCCACCCCCGACACCCCAACGACAGGAGGTAGTCGCCTACGCACACCCCCATCCCCGCCTACACCACCCCGCAGTGGACACATATGTCCTGTCCCTGCACCGATCACCCACCAACCGCCGTACGACGAACTCGCGCCCATCCCCAGGTCCGCCACGTCCCGTCCCCCGGATCCCATCTCATGGGTTGACCCCCGAGATGGTGGGTTCTGGACTCTCATGCGGGTGCAGAACCCACCACCTGATGGGTGAACCCACCAGCTCCCGTACGACGAACTCGCGCCGGTCGGTTCGTCAGGCCAACCCCGTCCCGTCAGATGTCATCTCGTGGCTGAGCTCGCGGTCCCCGAGCTAACGTCCGAAGGATCGGAGACCCGCCCTCCGCCCGTTCGGACGTTAGCGGCGCTGGGCGCGACTCGGCCGGCGGCGGCCGAGTGGAGCCTTCGGGTTGCGGTGGTCTGTGGCTGAGGCGGATGGTGCGCTCGGCGACCCCGGTAGCGGTTGTTTGTAGTTAACGGGCTGTGGCTGAGGTAGTGGTGCGGTCGTCGGTTGGGTGTCCGTTGCGGGGGCCGGGGACATCTGCCTGTCGATTCAGGTCAGTTCCGCTCCCCAGCCCAGTGGGGGGCGCGCCACCAAGCGCCCGCGGCTGCATCGGCGTCACAACGTCCGAAGACTCGCCGACCACTCCCGCGCGTTCTTCGGACGTACGGCGTTTGAGGTGGTCACCGCCGCGAGTCCGCACTCGCCGACGGACGGGCGCTCGCCTGCGACCACCTTGAGCACCCACCGACCACTTGATGGCCGGGGATGTGGTTGGCGGGTGCACAAGGTCGGTGGGGCTCGTCATGTTGTGCACCCACCGACCGTTCTGTGGTCGGGGATTGGTTGAGGGGTGCACGAGGTGGTCAGCCGAAGGGTTGGCGGTGTTCTACCTCGGGGTAGCCGTTGCCGTGGTGGGACGGGGGGAGGACGACGTGCGGCGCCTGGGCGACCGGCGGGTGTGCAGCCGTCGCGCCGGGAGAAGCCGGTACGCCGGTCTCCGCGGCCGGCCCGGATTCCGTCGGTGCGGCATCCCGTACGGCGGTCTCCGCGGGCGCGGAGGGAGCAGCGCAGGTGGTTGGGGTGATGGGGGGTGGGGTGGCTGGTGGGGTGGGGGTGTTGGAGAGGCCGTCGCGGATGTTGGTGAGGAGGCGGTGTTCTACGGCTTCCAGTTCGGCTATGCGGGTGCGGATCTCTTGTTCTTCGGCGCGGGCTTCGGTGAGGAGGTGGTCGGCCTCGGCCTTGGCGGTTTCGCGGAGGTGGTCGGCGGTGCGTTGGCTGGCGCTGAGGACGCTGAGTTCGTAGCGGCGCAGTTCGTCGGACAGTTCGCCGGGACCGCGCTGCGCATCGAGGATGGCCGCGGCCGGTTGCGGGATCGCATCCGGCAGGGTGCCTTCCAGCTCGGCGATCTGTTGGTCGACCCGGGTGAAGAGGTCGGCCACGTCGGTACGCATCTGGCGGATGGTGGTCGCCGCGGCGTGGACCCGTTCATTCGCTTCGCGCTCGCGTTCGCGTGCGGTCCGCTCCGCCGAGGTGATCACGTTCAGCGCGATCACCGCAGCCCGTTCAGCGGGGTCGTCGGGCGAATGCCCCGCGTCGACCAGCAATCCGTCGGCGTCCAGTCCAGCGCCATCGGCTCCTGCCCCATCACCCAAGACACCCGATCCGGCACCAGAGCCCGCAGCAGCGGGCGAGTGACCGGCCCCGTGCACACCCCCACTCACACCCGATCCGTCGCCTGAGTCCGCGGCACCCGATGCGGCACCTGAGCCCGCCCCACCCGGCATAACGCCCGAGCCGGGAGCACCTGGTACGACGGCTGGGGTTGGGGCGGCTGGGGCGGTGGGGGCGGCGAGGTCGGGGGCTTGGTCGGTGATGGCTACGGTTCGGCGGAGGGGGACTTCGCGGATGAAGAGGACGGCTAGGAGGCTGACGGCCGCGGCGGCTGCGGCTATGACGAAGATGTGGCCGGTGGCGTCGCCGTAGGCGTGGCGGACGATGTCGGCGACCGGGGCGGGTAGGGAGTTGACGTCGAGGACCGAGCCGCCGGAACCGCCTGGTGCGGCGCCGGCCGCTTCTGGGCCTAGGGCTCGGAGGTTGCGGGTGATGAGGTCGGTGACGCGGTTGGCGAGGACGGCGCCGAGGACGGAGACGCCGACGGCACCGCCGAGGCTGCGGAAGAAGGTGACGGTGGCGCTCGAGGCGCCGACCTGGCTGACGTCGACGGTGTTCTGTACGGCGAGCACCAGGTTCTGCATCATCATGCCCATGCCGATGCCCATCGAGAGCATTCCGGCGCCGACGTACCAGTACGGGCTCTCGTGGTCGATCGTCCCGAGCAGCCCGAGACCGGCGGTGAGGAACAGTCCACCAAGAACCAGGTACCGCTTCCACTTGCCGAACCGGGTGATCAGCTGACCCGATCCGACCGACCCGAAGAACGAGCCGAGCATCATCGGGATCGTCAGCAGACCGGCTTCGGTCGGGCTGTAACCACGCGCGACCTGGAAGTACTGCCCCAGGAACACCGCGCTACCGAACATCGCGATACCGACCGACAGACTCGCCAGGATCGCTAGCGCCGTCGTCCGTTCGCGGACCACCGTGACGGGGACGAGCGGGTCACGTGCGTGGGTCTCGACGATCACGGCGAGCAGCGCGAGCAACGCCGTACCGCCGAGGTAGGCACCGGTCTGCCAACTCCACCACGCGAAGTGGGTGCCGGCGAACGAGACCCAGATCAGCGGAAGACTGGCAGCACCGGCGATCAAAACAGCGCCGAGGTAGTCGAGCTTGATCTGTCGTTTGATCACCGGCAGGTGCAGGAAGCGCTGCAGCACGATCAGGCTGATGACCGCCAGCGGGACGCAGACGTAGAAGCACCAACGCCATCCCAGCCACGAGGTGTCGACGATCACGCCACCGACGAGCGGACCGGAGACGGTGGCGACCGCCATGACCGCGCCCATGTAGCCGGAGTACCGGCCGCGGTTGCGGGGTGGGATCGCGGCGCCGACGATCGCTTGGGCCAGCGCCATCAGGCCGCCCATCGCGAGGCCTTGCAACACCCGCGCGCCGATCAGGAACGGCACGTTCTGAGCTGCGCCGGCGAGCGCGGAGCCGACCACGAACATGATGATCGCGAGCTGCACCAGCAGCTTCTTGCTCATCAGGTCGGACAGCTTGCCCCAGACAGGCGTGGACACGGTCATCGCGAGCAGGCTGGCAGTGACGACCCACGTGTACTGCGTCTGCGAACCCTCGAGGTCGGCGATGATCGTGGGCAGCGCGTTGCTGACGATCGTCGAGCTGAGCACCGCGGTGAAGAGCGCGGCCAGCAGCCCGGCCAGGATCTCGAGGATCTCCCGGTGGGTCAGCTCAGGATCGGCGCCCGGAGCAGGAGGCGCCGGTATGACGGCCGCCGGCTCCTCGGAGCTGTACTTGGAGCGATAACGGGTGGGGGCATCGAACTGCGCCGTTGCCGAAGCGGTGGCCTCGGTGCGGGTGGCTGACATCGGGTTCCGTTCGTCCGCGGGGTCGCTTCGGCCGAGAGCAGTGGATCAGCACTGTCCTCGGGGCGGAAAGCGGCCGGCGTTGCCTCACCCAGCCAGATATTGGTTGCAACTACCAACGATAAACCCGCTGCGTCAGCAACCCGTCACCGGCTGCCCAGGTGATCTCTTTCTGAGACGCCTCTCCCGGTGAGAGCGTTTGCCACGTACGATCCGGTGCTTGTTGAGTCAGTTAACTAAGCCACCCCGGCGGAGCTGTCAGGGCCCGCCGGGGTACCTAAGCGCAACAGTCGACGGCCACGAAGTTCTTCCAGACCGCCGTGTCCCCGCCGGCCGCCTCGACGCGGTCCGCAAGGCACGGCAGCAACTCGCCGTGCGAGACACGAAAGCGGATGTCGGGGTGCCGCGTCAGTACGCCGGTGAGTGTCAGATCGGTCACCGCCCGAGCCACCTCGAAGGGGAACTCGATCAACGCGCGGGCCGATCCAGCGCGACCTGTCGCCACTGCGGTGGTGAGGTCGGATGCAGAAGCACTTGGGCGGACCGCGCATTGAGCGCTCGCCACACCGGCTCCCACGAGGGCTCACCCGGATAGAGCCCAGTCACGTTGCTGAGCAGGATCACGCCGTCCGCGTGCAAGACGTCGTACGCGTAGTCGAGTTCTGCCAGCGCCGCGTCGACGTCCGGCAGCGGCAGGCTCGCCAGGAAGGTGGAGCCGGGTCGCTGCGCGCAGAGCTCGGCGGCCAACTCGTTGACCCGACGCGACAGCACCCGCGCGCGGAAGTCGTCCCCGAAGTGAACACCTGGCGACGGGATCGACAGCACATCACCTGACGGAAAGGTCGGCCAGCCGGGCAGTCCGTCAGGACGGAGATGCCCGGCTCGCTCCGCAGCCGCGACGTACTCGGCCGGCAGGAAGTGCGTGTAGACAGTCATTCGACCGGGTGCAGGAGGTCTTCCAGTCCGATCCGATGCAAGAACTCGGACCGGACCCGATCGGCGACCGCGTTGACCACGATCGCGCCGTCGTCCGACGGGTCGTAACTCGCGCGGAACGGACGCTTGCCCTTCTCGGTGTCGACCACCGACACGATCAACCGAGCGACCTCGGCAACGTCCGACCACTCCGGCTCCAGCTCGGCCAGGCGCTGGCCAACCTGATCCATCAGCCCGGCGTACTTGGTCTCGTACGCCGCGACCACGTCCGTGTCGGCCGGTGAACCGCTGTGCAGGAAGTGGTTCGTCCCGTGCGTGAAAGCACCCGGTACGACGATCGTCGTCTCGATCCCGAATCGCGTCAGCTCCAACGCATAACTCGCAGCCAGCGCGTCCATCCCAGCCTTCGCCGCAAAGTACGGCGCCAGGTACGGCGGAGTCCCACCGCGCGTACTCGAGCTGCCGACCCACACGACCAGCCCGTCGCCCTGCGCCCGCAGTACCGGCAGCGCCGCCCGGTTGAGCCGCTGAGTCCCAACAACGTTGGTGTCATAGAGATCCAGCAACTGCTGCGGAGTGAACGCCTCGGCCGGCCCGGTGACCATGTGACCCGCGTTGTGGATCAGTACGTCGAGTCGCCCTTCGGCACCGACGACCGTGTCGACCGCCTGCTGCGCCGAACTCTCTGAGCTGACGTCCAGCTCGACAACTCGCAGACCAGCCTCCGTCGCCTCGGCCGCCGGGCCCGCATTCCGGCCGGCGAGGTCACGCATGCCGGCGTACACGGTGTGACCGGCGTCGGCGAGAGCGCGGGCAGTCAGGGCACCGAAGCCGCTGGACGCGCCACTGATCAGAACGATCATGCTGCCGAACCACCGTTCGCGTAGATGACCTGGCCGTTGATCCACCGCGCGGGGCCGGCCAGGAAGGCGATGATCTCGGCGATGTCGGACGGCTGGCCGAGGCGCTCGAGCGGCGGCTCGGCGGCGATCCGGTCGATCAGTTCCTGCGGCTTGCCGTCGAGGAACAGCGGGGTCGCGGTCGGACCGGGGGCGACGGCGTTGACGGTGATGTCGCGGCCGCGCAGTTCGCGCGCCAGGATCAGCGTGATCGCCTCGACGCCACCCTTGCTGGCGGCGTACGCCGAATAGCCGGGCCGGGCGAGCCGGGTGAGCGAGCTGGAGATGTTGACGATCGCGCCACCGTTGCGAACCCGCCGGCTGGCCTGCTGGTCGACCACGAAGGTGCCGCGCAGGTTGGTGCGGATGATGTCGTCGAAGACCTCCAGGTCGAGCTCGGCCAGCGGCGCGAGCGGCATGATCCCGGCCGCGTTGATCACCACGTCGACCCCACCGAACTCCTGCTCGGCCCGGTCGAACAGCGCGGTCACCGCAGCCTCGTCGGCGACATCAGCCTGTACGGCGATCGCCCGGCCGCCGTCGGCCTCGACCTCCTTGACGGCCAACTCGGCCCGGTCCTTGCTGCCGGAGTAGCCGATCACCACCGCGAACCCGTCCCGGCCGAGCCGGGCGGCAGCCTCGCGGCCGATCCCACTCGAGCCGCCGGTCACGATCGCGACCCTGCTGTTCTCAGTCATCGTCATGCGCCTTTCGAGAATGTCGTTTCTTGCTGACACCTCCAGCGTGCGTCCGGCGATGGATCAAATCCAACGACTCAAATCGATGGCAGGATCAATTCTGCTGATGCATCTGCGCACCCAGCGAGGTCCCCGGCGGCTGCTGCAGATGAGTACCGACCAACCCGAGCAGGGCCCGCAGCGCTGCGGTCGGCTTCCGCTTCCGCAGCGTCGCCATGTAGAGCGACCACTGGAAGGTCTCGTCCACGATCGGTACGACGCGCACCGCGTCCAGCCCGGCGACGGCGTACTCGGGGAGGATCCCGAGGCCCACTCCCTGCGCCAGAAACTGGACGCCGTTCTCGATCCCGAGCGCCTCGACCACCACTTGGCGCTCGATCCCGGCCGCCTCGAAGGTCTGGTCGATCAGCGTCCGGGTTCCGAACCCCGGAGGGAAGTCGACGAACTCCTCGTCGGCCAGATCGGCGACCCGGACCGATCTGCGCCGCGCCAGCCGATGCCCGACCGGTACGGCGAGCACCTGCGGAACCTGGAGCAACTCCCAGGTCGTCAGCTCCCGCGGCACACTGCCCTGCGGTACGCCGAGGAATCCGACATCGATGTCACCGTTACGCAGCGCGACGATAATCCCGGCTGAGCCCTCGGCGTTGACTCTCAGTTGCAGCTCGACATTCGGATACCGTCTGCGAAATTCGGCGGCCGCGGCCGGCAGATCGATCAGGCCGAGTCCGGGCAGCAGCCCGACGCGGACCGACCCGCGCAGACCGGCGCCGAGTTCGTCGACGACATCACGGGCGCCCTGGACGGCGTCCATCACCGCGAGCGCTTCCGGGAGCAACGCCGTACCGGCTTCGGTGAGCACGACGCGTTGGGCACTGCGCTCGAAGAGCGTGACCTTCAAGTCCCGTTCAAGTGCTGCGATCGCAGCGCTCACCGCACTCTGAACAACGTGCAAACGCCTGGCAGCCAAGGTGAAGCTGCGCTCGTGCGCCACCGCCACGAAGTACTCCAGCTGCCGCAGTTCCACTCCGGCAGTGTGTCACTGCGCGGGGCGGACCGCCTCGCGGTCGACCCAGACGAGGTGACCGTGGTGGCTGACCAGGACCTCGTCGGCGCGACGGCCGAGCTCGTGCCCGGCGACCCAGCGGCCGCCGACGCGGATCTGGACGTCGCCCGTGGACCGGGTATCGGAGGAACCTTTGGCCGGGGAAGAGGCGAGAGGCATAGCGACCTGACTTCGTGACAGGGGCGGCGTGGGGGGGGTGGCAGCGACAAGACTACAACCGCATTGTGACGCGGCGTTAGCGGTAACTCGAATTGATCACGAAGCACAACGAAGCTGTAAGTGCCCCGAAGATGCATAACGGGGTCGAAGTGGGGTAGGAATGTGGGTGCAAGGTCCTGACCGTGGTCCAGACATGTGCCGCGCCGTGACTCACGTCGCGAGGTCAGAACATGAACAGCACTGCAGTTACCAGCGCCGCCCGGCATCGTGCCGATCAGCGAGACAGCGAAGCCCGGGCTCTGTTGAGCGAACGGGCCGCCAGTACCGACGAAGACCACCGTCAGCAGCTGCTCGATCAAGCGATCGAGTTGCATCTCGCGGTGGCCCACAGCATCGCCTCCCGCTTCCGCAACCGCGGCGTGGAGTCCGACGATCTCGACCAGGTCGCGTACCTCGGTCTGGTCAAGGCCGCCCGAAGTTTCGACCCGTCGACGGGTACGCCGTTCCTCGCGTACGCCGTCCCGACCATTCGCGGCGAGGTGAAACGGTACTTCCGGGACTGCTCCTGGACGGTCCGGATCCCGCGTCGCCTGCAGGAGCTGCAGGGCTCGATCGCCTCCGTCCGGCCGCAACTGGTCCAGGACCTGCACCGCGAGCCCACCCAGGCGGAGATCGCGGCCGAAATAGGGGCCGAGGTCAACGAAGTGGAGGACGCGATCGCGGCCGACGGCTGCTTCTCCGTGCTCTCCCTGGACCGTCCGCTGGACGGTGACTCCGCGGCCCGGCTCGGTGACACGATCGCCGACGACGACACGGCGTTCGAGCAGACCGAAGCGGTCGCCGTACTCGCTCCGGCGCTGACCATGCTGAAGCCGCGCGAGCGGCGGATTCTGGAACTGCGGTTCGTCGAAGGACAGACCCAGGCCGACATCGGTGCCGAGATCGGGGTGAGCCAGATGCAGGTCTCGCGCCTGCTGCGCGGCATCCTCGACCGGCTCCGGGACCGGCTCGAACCCCCTGCGGCAGCTGCCGCTTGAGCCACCGGCCGATCTTCGTAGTGCAGTTGCACGATGCACGGCGCCTGCACTACGACGTCCGGCTGGAGGTTGACGGCGTCCTGAAGTCGTGGGCGGTCCCGCGTGGACCGTCCTTGGATCCGGTGGTGAAGCGGCTCGCGGTCTTCACCACCGATCACGACCTGGAGTACGCGTCGTACGAGAGCAGCAACGTCATCGTCTGGGACGCCGGCGTCTACACGAACCTGACGCCGGGGAGTGCGGCCGAGGCCATCGACCACGGCCACCTCAAGGTGCAGTTCCACGGCATCAAGCTGACCGGCGCGTGGGCTTTCACCCGCACCAACCAGGACTGGTTGCTGGTCAAGGTCCGCGACGAGGCCGCCGATCCGGAGCGGGATCTGACGATCACCGAGCCACGATCCGTCCTGAGTGGTCTAACCATCGAGGAAGCGGCCGCCTCGAAGCCCTGAGCGTCAAGAGACCTGACCGAATCCGGCCAGTGACGCACCTTGACCACCCTCTCGGCCCCCACCGACACTGCATGCGTAGTTCTGACCATCCTCGCCGCCCGGAGGACAAGAATGCGCAAGCTCGCCGTCGCCCTTTCCACCGTCGTACTGACTGCGCTGTTGCCACTACCGGCTCACGCCGCGCCACCACCGGTCTGGACCCACAACTCGTCCGACCGGCTCTTCCCGTATGCGACCCGCCCGGCCAACGCGCCGACCTCGATCGATCTGTACGCCGCCCGTAACGAGGTCGAGGCCGCCCAGATCGCGATCCGCCCGACCGCCCCGACCGACAACGTCTCCGTTGCCACGAGCAACCTCATCGGCCCCGGCGGCGCGACGCTCTCGGACATCACCGTACGGCGCGAATACCTGCACCCGAACGTCGTCCAAGCCGGTGACGCCGAGCGGGAAGGCACCGGTACGGCGTACTACGACGCCCTCGTCGAGAACACCCCACGGACCCTGGCCGCCAACGTCACCCAGCCGTATCACTACAGCGTGCGCGTGCCGACCGGCGCGACGCCCGGCCTCTACACCGGTACGGCGACCGTCCAGAGCAGCGCCGGGAACGTCGTGATCCCGGTCCGGGTGACGGTGGCGCCGGCCACGCTGCCGCCGACCAACCAGTCGACGTTCAAGATGAACAACTGGACGACCTCGGCCGGCTGGGACTACACCGGCACGATCCAGGCGATCCCGCTCCAGTACGACAACGCCGAGATGTACAGCCCGAACTGGTGGCGAGTGATCGAGTCGATGGCTCGCGATCACGCCAAGCACCGTAACAACGTGGTCTTCGCGGACTTCCAGGCACTGCTCATCCCGAACACCACGATCGATGCTGCAGGCAACTACACGTTCGGCTGGGACACCTTCGACCGGTTCATCAAGATCTACCAGGACGCCGGCGCGCTGCAATGGATCCACACGCCGCACCTGCTGATGACCAGTGACCCCGCCAACGGTCTGCCGAACCGGGTGGAGACGCTCAAGCGGGCCGCCGACGGTTCCACCCAGATGGTCCCGCTGACCTCGGGATCCGCGGAGGCGACGACGTACCTGAACAAGGCGTTCGCCGCCCTCAAGCAGCACCTGGACGCCAAGGGTCTGACCGACCTCTTCTACATGAGCGCGAACGACGAGACGACGCGCGCCGAGGACGTCACCGCGGCCAACTGGATGTACGGGATCTACCGCAAGTACTTCCCGAACCCGAAGCTGAACGAGGCCGAGCTCGCCGTCCTGAACCCAGGCACGGCAACCACGGCGAACACTCCGATCATCAACCTGTACGAGAACAACGTCGGCGTCTTCCAGACCAAGCGGCTGGCCGGGAACGAGCTGTGGCTCTACAACTGCATCGGTCCGCAGGGACCGTACCTGAACCGCTTCTTGATGTCGCACCTGGCCAAGACCCGGCTGACGCCGCTGCTGGCGTGGAAGGCGAACGCGGTCGGCTACCTGCACTGGGGCTGGAACTACTGGTTCGGCGAGCTGAACAAGCGGTTCGATACCTTCGACGGAGTTCAGAACGGCGACAACTTCATCGTGCGGCCCAACCGGCCGGCGTACGGCCTGTACGACAGCATCCGCAGCGAGGCACAGACGGACGGGCTCGAGGACTACGAGCTGTTCACCCAGCTGGCCGCTACCAAGCCGGTACTCGCTCGCGCATTGGCGAACTCGCTGCTGATGAACTCGTACACGGTGGACAAGTCGGGTGCCGCGGTCGACGCCGTCCACCGGCAGGTTCTGGACGCGCTCGCGTCCGGTGGACCCGACCAGGTCTACCCGTACGCCGACGACTTCAGCTTGGGCTCGCAATCGTGGCAGTCCAACGCGGGTGCCTGGTCTGTCTCCGGTGGTGCATTGACCCAGACCGCGACCGACAACTGGAACTACGTCGCCGGTCTGGAAGGACGCGCGTACGCCGATGTGTCGGCGAGCGTGGACCTGCAGATCCGCGGCGTGAACTCCAATGGTGGCAACACGAACTGGGCCGGTCTGGTGGTACGCAACCTGAACCCGACCGACTTCGAGAGCGGCTATCTCGTGGCCCAGCGCAACAACGGCGAGGTCTTCGTCTTCAAGGCCGGTGCGACGCTCGGCAAGGGACAAGCCGTCGGCTACGCACCTGGTCAGTTCAACCGATTGCGAGTGGTTGCGCGCGGCAACAAGATCACCGTGTACGCCGGGACTGGCAAAGACCCTGTGGTGTCGGTGACCGACTCGTCGTTCACCGCCGGTGGAATCGGCCTGGCGAGTGGCGGGGTGAACGTGGCCTTCGACAACGTCCGACTCAACCCGGATGTGAACCCGGCCGAAGGCGGCGCGGTATCCGTCTCGTCGTCGTACGACAGTGACGGCTGGCGCGCGATCGCGGCTGTCGACGGACGTCGTACGTCGGATGCCAGCTCAATGGGATGGACATCGGGAGCGGCCACGAGCGCAACCGATCAGCAGACGTTCAAGGTCGATCTGGGTGCGGCGCGGGCCTTGGGCCGGGTGGATCTGTATCCGCGGGCGGACGGGACCAACGTGGGTATTGGGTTCCCGGTCGACTACGACGTACAGGTGTCGGCTGATGGTGCTTCCTGGACGACTGTGGCGTCGCGGGTCAACCAGCCGCGGCCGACCGGAGTGCAGTCGGTGGACTTCGCGACGCAGAACGTGCGCTACGTACAGGTGGTCGGGAAGAAGCTGGCGCAGGATCCGTTCGGGGCCTACCGGATGCAATTTGCCGAGGTCGAGGTCGCCGGCGGCAACCTCGCGGCCGGACGGCCGGTGAGCTCGTCGACCTCCTCGGAGTTTGTGAACGAGGGTTGGCTGCGGGCGAACCTCACCGACGGCGCCCGGCAGTCGCGACTGTGGAACTCGATGGGCTGGACGAGCGAGTCCGTCGCAGCGAACTCACCGCAGTGGGTCCGGGTAGACCTGGGTGCGCCCAGCCGGATCAGCAAGGTCGATCTGTATGCCCGCTCTGACGGCAGCAGCACCGGCAGCGGCTTCCCGGTCGACTACGTCGTCGAGACCTCAACGGACGGGGTCAACTTCACCCCGGTCGCCACGGCGAACGACGTACCGCAGCCTGGTTCTGCTGCGGTGACGCAGACCTTCCCGACGACCACAGCCCGGTACGTGCAGGTGCGCGGGACCGAGCTGCGGCCGGACGGCGAAGGCGGCTATCGCATGCAGCTTGCTGAGCTCGAGGTGAGTTAGAAGGTGTCGATGTGGATGACGTCGTCGAGTGACTGCCGCGGGGCGGGCTTGAAGGTGTCGCCCGTGTAGTACGCGGTCGGGAGTAGCACGGACTGCCGGATCTCCTCCGGCAGTCCGAGCAGCTCCTGGATCTCCTTCTCGTAGACCATGTGCAGCGTCGTCCATGCCGTACCGAGGCCGCGGGCGCGCGCTGCGAGGCAGTAGCTCCAGGCGGCCGGCAGGATCGAGCCCCACGTGCCGGACTGGTTCCCAGCCGGCAGCTTGCTCACCGTGAGACACGGGATGACCAGCACGGGGACCTGTCCCATCCGCTCACCCAGGTAAGCGACGCTGTCCCCAACCCGCCGCTGGACAGGCGCACGCTCAGGGTCGTCAGCGTGCAGCTTGCCGGCAGCACCCGGCCCGGCCAGATACTGCTCAACCGCCAGCCGGTAGTACTCCCCGATCGCCGCCCGCTTCTCCGCATCCGTAACCACCATCCAGTGCCACGTCTGCCGGTTACTCCCCGACGGCGCCTGCACCGCAACCTCGATGCACTCCCGCACCAACTCGATCGGTACGGGCTTCTCGAGGTCGAGGCGCTTGCGGACGGTGCGAGTGGTGGTCAGCAGCTCATCAGGCGTCAGCGTCATCCAGCCAGTGTGTCAGCAGGTGTAGAGGGAGCTGGGGTGGACCTTCTCGCAGAAGCGGACGTGGAGGTGGTTGTCGTGGGCCGGCCACTGGGTGGTGAGGCCTTCGTTGATCAGGGTGGGGTCGTTGAAGAAGATGATCCGCACGTGGCCCGGGGCGGCGGCGTGGATCGCTTGGATCAGCTGGCGGGTGGCTGCGCGGTCGTACGTCGTCGACTGCCAGGTGATGCGGCCGGCGGTGCACTGGCCGTTGTCGGTGCGGATCGGCCAGATGTCGATGTCGAGGCCGACGTCGTGACTGCCGTGGCCGGGGATGTCACCGCCGTGCTCGAACCCGGCATCGCCGTACGGGACCTTGCCCTGGCCGGTGCCGGCGAACGAGCGGGCCGCCTCTTCCAATTGGGCGACTGCGGCTGAGGTGGCCCAGTTGGCCGCCGTACCGTTGCCGTCGGGGTCCTGGTCGCAGAGGTTCGCGGTGAAGTCGGGGTAGTCGTAGTGCCAGGCGAGATTGCGCCAGGTGATCGGACCGACGATGCCGTCCGACCCGATCCCGGCGTGCGTCTGGAAGGTGGCCACCGCGTCGCGGACCGCCGTACTGAAGACTCCGTCGACGGGGAGGCTGAGGCGGCGCTTGGCGTTCAGCTCGACCTGGAGCGCCTTGACGGCGGCGTTGTTGTCGCCGGACCGGATGGTCGGGGCGAGTGCGGCCCAGGTCTGTGGGCCGACGATCCCGTCGACGCCGAGCGCCTTCGCCGTCTGGAAGGCCTTGGCCGCGTCGACGGTCGAGGCGCCGAAGACGCCGTCGGCCGGGGCGGTCTGGCCGTTGTACTGCAGCAGGTACTGGATCGCCAGTACGTCGGCGCCGCGGTTGCCGCTGCTCTGCGTCGGGAAGAAGGCGTTGGCGTAGGCGTTGGCAGCGGTCGGGATGAGGGCGAGGGCCAAGGCCAGGAGTACGACCAGGAGACGTCGCATGAAAGATCCTCCGGGGGCGGTCGAAGAAACTAAGTTACGGTCGTCCGCCACAATCCGGCATCAATTACCCCTCGCGCAACCCCTACTCGAAAGGTTTCGGATCCCCGGCGCCGACCCGGACCACCTCGGCGAAGTCCTCGGAGAAGTCGATCACGGTGGTCGGCTCGGTCCCGGTCTCACCGTCGATCACGGCGTCGACCTGGTTGTCGAGCTCCTCCTTGATCTCCCAGCCCTGGGTCATCGGCTCCTCGTGACCGGGCAGCAGCAGCGTGCTCGACAGCATCGGCTCGCCGAGCTCCTCGAGCAGCGCCTGGGTGACCACGTGGTCGGGGATCCGGACTCCGACCGTCCGCTTCTTCGGGTGCAGCAGCCGCTTCGGGACCTCTTTGGTGGCCGGCAGGATGAACGTGTAACTGCCCGGCGTGGCCGCCTTGATCGAGCGGAAGACGGCGTTGCTGATGTGCACGAACTGCCCGAGCTGGGCGAAGTCCTGGCACATCAACGTGAAGTGGTGCTTGTCGTCCAACTGCCGGATCGACCGGATCCGGTCGATCCCGTCCCGGTTCCCCAGCGCGCAGCCGAGCGCGAAACACGAGTCGGTCGGGTAGGCGATCAGCCCACCGTCGCGGACCAGGTCGACGACCTGACCGACCGCGCGCTTTTGTGGATTCTCCGGATGTACATCGAAATACCTCGCCATGACCGTCGAGCCTACCGCCGGATCCGCGCCAGCCGTTCGATCCCTTCGCGCAGAACGGCCGCCGGCAGCATGAACGGGATCCGGGTGTGATCGTCGACCGCGCCGAACACGGCACCGGGGAGCAGCGTGACGCCGTGCCGCTGGGCGAGCTGGCTCCACTCGGTGGCGGTCCCGTGCGGCAGACGAACCCAGAGCGAAGCGCCGGCGCGCGGCTCTTGCCACGTCCAGCCAGGCAGGTGCTGCTCGACGAGACCAGTCAGCGTCCGAAGCTGCACCGGCAAGCTTGTACGACGTTCTGCCACGGCATCCTCGTAGTGATCGAAGAGCCGCCGAGCCACCTCTTGAGCGACAAGTGAGCTGCCGAGATCGCTGATCCCACGAACCTGCGCGAGTCTTGCGACCGCTTGTGGTGACGCACGGATCCAGCCGAGTCGCAGCCCACCCCAGAACACCTTGCTCAGCGAGCCGATCGTGACCAGCCGCTCGTGAGTCCCCAACACCGAGTCGTTGGGAGCGAACGCCGTACCGGCTAGTGAGGTGTCGTCGGCGAGGACGACGTCGTACCGATCGAGGAGGCGGCTGAGCCGTCGGCGGCGGTCAGCGGACATGACGATGCCGGTCGGGTTGTGGCCGGACGCCTGCACGTAGACGAGTCGTGGTTCCTCGGTTGCGACCAGCTTCTCCAGCGCGTCGACATCCAGGCCGTCATCGTCCATCGGGACCGTCAGCAGTCTGCTGCCGGTCCGGGCGAATGCGTCTAGTGCTCCCCGGTACGTCGGTTGTTCGACGATCACGCGATCACCGGGCTGAAGGCAGCCACGTGCCACCAACTCCAACCCCTGCTGGGCTCCTGACGTGACCAGGACGTCGTCGGCCGTGGTCCCGTCGTCGTACCAGCGGGCGATCCGCTCGCGCAGCGCAGGCAAGCCTTTGAGGTGATAGCCGTGGTGGGTCGTGGTCAGCTGCAGGTAGTCGTCGCGGGTGAGGCTCGCGGCGACATCAGCGACGATGCCGAGGCTCGGCAGCGCGGCCGTCGCGAAGTCGATCGTGGCGGGCGGTCCGTCGAGGAATTGGCTGGCCACGTGGTCACCGGCTAGCTCGCTGCTCGACACGGTGTGCCGGGCCTTCGCCAGGACCCTGGTCCCGCTGCCGCGCCGCCGCTCCAGCCGGCCGCTGTCCTGGAGCTCCTGGTACGCCGCGACTACCGTCGTCCGGCTCATCGTGAGGGCCACGGCCAGCGCACGTTCAGGCGGCAGGACCGCGCCGGGCGGGAGTTCACCGCGGTCGATCAGCTCGGCCAGGCTCTCGCTGAGCCGCCGGTAGAGCGGACCTGTCGGCGTACCGGTCCCTACCAGCATCCGCTGCAGCTGGTCGGTCGTGATCCTGTCCATTCGAGTCCAATTCCGGCGATGTGGCTCTGGAGATCATCGCACCGGACGGGTCAGGGTTGAGCTCATGAGCGTCACCTATCAGTTCGAGTACGCCGAGCGGCTGCGCTGCGCCTTCATCGGCGCCGGCGGGCACTCGTACCGCAACGTCTACCCGGCCTTCCAGTACGCACCGGTCGACCTGGTCGCGATCTGCGACATCGAGCTGGACCGGGCCCGGACCTATGCGCGCGGGTTCGGCGCGCCATCGGCGTACGACGATCATCGCGCGATGCTGGCAGCGGAACAGCCTGACGTGGTCTTCATCGTCACGTCGTACACGGACAGCGGTGATGTGCAGGCGACCGCGCTCGCCGAGGACTGTCTGCGGGCCGGGGCTCACGTCTGGATGGAGAAGCCGACGGCGGCCGGTCTGGCGCAGCTCGATCGGCTCGAGGCGGTCGCTCGGGAGACCGGGCTGACGGTGATGACCGGGCTGAAGAAGATCTTCACGCCGGCGATCGAGAAGGTGGCCGCGATCCTGCGCGATCCGGCGTTCGGCCCGGCCAGTTCGATCGCCGTCCGGTATCCGCAGGCCTTGCCGGCGCCGGCCGATCGGTCCGACGACGTGGCGATGATCGGGTTCCTCGACCACATCTTTCACCCGGCCGCGATCCTCACCTATCTGATGGGCCCGGTACGGCGGTTGAGCTTCGAATGGGAACCGCGGACGGGAGCGTCGGTCTCGAGCCTGATGTTCGAGTCCGGCGCGATCGGGTCACTGCATCTCGCGGCTGGATCAGCGCCCGGCGCACCGCTGGAGCGGGTCGAGGTGATCGGCGACGGCGCCCATGTCGTGGTGGACAACGGCGTTCGGCTCACCTACTACCGGCGCGGGGTCGAGTTGCCGTACGGGCGATCGGCGTCGTTCATCGCCGACGACGAGGTCGCGCCGCTGCACTGGGAGCCGGAGTTCTCGCTCGGGCAGCTCTACAACAAGAACCTGTTCTACCTCGGCTATGTCCCGGAGATCGTGCACTTCTGCGAGAGCGTGCTGGCCGGAAAGCCTGTGGACAAAGGCTCTTTGGCCGATGTCCGGATGATCCTCGACCTGTATGAAAGGTACCGATGACGATCGAAGAGCAGCCGTGGGGACGGCTGGAGTGGATGGTGTCCGGTGCGTTGGGCAACTCCACCACGATGACGCTCGGCCGCTGCTACATCCGGCCGGGTGAGCAGAATTCACGGCACTACCACCCGAACTGCGACGAGATTCTGCATGTCCTGCAAGGGACGATCGAGCACAGCGTCGACGACGAGCTGGTCCGGATGGGCCCTGGTGACACGATCAGCATCCCGTCCGGCCGCGTGCACAACGCCCGCAACCTCGGCGACGACGAGGCGATCTTCGTGATCGCGTTCTCCAGTCCGGACCGGCAGGTGATTACTTCGCCAGGCCGATCGCCGTCGCAGTGACGACCAGGTTGTCCTCGTAGCCGCCGTTGTTGCGGTCGTACGCACCAGTGCAGGTGATCAGAACCAGCCGGTGTGCACCGGTCTGATCGAAGGCTCCACTCTTCGTCGCGAGCGCATCCTTCGGCACCGAGACCTTGGAATCGATCCGGTACGTCGCGGTCCGCCCGGCACCCCGCAGTACGACGTACTCGCCGGGCTCGGCCTTGCGCAGGCGTGCGAAGAAGCCGAGCCCTTCGGTCTTGGTGTCGACGTGACCGGCCAGCACCACCGATCCGAACGGATCACCAGCCTCGGCACCGCCGTCCCACCATCCGACGCGGCGCGCGCCGGACGGCACCTGCAGTTGATCGCCAACCGTCCCAGCCGGTACGACGGGCGCCTGCGCGCCGCCGGGCAGCACCACCTCGGTCGGCACGAACCGGATGCGTTGGCTCGGCGCCGGCGTACCGACTCTGCCTGAGGGGACGTCTGTCGACGGCGTGATGAGCGGGTCCAGCGGAGTGGACGACGGCACCGGCGTCGAAGTGCCGCCGTCCACCCCTGTGCCCGGCACAGCTCCGTCCAGCTGCGCGGTGCACCCCTCCAGGCCCACGCAGCAGATCAGGAGCAGTCCGAGCAGCAGCCTCCTCAGCGGCGTACCACCCGTCGTGCAGTGATCACTGTGGCCAGGAGAAGCAGCAGTGCGATCCCTGCCAGCGCCGGGGTGTGGTCAGGCCCGGCTCCGGTGTTGACCACCTTGGGCTTGGGCGAACCGGCCGACCGGAGTTTGATCGTGCCGACGGCCACCGTCATCGTTTTCTGGCTCGGTGCACCGACCGCGAAAACGCGGGTCAGATATCCGGCCTTGAGTGGCAAAGCCAACGGACCGAGAACAACAGGTGACTTCGCACCCGCCGGCACGATCTCGACACTGTAAGTGGCCGCCGGGACGACTACGTCGAGTGATTCTCCGTTCGCGACATTTGCGAACAGGACCTGACCGTTGACCTTGATATCGGCCGGCCCGACCGCCGCGGTGTGCGCGACCCGGACAGCGGCCTTGTCGGCCGGGACCGCGGTCAGTTTGTTGTTGTAGGAGGTGATCACCGGAGCACCGCCCGGCGAGGCCGGCTCGTGGATCACCACATCCAGACTGCCACCGGACGCGACCGTCACCTTACGCTCGATGACGACCTTTCCGTCTTGTTTTGCAGTGATTGTGCGCTGGCCGGCCGAGACTCCGAAGGGTCCGATCAGCTTGGCGCCGGCGACCTTCGTCCCCACCTCTTTGCCGTCGACGCTGATGTCGAGGGTCTTCCCTGCCAGGCCCTGGACGACGAAGAGGTTGCCCCCTGCGGCGGCCTCCGCGGGCGCCAGCGGTGCCGAGATCACCGCCGCCACGAGTAGTACCGGAATTACCGGACCGCGCATTCTCGAATATACTGCGCGAAAACACCCGGCCACGCTGCGTTTATTCATTTTGCCCCCTGGGTACTGGCTCGGAAAACGCCTCACATTTTCCGAATTCAGTGAATTCCGGCGTATCGTAAGCGCAAACCGATCCGGCCGCCAGTGGCTACGCGCCCAACCGGATCCCTTTCTGTGAGGCACCAGAGCTTTGGGGGCGATGGGTTCGATGCTGCATCGCGGTCGAGTAGTCCTGACGACGGCGCTGGTCCTGGTGCTCGGTGGGTGTTCCGGTGGATCCGGGCCCGTCGAGCCGAGTCCGGGGGCCGACGACACGATCGCCATTCCTCCGCCGGGCGCGTCCGATTCCGTCGCTCCGGGGCCGGGCGTGACCGAGCCCGGGATCCGGATGACCGCCGTACCGCGGACCGACGGGTCGTTCGACGTCGTCGAGGACGTGATGCTGTCGGACGCGACCGATGATGTGCAGTTGCAGGTGCCCACCTCGGGCGCGGAGCTGCCCGGGCTCATGACCAGGACAGCGCCACGAGCATCTGATCTGCAGTTGCTGGCGGACGAATCCGTGGTGCCACTGGATTCGTCCACCGTCGAGACCACACGGGATCTGCCGTTGCCGGTCGCGGCGACGAAGCTCCGGCTGACCTATCGGCTAACGGGGACGACAGTTCGCCGTACCCCCCAGCGACCGCAGCGAGCGTCCGCCGCCTTGCGACCGTTGATCGCTCCCGCCGAGGGCACCTTGCCAACCACCGTGTCAGTGTCCGACGGGCTGTTGAACGCGGTCTGTCCGCTACTTCCCGAGACCCGTTGCGCGGTGGGCGATCCGCCCCATCTGGCGATCCGGCCAGGGATCCCGGCCGCCCAGGCACTGATCGTGATCCAGGTCGACCTGCCCTGATGCAGTTTTGTCCGAGGGGCCCCTTACCGTTGGTTCATGGCGGAGGAAC
This sequence comes from Kribbella sp. NPDC051587, assembly GCF_044453945.1. Classification (NCBI taxonomy): domain Bacteria; kingdom Bacillati; phylum Actinomycetota; class Actinomycetes; order Propionibacteriales; family Kribbellaceae; genus Kribbella; species Kribbella sp. NPDC051587. The sequence continues at coordinate 61,333 of NZ_JBITDE010000005.1, forward strand.
GGATCGCGCTGGGGACTGCGCGGGCGCGGTGGGTGCTGGCAGCCACCGCGCTGGGGTCGGGGATGGCGTTCCTCGACGGCACGGTGGTGAACGTCGCCCTGCCCGCGATGGGCGAGGACCTCGGCGCGGGGATGGCCGGACTGCAATGGATCGTCAACGGCTACATGCTGATGCTGGCGTCGCTGATCCTGCTCAGCGGTTCGCTCGGCGACCGGCTCGGGCGGCGCCGGATGTATGTGATCGGTGTCGGCTGGTTCGCGGTCGCGTCGATGATCTGCACGTTCGCGCCCACCCTTGAGGTGATGGTCGCCGGGCGCGTGTTGCAGGGCATCGGCGGCGCGCTGCTCACGCCAGGCAGTCTGGCGATCCTGCAGACCACGTTCGCCCCAGGCGATCGCGGCAAGGCGGTCGGCACCTGGTCCGGGCTCACCTCGGTCGCGGCCGCGGTCGGGCCGTTCGTCGGCGGCACCCTGGTGGACAGCGGTTCGTGGCGGCTGATCTTCCTGATCAACGCGCCGATCGCGCTCGTCACCATCCTCGTCACTTTGAGGCATGTGCCGGAAACCAGGGACGAGGAGATGGCCGGCAAGCTCGACCTCAGTGGCGCGGCCCTGGCCACAGTCGGTCTGGCCGGCTTCACCTTCGGATTGATCCGCGCCGGTTCGGATGGCTTCGGCAATGCCTCGGTGCTGGCCAGTCTGATCATCGGACTGCTCGCCTTCGGGGTCTTCGTCCTCGTCGAACGACGCAGCTCGCATCCGATGCTGCCACCGGGGATCTTCGCCAACCGCCGCTTCACCGGCGCGAACCTCGTCACGGTGGTCGTCTACGGCGCTCTCGGTACGGCGACCTTCCTGGTCGTCGTTTACTTCCAAACAGCCCTCGGGTACGCCGCCGTGTGGGCTGGGGCGGCCTTACTTCCGATGACCGCCCTGATGTTCACCTTGTCCGGCTACGCGGGCGGACTCGCGGAGAAGATCGGCGCGCGAATACCGATGACGGTTGGGCCGTTGCTGATGGCGGGTGGGTTCCTGCTGATGCTGCGAATCTCACCAGGGTCGTCGTACGTGACCGCGGTGCTGCCGGCGGTCGTCGTACTGGGACTGGGGTTGGTTGCGACGGTGGCGCCGCTGACGGCGACCGTGTTGTCGTCAGTCGAGGATCATCATGCTGGGATCGCCTCCGGGGTGAACAACGCCGTGGCGCGGTCGGCACAGTTGATGGCGGTCGCCGCGATTCCGATGGCGGCGGGGATCACCGGGGAGTCGTACCGGGATCCCGTTGCCTTTAGCAATGGATTTGACCGGGCATTGATCATCTCGGCCGTGCTCGCGGTGGCCGGGTCGGTGATCGCCTGGACCACGCTCGGGGACCGGACCCGCCGTCGTACCGTGCCTGTCGAGCGACACCTGCACTGCGCCCTGGTCTCCCCGCCGCCCTCCAGCGACGCCCACTCCTGACCTCGACATGTCGACATATCTTGATCTTTTTGACACGATCGTCTTATAAGCTTCCGGTATGACGACGTGGTGGCGGGCGGCCTTCGGGGCCTTCGCGATGGGGTTCGCGCTGGGGTGCTCGATCACGGTGTCGGAGGCGGTGCACAACCGCTTCGTGCCGGCATTGGTGTGTGCGGTGGTCGCCGTACTGCTGATCAGGCCGTTGCGGCGGCGACAGGAGCTGGGGCTCCGGGATGCTGCGCGTGGGCTGCTCACCGGTCTGCTGGTGACGGGCGGCAGCGCGGCGGTGGTGTTCGGCGCGGGCACACTCGCGGGGTGGATCACGTGGGGGCGGATCGAGCCGCATCGTGTGCTGTTGTTCCTGCTGACGAACACGGTCATCGCGCTGCTTCTCGAGGCCCTGCCTGAGGAACTCACGCTGCGCGGTCACACCTGGAGCGCGTTGCGATCGCGGTACCGCGGGTTCCTTGCTGCGGTGGGGACCACGGCGTTGTTCTTGCTGGTGCCGGGAATCGCCTCGGCTGTGCAGTTGGTGCTAGGCACCATCTTCGAGCAGGAGACCCAGGAGTTGAGTCTGGTGCCACCGGGGCAGGACCCGGCGTCGTACCTGTTCCTGTTGACGATCTTCGGGTTCACGCTCGTCGCCGCCCGCGCGGCCACCGGTTCACTGTGGGCCAGCATCGCAACGCATCTGACCTTCCTCACCGTGAACCGGCTGACCGTCGACGGCGCTTCCCGCGACGCGGGCTGGTCGGCGAGCGTGGTCAACCAGGACGTGCTGCTCCTGGTCCCGGCGTACCTGGTGCTCGCCGCTGTCGGTTTCTACGTGCAGTCCTTGATATCGCGACCGGCGTTGTCCTTGGCCTCGTCGTTGCCCCAGCGGGACAGGTAGTAGGCCGAGACGTACTGGTTGGCCGGGCCGACGTCGAGGTCGGTCTTCAGCCACCAGTGGTTGAACGACGAGCCGTTGCGGACCTCAGGACCCCAAGTGCGGCAGTAGACGTAGCTCGTGCCCTTCTTCAGCGTCCCGGTGCTGGCGCCCGCACCCGGGCTCGCGTATCCAGGGGCGTCGGCGAAGGTGTCGACCCAGAACTTGCCGTCACCGGCACCGCAGTTCGCACTGGTCTCGTAGTGCTCGCCATACGACCAGGTCAGCGGGACGAGGTGACCGTCGAACGACGCCTGCTGGACAACGTTGTTGAGCTTCTGCTCGAAGTGCAGGTGCGGCCCGGTGCTGTCACCGGTGCTGCCGACGACACCGAGCTGCGTGCCTTGGTCGACAGTGTTGCCGACGGCAACATCACGGCGATCCATGTGCAGATAGCGAGTCTGCCAGCCGCCGCCGTGGTCGATCACGACCATCTGGCCGCCGGTCGTCGAGTTCAGCGAGGCGCTGACCGTACCGCCGGCCGACGCGAGGACCGGCGTACCGCGGGTGTTGCCACCCATGTCCACCATGTCGATCATCCACTGGCTGGCGTGGCCGCTGTGGCTGGCAGTGGTCCAGCGCAGACCACACGGGATCGGCATCTGGAAGGCCGGGGCGGCCATAGCCGTCGTCGGTACGGCGATCAGACCTGCGGCGACGAGCAGCGCCAGGAGGGCCAGACGGATGAGCTTCATGAGGGTCAGCGTAGGTTCGCCGTACCGGCTCGGCAGTCCTTTCGACTGTGGCTGAAGGTTAGCGCCGGGCGCGGTAGTGGGCGCGGACGTCGGCGGGCAGACGTTCGATCGCGTAGCGCAGCATGGTGCGCGGCATCGCCGGCGCGTGCTCGTCAAGGAACTCCCGCAGCTCGTCCTCGGAGACGCGCTTACCGGCCTCGCGCAGCATCCAGCCGGCCGCCTTGTGGATAAGGTCCTCGCGATCGTCGAAGACCTCCGGAGCGAGGTGGTAGATGTCCTCGCTCTCGCCGCGCCGGATGAACCAGTGAGTCGCGACCAACGCGATCCGGCGCTCCCAGAGGGACTCCGAGTGGACGAGGGTCTCCAGGACGTCGCGCGGCTTGTCGAGCAAGTAGCCGCCGACGATCTCCGAGGCGCTGCAGTCGACGAGATCCCAGTTGTTGATGTACTCCGTACAGCGCAGGTAGAGCTCGTAGATCGGCTCCCTCTCCTTGGCTGCGCGATCGGCGAGCAGGCAGAGGACAGCGAGCCGGTGCTCGTGGATGGGGCTGGTCAGGGCCTGCTCGAGGTCTTCGAGTGGAACAGCGGCTCGGCGGTACGGCTTGAGGATCTCGCGGATCGTGGAGAGCTTCACGCCGGCCATCTGATCGCCGTACCCGTAGCCGCCGGGCTGGAGCTGGAAGTAGCGCTCGAGGACCTCGGCCACCTGCGGGTCGGCGGCCGCATCGATCTCTGCGAGCAGGGATTTGGCGGTGGTCATACGAGCAGGCCGCCGCCGGCCCGGAGGTTCTGGCCGGTGATCCAACGGCTGTCGGGTCCGGCCAGGAAGGCGACCACATCGGCGACGTCCTCCGGCTGGCCGACCCGGCCGAGTGCGGTCGCGCTCTTGAGCATCTCCTGCACCTCGGGCGGGTTGTTGTCGAAGAACATGTCGGACGCGGTCGCGCCCGGAGAGACCGAGTTGAAGGTGATCCCGCGGGCGCCGTACTCCCGGGCGGCGACCTTCATGAGCTGCTCGAGCCCGGCCTTGCTGGCCGCGTACATCCCGACGGTCGGCACCGGCATCGCCGTGTTGAGGGTCGAGATCGCGATCACCCGGCCATGGTCGGGGAGCACCTGGGCCGCGCGCTGGACGGCGAAGAACGGACCACGGAGGTTGGTCGCGAACAGCTCGTCGTACAGAGCCTCGGTGACGTCGGCGATCGGCACGACGGTCGCCTGCGCCGCGTTGCAGACGAAGATGTCGAGCACCCCGGTCGGCTCGGCCGCCCGCTCGAACAGCTCGGGCACCGCTGACACATCGGCCTGGTCGGACCGGATCGCGATGGCTTCGCCGCCGGCCGCCTTCACTTCGGCGACCACGTCGGCCGCCTTCGCTTCGCTGGTCAGATACGTGAACGTGACGACCGCGCCGTCCGCGGCCAAGCGCCGTACGATCGCGGCTCCGATCCCTCGCGAGCCGCCGGTGACGAGCGCTGCCTTGCCATCGAGAACACCCATGTCCTTTGTTTACCACCCGCCACCGACGTCGTTGCAGCGTTTGACTTCCGGTCCGGGCCGCCCGCGCCGAGGTCACGCTCCGAGGTCATCCCCCGGGCACCCGTTGTGACGGTCCGGCGTCGGGGCATACGGTTGCCCCAGGGCAGTTCACCCCGTCAGGACGGACCGGCGGTGCGGGGCTACCCGGGGGAGAATCCGGCGTGACAAGCCAGCCTGAGCCGCGGGACGGCGACATGATCAAGACGACGTTCGATGCCGTGACCACGGAGCTGGAGCCAGGCGTTCTCCTCGTCCGGCTGTCCGGCGAGATCGACATCGCCACCACCGACTTCGCCTCCGAGTCGATCCGGGCCGCCGTCGCGCCACCGGCCCGGCTGGTCCTAATCGACGTCTCGGCCGTCACCTTCCTCAGCTCCGCCGGCCTCGGCAACCTGGTCGAGGCCCGCACCCTGGCCGGGCGGCACAACATCACGCTCGCGCTGGTCGGCGTCGGCCGTCCGGTCGACCGTCCACTCTCGGTGACCGGGCTCGGGGGTCAGTTCCAGATCTTCGCCTCGACCGCGGAGGCGCTCGCCGTACTCTGAGCTTCTGGGGTTGCTTCGTGGGTTTCCGTTGGGTTGCCGTTGGCAACTCGGCGTACCGCGTTCGGGGGGTCGACCGTTGGATGCGGTAGCGTCCGGTATCCCCGAAGAAGGAATGTCATGGGTGACCTATCCAAGATCGTGATCGTCGTACCGACCTACAACGAGCGGGAGAACCTGCCCGTCCTGGCCGGGCTGCTGTCCGACCTGAACCTGCCCGGGCTGGAGCTTCTGGTCGTCGACGACAACTCCCCGGACGGAACCGGTGACGTCGCCGACGAACTGGCGAAGGAGTCGCCGGAGAAGGTCGGCGTACTGCACCGGACCACCAAGGACGGCCTCGGCCGCGCGTACATCGCCGGGATCACCCGTGCGCTGGACGAAGGCGCCGACATCGTCATCCAGATGGACGCCGACCTGTCGCACCCCGCCTCCGTCATCCCCCTGATGGTGGAGACCCTGCGGACCACCGACGCCGGCCTCGTGATCGGCTCCCGCTACGTCGAAGGCGGCTCCGCGGCCGCCGAGTGGGGCTGGCACCGCCGGGCCCTCTCGGCCTGGGCCAACTTCTACGTGAACGCCCTGCTGCGGCTGCACGTGAAGGACGCCACCGCCGGCTTCAAGGCCTGGAAGGCCGACACCCTGCGCTGGATCGACGTCAGCTCGATCGAGAGCAACGGCTACTCGTTCCAGGTCGAGATGAACTACCGCACCGTCAAGCGCGGCCTGCGCATCGCCGAGGTACCGATCCACTTCGAGGAGCGCACCGAGGGTGTCTCCAAGATGAGCCTCAAGGTTCAGCTCGAGTCGGCCCTGATGCCCTGGAAGCTCCTCTTCAGCCGCTCATAACGTCAGCACGATCCGCCGTACGGCCCCACGCCGTACGGCGGCTTCGGCATGCCCTCCCTGATCGGGGAGCTTCGCCCACCTTGAGCACAGCTCAACCATCTTCGGGGTCCTGAAACGGTTGATGGATGCCCAAGGTCGGGCCACCCCGTCCTGGGTCCTCCCCAAACCGGTTCGGGGTGGATCCAGGACGGATTCGGGCGGTGGATCCTCCCCAAAGCGGTCCGGACGCTGGGGTCAGCCGTAGCCGAGCTCGTGGAGGCGGGCGTCGTCGATCCCGAAGTGGTGCGCGATCTCGTGCACCACCGTGATGTTCACCTCGTCCACGACGTCCTCGACGGTCTCGCACATCCGCAACGTCGGATTCCGGTAGATCGTGATCCGGTCCGGCAGCACCCCACCGTAGAAGTGCCCCCGCTCCGTCAACGGGATCCCCTCATAGATCCCCAGCAGCTCCCGATCCCCCGCCGGCGGCTCGTCCTCCACGAACACCGCCACATTGTCGATCAGCGCCGCCAGCTCCGCCGGCACCTCGTCCAGCGCCTCAGCCACCAGCACCTCGAAGTCCGCCCGAGTCATCTCGATCACACCCCCAGCCTAGGTCGTGGCTTGTGGTTCAGCGCCGTAGCGAGCATGTGCTCGGTGCGGTGCATCGGTGCGCTGGGGCGGAGGGTTCGATGCGGAGCATCGTGCGCTTCGACCCAGTGCGGCGAGGTGACGTGCCGAGTGCAGCGCAGTAGGCGGGGAACCGCGAGGCACGGCCTGGGGCAGGTATCTCGTTTTGGCACCTGGCGAACAGTCCTCTATAGTTACGGCTGTCCCTGGGGCTTCGGCTCCCGCGGGTCCGAGTCCCCATCGTCTAGTGGCCTAGGACGCTGCCCTTTCAAGGCGGTAACGCGGGTTCGAATCCCGTTGGGGATACGGCCGAAAGGCCGGTGTCAGACCACCTCGAAGATGCTGTAGGATCATCGAGAAACCTGGCCCAGTAGCGCAGTTGGTTAGCGTGCCGCCCTGTCACGGCGGAGGTCGCGGGTTCGAGTCCCGTCTGGGTCGCCAGGAGAAGGCGGCGGTGAGAAATCACCGCCGCCAAATTTTCTCCCCGGTCAGGTAGCTCAGCTGGTAGAGCGTCCGCCTGAAAAGCGGAAGGTCGGCGGTTCGAGACCGCCCCTGACCACCTTTCTGACCTGCGAGTTTGTGTAAGAACTACTCGCATTGGTCGCGTTACTGCAGCAGTAGCCGTCCCAGCTTCCACTTTGACCGTTATCGGGGCTGCCATATGCCGGGTAAGTTGATCGGCGGGAAGCAACCGCCTTGGGTGTACATCGCGGGTATCAGCCCAGAGTCGAGTGACTACGCCGAGCTGGAACGAGGGCTGCTGCGACTCTTCACCAGGGTGGAGTACAGCTCGGGGATGGGAGTCGGGGTCCACGCAGGCGAGTTCGACGCAGCGATCGTCTTCGGTGAGCCGCCGTGGTCCCTGGCCGACCATCTCTGCGTCGTTCAGTTCGGTGGGCCTCTCGCTACCCAGCGCGCGACCATCAAAGCCGAGGATGGGAACACTACAAACGCCTGGGCCTTGGACTGGACCACCGCGACGAAGGCTCGCCAGTTCACCATCCCGGAGAAGGTCGTCAACGAGGGCCTGGCCCCACTGATCGAGTCCACGCTGATACGCGACGATGCGTCGACATACCAGCGCATCCATTGGGACACCGTCATCGGTGATCCTTGGGACCCCCTCCCGGAGTTAGACCTTGATGCGTTCGCTCGAGACTCTGCCGGGCAGGTGCTCGCTGCCAGGATGCCTCGATCGTCTCGACCTGATTCAGGCGAGCTCTGGAGTCTGCCTGGCTCGCTAGAGATAGAGGCTGCGCTGGAGTGGATTGCCGCGGCAGTTCGGAGCTGGGGTGACGCCGGCCGTGCTCCATTCCTGTCAACGCCTGCTTGGCATGACAAGTCGGAGTGGCGAACGTACGAGGAGGATCTGGCAGCGGCTTCTCTGCTGCAGAGAACCAGCGAGATCGACGCGATTAAAGTCAAACTTGAGGCAGAGCTAGAAGAGCTCGCCGCTCGACAGGACGCGGCCCGCCAGCATGCGGAAGTTCATGAGCGGCGATTGCTGCGAGCACAGAGCGATGAGCTTGCTGAAGAAGTCGCGCGGATTCTCAGGTCGCTAGGTTTCGACGTGATCGACGCTGATGAACTCCCTGAACACTCTGAAGGTCGCAAACAGGAGGACCTGAGGGTGTCGGACGGGTCGTGGGTCGCCGTCGCTGAAGTGAAGGGGTACGCCCGGAACAACGCAAAGGCTCGTGACCTCCTCCAAGTCGGCAAAGCGGCTCGAGTGTTTGCAGTACGCCAGGGTCGTGCGCCAGATGCCCAGTGGTATGTGATCAATCAAAGCTTCGAGACGTCCCCGGATGCTCGCCCAGTTCCGCTTGCAAGCGCTCCAGAGGAGCTGGAACTCTTCGCGGCAGATTCGGGCCTCGTCATCGATACGCGAGATCTGTTCCGACTTCAGAAGGCAGTACAGGCGGGCCTACTCTCGCCGGAGGACGCGCGACGTGTTCTGCGGGACGCTCGAGGAGTGTTGCACTATCCACCCAAGGTGGAGAGGACCTAAGACCTCCCCACCCGAGCGGTCGACCTCTAGATCAGTGCTCTCCCAGTTTCTGCAACGCCGCACGCATTTCGTCGAGTGACGTGTGCGCGTAGATAGTCATCGTCACATCCAGATTTGCGTGCCCGACGATCGCCTAGACGATGTGTGGCGGCACCCCTAGGCCGAGCAGCAGCGTCACACGGCTGTGCCGCAGATCGTGGAGCCGGACGCCTTCCAGGCCGGCGGCCGACCTGATCGGGTACCAGTTGCGACGTAGGTTGCCTGGTTCGATCGGTGTGCCGATCTCGGTGGTAAACACGTAGCCGGTCTCGACCCATTTTCGCCAGCAGACTTGCGCTCACGGCTTGCCGTTCCAGTGTTCGCGAAGGCCGTCGACACACAAGGCGATGAGTGAGACCTCTGAAGGCCTTCAGTGGAGTTCTTCTCACGAGCGGTAGCCTCGCCATGCCCCCAGCTCATCATGGTGAGCAGATTCCGCAGAGCCCGGGCATTTAGGAGCTCACGCGATCAGGTCCGGGAGTATCTCTGCAAGCCCGCCACCGCTCCCCACTCACTCAGTCGACTAGTGCCGTTCGTTCCCTGCCGACCCGGCGAAACGAACGACCTTCCATTACGAAGCTGAACGTGACCTTTGACAGCAGCCCCTCGGCCGTCACCTCATCGCCGACATCGTTGGGCACTTTGAACGAGTCAGTCGCTTCCCCAGCCGCCAAGACCGGACTGCTCGTCACCAATGCACCGTCGTCCGGCACCCGAACCTTGTAGATCGACATGCCGGCTGTGCCGTTGGTGACGGAGCAGAGGATCGATTCCAGGCGGCCATCGCCGTTGCTCCATGTGACAGGCCCCTGCTTCAGATGAACATCCTGAGCCTGGGCCACCAGACGAGCCTCCGTCCGTCTCTGATCAGCGAGTTTTTCGTCGTCCCGAGCGATTTGCTCGCGGATACGTGTCTGCTCGTCTTCACGCCTCGCGCGCTCCTCGCTGCGATATCCCACAATCGCAAACATCACCGCAGCAACAGTCCCCAGTCCGCCGACCCAGGTACCGAGGGCTTCGATCGCATCTGTCCGCGCGTGGCACTTGTCCTGCGCGCAAGCCGTAAAGCTTCCCGCCCACCAGCCAACCGACAGGCCGACCACAAGAGCGAGCAACGCCCAGCCGAGGCGAGAAGCATGCCTTCCGACCCAGTCCGCAACTGAACTGATGCGTTCCTTCAACTTGCTATCCACAGCGTGTGCCTTCCTCCTGGGTTCCCAGCCATCGCGCGCCTCCTACGCTTCAGCTCTCGTCTGTCAGCAACGACATTGCTGGAACATACGTGGGGGGATGTAGCTATCTCTGTAGCATCACCCACCGCCAACTAGCTACGCACCAGCCTTGAGAGCATCTACGGCACCAACGCTGATCGCATCGCACGCTGTGGCCGCGCGACCTGAAAAGCGGAAGGTCGGCGGTTCGAGACCGCCCCTGACCACCTTCACCCTCTCCGGTTTCCGGTGAGGGTTTTTTCTTGGGTTCTTCTTTCCCAGTGAGCTACGCAGCCGCTCCTCCCCTACCGCACCTCCGCGGTCGGCTGACGGCAACGTCCACCGATATTGCACGAGCGAGTCGACCGGATATCGTCGTTCGCGCGTGGCCGTCCAATGGTGGGCAGCCTCACTGTTGTCTTGGCTATGCGGAGGTGGCGGCGGTGGGGTTTCTGCTGAGGTTTGATCATGAGAAGTGGCGCGTTGTCGTGGAGGACGACGACGCTGTGGCTTACGCGTACCTCTTGGACGGGGACGCCATAGTCAGCGACGTGTGGTTGTACAACTGTGGTCCTGACCCGGTTGAACGACCGTGGCGGGATGGTGCTGAGGGCCCGTTCTGCAACCCGGCTGAGTTCACGTCGGGGGATGACGTCGGGGAGCCTGTGGGGTCGAGCGCGGTTGGCGTTCGGTGGCTGGGTGCGGACGGATCGGGGATCAGGGCGGCGGTTCTGCTTCGCGAACGGGCTATTGCGTGGCTTGAGCCGGGTGCGCGACCGGGATGGTCCGTGCGGGTGGTCAAAGACGGGCCGCTGGCGAAGCGAGCCGCGGACCGCAACGGCTAGCGCCCACGTGCACGTTAGGACGAGAGGGCGATGGCGGCCTTGATGGTTTGGGCTTGGTTGTTGAGAAGGGCTCTTTCGCTTCTACCTCGTCGGGGACGATGGTCCAGCCGTCGCCTGGGGAGCGCGGGATGACGTGGAGGTGGAAGTGGAAGACCATTTGGAAGGCGGCTTCGCCGTCGCACACGAAGAGGTTGATCCCCTCGCAGGGTAGGGCGGAGCGTCGTAGGGCTCGCGACAGAGTGTGGCCTACTGACCAGACGTGGGCGTTGGTGGCGGGGTCGAGGCCAGGTGCTACTCAGTTGATGGAGAACAGCGGACCGCCCACACTCACCAACCTCGGAAATGGACCCACTCAGAGCCGCCGCCAGGCGGGGCGCCGGTGCGCTGGCTCGGGTTAGTCAGTGGTGGCGGTCCGCTGATCAACTAGGAGGATGACGGCTGATCCCCTGGCTCTGCGGATGTGGTGTTGTTCGACTTCGACGGGCCTGTTTGTTCGCTCTTCGCCGGCTACCCGGCTGCCGGGATCGCCTGTGAGCTTCTGAAGCTTGTACGGCGGGTGCGCGGTCGCGTGCAGCCTGGTTGGGAGCGGATCACGAGTCCGCACCAACTGCTCTTGGCTGCGGCGGATGACTCCGCGTTGGCTCGGCGGTTGGAGGGGGCCCTACGCGCGGCCGAAATGACCGCAGTAAGTACCGCAACCCCAACGCCCGGGGCGGCTGACGCCATTGCCGCCTGTACGACGGCTGAGCGACGTGTGGCGATCGTTAGTAACAACTGCCGTGGAGCGATCACGGCGTACCTCGAGAGGGTTGGGCTCACGGGGAGCGTGTGTCATGTGGAGGGTCGTAGTCCGGAGGACCCGAGGTTGATGAAGCCCAGTCCTTACGTGGTCGAGCGAGCGATCAGGACGCTCGGGACCACGCCGGCGGCTTGGAACGACGTACAGGCGGGTCGGGCAGCTGGGGTTGCGACGGTTGGCTATGCCAACAAGGTTGGTAAGGCCGAGGTGCTCCGCCGGGCTGGGGCTGACACGATAGTGACTGACCTCGCGGCGCCTTAGGAGTAAGGGAAATGATGACTGACCAGTCGATCACTGTTCGGCCTGTTGCCCATGTTGTCGGCGGCAGGGTTGAGCCCACTGATGATTATTGGGGTGGGACTCGGGCGATCATTCGGATCGATGGTGAGGTCTTCGGGCCGGACGCAACGAAGGGGCTTGATGAGTTCTCGCACCTTGAGGTGGTCTTTCATTTCCATCTGACTGATCAAGAGGATCTGGATCTCGGGGCACGGCCGGCGCGTAGTAATCCGGACTGGCCGGCGGTGGGGATCTTCGGGCATCGGAATATGCGCCGACTCAACTGGCTCGGGGTTTCGCGGTGCCGGTTGCTCAAGGTCGATGGGCTGGATCTTCATGTCGAGGATCTGGATGCGGTGGACGGTACGCCGGTGCTCGATATCAAGCCGTGGTTCGCGGACTTCGGTCCTCGCGGGGTGGTTCGCCAGCCCGCTTGGCCGAGCGAGATGCTCACCAACTACTTCGCCCCTCAGGACCACGCGTAAACGGATGGACGGTCCGCGGCGGGCGTCGTACCGTCGGCCGGGTGACGATCGAGCTCAAGCCGCTGACGGCGGCAGACGCTGAAGCGCATTGCGCGGGGGAAGACGAGCTGACGGTTCGCTGGCTGACCGGCGGGTACGGCGACGTCGAGGGGACCGCCGGATACTTCGAGGAGCTCGCCGCGAATGCCGCCGCGGGGGTGGGCAAGCGGGGGTTGGGGATCTGGAAGGACGGTCGGCTCTGCGGGTACGTCGATTACACGCCCGACCTCGCGGACGGCATTGAGCCGGACGATGTAGCGCTGGCCTATGGGGTTCATCCATGGGCTCGCGGGCAAGGTGTCGCGGTCGAGGCGGTTCGGTTGATCTGCGACGTACTTCGGGCCGACGTGGTGGGGAAGCGAGCGGCCATTCGGGTGGAGCCGGAGAACACGGCGTCGGTGCGGGTGGCGCAGAAGGCCGGGTTCAGGTACGTCCGGGACTATCCGTCCAGTCGGGACACCCAGCCGGACGGGACGCCGACCATCTTCAGCCTGTATCTGCTGGATCTGTAGACGGGTGTCGATGTCGGGGCGAGTTGTTCGACGCAGGGGTGAGAGATCATCGAGCCCAAGGAGACCAGCGTGAGCGCCACCTACACCTTCGACATCTACTCCAGCCTCGACGGGTTCGCGTCGTACGACAATGCCGACTGGGGTCCCTACTGGGGCAAGCACGGGCCGGAGTTCCTGGAGCGGCGGAGCGACGTGTACGGCGAGGAGCAGCGGATGGTGTTCGGGGGGAACACGTTCCGGCTGATGATGGAGATGGTCGGGCTGAGCAAGATGCCGGAGCTCGACCCGGTGAACGGGCGGATGCGGGACCTGCCGGCGACGGTGGTGTCGTCGACGCTCGAGGGATCACTCGACTGGCCGGACGCGACCGTGGTGAGTGGGGACGCGGTCGAGGCGATCACGCGGCTCAAGGAGGAGTCCGACGTACCGCTGCGCTCGAACGGCAGCCTGTCGCTCAACCGCGCCCTGATGGCTGCCGGGCTCGTCGACCGGGTCCAGGTGACGATCTTCCCGGTGCTCGCGGGTCAGACCGGAGTCGAGCCGATCTTCCAGGGTGCGGCGGACTTCGAACTCGAACTGCTCGAGAGCCGGACCTTCGACGGACGCACCCAAGAACTCATCTACCGGCCTACCCTGCACGTCTGATTCCACCCGTACGGCGGACTTCGGTCACCGCTCGTCAGTCGCGTTCCCTGTCGCCGCCGGACGAGGCCTCGTACCCACCTCCGTCGTACCCGCCGTCGTCGTACCCGCCACTCCCCTCCGACTCCATAGCCTCAGCCACCCGCGCATCATCCCCAGCCTCGGTCTCCGGCTCGGGCTCGGTCTCCGGCTCCGGCTCGGCTTCGGTCTCCGGCTCCGGCTCGGGCTCGGTCTCC
>NZ_JBITDE010000005.1:75152-548891 GCF_044453945.1 Kribbella sp. NPDC051587
GGGTCGGTCTCCGGCTCCGGCACGGGCTCCGGCTCGGGCTCCGGGTCGGACTCAGTCTCCCGCTCCGGCTCCGGCTCAGGCTCAGGCTCCGGCTCAGGCTCCGGCTCGGCTTCGGTCTCCGGCTCAGGCTCCGGCTCCGGGTCGGTCTCCGGCTCCGGCACGGGCTCCGGCTCGGGCTCCGGGTCGGACTCAGTCTCCCGCTCCGGCTCCGGCTCAGGCTCAGGCTCCGGCTCGGCTTCGGTCTCCGGCTCAGGCTCCGGCTCCGGCTCGGCTCCGGTCTCCGGCTCGGTCCCCGGCTCGGGCTCCGGCTCCGGCTCGGCTTCGGTCTCCGGCTCGGCTTCGGTCTCCGGCTCGGTCTGGGGCTCGGTCTCAGGCTCCGACTCCGACTCCGGCTCGACTTCGGTCTCCGGCTCGGTCTGGGGCTCGGTCTCAGGCTCCGACTCCGACTCCGGCTCCGGCTCGACTTCGGTCTCCGGCTCGGTCTGGGGCTCGGTCTCAGGCTCGGGCTCGGTCTCCAGATCCGGCTCGGTCTCGGACTGAGTCCTGGGCTCGGGATCAGCCTCCGGCTCGGGGTCGGGTTCCGGCTCGGGCTCGGGTTCCGGCTCGGGCTCGGGCTCCGGCTCCGGCTCCGGCTCCGGCTCAGGATCGGGCTCGGGCTCAGGATCGGGCTCAGGATCGGGGGGGGGTCAGGTTGTGGGGGGTTGTAGGTGGTTTCGAGGGTGGTTAGTTGGTCGTCGAGGTGGTCTAGGGCTCGGGTGGCGGCTTCGGTGCCGGCGATCTGTTGGTCGGCGGGTGGGATGGAGCGGTTGCTGGTGGTGTCGACCAGTGGGGCGAACTCGTCGCGGACGCCGTCGATCAGTTGTTCGCGAACGGCGGCGCGGTCGGCGGACGGCAACTGCGCGAGTTCGGCGTCGATGAGCATGTCGGCGGCGGCGTTCCACCGCTGGGCGCGGTCGGTGGCGATCAGGGCGCCGGCGACCTCGTCGCTGGTGCGGCCGGTGCGTTCGCCGATGCCGCGGGTCAGTTCGGCCGTTGCGGCCATGTACGCGGGATAGGAGTTTCCCGTGCTCTCGTTGAGGAAAGCACTTTGCGCGAGTCCGACGTCGACCAGGACATCGTCGAGGTGCCGGTGCGTCCAGTACTCGGCGAGCCCCTCCTCTATCGCCCGGCCCGCCTTGTCATGGGACGGATGACTGCCCGGCACCGTGTCGTCACCGAAAAGCGACGACAGATGCACGGCCTCGTGCGTCACCGTCGCCGCGGCATCACGGATCCGAAAGGCCTCGTCGGAGCTGAACGTCTTCCCGGAGGTGTACGCCTCTCGAAGCGGCTCGAGCACATGCTTCGGGCTCACGGTCATCGAGCCGTCCGAGTGCGCCGTACCGAGGTAGCGTGGATCGGGCTCCTCGTAGACCTTGCCGTTCCATCGGCTCCACGATCCGGTACGGCGTTCCACCGAGGTGATGAACGATTTGACCCACTGGTACTCCGGTGACGACTGCGGCAGCTCGGGGCCGAACGGTCCCGACATGTCAGTCCTCCTGCGACTGCTCGCGGAGTTCCTGGATCAAGCGCGCCACCGACGAGTTCATCCGCAGGATGGTCCCGGACTCCCGCGGCGGTGCGGACGCGGCAAGCTCCGCGATCTCACTGGCTATCCGCTCGGCCACCGCGATGCGCTCTTCCGTCGTACCGTCCGCACTCATGGCGGTTCCAACGAGGTGCGTCGCCTTCTCGTACTGCTCGCTCTGCCCCAGCGCAGGTCCCGAGATCAGCTCGGGAAGCTTCGCTACCCGAGCCATCGCCCGCATCCGCGAGAAGTCGTCGGGGATCTCCGCGGCCAACGCCGTCAACCGCTCAACCTCCGCGGCCACAGTCGCCTCGTCAGCGTTCCGCAAACGGTCCGACACGGCCAAGACCTCGGCGTTCAGTGCCTCATAATCCATCCGCCGAGTCTAGGAGGACCACAGATCAATCATCAGTACGACGGTGCGCGAATCCTCCCCGAGCCCCCGGGGCGCTGTCATGATCGGCTGATGATGACCAAGGACGAGTACGTCGCCCGGGCCGCGGCCGAGAGTGATTGGGCACCCGGGTGGCTCGCGATCGACGCGGCGTTCGACGCTCTCTACCCGGGTGTTACGCCGCCCCACAAGGGCGCTCCGTTCGAGGCACGGGCGATCTTCGGGGGCCAGGAGTACATCGACGGGTACAGCCTCTTCCCCAGCCCGAACGGCTACCAGCACCTGCTGACATACGGAATGTCCACCCTGTACGTCGATCCTGAGTCGTACGGCGGCGACTTCAGCGGCTGGGGTTACGAGATGACGATGAAGGTCCGAGCCGATGATCCGGACGACTGCATCTGGGCGATCAATTCGCTGAGCAACCTCGGCCGTTACACCTACACCGCAAAGGCCTGGTTCGAACCGTTCCAATTCATCAACGGCCGGAACCAACCGCTGCGCACTGACAGCAACACCCAATTAACGAGCTATATAACGGTTCCTGACACCGAGGTCGGCGGAATCGATACCGTCCACGGTCGCGTCGACTTCGTCCAACTCGTCGGCATCACCCAACCCGAACTGGATTGGGTCGCCGAGGGTGGGACCGAGCGGGCAACGGAACTGGTCCGACGAATCGCCGAGGACGGGAACCCGCACCTCGTCACAGACCTCGCCCGCTCACACAGCTACATCTAGGGGCGCAAGGGGCCGAAGAGAAGCCGGCTGAGAAGAGCCATCAAAATAAGGGCAAGCAGCCCGGTCAATGCTATGACCGAGATGACGCAGGCAACGTTCCGCGCGATCGCCAACATCGGGGTGCTGTGGGTGAAGTTGTCGGTCAGAACGGCGAGTGCAGCAAGCATCAGGAAGCCCGTCAGGGCAATGATCAGCAGGAGCAGGTGGTGCCCGCCGAGCGTCCCGGTTCGGGTGAACTTCGACGAGTGATCCAGCCACGGTCCGACGGTGTACATCCAGATCGCAGCCGCCAGGTCGCTGACCATCAGGAACCAGTAGAGGATCGAGGGCCGTGACGAGACCTGCGCCCCGACCTCTCGCAGAGCACCTGACCGTTGAAGCTCACTGCCGGTCCTCGGGTGCACGAGTACGGGCCTGCGAGCGGTGCCTAAAGTGTTGAGCCGGCGGATGGCCATCGCTCTTCTCCCATCGTCAGGAGCGACGTCCGTCTCTGATCACGGACGTCCTTAGAGCAAGCCTTAGGCCCAGCGCTCAGCCAGTCGAATTCCGATGTCGTGACGACATCTCAACGGGCTTGGTGAACCGCCGCAAGCTCTGCCACCAACGGCTCGCCGGCCCCACGAGTGCTGGTGAACCACGGGTGCACGACCCCCGGCGCAGCCTCGACGTACCGGGCAATTTCACTGCGCGTCGGACCGCCGAGGAACACGGGCTCGTCAACGTCCGGCACGGCCTCATTCAGTACGCCGGTAAGGCGTGCCAACCGGCCATTTCGCGTTTTCGCCTGCCTGGACAGGCGAATCTCGACCATCGCCCGCCGCCATTCACCCAGGACGAACTGCGCTCGGCGCCGCCGTACCAGCTCGTCATCGGTGTCCGTCATCGCCGGCGCGGTCTCATGAACGGGATCGAAGACGTCAGCCCGCACGTCCTCGACCGACGCGCCCCGCAACGGAATGTCTTGCGTGAAGACCGGCGTCCGCATCCCGAGGCGCTCGGCGTCCCGGCCCAGTCGCAACTTCAGTCGGAGCGCCTCGTGCGCCGTACCGGATCGTCTGTCGACCAGCCGCACCATCAGCTGGTCCGCGAGCGCCGACGGCACTCGCGATCCAAAAGCGGGCACCAGCACGCGAACCGTCGATCCCTCACGGGACTCGACCATCTGGACCTCGCGAGCCTGCACGTCCGTACCGACGACGCGAGCGCGCACCTGCCGAGGATCGACCGAACTGCTCAGCGCCGCACTGTCCGGCAGCAACTGATACGACGGATCAGAACGCTTCAGGATCCCCACAACCGGTACGGCGAGCTTGAGCCGGCTCCACGCTTCAGCAACCGCGTCGAGGCACTCATCGGGTCCGCCGATCACCTGGCTGGCCAGGCCGGCGTACCCGTTCGCAACCCGGGACAGGCCGGAGAACAGGGCGCGCGGCAACGACGTCGCGGAGCTCGCCAACTCGGTCAGATAGGTCGAGAGGTCGTCGGCCGAGCGCCGGGCCAGCACCAACGCCTGCCCGGTTCGGTGCTCCCGCAGCGCCCTCGATCGCAAGGTCCGCGCAGCCCGAGCACGCACGACCGCGCGCTCCGCGTCGAGCAACCCCTGGTCCAGCGGCACCTGCAACCACCAGTCCAGCGCGTCGATCACCGCCAGCCTTCGCCACGGTCCGGATTGCGCGGCCCCGACCTGTACGTCGGTCTGCAGGCTCGGGCCGTCGGTCACGGCCAACCCGTCTCGGAGATCGCCCAGCTGCCGGAGACTTTCCTGTCCTACAACGGCTTCCAAGAGATTCCGGTCGGCATCATCCCAGCCGTCGACCGTGACAGCACGCCATCGGCCCGGATCAGCCAGGTCGACCTCGACACTGACGCCGGACCCGAGCGGCGTCGTACGGACCAAGTCAGCCGGCCGTCCCTGGGCAAGGCGAACCTCGGGCATCCGCGGCCCGGTCGCAGGCACGGTCAGGACTGCGATCATCGAGGTTCCTCCTCCGCGCGCTGTCGCCGGTTGTTGATGATGTCAACGACCTGGGTGGGCTGACGATGCGATGGAATTCGGATCCTCAAGGGTAGATCCGATGAGATAGCCAGTAAAGGCCGCAGAAAAACGACTGCATCAAGCGGTCCGGGCGAATTGCCAGGCATTGACGGAACTCGATCGCGCCGGACAGTCCACGAGCTTCGCGGAGCCGCCCCACGGCGGTTCCGGGCGGCGGGCCAACTCGAGGATCGCCAACCTCTGCAATCCGTTGTAGGTCCCACCACCACTCCAGACCATGAGTGACATCTTCCCGGCGTCCGGATAGCGCAAACGGCGCAGGTCCGTCGCACTCCGCAGAAACGCGGTCCGAAGCCCGTCACTCAGCGCGTCGATCCGCCGCTCGATGTCCGCGGCCTCCTCGTCGACCGGCGTCCCTCTCGTCCACGTCCCGGCATCGTGACGCACCCAGCACAGGTACTCCACGAACGCAAGCACCAGAATGTGCGTCGCCGGAGTCAGCTCGGCCGGCCGCTGATCGATCCGCCGAAACAGATCGCTCAGCTCCTCCTGCTCCCGCCAGATCAACCGAACCGACCGAAACAGCAGATCCCCCGCACCACCCCGACCCAACCGAACCGGCAACGCAAGCCGCTCCACCTCACCAGGCCAAGCCGGTACGTCGTCCACGTCGCCGCTGTCATTGACCGCCAAACACGGCAACCCCGGATGCCGCCGAAGCATCAGCACCGCCGCACGCCCCAACGTCGTCCAAGCCGAACTGTGCTCACCGACCGCCCGATAAGACATCGCCCTGGCCACCGTCATCAACACAATCGCCAGATACGGATCAGCCAGTTCAGTCTCATGAAGGATCCTCGAGGCCTTCCGCCAGTTCCCCAGCTCCAGCGCCTCGATCACGCCGTTCATGGCACTAAAGGTTCAGCACGCCGTACGGCGTGACTCCGAATACCGAAGCGCCCTCGCCCTCCATCAGCGAGGCCAGGCCGAACGCCCCTGGCGGGCGATGGCGTCACGGTGAGCTGCACAACAGTCGGGAAGCTGCTCATGAGAGGCACCTACTTCGGTCATCGAAACGGCTGCGGTCGTAACGAGCTCCTGTCCATCGCTTGTCGTCCTGTCAGGGATTTACCCAGCTCTTCACCGCTTTACACCGTGAAATTGGTGGATAAGTGGATTTTCGATTCACCACACTTGACCCGGGACGCACATCGTCACAGAATGATGATGATCTGAGCACCCTAGGTAGCCGTGGTGGCCGTAACATCGCCAGTCGAAGCGGCATCGAACGTGTCGATGCTTGAACTTCACCGCGATTCGGTGTAATTCGGTGGAGTAAGGTGACCGAGTCCATCACCGGACACTGACCCTCCAGGAGTTACCTTGAGCCCATCGCCAGAGGAGGCATTCGCCCACCGGCTGCGCGCCCTCCGGGGACAGCAGGGGCTGACACAGGGGAAGCTGGGACTCGCGCTGGGTGGCCTCTCGACATCGGCGATCAGTTCCTACGAGAACGCGTCCGATCCGAAGCTGCCGACGGCCGATCGGCTGCGCGCCTACGCACTGTTCTGCGCACAGGATCACTCGACCGAGGTCGTTCCGCAGCTTGCTCGCGAACAGGATCTGACCGGCGCCGAGCGCGGGAAGTTCGAGGAGCTTCACCGCGAACTGGTGGGGCTCCGCGACGCGGCTCGTGGCGCGATCTCCGCACCCGAGCGCAAGTCCTTCTGGACCTTCGACGGCGAGCCGATCACCATCATCTGTCCAGAGGTCCCGGAGGAGCGCCGTTCGCCACTGGCCAAGGAGAGCAATCCCAACTACACCGAGACCTACAGCTATGCCGACGTGGACGCGTTGCTCGAGGTCTGGGGACAGATCCGCGCATCGAACCCAGAACTCAAGGTGGATCACAAGCTCTCCGCCGAGATCAAGCCGGCCGACCTACAAGGTCATCTGGTCATCCTCGGCGGCATCGGTTGGCATGAGGTCGCCGACTGGCTGCGGGACGTGCTGGACGGGCTTCCTGTTCAGCAGATCGCCGTACCCGATCTGGAAAACGGCGAGATCTTCACATCCAGGAAGCTCGGCGATCGCGAGTTTCGACCGGTCTGGCGAAATCACAAGGTCGCCAAGGACGGCATCCTCACCAAGGATCAGCTCAAGGCAGAACAAACCGAGGATGCTTGGCTCGGCACGACTCAACGCGAGCTGGTCGAGGATGTCGCGCTGCTGGCACGGCTGGGCAATCCCTTCGATGAGCAGGGCACGATCACCATTTGCAACGGCGTCTACAGCCGCGGTGTGGTGGGAGCCGCCAAGGCGCTGATCGACCCCCTCGTCCGCGACCACAACGAGGCGTACCTCGCCACCAACTTCCCGAGTGGATCGTTCGCAGTGCTCGCCAAGGTCCCGATCGTGAACGGAAAAGCTAGCCCACCGCGCTTCGGGGACTCCAGGTATCGTCTCTACGAGTGGTCGCTGGATGAGGAGGCGACCGACTGACGAGACCGCTGGATGGGCCGCCAGATGAGGCAGGGGTTGTCGCATGCGTCGCTTCTCCGGGATGTTTCGGCGGCCCCCGCGCAGCGGTCACGGAGGGGTCTGGACGCGATCGTCGTACCGGCCGGGCGCACGGCGTCAGACCTGGAGGAAGCGATCTCCCTGTCTGCGAGGACGTCGGTTCCGCTGGTCGTCCTGTGCAGCCGGCACGTCACCATCGGCCAGGTCGATCAACGGGTGCGCAAGACGCGCGGAGCTCGCGCGCTCGTGATCGCGATCCCGGAGGGCTACCAGATACCGGGCTACAAGCCGTCCACTTCGGACAAGATGTTCTGGGAAGCCTCCGCGCGTCGTTCGAGCGATCTCAGTGTGAAGCGCAATCTCGGCCTTCTCCTCGGCCGGATGCGAGGCTGGACGAAGCTTCTGTTCCTCGATGACGACATCCGGCAAGTCCGCGAGCAGGACCTCGATCGACTCGTCAGCGTGCTCGACCGGCATCCGGTGGCGTCGATGGTCAGCCGTCGCTTCCCTGACAATTCGGTGGTCTGCCATGCGCGGCGCCTGGCAGGCCTCCGGCAAGACGTCTTCGTCAGCGGCGCGGTGCTTGGCGTCAACCTGCAGCAGCAGACGTTGTCCTTCTTCCCTGACATCTACAACGAGGACTGGTTCTTCTTCGCACGCCACGCGGCCCGGCGCTCACTACCGAAGATCGGCGAGGTCAGGCAGGCTGCATACCATCCCTTCGCCATCCCCTGGCGGGCAAAACGCGAGGAGTTCGGCGATCTGCTCGGAGAAGGTCTCTACGCGCTCTTCGAGCGCGAACCCGGCCTGGACCTCGAGGATCATCTGAGGGTGGCGAAGCAACCGGAGTACTGGGAGAGCTTCGCGAAGGTCCGCCGGGACATGATCGAGCACACCGAGACTTCACTCCGCCGCGCAGAGCGCGAAGGCGATGTGGATCCTCTGACGATCAAGCAGGCACTGCAGTCGCTAGAAGCCGCGAAGGAGCAGTCCCTGGTGATCACCCGAGAGCTGTGTGTCGAGTTCATCGAATCCTGGCTCAAGGACGAAGACAGTTGGCAGCACGTCCTGCGCGACGAGACTGACGTACTCAGCGAATCCGAAGCACTCGCCCGGTGCGCGCTAACAGAGTGGATGCCGTGCGGCTACGGCGTCGGCTCCGATACCTGAGGTGGATCTCGTCGCGGCCACTACCGTCGGTCAGCGCCTGGCGATCGTCGATCTCGCTGAATCCCAATCGCTTGTACACCTCGAGCGCCTGATCGTTGTCGTCGAGGACCCAGAGCATCCAGTCGTTGACCGCGGGCGCCTGCTCGACGACGTACCGCAGAAGGTTGCGCAGAACACCCATTTGCCGGTACTCCGGGTCAACCCAGACAGACTCGATATGGCGCTCGTCCGCCGGACGATCGTCAACCGTCAGCACCCGCGCCAGACCGATGATCCGATTGTCTTTCCACGCGGTGAACCACTGCGAGCCGACGAACCGCAGACGCCAATCCTGCTCTTCCAGTGCTTCTTCCCGGTCGTAATCCGCGAGAAAAGCCGTGGGCGAGTCCTTCAGCGCTAGAAGGCGGACCTCACGCAACTGCTGCCATTCATCAGCCGCGAGCAGCCTCAGTTCCATCGATCGGAGCCCTTTCATAGCTCAAACGCACTTGAGGGCACCCTAAACCCAGCAGGTGACGTCCATCACCATCCGCGCCGACTCGGCCGGCGTCAAGCTCTCTCTGCCTAACGAGACTGTCGAACGGAAGTCATCCCAGCCCCGACGTTCCGTCCACCCGCCGAGTGGTGTCCAAGCCTCAATTTCCCAGTAGATCGACGTCATTCGGAGGGGTAGGGTGGCCGAACCCACCAGTGGACGCTGATCCCCCGGGAGTGACCTTGGCCCCTTCGCCAGAGGCAGAGCTCGCCGACCGGTTGCGCGCCCTCCGACGGCAGCAGCGGCTGACCCAAGCGAAACTGGCGCGCGCGCTGGGCGATGCCAAGCGGATCTCTGTGTCAACGATCAGTTCATGGGAGAACTCGTCAGACCCCAAGCTGCCAAGCGCCGATCTGCTGCGTTCGTACGCCCTCTTCTGTGCACAGGACCATTCGGCTGATGCCGAGCCACAGCTCCCCCGCGAACAGGATCTGAACGCCTCCGAGCGAGAGAAGTTCACCGCGCTCCACCGCGAGTTGATCGACCTCCGCGATGCTGCCCGCAACAAACCCGGTACGGCGAGTGCCGGCGCTGGCCTCTGGACCTTCGAGGAGGGGCCGGTGACGGCGATCTGCCCAGAGGCCCCCGCCGCCTATCGCTCGCCTTTGGCGGACGAGGCAAACCCCAACTACACCCGCATGTACCGCTATGCCGATGTAGACGCCCTCATCGAGTTGTGGGGTCACCTCCGGGCGTGCAATCCCGAGCTCGACGCAGCCCACAAGTTGCCCGATGAAGCGAACGCGCCAGATATGACCGGCCATCTGATCCTTCTCGGCGGGATCGTCTGGAACAACGTCGCGCACCAACTGCAGTCACTTGTGCGCGACCTGCCGATCCAGCAGGTCGTCACAGCGGACCTGTTCAACGGCGAAGTCTTCATGCTTCCGGACGGCCAGGAATTCCGGCCGCTCTGGAGCGATTACGAGCGAACCTCGACGAAGGCCCCCACCAAAGAAGAGATCACCGCGGCACAGACCGAGGACGTCTGGCGCAACGGTCAACGGCGGACTCTGATCGAGGACGTGGCGTTCCTGGCGCGAGTGCCCAACCCGCTCAATCACACGCGCACCCTCACAGTTTGCAGCGGGGTCTACAGCCGCGGAGTCCTGGGTGCAGTACGTGTGCTGACCGACATCGCCGTACGGGATCGGAATGAGGCCTATCTCGCCAGCCGGTTCCCGGGAGGATCATTCGCCATCCTCATGCGGGTTCCGCTGGTGAACGGTGAGGCGATGTCGCCCGATCTGGAGATCCCGCACAACGTTCTCTACGAATGGTCGCCCAGTGACGAGGCCGCCGCGTGAGCCGCCAGATCGGTCATCGGCCGTCGCACGCGGACTTGTTGCGCGATGTGTCCACTTCCGCCGTACCCGTGAGCCGCAGCAGGTTGGACGCGATCGTCGTACCGGCCGCACGTCCTTCATCGGCTCTGCAGAACATCATCGATCTCTCGGTGACGCTGTCCGTTCCGTTGGTGATCCTGTGCAGTCGGCAGGCAAACGTGGCGCAGGTAGCGGAGCGCGTGGACAGAACCCTCGGAGCTCGAGCGCTGGTCGTCGAAGTACCCATCGGCTATGAGTTGCCGGGACCCTCACAGCTGACCTCATCTTCGGCCTTCCACGAAGCATCGGCCGGCCGATGCAGTGACCTCAGCCTGAAGCGCAATCTCGGCCTTCTGCTCGGGAAGCTTCGAGGCTGGCACAAGCTCCTCTTCGTCGACGACGACATCAGCCAGCTCCGGCCGGCGGACGTCGGCCGCCTCACGAGTTTGCTCGACCGCCACCCAATCGCATCCATGGCCACTCGGGAATTTCCGGACAACTCGGTGGTCTGCCATGCCCGGCGGCTGGCCGGCTTCAGTCAGGACATCTTCGTCGGCGGAGCCGTGCTCGGCGTAGATCTCAACCATCCGGAGTTGTCGTTCTTCCCCGATATCTACAACGAGGACTGGTTCTTCTTCGCCCGCCGCGCCGCGGACCGGAGCCTGTCGAAGGCCGGGGAGGTCCAGCAAGCCGAGTACCGACCGTACGCCAACTCTGAGCGCGCGGCTCGTGAGGAGTTCGGTGATCTGCTTGCGGAAGGTCTCTACGCCGTGTTCGAGTGCACCGCAGGGTGGGAATTCGAAGACCAGATGGCACTTGCTGCCAGGCCGAGCTACTGGGGCGCTTTCAGAGACGTCCGTCTGACGATGATTCAGGAGACCTTGGACAATCTGGCGCGCGAGCCCTTCGCTCCCGAGGTGGCAAGCGCCGAGGAGGCGCTACGCAGGGCTGAGAAACAGGCATCGGTCATCGGCGCCGACGTGTGCGTTGCGTTTCTGGAGGCCTGGCTGCAGGACACATACAGTTGGCAGCAAGGCCTCCACCGCCTCAGCCCGGTGGCCAACGACCGCACCGCCTTGTCGAACCTGAGCCTGACCAACTGGATCTCCTGTGGCTACGGCGAACGTTTGAACGAGCCGCTCCCCTAGAGGCAGTTCGCGCCGCGCAACTAGACTCCGTGCTCCCGCACGCTCGGACGGAGGGGTCCCTGTTGCTGGAGCTGCAAGGGTTTCATCCGCAGATCTCTGTCTTCCGCCTCGAAGCGGATGACTGGCAGACCGCTCGCGACATGCGTCTACCTGCGCTGGCAGATTCGGCTGCCTCGTTCCTAGGTGACGAGTCGACCGAGCGTGGCTACAACGAGAATTAGTGGCGTCGCGAACTCGAGCGACATGTCTGGGTCGTGGCCAGACTGGATGGCAAGGTCGTCGGCTTGGCGAAGCTCACCCGCAGCCCGGATCAGACCCACGTCATGCACCCGGAGGCGATGTGGGTCGCCCCGGATGTTCGCCGCCGCGGTGTCGGAGAGACCCTGGCCTCGGCTCTCGAGGTGACGGCATCGTCGTTGGGAGCACAGGTGCTACGCCTGTGGGTACTCACCGAGAAGCGCCTCAGCGGAGCACGTGATTAGGACGTTGAGTTCCCGACCCATAGACGGAACTCATGCAGCGCTTCCGCTTTCACTATCTGGGGTGTGTCTCGGCTCTTGTTCGGCGAGGAACTCGTCGAGTAGTTCGAAGAGCACCTTGATGACATGACTCTCTTGATTTGGGGGAAGGTCCCAGCTCTCCCAGCCATCCGGTAGTGCGATGTGGCGGACCAGGCCGTTCCATCCGTGGTTGCACTCGCGTCCCCTGCGGGCTACGAGCCACTCGTACCAGCCTTCGAGCGCCGGGCCGCCATGTCTGATCGCGTGAGCGACGTACCCGTCCACGTATGCTTCCAGGCTCGCGAGCCTGGGGCGACCGACGAACATTCCGGGGCGCTCCGAGACATAAGCCCAGTACTCACGTTCACTCAGGTCGAGTAGGCCCATGCCGACATCATCTCGTATCGATGGGCCTCAGGCGGTGCCGGTATAGGGATCGCCTATACGGGGTGCTGCAATTTCGTCTTTGTCTGCCTTCTTTTCCGGGCCTAGCTTGAAATGGAGAGCACTGGAAAACGAGAGGTCGGGATAATGCGGGAATTTGCGGGGAAGCGGGCTGTTGTCACGGGCGGTACTCGGGGGATTGGGGCTGCTGTTGCGCGGCAGTTGGTGGCGGCGGGGGCTGAGGTTTTGGTGACGGCTCGGTCGGAGGCGGAGGTGCCGGCGGGGGTTGGGTTGGTGGCGGCTGATGTGCGGGGGCGGGCGGGGGCTGAGGTTGTGGCGGCGGCTGTGGCGGAGCGGTTGGGTGGGGTGGATCTGGTGGTTCACAACGTGGGTGGGGCGCGGCCGTTCGAGGACAGTTCGGCTATTCCTGATGAGGAGTGGCAGGACGCGTTGGACTTGAACTATTTGGCTTCGGTGCGGCTGGATTCGTTGCTGGTGCCGGGGATGCGGGTACGGCGTTCTGGCGCGATCGTGCATGTTTCGTCGGCTGCGGTGTTGACGCCGGTGGGGCCGTTTCTGCATTACGTGGCGGCGAAGGCTGCGTTGGAGACGTACAGCCGGGGGCTTGCGTTGGAGGTGGCGACAGATGGGGTTCGGGTCAATGTCGTGACGCCGGGCCGGGTTGCTACGCCGGGTGGTGAGGCGACGCGTGAGTTGTGGGCGGGGCTGGAGTCTGCGGCTGGGCAGGACGTTTCCGCGCTGCCGCCGCTCGGGCGTGATGGGCAGCCCGACGATATTGCGAATGCGGTGCTGTTTCTGCTGTCCGAGCGGTCCGGCTGGTTGACCGGGAGCAATCTCGTGGTCGACGGCGGCGAATATCCGCGGCGCTGAAATCCCGGCGGAAGAAAGGACACGGACAATGGAATTGCAGGGGAAGACGGCATTGATCACCGGCGGGACTTCTGGGATCGGGCTGGCGACAGCGCGGTTGCTGGTGACGGCGGGTGCTGAGGTGATCATCAGCGGGCGCGACGTAAGGCGTGGTGAGGAGGCGGCGCGCTCAGTCCAGGCTCGCTTCGTACCGGCGGACCTGGCCGACCTTGAGTCGGTTGCCGAGCTGAGCCGGCAGAGCGGGCCGGTCGACATTCTCGTCAACAACGCGGGCGCCTTCCCGACTGCGATGACGATCGAGCAGAGCGTTGCGAACTACGAACGGATCTTCGACACGAACGTGCGCGGGGCGTTCTTCCTGGTTGCGGCGCTGGTACCGCACATGCTCGCGCGTGGGGCGGGCAGCATCGTCAACGTCACCTCGCTTGCAGCGCACAAGGCGTTCGCTGGTACGTCGGCGTACGGCGCGTCCAAGGCTGCGTTGGGATCGCTGACGCGAACTTGGGCGGCCGAGTTCGCGGAGGGCGGCGTACGGGTGAATAGTGTGGCGCCCGGTCCGACTCGGACCGAAGGTGTGGTGGCGGAGATGGGGCCGGACGGCAACGAGGGTTTCGCGAAGCAGCTAGGGCTTCAGCGGACGGCGCAGGCGGACGAGATGGCTGAGGCGATCTACTTCCTAGCTTCGCCTCGCGCCAGCTACGTCAACGGGACCACGCTCCATGTCGATGCCGGAGGCAACGTCTTCTAGGGGCCACGTCTCCTGACGGAGGAGTTCGAGGAGTGCGGTCTCGGCAGGGCCGGCATCCTGGCGCAGTACGGCGATGACCGGCTGCGTGACGGTCGGCGAGATGGGGCGAACGAGATGCTCGTGACCGTCCGGCACCGCCGACGCGGGGACGAGCGTGACACCCAGCCCGTGAGCGGCCCAGCGCACGGCGGTCGAAGTCTGAGAGACCCGGGCCGCCGTGGTGGGGGCCAGGTCGTTGTCTCGCAGGGCGTTCGTCAGTACGGCGTCCAGCGCGCTGTCGCGGTCGAATCGCAACCAGGGTTCGGCTTTGAGGTCACGCAGCTCGACCCGGTCCTCGGCGAGTTCCGCGTGGCCGGGGGTCAGTACGACGACGAACTCCTCGACGCCGAGGTGATGGGCGTCGGACGGGCTTCGGTCGCAGGCGGCCATCAGGGCGAGGTCGAGTACGCCGCGGGTGCAGAGCCGCTCGAGCTCGGCTGAACTCTGCTCCTCGAACACCGTGACCTCGAGCCGCGGGAAGCGCCGCCGCAGCGCACTCAGGGCGCCGGGCAATTGCCGGGTGCCGAACCCCAGCTGTACGGCGACCACGAGCTCGCCCGCCAACTCCTCGGCGCCAGCCCGGGCCGTCGCCCTGGCACGGCGCGATGCACTCACCGCGACCTGAGCCTCCCGCAAGAACGCGCGGCCGACGACGGTCGGTACGAGGCCGGACGGCGTACGGGCGAAGAGCTTCACACCGAGCTCCCGCTCCAGCCCGCGAATCTGCTGCGACACCGACGGCTGCGCGACATGCAACCGCTCCGCCGCGGCCGTCACCGACCCCTCCTCAGCGACCGCCAGGGCGTACTCGTACTGACGCAGACTCATCAGCCATCCCTTCCAGCGCGACGTAACGATGTAATCACCAGTGTCGCACCCGCGGACCAACGGCCATCGCGGATCTGCAGCACTGATCAACTCACGGATTTGCCGGTTGGCGAGACTGGGCTGAGCGTGAACCGGACGAGCCGCGAACAGTTAGTGGGTGCTGGCGGTCCGTCAAGGCTCGAGAGGTTGGTCGCTCCAGCGCCACCAGGCCGTCTCGCCGTCGATATGCATGAGGAAGTCGGGAACGCGAACGCCTTCCGGGTTCTGCAGCGACACGGTGGCACGGATCTGTGCGTCAACCGCTTCCCATGCCGGGTAGTCATCGTCGATGCGCTCGACCAGCCGGAGCTCCTCAACGAAGAGGTCTCGCACGCTGTCGAAGGCCGGCATAGCCTCGACGACAGCCTGCAGCCACGGGAAGTCGGCCGCGGTCACGACCAGGTCAGCCAACAGTTCGTCCCCACGCCACAACCGCCAGGTCGGCCCACGCTCATCCACGCTCGGACCCTATCCGCCCGCCCAGGAACAGGACGGTGTGCGACCGGCCTCGTGGCGACGGGTTGCGGCGGGCGGTGGGGTCTACGTAGACGACTACGTCCTAATGGCAGGGTCAGCGGATGCGGTGGCCGCGGAGTACGACGGCGGTGGGACTGGCGAGGATGTCGGGGTGGTCGCGGGGGTCGGCGTCGTAGGTGACGAGGTCGTCGGTGGCGGTGAGGCCGAGGAAGTCGGCGGCGGAGGTGGTGGCGGCTTCGAGGGCCTGGGGGACGGTCAGGCCGTGGCGGACTAGTTGGTCGACTTCGCCGGCGACGGTGCCGATCATGTCGGAGCCCGTGAGGACGTGTACGCCGTACTGGCTGGCGAGTGGGAGCATCTTGGTCATGTGTTCGGTGCGGGCGCGGCGGCGTTCGGCCTGTTGTGGGGTGGCGTTGGGGTCGGGTGGGCCGTAGGCGGACAGGGTCGGCGTCCAGCCGCCACCGCGCGCGCCGAGTGCCTTGAGGTCGTCAGCGGTGATGACCTCACCGTGTTCAACAGAGTCGATGCCGGCGCGGATGAGTTCGCTGACCAGGCCGGTCTGAACGTGTGCCGCGACTCGCGCACCGCGGGCGTGAGCAGTCGCGATCACTTCCTCGACGGCGCTCAGCTCGTAGTTGGGCGTCATCGCGCTACCGGGGATCGGGCCGTCAGGACCGACGGGTGGGAAGTCGGCGACCAGCTTGATCCAGGTGGCGCCTGCGTCGAGCTCGGCCTCGACCTCGGCGACCAGGTGTTCTGCGGGGACGGGTTCGTAGATGCCAGTGAAGTACGACGCTTCCGGCGCGAAGAACCGCCCAGCGGCAAGGACAAGCGGGCGTCCGTCCTCGGGGTTGGTCGCGAGCTTGAGCGTGATCGAACGGTTCCCACCGACATCCCGTACGGCGCGAACTCCCACCTGCCCGAGTTCGTCGAGCATCGCCCGCGCGGCCCCTTCGTCGAGCGGAACCGGTCTACGTTCAGCGAGCCCCACCGTCAAGTGGCAATGCGAGTCCACCAACCCCGGCAACCCGAACCGCCCCGGCAACGCCTCCGCGGCCCCACTCCCCACCTCGACCCGCACCGACTCCCCCGCCGGCAACCCGATCCCGTCGAACACCCACCGCGTCATACCCGGCATCCTCCTCGGCAAGAGGTTCAGACCCACCGACCCAGTACGGCGAAGTCCTCGTCCGTGAGACCGCGCCTCGGATCGACGGTATGAACGAGCGCCGGGGTCGGATGGTTGGCGCGGACCCAACTGCGATCCCCGTCGGTGACCTCATCATCAAGCCAGATAAACGGTCGACCCGCGGCCCACGCCACGAGGGTGGACGTCTTCCAGTGGATGCCGGTCGGGTCGTCGTCAGAGGGATCGGGCCAGTCGACGACAGGGAGGTCGGGCAGGCCGAGCCTCGGCGAGATGTGCTCGTTGGCGTCGGTCATCCAGGTCGTCGCCCAGACCAGGTCACAACCAAGAGCCGCCAGGCGAGGTCCGAGCGCCGGGTTGTTGCGGCTGAGCAGCGGATTCCCCTCAGTCGACTGGGAGAACGTCGGGTAGTCCGTTCCGCCGAACGGGATCAGCGGCCCATCAACGTCGAGGAACAGCAGCGGCCGCGAGGACATGGCGGCACGATAGCGGGCGGGTGTGGATAACTTGAGTCCAGCTGCGGTCCTCGGAGTAACCTGGGTCCATGACCGCTGAGCCGCTGAGTGGAGGACCCGAGGATCCCTCGGAGATCCTCCGGGTGCTGCCTGCGGAGTGGCATGAGCAGTTTCTGGCGGAGTACCACGGAGCTCTCGATGCTGCGCACGAAGTGTGGCGGTTCCAGCAGCTGCGGGATGTGCTGCATCTTTGGCGGTTGCGGGCGATCGCCTACTCCAACCCGGGGTACGAGCGTGCTCGCGCCTCAGCTCGCGAGGGTAGATCCGAGGAGTTCGTCCCGGCCGAGCAAGTGATACCGGGCTGGCCTGACGGACAGTGAACTATCGCGTGGAGTTTCACGCGGCAGCACTGGCACAGCTCCAAGGCATTCCACCGGCAGTTTTCGATGTGCTGGTCGAACATGTTGCCGAGCTGGTTCGTGCGCCGTGGGATGCACAAATGCCGGATCAGACCGAGCCCTCCTTCCGTCAGAGCGTCTTCGGCAGTGTCGGGCTGCTGTCTTTCTACGTTGATGACGACCGCGAGCTGATCAGGATCTTCGACGTCACCTGGGCGGGCTGAGGCGCATGGGGGTTAGGTTGCTGGGATGAGTTTTCGGTTGGCGGCTTATGGGGTTTGTCGGGTGGACGGGCGGGTTTTGCTGGCTCGGTATGTGGCGCCTGGTGGGGAGGGGAGTTGGTGGACTTTGCCGGGTGGGCAGGTGGAGTTCGCGGAGGATCCGGTGGTGGCGGTGGTGCGGGAGTTGGAGGAGGAGACGGGACTTCGGGGGGTGGTGGAGGAGTTGTTGGGGGTGGACTCGCGGGTGATTCCGGCGCATGAGGCCAGGCGTGGGGAGGTACATCAGAACGTGGGGGTGTTTTACGGGGTGCGGGTTGTTGGTGGGGTGGTGCGGCCGGAGGCCAATGGGGAGACGGCGGAGGCGGTGTGGACGCCGGTTGAGGAGATCGCCAAGTTGCCTAGGTCAGTGGTGGTTGATGTGGGCGTCGGGCTGGCGACGCAGCGGCCGGCTAGTGGTCATCTGCCGCCGATGGCGATTGGTGGGTTGGTTCGGCACTGAGCCGATTCTTCAACGCAGCAAGGGCAGTTGGGGTTAGAGCAGGAAGACCGGCAGACAGTACGGCGTGCATGGTCGCCGCCTCAGGCTGGTCGTGTTCCCAGTCCACTGGTGCAGTCGCGTAGTCCTTGGCGATGACGTGAGCCGGTACGCCGATGGTCGCGAGCGTGAGCGCGATGACCAGGCCGGTGCGGTCGCGGCCGGCGTGGCAGTGCACCAGGACTGGGCCGGGCGATGCCGAGGGCGTCGACGGCGGCGAGACCTTCCGGGGTCAGCTGGTCGAGGTTGTCACTGCGAAGGAGGGCTCCCGGGCGAACCGTCCCACCTCCGTTGATGGGGAGACCGCCTAGGTCGCGGACATTGCGGCAGTTGGGCCAGTGCATGGGTTCGATCATGACGAACGAACGCCCCGGTGCACCAGGCACCGGGGCGTCGAAGGAGCGGGTCAGGCTGCGGCTGTTGCTTCGGTCAACTGCTCCGCGGTCGGCTGGAGCTGCGGGCTGGCCAGGGTGAGGAACACGTTGGCCACGGAGAAGAGCGCAGCCACGAGCAGGCCTCGGGAGAAGCCGGCTTCGAGCGCGTGTTGCTGGGTGGCGCCGTGGGCTAGCTCGCTGGTGGTGTGGCTGATCGAGAGCGTGGTGACGATAGCCAGGCCGAGCGCGCCACCTACCTGGTACATGGCGTTGACGACACCAGAAGCCGCACCGGCCTCGGCGGGACGTACCTCGGAGACTGCGGTGATCTGGCCGGGTACTCCGACCGCGATGATGCCAAAGCCGAACAAAATAAGGCCAGGCAGGAGCTGGGTCGCGTAGCTGCCAGTGGCGTCGGCCTGCGAGAGCCAGAGCAGCGCAGCGACGCTCAGTACAGCTCCAGCGAGCTGAACCGTCCGAGTACCGACTCGCTGCACCAGCTGCGAAGCGGCGACGGCACCGAGGATCGCAGCACCGCCCATGGGCAGGAAGTGCACGCCTGCCTCGAGTGCACTGTCACCCCGCACCTGCTGCAGGTAGATAGCAGTCAGGAAGAACATCGAGAGAAACGCAGCACCGTTCAGTGAGAGCGACGCACCGGACACACTCAACGCCCGGGACCGGAAGAGCCGCAGCGGAACCAGCGGAGCCGCAGAGCGGCGTTCCACGATCACGAAGGCGACCATCAGCACCACACCGGCAGTCAGTACGCCGATGACCTCGAACGATCCCCACCCACGCGGCTCAGACCGTACGACGCCGTACACGATCGCCATGAGTCCCGCCGTACCGAGCACTGCGCCCAGGGTGTCGAAGGTGCGCGCACCGACGTGGTGACGCACGTCCGGCACGAAGACGGGGATCAGAGCGATCAGTGCGATCACGATCGGCACGTTGACGAAGAAGACCCACTGCCAGCTGAGTGAGTCGACCAGTACGCCGCCCGCGACCACGCCGAGCGTGCCACCGAGACCCGCCAGGCCGCCCCAGACGCCCATGGCGATGTTCCGCTCGCGGCCGTGCGCGAAGGTCATGGTGAGGATCGCGAGTGCGGCCGGCGAGAGCAGTGCACCGCCAAGACCCTGTACGGCGCGGGCACCGATCAGGAACTCGGGTGAGTTGGAGAGCCCCGCCACCAGCGAGGTGACGCCGAAGAGGAGCAGACCGCCGACGAACACCCGGCGCGGGCCGAGCAGGTCGGCCATCCGGCCACCGAGGAGCAGGAAGCCACCGAAGAGCAGCGTGTAGGCGTTGATCACCCACTGCAGGGAGTCGGTGGAGAAGTTCAGGTCCGCCTGGATGTGGGGCAGTGCGACGTTCACGATCGTCACGTCGAGCACCACGATGAATTGGGCGAGGGCCAGAACCGCCAGGGTGGCCCAGGGACTGCGTCGCATGACGACCTCACTAAGTCTACGCCGTATGTATACGCTGTATGCGTACCTAGTAGACGTTAGGTCTACGGTGTAAACTTGTCAACGTGATCACCAAGGAGACGCCCCGCCGCCTGGATCCGCAGAAGATCGTCGACAGCGCGCTCGTCCTCGCCGACGAGGAGGGCACCGCCGCCGTCACCCTGCGGCGGCTGGCGCAGCTGCACGGCGTCACGCCGATGGCGCTGTACCGGCACTTCAAGGACAAGGACGACCTGCTGGCCGCGCTCGGCGACCGGCTGATCGCTAACGTGGCGCTGCCCGAACCAACCGACGAGCCGTGGGACAAGCAGCTCCACACCGTGCTGACGGCCTTCGTCACAGCACTCCGCCTGCACCCACGACTGGCTGACCTGACGCTGCTTCGGATGCTGGTCTCGGACGAGGGGCTCCAGATCTCCGAGCGGCTGCTCGAGATCCTCACTGAGGGCGGCTTCGACGTGGACGATGCGGCGGAGGTCGGCCGACAGTCGGTCTGCACACTGATCAGCCTGGTGACCACCGACCCGCTGACGCGCGAGGACAATGACCCGGTCAAGCGTGAGGATTCACTGCGGATGAAGCGTGCCGCACTCGGGGCGCTCTCACCGCACAAGTACCCGCTGGTCACCGCAGCGGCCGACACCCTGGTCTGCCCGAGCTCCAACGACCGGTACTACGAGCTGGGGATCGAGCTGGTCGTCGCCGGCATCTGCGGAGTCTTGAACAAGGAGTAGCAGCTTGGCGCTCAGCATCCTGACCTATCTGGAACAGCACAGCCCGGACGAGCTCAGACCGGCCAAAGAGCAGCCAGTAGAGATCAGAGCGGTCGAAGAGGTCTCTCCGGAGTTCGCCCGCTACCTCTACACCGCAGTGGGCGGCCACTGGCACTGGATCGGCAAGCTCGGCTGGAACTGGGACCAGTGGGTGGAGTGGCTGAGCAGGCCCGGTTTCGAGACCTACGTGCCGTGGGTCGGCGGAGTGCCTGCCGGGTACGTCGCCCTGCGCGGAGTGGGCAGTGAAGTAGAGATCGAGAACTTCGGACTACTCAAAGGCTTCATCGGCCGCGGACTCGGCGGACACCTGCTCACCGTGGGCATCCGGCAGGCGTGGACGCTGCACGAGCGCCACGAGGACGTCGCCCCGATCACTCGCGTCTGGGTGAACACGAACACCCTGGACGGCCCTGCCGCGCTGGCCAACTACCAGGCGCGCGGGATGACGCCGTACCAGACAGTGGAAGAGGAGCGACCAGACGCCGACCGTACGGCGCCTGGGCCATGGCCGGGCTGGGACGGACCGCCCGGCGTGGTGCGGGAGGTACCGGCGGGCTGACGGCGCTACGCTCGCCAACGGAGTCATACCAATTCAGGTGGAGGTATACCGATGGCGGGGAAGTTCGAGCTCTACAAGGACAAGTCCGGCGAGTTCCGGTTCCGGCTGAAGGCCGGCAACGGCGAGGTGATCGCGACCAGCAGCGAGAGCTACGGCACCAAGGCCGCTGCCCTGAACGGGATCGAGTCGATCAAGAAGAACGCGGCCGACGCGAACCTCGACGACCAGACCGACTGAAACAGCAAGAAAACAAGGGGGTTTCTCCACCGACCGTGGAGAAACCCCCTGCCTTGTGGAAGGTCTTTAGAGGCCGACCTCGTGGACGACCGGGCGGACCTCGACCCCGAGCCCCTCGATCCCGGCGTCCGGGATCATCGCGGCCAGCTCCTGCGCGCGCTCGAGCGAGGCGACGTCGATCAGGTAGTAGCCGGCCAGGAACTCCTTGGCCTCCAGGAACGGCCCATCCGTCACCGCCGGTACGCCGTCCCGGACCTTCACGACCGACGACTTCGCCGGCTCGGCCAGCGCGACCGTGCTGTGGAACTCACCGGTCTCCTGGATCGTCGCCATGAACTTCCCGTGCCCGTCGAAGATGGCCTGCTGCTCGGTCTCGGACAGCGCGGACAGCACGTCGGGGTTGATGTTCAGGACCACTAGGTACTTCACGGGTGTCTCCTTCAGCTGCAGGCCCGTCCGGGCCCTCTCGATGATGAGTACGGAGCCGATCGCAGCGCTTTGACATCGCGATAGCGTCACCTCATGGCCGAGCTGAGTCTCACAGATGTCCAGGCCGCCGCGGACCGGATCGCAGGCGTCGCCCACCGCACGCCGGTGCTCACCTCCCGGACCCTGGACGAGCGGGTCGGGGCGCAGGTGTTCCTGAAGGCGGAGAACTTCCAGCGCATCGGGGCGTTCAAGTTCCGTGGCGCCTACAACGCGGTCAGCCGCCTCTCCCCCGACGAGCTGCAGCGCGGCGTCACGGCGTACTCGTCCGGGAACCACGCACAGGCGGTGGCTCTGGCCGCGCGGCTCGCGGGCACCAAGGCGACCATTCTGATGCCGGCCGACGCACCGCCGACCAAGGTCGCGGCAGCCAAGGGGTACGGCGCTGAGGTGGTCAGCTACGACCGCTACAAGGAGGACCGGGCCGCACTGGCGACCGAGCTGGCCACGGACCGCGGGCTGACGCTGATCCCGCCGTACGAGCACTATGACGTGATGGCCGGGCAGGGAACGATCGCGCTGGAGCTGATCGAGGAGGTCGGGCACCTCGGGGCACTGCTGGTCCCGGTCGGCGGCGGTGGGCTGATGGCCGGCTGCGCGACGGCCGCGACGATGCTGTCGCCAGGAATCCGGATGATCGGGGTCGAACCCGCCGCGGGCGACGACCACGCGCGGTCGCTGGCTGCCGGTGAGCGGGTGACCATCGACGTACCGAGAACGATTGCGGACGGCCAGGCGATCGACGTACCGGGCGAGTTGACGTTCGCGATCAACCGCCGGCTGGTGGAGGCGTTCGAGCTGGTGACCGACGAGGAGATCCTGGCCGCGATGACGTTCGCGTTCGAGCGACTGAAGATCGTCCTCGAGCCGAGCGGGGCCAGCGCACTGGCAGCGCTGCTCGCCGGGCGGATCCAGGGGCTCCCGGAGCGCGTCGGAGTGGTCCTGAGCGGCGGGAACGTCGGCCTGGAGCGCTTCCGGCAACTGCTCCACCAAGCCTGAACTCGCAAGGAACTGAGGCGGACCTGAGCACGCACTGTGCCCGTTGTCACAGAGAGCCACTATTAAATGTGACCCAGATCACACGGAAGTCCCCATTTGCCGCCTCCCGCACGCTCAGACGCGCTCAGGACACCTGGTGTTCACCAGGACTCCCTGATCCGTCAGAGAGGCTCTGAGGGCCTTTTAGGAGGGTCTCTGTCGATCTGAGGGTTTGCGTCGTGATCGTTCTGTTATACAGTCGTCGGCGGTTCGGTAAATAACACGAACTGCACAGATGTCACGCCGAGCTCTGCCAGGCATCTGCGCTCCCCTCGAACAACCATGGCAGAGGTGGGGGACCCAGGAAGTTGGGTTTCGACTGTGAGTGGTCGAGACCCTGGGGTGAAGTCCGCGGGAGCGGACCGGGCAAGTTTTCCAGCCCGAACCCGACAGCTAACTCCGGAGGCGTCGGGAGACAACCATGCCCGTCACTGCCCGACGGACGCCGCTTTCGCGCGCCGTCAGCCATACCGAGTCCGCCGCCAATCGGACTCTCCCGAAGCACCGCAAGCCTTCCAGGTCCGCAGCTCCGCGGGCCGCGGCCGCCGTACTGTCCGTGGGTCTCGCCGTCAGCGGCGGCGCCCTGGTCAGCATCGCTGCCGCACCGACCACCGCCTCGGCCAAGGCCCTCAGCCCGGCCCAGGTCCGCGGTCACCAGACGATCCAGAGCCGCCCGCTGCTGCGCAAGGGTGACTCGGGTCCGACCGTGAAGTTCGTCCAGCGCGCGCTGCGCCTGGGCCCGGACGGTTACTACGGCAACACCACCGTCGCCGCCCTGAAGAAGTTCCAGCTCTCCTGGGGTATCAAGGTCAGCGGGACCACCGACCACGCGACCTGGGGTCGCCTCACCTGGGCCGCCAAGCACAAGGTGCTCTACGGCAACAAGGGTGGCGTCAAGGCCGACATGTTCCGCGCCAAGGTGCTCAAGGAAGCCGCGAAGCTCAAGGGCAAGCCGTACCGCTACGGCGGCACGACCCCCCGTGGCTTCGACTGCTCCGGTTACACCGGCTACGTGTACAAGGCCGCCGGCAAGAAGATGCCGCGCACGTCGCGTCAGCAGTACGCCGCGACCACGCACATCAGCGCCAAGGCCGCGAAGCCGGGCGACCTGATCTTCTTCAAGAACGGTGGCGGCAGCGTCTACCACGTCGGCATCTACGCCGGTAAGGGTCTGCTGTGGCACTCCTCGAAGCCGGGAACGCCGATCGCCAAGGGCAAGATCTGGACCAAGAGCGTGGCCTACGGCCGCGTCTGACCTGACAGCAGTAGCCAGGTCCTCCCCCGTCAGCGCTTCCACCCCCCAGGGGCGCTGACCCTGAGACCGGCCGCGGGATCGTCGACCCCCACCCCTCCGACGATCCCCGGCCGGCTCTTTCTGTCTCAGTCGTCGGTGAGCAGGCCCGCCTCGTAGGCGATGATCGCGGCCTGGACCCGGTTGGTGGCATCCAGTTTCACCAGCGTCCGGGAGACGTGCGCCTTCACGGTGGCCTCGCTCATGAACAGCTTCTTGCCGATATCGGCGTTCGGGAGCCCGCTGCCGACCTCGACCAGCACCTCGCGCTCCCGCTCGGTGAGCTTGCTGACCCGCTCCTGCCCGACCCGGCGCCGATCCGCGCGCGAGTCCTTGGCGTAGTGCCCGATCAGCCGCCGCGTCACCGCCGGCGACAGCATCGCATCGCCGGCCGCGACCACCTTGATCGCCTGCACCAGCTCGCGCGGCGGGGTGTCCTTCAGCAGGAACCCGCTCGCCCCGGCCTGCAGCGCCCGGAACACGTAGTCGTCCAGATCGAACGTGGTCAGGACGACGACCTTCGGTGGATCCGGCAGCGCCTGGACGGCGCGCGTCGCGGCCAGCCCGTCGAGCCGCGGCATCCGGATGTCCATCAGTACGACGTCCGGCCGGTGCCGGGTCACCATCGCGGCGGCCTCCGCGCCGTCGTCGGCCTCGGCCACCACCTCGAGCTCCTCGTCGGACTCCAGGATCATCTTCAACCCGGCTCGGACCAGCGCCTCGTCATCCACGATCAGCAGCCGTGTCATCGTTCCCCTTCGTCTACTGTCACCGGTTCGACAGTCTCGCTCTCCCGGCCCGTCGGCCACGGCAACCAGCCTTCGACGCGCCAGCCACCCGACGAGGTCGGGCCGGTCTCGAGCCGGCCACCGACCAGTACGACGCGCTCGCGCAGACCGACCAGTCCGGCGCCGGCACCTGGGAGCAGTGAATCAGCCGCGACCGGCCGCAGGTTCGTCACCCTCACCGTCACCCCTTCGCCACGCCCACCGGTCACCCGCACCTCGGTCGACGCACCCCGCGCGTGCTTGTGCACATTGGTCAGCGACTCCTGGACGATCCGGTAGATCGTGCGCCCGATCGATTGCGGTACGTCGTCCGCCAGCGTGATGTCGCTGGTCACGCTCACGCCGGCCGCACGCGACTCCGCGACCAACTGCTCGAGATCAGCGGCATGCGGCACCGGTGCCAGGTCGGCCCCCGCCACGCTGGTATCGGTTCGCAGTACGCCGAGGACCTCGCGCAGGTCCTCCATCGCCTGCCGAGCCGTCAGCCGGATGAGCCGCGCCGAGTCCTCGATCTTCTCCGGGCCGACCGCCGGGTTCACCTCCAGCCCACCGGCATGCAGCGCGATCAGCGACACCTTGTGTGCCAGTACGTCGTGCATCTCCTGAGCGATTCGGGCGCGTTCACCCAGTCGGGCCTGCTCGGCGCGCAGCTCACGCTCGGCCTCGGCCCGCTCGGCGCGGTCCTGCCAGGAGGCGACCAGGTCCCGACGGGCGCCGACGAAGGCGCCGATCGCGACCCAGGTCCCGATCAGGAACGGGCCGGTGAACACCGATACCCAGAAGGCTTCGTCGAACAGACCGCTGTTGAAGACCAGGGCGATATATCCGAGGAAGGTCAGGACCGCGAGGACGATGTCGCGGCGCCGGATCGCCAACGTCAGCAGGGCGAGCCCGAGGGGGACGAAGATGCCGGAGACGGCCATCGCGACCACGCCGATCACCGTGACGGTGACCGGGAAGCGGCGGCGCCAGAGCAACGCGACGGACGAGACCACGCCGGCGACCAGGGTGACCGTGTCCTTGACTCCCCAGCCCGCGCCGCCGGTGCTCGCCTGCGCGACGATCGTCAGCAGGCCGAAGAACATGTAGAGGAAGTCGCGGATCCGCGGGGCATGCGTGCGCCACCAGGCAATCCACCGGCGCAGTCGTCGCATTCACCCAGCGTAGTGGCGCGCCGTACCGGATCCCCTCCCCCATCCGGTCAGGTTCCGGCCCTTCGATCGCAAACTTTCGTAGGGGGTGCTCGCAGCCGGACGTCCGATGTGCGCACGGGGGTCCGGACGGTTGACTCAATGCCATGATCACCGTCGAGAACCTGACCAAGCGCTACGGCAGCACCACGGCTGTCCAGGATGTGTCCTTCACCGTCCAGCCCGGGAGCATCACCGGCTTCCTCGGCCCGAACGGCGCCGGCAAGTCCACCACGCTCCGGATGCTGACCGGCCTCACGCCGCCGTCGTCCGGTACCGCGACCATCACGGGCAAGCGGTACGTCGAGTTGCCGAACCCGGGCCGGGTCGTCGGAGTGATGCTGGACGCCGCCGCCCAGCACGCGGGCCGCACCGGCCGCGAGACGCTGGCGCTGAACGCGAGCCTGCTCGGTGTCCCGAAGGGCCGGGCGGACGAGATGCTCGAGGCTGTCGGCCTCGCACACGCCGCGAAGCGCCGCGTCGGTCAGTACTCGCTCGGTATGCGGCAGCGGCTCGGCATCGCGAACGCGCTGCTCGGCGACCCCGCCGTACTGATCCTCGACGAGCCCGCGAACGGCATGGACCCGGAGGGCATCCGCTGGATGCGCGGACTGCTCCAGGACTTCGCCTCGCGCGGCGGCACGGTGATCCTGTCCAGCCACCTGCTCGGTGAGGTCCAGGCGACCGTCGACCGGCTGGTCGTCATCGGCGGCGGCCGGATCGTCGCCAACGGTTCGCTCGACGAGCTGCTCGCCGGGACCGGCACGCTGGTCCGCGGCCTCGACCCGGTCGGCCTGAACCAGGCGCTGACCGCGGCCGGGCTGAGCCTCGAGCCGGGCCTCGACGGCGCGCTGCGCGTCGACGCCACTGCCGAGCAGGTCGGACGCGCCGCCGCGGCGGCCGGTCAGGTCCTGCTCGAACTCCGCCAGAGCGACGGTGCCGGCCTGGAAGACCTGTTCTTCCAGCTGACCACCACCCCCGCGGCCGCCTGATCACCTCTCAAAGACCTCTGGAGCACACACCATGACCACTCTGACCGAAGCAGCACCCGCGGCCGCGGCCAAGCACAAAGCAGCCGGTACGACGCTGCCTCCCGCGCGCGGACAGTCCTTCCTGAAGCTCGTCACCATCGAGCTGCGCAAGTCCCTGGACACCCGCAGCGGCCGGGTCCTGGTCGCCGCGATCCTGTTGATCGCGCTGGCCGCGATGACCTGGCAGATCACCCACCTGAGCGACGACGGCGGCGCCTCGTTCGCCGGCTTCCTCGGCGCCGGCTCGGCCGGGACCATGCTCATCCTGCCGGTGATCGGCGTGATGGCGATGACGTCGGAGTGGACGCAGCGCACCGCGCTGACCACCTTCACGCTCTCGCCGCGCCGGGTCCGCGTCCAGCTGGCCAAGTTCGTCTCGGCCATCGCGCTGAGTGCGGTCGTGATGACCGCGGTCGTCGCCCTGGCCTTCGGCTTCACCGCGCTTGCCGGAGCCGTCACCAGCCACAGCACGTCGTACGCCGATCTGGGCGGGCAGCTCGCCGGTTCGTACCTGACGATGGCGCTGAACGTGGTCATGGGTGCCGCCTTCGGTGCGGTGATCGCCCAGACCGCGGTCGCGATCCTGGTCTTCTTCATCGCGCCGACCGCCTGGTCGCTGGCCGGCCACGCGCTGTTCAAGGACAACGCGAACTACCTGGACGTCTTCTCCGCCTTCGGCCGGATCGCCGAGCGCGACCTGCACGGGATGGTGCCCGAGACGCTGACCGCGATCGGCGTCTGGGTGGTCCTGCCGACCATCGTCGGACTGTGGCTTAGCTCACGCCGCGAGGTCAAGTAGCACCGAAAGACGCGGCGGGGCGGACCGGTTTGAGGGGACCGGGCCGCCTCGCCGGCTCTGTGATCGGACCTCTTCGGCGTCCGTCAGGGGGCCGGTGCGTGTGTCGATCCCCAGCTCCGGGTATCCTTGAACCACGATTACTGACGACTGATCCGTGGGCGCCACGCAGCGTACCCGGTTGACTTGTGCGAGGGGGTCGACGCTATGGGGCGCGGCCGTGCAAAGGCCAAGCAGACGAAGGTCGCACGCGACCTGAAGTACCGCACCTGGGACACCGACCTGGACCAGCTCAAACGAGAGCTGGCCGGCGGAGACCAGGGCGGGAACGCTTCTGCGAACGGTGACAACGACGGCGACGACAGCGACGCCGACGACTACCATCCCCGTCGGTAAACATCAGCCCGGCTGAGCTGCTCAGCGCCCCCACGGGTCGCTGAGCGGTTCTCCGTGTGTCCGACGTTGTTCCACCACACCAGCACCATGCGGTGATGTTGTGTTGCCGAGGCCGGCGGGCCGAAGCAGCACACTCACCACCTGGGGCTAACGCTCGGTGGATGTGTGCGCGAGAACTGCTGCCCGCGCCCGGTCGTCCCGGGCGCGGCTTCTCCGGTGCGTTCAGCCCGGCACAGCGGCGTTACTGCGCGTAGGTGCCTTCGAGGGTGACGGCACCACCGGGGGCGGCAAGGACCTCGCCGCAGACCCAGGCAGGGATGTCGCGTGCCGCCAGCTCGGCGATCGCGGTGTCGGCCGCCGACCGGTCCAGGACGGCGACCATGCCGGCGCCCATGTTTAGCGTCTTCTCGAGCTCGAGC
Organism: Kribbella sp. NPDC051587; assembly: GCF_044453945.1. NCBI lineage: Bacteria > Bacillati > Actinomycetota > Actinomycetes > Propionibacteriales > Kribbellaceae > Kribbella > Kribbella sp. NPDC051587. The sequence goes on from NZ_JBITDE010000005.1 coordinate 104,067, forward strand.
AGCTCGACGTCGCCGAGCTGTCCGACCAGGCCGAAGATCGGCGCCGGCGCCCAGGTCGACCGGTCGATCCGGACCGACAGCTCCGCCGGGATCACGCGCGCCAGGTTCGCCGCGAAACCACCGCCGGTGATGTGCGACATCGCGTGCAGCGGCTTCGCGCCGTCCTTGTTGACCACCCGGATCAGCTCCAGGCAGTGCTTGGCATACACCCGGGTCGGCGTCAGCAGGGTCTCACCGAGCGTGGTCCCGAGCTCCGGAACCTCCCGGTCGAGCGCCCACTTGGCCCGGTCGAAGAACACGTGCCGGACCAGCGAGTACCCGTTCGAGTGCAGCCCCGACGAGGCCATCGCGACGACCACATCGCCGGCCTGGACCCGCTCCGCGCCGAGCAGCTCGTCCGCCTCGACAACTCCGGTCGAGGCGCCGGCGACGTCGTACTCGTCGGCCTCGAGCAGTCCCGGGTGCTCCGCGGTCTCGCCGCCGACAAGCGCCGTACCGGCTTCGACGCAGGCCTCGGCGATCCCCTTCACGATCTGCGCGATCGTCTCCGGGACCACCTTGCCGGTGCAGATGTAGTCGGTCATGAACAGCGGCTCGGCGCCACAGACCACCAGGTCGTCGACGACCATGCCGACCAGGTCGAACCCGATCGTGTCGTGCTTGTCCATCCGCTGCGCGATCTGGACCTTGGTCCCGATCCCGTCCGTCGAGGTCGCCAGCAACGGCCGCCGGTACTTCGTCAGCGCGCTCGCGTCGAACAGCCCGGCGAAGCCGCCGAGACCGCCGACCACCTCGGGCCGGGTCGCCTTCGCGACCCATTCCTTCATCAGCTCGACGGCCCGGTCACCGGCCTCGATGTCGACTCCGGCGGCGGCGTAGCTGGCGCCTTGGCTCACGTTCTTCTCCTCGGTACGACGTCGATCCTGCCGACGCGCTGTTACGGACGACTGAGGGCGTCGGCTGCGCCGCCACCACCGACGACGGCGGCCAGGCCGTCCGCGTCGGTCACCGGGACCTCGAGCAGGTGCTTGCCCAGGTACTCCGGGTCGGGCAGCGCGACCGGGTACACCCCGTCGAAGCACGCCCGGCAGAGCTGGTCCTTCGGCTGGTTGGTCGCCTCGACCAGCGTGTCCAGGTCGATGTACCCGAGCGAGTCGGCGCCGAGCGAGCGGCAGATCTCCTCGGTGTTCAGCCCGTTCGCGATCAGCTCCGCGCGGCTGGCGAAGTCGATCCCGTAGAAACACGGCCACTTCACCGGCGGGGCGGTGATCCGGACGTGGATCTCCTTCGCCCCGGCCTCGCGCAGCATCCGGATCACGGCCCGCTGGGTGTTGCCGCGGACGATCGTGTCGTCGACGACCACCAGCCGCTTGCCCTCGATCACCTCGCGCAGCGGGTTCAGCTTCAGCCGGATCCCGAGCTGGCGGATCGTCTGGCTCGGCTGGATGAACGTGCGGCCGACATACGCGTTCTTGACCAGGCCCGATCCGTACGGGATCCCGGACTCCTCGGCGTACCCGATAGCACCCGGTACGCCGGACTCCGGGGTCGCGATGACGAGATCGGCCTCGGCCGGGTGCTCACGGGCCAGGCGGCGACCGATCTCCACGCGCGTGGAGTGGATCCGCTGGCCGGAGATCTGGGTGTCCGGGCGGGCCAGGTACACGAACTCGAACAGGCAGCCCTTCGGGTCCGCCTCGGCAAACCGCTGCGAGCGGAGCCCGTCGGCGTCCACGGCGACCATCTCACCCGGCTCGACCTCACGGATGAAGCTCGCCCCGACGATGTCGAGCGCGGCGGTCTCACTCGCGATCACCCAACCGCGCTCCAGCCGGCCCAGCACGAGCGGGCGGATGCCCTGCGGGTCGCGAGCGGCGTACAGGGTGTTCTCGTCCATGAAGATGAGGCTGAACGCGCCCTTCACCTTCGGCAGCACCTTCGCGGCGGCCTGCTCGATCGTGAGATCGGGGTAGCCGGCCAGCATCGACGTGAGGATGTCGGTGTCGGAGCTCGCCGAGTGCTTCGCGTTCGCCTTCGCGTGATCGGCACCCGCATCCAGACCGAGATCAAGGTCACCACCACCAGTCAGGCTGGCGGCAAGCTCACCGGTGTTGGTCAGGTTGCCGTTGTGCCCGAGCGCGATCGACCCGGTCGCAGTAGACCGGAACGTCGGCTGAGCATTCGCCCACACACTGGATCCAGTGGTGGAGTACCGGCAGTGCCCGATCGCGATATGCCCGCGAAGAGACGCCAGCGTCGCTTCGTCGAACGCCTGGCTGACGAGACCCATGTCCTTGTAAACGAGAATCTGACTCCCGTTACTGACTGCGATCCCCGCCGACTCCTGCCCCCGGTGCTGCAAGGCATAGAGCCCGAAATAGGTGAGTTTGGCAACCTCTTCCCCCGGCGCCCAAACCCCGAAGACGCCACAAGCGTCCTGCGGTCCCAGGTCCTGAGGGTCCAGATCATGAGTGAGCCGACCATCGCCACGAGCCACACCAGCAGTCTACGCGACGTACGACGGTGAGTCGGACGAGGTGATTTCAGGGCCGACCGGGCGGGGCCGGCCCGAGATTGTGCATCTACCAGCAGCTACTGGCAATGCCGCAGGTGGGATCGCCGGGGTAGCCGGGGTACGGCTCCGTCGGATCCACGATGATTGCTGCGGAGAGGGCGAACACGCCCGCCGCAACAACCGACAGTAGCTTCTTGATCACAACTCGTCCCTTCGAAATAATCCGGAACCACACTTTGAGTGCTCTTTGTCGACGCTCTCTGTATATGGTCGGTTCCGACAGGTTCACGAGGAGGATTCGTGCTCGATCCGCTAGGTGTGGATGAAGCCACCTTTGCGGTCTATCACGCCCTGCTCAGCCGTCCCGACAGTACGCCGGAGCAGATTGCCGCGCTAGTAGCGCGATCGGTTAACGATGTACATGAGTTGATGGACAGACTCCGAAAACTCGAACTGCTGGTACCGACGTGGGCGAACCCTGACGGCGAACATGCCGTTCATCCTCGGGTTGGCCTCGCCAATCTGGCCGAGCGCCGTCGCGCCGAGCTCAATGCAGAGTTGGGACTCCTCCGCGAGGCTGAGGCCAGCGCCGAGGTGGTCGCCGAGCAGTACAACGAGCTACTGACCGCTCGCAGTAGTGGCGACGTTGAGGTCATCAAAGGACGAGCCAATGCCTCCCGCCGGATCGACGAGCTGGCCCTGAAGGTGCGGCACTCGTTCTGGGCGCTGACCCCTGTCCACGTCGACGACGCGATCCGCCCCATCGATGGCTCACCGGATGAGCCTCTGCTCGAGCGAGGCATCAAGCTGCGAGCCGTCTACCTACAAAACATGATGGAGTCCAGGGCGGCAGCCGAGTACGCGGCAGCCATCCACCGGCTCGGCGGCGAGGTGCGCGCCACGCCAACTCTTCCCATGCGGCTCCTGATCTTCGATCAGGAAATCGCCGTTATGCCGATGGATCCCGCCAATCACGCCGCCGGCGCGGTCATCCATCGCAGCCCAGCTGTCGTGAACATCGCAATGGCCCTATTCGACTCTTACTGGGCACGAGCTGTCGAGCTCTTCTCTCCCGAAGACCGCGACAACGACTCCCCGCTGACACCCCACGAGGCCGAGGTACTGCGGCTACTGGCCGGCGGCGCGAAGGATGAGCAGGTGGCTCGATTGCTGGGGATCTCACTGCGGACTGCTCGGCGGATCACGGCGAACCTGTCGGAACGGCTCGACGCAGCCAGTCGGTTCGAGCTTGGAGTAGCGGCCGCGAAGCGCGGCTGGGTCTGAGTGTTCGAGTCGCTGGGGCTGTCGCAGGAGAGCCTCGACCTCTATCGGTTACTCCTGCAGCAGCCAGACCTGGCCAATACGGCGAACCGTGCGCTGCTCTGCGCCGAACTGGGACTGCCGGAAGGTGAGGTGGAGCAACGACTCCAAGGCCTGCGCGAGCTGGGGTTCCTGGCGCTCCGCTGGGACAACAGTGGCGATGAATACCCTTTGGACCCCAGCGTGACGCTCGAAGCTCTTGCAGCCAAGCGCCAGTCAATGATCGGCGACCTCACCAAGGACCTCGAATCAGACCGGCTCCGCGCGAGTGAGTTCATTTCCGATTACAACAAGTTTTTAACCCAGAGCGCCGTTCCTGACGTCGAAATCCTCGACAGCGGCGATAAAGCCAACCTGCGAATGCAGCGATTCCATCCCGTGAAATCGATGTGGGGTTTGATTAGACCGGGACAGCTCGCAACAGTTCCGGATGAGAATTTCGCCGATAAACGCATCCAAGAGCGCGGAGTCGAATGCCGCTACCTGATTGCAGAGTCTCAGCTCAAGTTTCGGGGCGCCAGGGAATATATTGCCCTGTTGCAAGAGGTGAGCGGGCAGGTGCGAATCATTCCATCGGTACCGTTCAAGCTGGTCATCTTCGACGGGGAGTCCGTCGCCATGAACCTTGATCCGGACAACTATGACGCGGGTGCTGTGGTGCATCACAGCAAGGCCGTCGTACGGATGGCGGTTGAGATGTATGAGCACTACTGGCGATTCGCGGATCGGTCGTTCGAGCGGACCCCGGAAGCTGGGGAGCTGAGCGGGCAGGAGTCGGAGTTCCTGCGGTTTCTGGTGCAGGGGGCTACTGATGAGCAGGTGGCTCGGAAGTTGGGGGTTTCGATGCGCACGGTACGGCGAATGGCGGCGAAGCTGAGTGAGCAGGTGGGGGCTTCGGGGCGGTTTGAACTGGGGGTTCGGGCGGCTCAGCGGGGCTGGGTGGATTAGCCCCAGTCCCAGGCGCGCTTTGCATTGTTGGGTGGGCAGGCCAAGGCAGAGCTCCTGACAGGTGTGGGCGGGCGGCGGGAGATGTCACGCCGGGGGCAGCGGGAGGCTGCTGACAGAAGTTAAACAGTCGCGAGAAATGGGCGGCAATGGTGTCGAGTGGCCGGGGTGGGACGTTGGCCGGGAGCGGCCAACAGGGCCGAACCGGATGCGGTCTGGACCAATTGGTGCACGAATTCGTGCGTACCCAGATGAACGCCGAGCGCAAAACAGCCCTCGTGGTCTAATCACGAGGGCTGCTGCGATTACTGCACCACGAAGGCTAGATGTTCTTGAGGGAGGCTAGGAGCTTGGTGAGGGAGTCCTTGGCGTCGCCGAAGAGCAACGTGGTGCGGGGGTCGTACAGGAGCTCGTTCTCGATGCCGGCGAAGCCGGGGCGCATGGAGCGTTTGAGGAAGATGACGCGCTGGGCCTCGTCGGCGTTCAGGATGGGCATGCCGTAGATGGGGGCCGAGGGGGTGTTGCGGGCGGCCGGGTTGACGACGTCGTTCGCGCCGACGACCAGTACGACGTCGGTGGACTTGAAGTCGCTGTTGATCTCTTCCATCTCGCGGAGCTGGTCGTAGGGGACCTGCGCCTCGGCGAGCAGTACGTTCATGTGTCCGGGCATCCGGCCTGCGACCGGGTGGATGGCGTAGTCGACCTTGACCCCGCGGCCCTGGAGCTCTTCGACGAGCTCGCGGAGCGTGTGCTGGGCCTGGGCGACGGCGAGACCGTAGCCCGGGACGATGATGACCTTGTTGGCGTAGCCGAGCAGGATCGCGACGTCCTCGGCTCCGCCGGAGATCACCGGCCGCTCGGACGCCGTACCGCCACCGAGCGTCGAGCCACCCTTCACGGCACCGAAGAGGATGTTGAAGACCGAGCGGCCCATCGCGTCCGCCATCAGCTTGGTCAGCAACGTACCGGCCGCGCCGACCAGGGTGCCTGCGACCAGCAGCAGCGTGTTGCCGAGGACGTAGCCGCCGGCAGCAACTGTGAGGCCGGTGAAGGCGTTCAGGAGCGAGATGACGATCGGTACGTCGGCGCCACCGACCGGCAGCACCAGCATCACGCCGACTGCGAGGCCGACGAGGCAGAGCAGTACGCCGACCCACACGCGCGGGTCGGAGACCAGGAAGCCGGCCAGCACCAGGCTGCCGAGGATCGAGGCGATGAAGAGGACCGGCAGACCGGGGAAGGTCACCGGGCGGGTCGTCATCAGTTCCTGCAGTTTGGCGAACGTCACGATCGAGCCGGAGAAGCTGATCGCGCCAACCAGGATGGTGAAGGCCGTCGCGATCGCGGCGACCGTCGCACCGTCCTGGACCTCGCCGAGCTCCATCAGCGCGACCAGCGCGGCCGCGCCGCCGCCGACACCGTTGAAGAGGGCAACGAGCTGCGGCATGTGGGTCATCTGGACGCGGCGCGAGCCGGCCACACCGCCGATGGTGCCGATCACCAGCGCGACCAGGATCGCGGCCAGGTGCTGCGGCTTGTAGGCGACGAAGGTGATGATGACGGCCAGTACGGCGCCGGCCGCGCCGAGCAGGTTGCCGGTGCGTGCCGACTTCGGGGACGACAGCGCCTTCAGCGCGACGATGAAGCAGACCGCGGCGATCAGGTACCCGATCTGGGCCCAGGTCGGGATCACTTGCCAAGCTCCTTCTTGCGGGCGGACGGAGGCTTGAACATCTCGAGCATCCGGTCGGTGACGACGAACCCGCCGACCATGTTCACGGTCGCCAGGACGACGGCCAGCAGGCCGACGATCACCACCAGGGTGGACTCGGCCTGGCCGGTGACGATGATGGCGCCGACCAGGATGACGCCGTGGATCGCGTTGGCGCCGGACATCAGCGGGGTGTGCAGGGTCGAGGAGACCTTGCTGATCACCTCGACGCCGACGAAGGCGGCCAGGACGAAGATCGTCAGCAGCGCAATGGATTCGGTCATGCCGAGGGCCCTTCAAGGAGTTCGCGGGTCGGCTCGTGGAGGACGGTGCCGTCGTGGGTCACGCAGCAACCGCGGACGATCTCGTCGTCGAAGTCGGGGTCGAAGGCGGCGTTGCGGGTCATCAGCCGGATCAGGTTGGCGATGTTCTGCCCGTACAGGCGGCTGGCCGGGCCGGCCATCTGGCTGGCCACGTTGGCGCCGCCCCAGACGAGCGCGTTCCCGATGGTCAGCTCGGTCCCGGCGACCGAGCCTTCGACGTTGCCGCCCTGCTCGGAGGCGAGGTCGACAACCACGGAGCCCGGCTTCATCTGCTCGACCATGGCACGCGAGACCAGCATGGGAGCGGTTCGACCCGGTACGGCGGCTGTCGTGATCAGCGCATCGGCAGCGGCGACGTACGGCGTCAGCAGCTCCCGCTGGAGTTGTGCCCGCTCGGCGGTCATCTCGCGGGCGTAGCCGCCAGGTCCGTCGAGGGTGCCGAGCTCGAGGGTGATCGGGGTCGCGCCCATGGAGGCGATCTCCTCGGCGGCCGCGGTCCGGACGTCGTACGCCTTCACGACACCGCCGAGGCGCTTCGAGGTCGCGATCGCCTGCAGGCCGGCGACACCGGCGCCGAGGACGAGCACCTGGGCCGGCGGGACCGTGCCGGCCGCGGTCATGTTCAGCGGGAAGAACCGCGGGAGCCGTTCGGCGGCGACGATCGCGGCCCGGTAGCCGGCCACCAGGGCCTGTGAGGACAGCGCGTCCATCGACTGTGCCCGCGAGATCCGCGGCACCAGCTCCATCGCGAACGCCGTCAGCTTGGCCCGCGTCGCCGACCGGACGACATCCGGCGGGTTCGTCGGCAGGAACGACAGCAACGCCGTACCGGCATGCAGCCGCTGCAGGCGTTCGCGCTCCAGCGGCTGGACCGACGCCACGATGGTGGCCGCGTGGTCGGCGCCCCAGGCCACCTCGGCCCCGGCTTCGCGGTACTGGTCGTCGGAGTAGAGCGCCCGCTCACCGGCGGCCGGCTCGACGGCGACCTCGTACCCGAGCTCGATCAGTTTCGCGACTTGTTCCGGCACCAATGCGACCCGGCGCTCGGCCGGCCTGGTCTCCCGTACCACTGCGATCTTCACTCGCCGAAACCTATGCCAAACCGAGCGTTGTCGGAAACCCCGGTCCCGACCTCGTGGTCAGGTTGTGTCCTGCAACAGCTTCAGGCGTTGTTCGCCAGGTTCTGCAGAAGTAGGGCTTCAGCTAGGCAGACCTTGCGGAACTCGGCCAGATGCAGGCCCTCGTCGATGCCGTGCGCCCGGGTATCCGGGTCCTCGACACCGGTGACCAGGATGGCCGCCGCCGGGAAGACCCGCTGGAACTCGGCGATGAACGGGATCGATCCGCCCATGCCCATGTCGATCGGCTCGACACCCCAGGCGGTCTGGAACGCTGACCGGGCTGCCTCGTACCCGGCACCCCGTGCGTTGATGCTGCACGGCTGGCCGACCTCGCCCTCGGTGACGGTCACCTGAGCACCCCACGGCGCGTTGCGCTCCAGGTGTTCCTTGAGCGCCGCACTCGCCTTCACTGCGTCATCACCCGGCGCAACCCGCAGGCTGACCTTGGCCCGGGCTACCGGCACCAGCGTGTTGCTGGCCTCAGCCACGGCAGGTGCGTCAATACCCAGTACGGCGATCGCCGGGCGCGTCCAGAGCCGGTCGACCAGCGAACCCGATCCGGTGAGCCGGACCGACTCCAGCACACTCGACTCGGTGCGCAGCCGGTCCTCCGGGTACACCACGTCGGCCGCGCGGGATGCGTGCAGCCCGTCGACCGCGACGTCGCCCTTGTCGTCGTGCAGCGTGGCGAGCAGCCGGCACAGTGCCGACAGCGCATCCGGGATCGGCCCACCGAACAGGCCGGAGTGCACAGCATGGTCGAGAGTCCGGACCTCGACGTACGACTCGACCAGTCCGCGCAGCGAAACGGTCAGTGCGGGGTGGCCGACGTCCCAGTTGCCGGAGTCGGCGATGACGATCGCATCCGCGGCCAGGTCGGCGGAGTACTCGTCCAGAAGCTGCAGGAGGGTCGGCGAACCGATCTCCTCCTCACCCTCGACGAACACCGTCACGCCGACCGGCAGGTCGTTGCCAAAGGCCCGTACGGCGGCCAGGTGTGCTGCGATCCCTGCCTTGTCGTCGGCCGCGCCACGACCGTAGAGCCGGTCACCGCGCTCAGTCGGCTCGAACGGGTCCGACGTCCACTGGTCGACCGCACCGGTCGGCTGCACGTCGTGGTGGGCGTACAGGAGCACCGTCGGCTTCCCGGCGGGTGCTGCCTTCTTCGCGATCACCGCGGGCGCACCCTCACCGGCCCGGACGATCTTGACCTCGAACCCCTCCGCCTCGAACAGCGCGGCGGTGGCCTCGGCGGACCGCTGGACGTCGCCCGCACGGGCTGCTTCGTAACTGACCGAAGGGATCCGGATGAGGTCCTCGAGGTCGGCACGGACACTGGGCAGAACGCGGTCGATCGCCGCAGACAGATCAGTCATGCCGCCTACGGTACGGCGTAGCCCATCAGACCCTCACGCTGAGCACCCTCGACTCCGTCACACTGCTCGTCGCCGAGGAAGTGGTCGTAGTCGTCCGGCTGGTAACAGCGGTAGAGCGGAGCCGTCGCCTCGGCCGTACTGGTCGAGTAGATCCATCCTTCGGTCCGGAGCTTCTGCTGGCCCTCGCAGTTCGCGTCGGCGGAGATGAAGTGGTTCGTGCCACCGGGGATCGGATACGAGCAGCCATAGAGCGCAGTGGTGCCCGGCTGCTGACTTCCCTCGATGAACCAGCGCCTCACCGTGCCATAGCTCGCTGTCACCGCCCCACTGGTCACCCAACGCTCGGAGAAGCTGTCGAACCGCGAGAGCGCGATCTTCGTCGTACTCAGCGCGTAGCCGACCTTGAACTCGTTGACTGCCTTCGGGTTCTCGCATCCGGCGTCGGCCGACAGGTAGTGGTCGTCGAGACCCTGCACGTGACAGCAGTACAGGGCGACCGACGGTGCGGCCGGTGGAGAGGTGTAGATCCAGCCCAATGTCTGCAGGAAGCTGAAGCCCGCACAGTCCGCACCCGGGGAGACGAACTGGTCGTTGGCCCCATTGAGGCAGCTGGAAACCGCGACCGTGCCGGGCTTCTGGCCGGCTTCCAGCATCCACGTGCGCGTCGGGTAGTAGCCGAAATCCGCCACTGGCTCAGTGGTCACCCGATGCCGGCTGCCGTTGTCGTTGCGGACGAGCGGCACCGTGCCCAGGTCCTTGCCCTGCGTACAGGTGATCAGCCGGCGCATCATGTGCGCGTTGTTCCAGTCCGGCTGCTTACTCGGCCACTGCAGGTAGTAGACGTAGAACTCGTCACCGACGATCGAGGGGTCCGCACCGGTCCCGACCACGGTCGGGTAGGCGTTGAACTTGTCGGGGTCGTTGAACAGCGGTACGGCGGCCGACCACGACAGCACGCCGTCCGACGAGTCGGCCAGCATGAACTCGGTCGTCGAAACCCCTTGCACCACCAGAGAACCGCCGTGGGTCGTCCGAACCACGTTCGGGTGCCAGCCGCCCCGCTCTCCCGGCCGCACGTCCGTCGACGCGCCACCCATCGCAGGTGAGTCCCAGTTGCCGTTGAAGTACTTGTGCCACTCCACAACCTCACCAGCGGCCGCAGCACTCAGTACGTCGGCCAATGGCGCCCGCGCGACAGAGAGCGCCGTACTGGCGAAGCCACCGCCGGAGTTCACGTAGTAGTCGGGGAAGTAGATGTAGAGGTACCCGTCACGAGCAACGAAGGACGGGTTCCCCATGTCGGCCGTGGCGTGCAGGGAGTCGATCTGATCCTTGGTTGCCCACGGGGTGGCCAGCGGGCCCAGGTACGTCGTCCGCTTGGTCGTCGGGTCATACTTGCCGAGGTGCAGCGTCGAGTAGAACCCGTCTGTCGTGTTCTGCTCCACGTGCAGCATCTGCAGGACCATGCCGGACTGCGGATCGCGGTACACCGGCCCACCGCCGGCATAGTTGGATCCGGCCGGCATCCCAAGCACCGGCTCCAGCTTCAGCACCCCGTCGGACACCGGGTCGTCCAGCGTCCCCCGGGTGATCGCGATGCTCTGCCCACCACGCACCAACGCAGCCACGCCCAGGAAGTCGTACTTGCCGTTTCCAGCAGGCAGTACGCCGTACGCGGTGTCCGCCCAGCCCTCAAGGCCGAGTGCCTTCCGGGTTTCGTTGGACACGACCTCCTGCTCCGGACCGACCTTCACGCCGGCGCACTGCGAGAGCGGCGGCGCAGCAGCCTGCGCCTGGCCCGGTACGGCGAGCAGTCCGGTCAGCAAGGTCATTGCGAGCAAGCGTTTGAGCACAGGCCGACCCTAGACACGCGACGGGTTCACGGTGGGTGGTTGTCGCCATAAGGTGGGGCTGCTGTAACTTTCCGCCCCCATGAGAAGAGGACACCCATGTCCCGGCTCCGCCCCCTGATGACTGCCCTGCTCCTCAGCTCCACCGCTCTCACCGTCGCACTGCCGGCGCAGGCTGCGATCACCTGCGACACGGCTACGACCGGCGGTGCGACGTTCTACGACGGCCCGTCGGCTTCCAAGAAGTACGACGCCCGCTTCAGCAACAGTGCGAGCATTCCGAACCTCAGCACGCACACCCCGCAGGGTGCGGGCACTTGGTACAACTGGGACGGCAGCGGCAAGAACCTGCTGCTCGTCGGCTCGTACCGCGAAGGTGCGGACTCCCAGATCTACGGCATCGACCCCGCCACTGGCGCGACGGTCGGTGTGGTGGCAGTAGCCGAGTCTCACATGGGCGGGATCGCTGTCAGCAAGGGCTGGGCATTCGTATCGGGTGCGGGGACCAGCATCCGCAAGTACAGCCTGACGGCACTGCGAGACGCCATGAAGGCGGCCGGGACGCCGTACCTGACTCAGGTCGGTACTGCGCGGGACGTGGCCGCGGCGTCGTTCATCGGCACCTACGGTGACTCGCTGTTCGCCGGCTCCTTCAACGAGACCGGGCGCGGCGCCATGTACGAGTACAAGATCGCCGACGACGGCACGCTCACCACGCTGTCCGGCGCCTGGGAGATCCCCACCAAGACACAGGGGCTGACGGTCACCGCGAACCACTTCATCTACAGCACGTCGTACGGGCGGACCAACCGCAGCAACCTGTACGTCGTGAAGCGCGGCCAGAAGGATCTGGACGCGGCAGCGCTGAGCTGCTTCCGGGCGCCGAGCATGACCGAGGGCATCACGGAGTACAACGGCACGGCGTACCTGGTCTACGAGTCGGGCTCACACCTGTACGCCGGGGACTCGACCACGCTGAACGTGATCCCGCGAATGCACAAGGCCACGATCTCGTCGCTGACCTCGCTGGTGCCTTAAGGCGCGTGGTAGTTGACCGAGTCCAGGACCGCCTGCCGGCCGGCCGGGTCGTCGTCGCGGACCTCGATGCGCAGCAGCGTGGTGCTGTTCACCTGTCGGTACTGGTCGATGACGGACGGTCGGCTGCCGCAGGCGTACTGGAAGGTCGCCAACTGTTGGTCGCCGATCTGACCGCCGTCCGGCGGACCCGACGTGCAGCCCTGCGGCGGTGAGCCGGTCGTCGGCAGCTTGGTGGCCTGGCGGAGCTCCATGTAGACGCCCTCGACCGTGGGGCTCGTCAGCCAGCTCGCAGTGTTGTCGGCGACCAGCAGCCGGGGGCCGTCCTGGTTCTCTGCCTTCTGGGACCACGCACGCGGCACCTCGACCGACATCCCGCGGTACTCCACCTTCACCGGACGTGAGAGCACGAACTGGTAGCCGCCGTACCCGCCGCCGGCTGCCAGCAGCACTGCGAGCACTCCGGCGATCACACGGCCGCGGGCGGAGCGCTTGGGCGGTGCCTGCGTCAGCTGGTTCGCACTGGACAGTGCGGTCTCCTGGTCGACCCCACCACGCACGGCACTCGCCGGAGCCACCTGTGCGGCGGGAATCAGACCTGCGGGAATCTTGCCGGTCGCATGCGCCTCACGGAGTGCGTTGAGGAAGCTGTCGAGGTCCTGCCAGCGCAGCTCACGGTCCGGCTCGAGAGCACGCCGTACGACGGCATCGATCGCATCCGGGATCTCTTTGCGCAGCGTGGTCATCGATGGCGGTGGCTTGTCGATCTGCATCACCGCACCGAGGCTGTTCACGCCATGCGGCGCCTGGCCGGTGAAAGCGGCGTACGCGACCGCACCGAGCGAGTAGAGGTCAGCACGGTGGTCCAGGCGCTCACCGAGCACCTGCTCGGGAGCGACGTACGCCGGAGTGCCACCGGGCATCGTCAGCTGGGAGACGTCCTGAACCGACTTGCCGAGGCCGAGGTCGCCGAGCATGGCGCGGTCGCCGCCGGCGATGCTGCGGAACAGCACGTTGGCCGGCTTCACGTCGCGGTGCAGGACGCCGCGGCTGTGCAGGTGCTTGAGGCCCTTGCCGACCTCGGTGATGATCCGGACTGCATCGCCGATCTCCAGCGGTCCGGCCTTGATCTTGTCGGCCAGCGTCCCGAGGTCGGCGTAGGTGAGGACCAGGTACGGACGGCCGTCGTCGGTCTCACCCACGTCGTGCGCACCGACGACGTACAGCGAGTCGACCCGGCGCAGGAACCGGCCCTCGGCCAGGAAGCGGCGGCGGACGTCCGCGTCGTCGGTCCACAGGTCGGACAGGATCTTGACCGCCACATCGGCGTCCAGCTGCTCGTCCTTGGCCAGCCAAACGGTCGCGAAACCCCCGGCACCGACCCGGCGGACCAGGGCGTACCGGCCGATCCGCTGGGGCTGGTCCATGCACGCATTATGCTCGATCGCTCCTGCGACTCGCTCGCCGGTGCGAACAAAACCGCGACTTCGTGCGTCTCAGCGAGGATGGAGCAGGTGTCGAACAGGAACCGGCCGCTGGTGATCGCAGTCGCCGCAGTGGCCGTCATCGCGGTAGCGGGCGGCGGACTGCTGGCTGCCGCGCGCGGTCCGCAGAGCCAGTCCGGCGCCGCCGCAGCGCCTCTCACCCAGGCTCCGACGAGCACTGCGCTGCCGGTCACCCAGCGGATCGATCCGGCCAAGCTCACGGCGGGGCAGGCTCCGCAGGTCGCCTACGTGCGCGGCCGGACGGTCATGGGTGGCATCGGCAAGCCGATCACGGTTCCCGGCACCCGGTCCATCGACGGCGTGGTGCGGCTCTGGGACGAGACGCTGACGCTGCAGGTCGACACCACTCCCAAGGGCACGCTGGTGGTGCAGGACTCCCAGGGCAAGGTGCTGCGGGAGGAGGCCGGCATCGACTCGCTGGTCGGCAGCGCCGACGGCGATGCCGTCGCGTACGGCGACGGTGACCTCTTCGCGGCCGTCCGACAGGGCGGAACGGTGTACTACGGGAAGCCGGGCGGGTACGGCGATCGGCTGGCGCAGCCGAAGTCGTACAACCTCCAGGTGCTCTCGGTCTCCGACAAGACCGTCTTCTTCAGCAGCGCCACGACCCCGGGCGGTACGGCGCGCCTCTACCGCTGGAACGTCGGTACGAAGACCGCGACCGTGGTCCCGAAGCTGACCTCGCCGCTGGCCGTCTCCGCCGACGGTGTCCTCGGTGCGAGCCTGCCCGTCTTCACCGACAGCGGGGTCTGCTCGGCCCTGATCAACCTCGGCACCGGTCTGCAGCTCTGGAAGTCCTGCCAGTACCGCCTCGACAAGTTCAGCCCGGGCAACGCGTTCGTGATCGGCCTCCCACCGAACACCGGCGGCCCGGTCGGCGTCGAGCGGCTCGACGCCGTGAACCCCGAGACCGGCAAGCCGATCCGCACCTGGCTCACGTCCGTGATCAGCCGCCAACTCGCCGAGGACGACGACCACGTCCTGTTCCAGTGGTACGCGGAAGAAGACGTCCGCAGCAACTCGGCGATCGTTCGCTGCACGGTCAGCACCGGCGAGTGCGAGCTGGCCACTCCGCTGGCCAAAGAACCCCTGCTCCTCGGCTCGTAAGGGAGTCCACCGATGCCGAACAAGAACGGCCGCATGATCGCCGTGGTGGCCTCCGTCGCGGTAGCTGCCGTCGCCGTCGGCGCGGCCCTCGCCTACCGCCAAGGCCCCGAAGCCGGCGAGGCCCAAGCCGCAGCTCCCCTCACCGGCTCTCCCAGCCCCAGCTCCAGCCCCACGCCTACCCCCACGCCGTCAGCCACCCCCAGCACCCCGGCGGGTACCCCGTCAGCAGTCACCGAGACCACAGTGAACGTCAGCAAGCTCGCCGAGGGCCGTGCACCCCAGGTGCCGTACCTGATCGGCCGAGAGGTCCGCAGTGGCGCGCAGAGCCTGGGGACGATCCCGGGCAAGGGGTCGGTGATCAGAGTCGGCCAGCTCCAGGGCGCCGTACTGGCTGTCACCTTGTACGAGCCCGACGGCGACGGCACCGAGCTTATGAAAGTCGAGTCCGGCAAGCTGATCCGTCGTACGCCGGATGTGTCGTCCCTGGTCACGACGTCCGACACCAGAGCCGCTGCCTACGCCGCCGCCCGGCTCAGCAGCCTGGGTGTGACCACCAAGGGCGCCACGGTCTACGCGGAGAACGCCGACTCGGTGCAGTCGCTCAAACTCCCGAACAGCTGGGAAGTGCAGGTCCTCGCCTACACCGACGGCAAGGTCTACTACCGCGCGAGTGACGCAGAGACCGGCCCCTGGAAGCTCTACTCCTGGGTCCCGGGAGACGCGAAGGGACAGCTGATCAAAGCGGTCACCTCGCCGACCGCCGTCTCCACCAACGGCCGCACGGCAGCAGCCCAACCGGTCCGGAACGACGACGGGACCTGCTCGAACGTCGTACAGGTCCCCAGTGGCACGCAGCTCTTCCGCACCTGCGACTTCCAGATCCGCGGCTTCACCCCGAACGGCGCCACCGCCTACGGCGACGAGCACAACGCCGAGGGATTCTGCTCCGGCGTCGCAGCAGCTGTCGAGGCAAGCTCCGGCGAGGTCCTCCACCAGTGGACGGGCTGCTTCCAGGAGATGGGCGCCGAAGACGACCAGCACGTCCTGGTCGTCGCCTATGCGAGTGCTGTCGGCCAGACCGAGAAGGTCAAGACCGCCATCATCCGTTGCACCATCACCACCGGCAGCTGCGAACGCGCCACCCCCATCGGCACCGACACCCCACTCGTCCTCGGCAGTTGAGGGGCACACTGGCGGTATGACTCGCCTTGCGGTGCTTGCTGATGTTCATGGGGTTCTGCCGGCGTTGGAGGCGGTGCTGGCGGAGAAGGACGTGCGGGCGGCTCACACGGTGGTGGTCGCGGGGGACGTGGTGAGTGGGCCGCAGCCTCGGGAGGTGTTCGAGCGGCTGAAGTCCATGGGTGACCGGGTGGTGTGGGTCCGGGGCAATGCGGACCGGGAGGCCGTGGCCATGGCGCGGGGGACGTTCGAAGGGGTAGCACCGGATGCGGTGAGTCCTTGGGCCGCTGGTGAGCTCACGGGTGCGCAGGTGGAGTGGCTGGACGCGCTGCCGACGACTGTGACGTTCGGAGACGTGCTGGTGTGTCATGCGACCCCTCGGGATGACGAGGAGGTCGTGCTGGTGGACAGCCCCGTCACCAGGTGGCTTGAGGTACTGAGCACCGTCCCTGACGACATCAGGACTGTTGTCTGCGGGCACACGCACATGCCGTTCATGCGGCAGGTGGACCGTCGTACCGTCGTGAACGCGGGGAGCGTGGGGATGCCGTACGGCGCTCCTGGCCCGAGCTGGGCGTTGATCACCCCTGAGGGGGTTCAGCTCCGGCGGTCGGCCCTGGACCGGGCCTCGGCGGCGGACCAGATCATGCACAACTCGACGTACCCCGGCCGGCAGGAGTGGGTGAACGAGTACCTGCTGAGCAACTACTCCGACACGGAGGCGCTGGAGGCGTTCAGACCGCGCGCTGCGGGCTGAGCGGTTACCGTCGGGGCATGTTCGCGCGGCGGCGGAAGCATTTCGGCACTCCGGCTGACAAGGCGACGTATGCGACTCTGCATACCGCCTCGTTGGCCAGTCCGCACCTGCGCGAAGGTCTGACCCCGGCCGCGGCCGGCAAAGCGAGCCGCCACCTCAGAGACCTCCTCGGTACGGCGGCCATCGCGATCTGCGACTCCTCCGGCGTACTGGCGTGGGACGGTGTCGGCGGACCGTACGAGAGCAACCACCGTCGTGACGCTCGCACGATCGCCGCACCCACCCTCCGCACCGGCCGGACCGCAGTGCTCGGCGTCCACGACGTCGCCTGTGGTGACCCGCAATGCCCGATCCGTACGGCGGCTGTCGCGCCGATCGTGATCGACGAGCGCGTGGTCGCCGTACTGGTTGCCTACAGCGAACGCACCTCCGCAGCTCTGGTCAGAGCGACTGAAGAGGTCGCGCGCTGGGTGTCCGGCCAGGTGGAGCTGGCGGAGCTCAACAAGGAACGCACGCGCGCCATGGAGGCTGAGCTGCGCGCACTGCGCGCTCAGATCAGCCCGCACTTCATCTACAACGCCTTGGCCGCCATAGCGTCGTTCGTCCGCACAGACCCTGAGCGAGCACGTGAGCTGCTCCTGGAGTTCGCGGACTTCTCTCGCTACGCACTACGCCGTGGCGGCGAGTTCACCACGCTGGCCGACGAACTGCGCAACGTGGAGCGCTACCTGGTTCTTGAGCAGGCCCGGTTCGGTGAGCGGCTGACGGTCTCGCTCCAGATCGCTCCTGAGGTGCTACCGGTCGTCGTACCGTTCCTGGTCGTCCAGCCGCTGGTGGAGAACGCCGTACGGCACGGTCTGGAAGGCACCACCGGCGTCGGCCGGATCACCATCCGCGCCCGGGACCAGATCAACGAGGCGGAGATCAGCGTCGAGGACGACGGCGCCGGCAGCGACCCCGAGGTCATCCGCGCGGTCCTGGCCGGTGAGTCCGCCAGCGACTCGATCGGCCTCGGCAACGTCGACGCGCGGCTCCGCCAAGTCTACGGAGATGCCTACGGACTCGTCGTGGAGACGCAGGTGGACGCCGGGACGAAGGTGACCTTCCGGATCCCCAAATACTCCTCAGGAGTGCATGCGTCACCCTAAGGTGACCTCATGGCGGAGACACCACTGCGCGCACTGGTCGCGGACGACGAGGAGCCGGCGCTCAACGAACTGGTGTACCTGCTGCGGCGCGACGACCGGATCGGGGAGATCCGGACCGCGAAGAACGGGCCGGAGGCGCTGAAGATCCTGCAGGCGGCCGACCTGGACGTGGTGTTCTGCGACATCAAGATGCCCGGTCTGGACGGCATCGACCTGGCCAAGGTGCTCTCGAAGTTCGCCAGCCGCCCGCAGATCGTCTTCGTCACCGCGTACGACGAACATGCGGTGCAGGCGTTCGAGCTCGAGGCGACCGACTACGTGATGAAGCCGGTTCGCGCCGAGCGGCTGGCCGAGGCGGTCCGCCGCGTGGTCACCGCCGGTACGCCGGGCCCACAGCAGCCAGCCGAGGACACAGGCGACGAGGTGATCCCGGTAGAGCTCGCTGGGGTGACGCGGTTCGTGCAGCGCTCGACAGTCCGGTACGTCGAGGCGCAGGGCGACTACGCCCGCCTACACACCGGTCAGAACTCACACCTGGTCCGCATCCCGCTCAGCACCCTGGAGGAGCGCTGGCGCGACGCGGGCTTCACGCGGATCCACCGCAGCACTCTCGTCGCTCTCGCGCATGTGGACGAGATGCGCGTCGACAGCGGTCGCTGCGCCGTACGGGTTGGTGACGACTGGCTTCCAGTCAGCCGGCGGCACACTCGCGAGCTCCGCGACCTCCTGGTCCGCTCGACCTCCTTACGCCCGTGAGCACCAACTCACCCCCGGGTCCCCGCCGCGTCCGGGTGACGAGCCCACGGACCAGCGCGGCCCGTCGGCCCACCACTCCGACCGGCACTAGGGAGATCGACGAGCAGACACGGCTCGGCGAGGTCTACATGAGCTCGCTGATCCAGTCCCAGCTCCGCCTCACGCTCGCGGTGATCGGCGGCACCGGTCTGATCCTCGGCAGCATCCCCTTGCTGTTCTGGCTGGTCCCACCGACCCGTACCTTCACCATCTTCGGACTCCCACTCCCCTGGGTGATCCTCGGCATCGTCGTCTACCCGGTCGTGTACTTCGCCGCCCGCATCTACGTCCGCAACGCCGAACGCATCGAGGCCGAGTTCACCGAGTTCGTCGGGCGGCAGTGATGTCGTCCGCGATGAGCCTCACGGGCATCGGATTGGTGATCGTGGCAACAATCGGGATCGGCCTGTTCGGCCTGCGGATCTCCCGGACCACCAGCGACTTCTACGTCGCCAGCCGCGCGATCACCCCACGCTGGAACGCGTCTGCGATCAGCGGCGAGTACCTGAGCGCCGCATCGTTCCTTGGCGTCGCCGGTCTGGTGCTGGTCAACGGCGCCGACATGCTGTGGTTCTCCGTCGGTTACACCGTCGGCTACCTGATGCTGCTCGTCCTGGTCGCCGCACCGCTCCGACGCTCCGGCGCCTACACACTGCCCGACTTCGCCGAGACCCGCTTCGAGTCGGCCATGGTGCGCCGCGTCTGCTCCGGACTCGTTGTCGGCATCGGAACGCTCTACCTGCTCCCTCAACTGCGCGGCGCCGGGCTGACGTTCCAGACCGTCACCGGAGCACCGCCGGACGTGGGCGCACTCGTCGTGGCCGTCATCGTGGTGATCAACGTGGCCGCAGGTGGCATGCGCTCGATCACCTTCGTGCAGGCCTTCCAGTACTGGCTCAAGCTCACCGCGCTGGCCGCACCGATCTTCATCATCCTGATCGCCTGGCGGTCCGGTAACCACCCGGTCGGGGTACTGCAGTCACTGCACGGTGCGGCCGCCGAGTGGGCTGAACCGCTCTCCCGCGCCAACGGTCGTGACCACCCGCTCTACGCGACCTATTCACTCTTGCTGGCCTTGTGTTTCGGCACCATGGGCCTCCCACACGTCCTGGTCCGCTTCTACACGAACCCAGACGGCCGCGCCGCCCGCCGTACGACGGTTGTCGTGCTGGCTCTGCTGGGCCTCTTCTACCTGTTCCCACCCGTCTACGCGATCCTCGGCCGCTCCTTCGCCCCCGACCTGGTCGCGGGCGCCGCAGACACCGTCGTACTGGAGCTGCCCAGCCGCGTCTTCCCCGGTACGGCGGGAGACCTGCTCGGAGCGCTTGTCGCAGCCGGCGCCTTCGCCGCGTTCCTGTCCACCTCCTCCGGCCTGACCGTTGCGATCGCCGGTGTGATCGACCAGGACCTCCTGCGCACGCGGCTGAACCGTCTGACCGGCGGCGATTACCTTGCTGTCAACAGCTTCCGCATCGCTGCGCTCCTGGCGATGTCCGTCCCGTACGTCGCTTTCCGCGTCACCGGCGCTCTGAGCCTGGCCGACACGGTAGGACTCGCCTTCGCGGTCGCCGCGTCGACCTTCTGTCCCATGCTCGTGCTCGGCATCTGGTGGCGGCGCATGTCGACCACTGGCGCTGCAGCCGGGCTGGTCGTCGGCGGGGTCGCAGCCAGCGCCGCTGCACTCATCAACGTGATCGGCGCACCGACCGGCGGTTGGCCGCGCGCACTGGTGGTGCAGCCGGCCGCCTGGACGATGCCGCTCGCCTTCCTGACCGTGATCATCGTGTCGAAGCTGACCCCCAACGCCATCCCGGCCGGTACCGCCCGCAGCATGGTCCGTCTGCACACCCCAGAGGCCGTGGACGTCGATCGGGCCCCGACCGCCCACCCGTAACCGCTCGTCGTCCCGGACCGACCGTTCGCCGCAGCAGCGTCCCCCGCCGGTCGCCCGGTGTGCTCCGCTGAGCGCTCGATGCGCGCGTGTGCTGTCCGCCAACCAGTGACGCGGACCACAGTACGGACCAGCACACCACGCCGGTCCGCCCGGCCATTCCCTGTCTGGAGGTCCCGCGCATGAGTGATATTCGCTCGGGTGATCCGGAGCTGACGACGTACCGAGATGTCCAGGTGTCACCGGACTTCTCCGAACTGCGCCGCCGGTTCCGCCGCTTCGTGTTCCCGATGACCGGACTGTTCCTGGTCTGGTACTTCGTCTACGTCCTGCTCGCCGACTACGCGCACGGCTTCATGTCGACCAAGGTCTTCGGCAACATCACCGTCGCGCTGCTGTTCGGGCTCGGCCAGTTCGTCACGACGTTCGCGATCACGATGATCTACGTCCGCTGGGCCGACCGCAGTGTCGACCCGGACGCCGCCCGCCTCCGTGACCAGATCGAAGGAGGCGTCGAGTGAGCGCCCCACTGCTGTTGCCGATGGCAACCGACATCGGCAATCCGACGGTCAACATCCTGATCTTCGCGGCCTTCGTGGTGGCCACGCTGGCGATCGTGCTGCGCGCGTCGCGCAACAACAAGACCGCGGCCGACTTCTACACCGGCGGCCGCTCGTTCACCGGCCCGCAGAACGGCATCGCGATCGCCGGTGACTACCTGTCCGCCGCGTCGTTCCTCGGCATCGCCGGTGCGATCGCACTGAACGGGTACGACGGCTTCCTGTACTCGATCGGCTTCCTGGTCGCCTGGCTGGTCGCGCTGCTGCTCGTCGCCGAGCTGCTCCGCAACACCGGCCGCTTCACGATGGCCGACGTCCTGTCGTTCCGCCTCAAGCAGCGCCCGGTCCGGATGGCCGCGGCCATCTCGACACTGGTCGTCTGCTTCTTCTACCTGCTGGCCCAGATGGCCGGTGCCGGCGGTCTGGTCGCGCTGCTGCTCGGCGTCGACGGCAAGACCGGTCAGAACATCGTGATCGCGGTCGTCGGCATCATCATGATCACCTACGTCCTGGTCGGTGGCATGAAGGGCACCACCTGGGTGCAGATCATCAAGGCCGCCCTGCTGGTCGTCGGCGCCGGTCTGATGACGATCTGGGTGCTCGCGAAGTACACCTTCAATCTGTCCAGCTTGCTCGGTGCGGCCGTGGACAAGAGCCCGGCGGCTGGCGAGAAGCTGCTGGGCCCGGGTCTTCAGTACGGCGTGACGGGGATCAGCAAGCTGGACTTCATCTCTCTGGCACTCGCCCTGGTGCTCGGTACGGCGGGCCTGCCGCACGTGCTGATGCGCTTCTACACGGTGCCGAACTCCAAGGAGGCCCGGCGCAGTGTCACCTGGGCGATCTGGATCATCGGCATCTTCTACCTGTTCACCCTGGTGCTCGGGTACGGCGCCGCCGCGATCGTCGGTCCGGACCGGATCAAGGCCGCACCCGGCAAGGCCAACTCGGCTGCTCCGCTGCTGGCCTTCGAGCTCGGTGGTGAACTGCTGCTCGGCATCATCTCGGCGGTCGCCTTCGCCACCATCCTGGCGGTCGTGGCCGGGCTGACCATCACCGCGAGTACGTCGTTCGCCCACGACATCTACGGCCAGGTGATCAAGAAGGGCCAGATCAGCGGCGACGGCGAGGTCAAGGTCGCCCGGATCACCGCGCTCGTGATCGGTGCGGTCGCGATCATCGGCGGCATCTTCGCCAACGGCCAGAACGTGGCCTTCCTGGTGGCGCTGGCGTTCGCGGTCGCGGCCAGTGCGAACCTGCCGACGATCCTCTACTCCCTGTTCTGGCGCCGGTTCAACACCCGCGGCGCACTGTGGAGCATCTACGGCGGTCTGGGTACCGCGATCATCCTGATCGCGTTCAGCCCGGTCGTCTCCGGCAAGGTGGACAAGAAGACCGGCGCGAGCCTGTCGATGATCACCGACACCGGCATCGACTTCCACTGGTTCCCGCTGGACAACCCCGGCATCGTCTCGATCCCACTGGCGTTCCTGCTCGGCTTCATCGGCACGATCACCAGCAAGGAGCCGGTCGACGTCGACAAGTTCGCCGAGATGGAGGTCCGCTCCCTCACCGGTGCGGGCGCCGAGAAGGCGGTCGAGCACTAACCCCTGAACCTGTCAGGTAGGTCCTGCGAACGTCGGCGGACCTGCCTGGCAGCCCCAAAGTTCCGCCTCCAGAAGGTCCCGGTGCTCCCCCTGAGCCGGGACCTTCTGCTGTCTCTAGAACTTCAGCGACGGCCACATCTCGAAGAAGGCCTTGGCCGACGCCTTGCCCCGCACCTCTTCCAACGCATGCAGGCGACCGAAGGTGAACGCATTTCCACCGTCAAGATGCACCTGTACGGCGAGCTCCCGGAGCAGCTCACGCGAGACGACCGAGTCCTGGAAGTCGCCGAGCACCTCCTGCACCTCTTCGGCGCGCGCAGCCAGCGCCTCGGCCGCTTCACCCAACACCGGTACGGCGGCCTCTCCGGCGTACCGGAGTCGTTTCGCGCCCTTGCGCACCTCGTGGAGCTCGTGGTCCTGCTCCTCGGTCGACTCGGCGGCCTGCGCGCGCCGGACGGCCTTGCGCATCCGGCGCCAGTCGTGGTCGAGCAGCTCGGGCAGCTGCTTGGCGGCCTTCCGGTTCACACCCGTCAGTGGCAGGTCGGCGATCAGCTCATCGAGCGTGTCCAGCAGGCGAAAGTAGCGCTCGCTCTCCAGCGCAGCCAGCGCCCCAGCACGGCCCTCCTTGTAGACCCCGCGCAGGTGGTCGTCGATCCGCCCCGCGACCCGACCCATCACCAGCTCAACAGGCTGTTCGGCCACCTCGGCGGCGAAGTGTTCGCGCTGCACCTCGGCGTCCCGGGCGACCCCGAGCTCACCGGCCAACCACTTCAGCTCGGCCCTGATCTCGTCTCCGACCTCACGGTCGATGACCGGCCGGTACGTCGCCAGCGCTGACCGCAGTCGCCGGGTCGCGACGCGGAACTTGTGAATCGAGTCCGGGACATCACGCCGTACCTCAGGATCGCGCTGACGAATCGCCTGCACCTGCGCGGCGGCGTACGCCCGGAACACGTCAGCCGTCCGCGGCTTGGCGGGAAGCTCCCAGCCGTCTCCAACGGGGACGCGGTCACCGAGCGCACGAGCCAGCTTGCTCGGCCCAGCTGCAGGCTCAGCACCTGCGGCCCGCAGGAGGTCGTCGGCGTCCTGAAGCAGTCGCTCGTCGCCGCCGACCAGCTCGACCTCCCACTCGCGCCAGGTATCCGGCTCACCGTTCCCGGTCGTCGCCGTGACGTGGTCGTCGGCCAGCTCAGCCAGTACGTCGCCCTTCGCGTCGAGCAGGCGGTGCACCACCCGGCGCGTCTGCAGCGTGACGACCGGCACCAGCGTGTTGTCGCGGACATGCACCCGAACCGTGCGGACCACGGCGATCGGCACGTTGCGCACCGACCGGCCGAGCGGGTGCTGCACCTCCAGCCGCGCACCGGACGACTTCGGGAACTTCACGTGCCAGCCGTCGTCCTCGCCGCCGGTACGCCGCCGCAGCGTCACCTTGTTCGCCGCCAGATCGAGCTCGGGGGTGTCGTAGTAGACCGCCTCGAGGTCGAGCTCGACCGGCTGCGCGACGCTCGCCACCCCGGGTAACTCGTGCAGGGCCGGCAGGTGGGTCGACTCGTCGACGTCGTACTTGGTCTCGATCTCCAGCTGCTCGGTCGGCATGCCTCTTGTTTACCAGCAGTTCATGAACTGGATCTCAGATCGGCGACAAGTCTTTCCAGATCGCGATCTGGCTTCCCGTTGCCGGAGACGGTACGCAGTTGCCGACGGTGGTTGCGCTGCAGGCCCCAGACCGTCAGCCCGACGATCGCGAGGAAGCCGATCATGTCCGGCCTACCGCTCGGAAGAACGTGTAGTGGAAGGTTCCGCCGGGTTCGGCCGTCCGCTCCAGGTCGCGGATTCCTTCGGCCCATTGCGTGGGTGTGAGGAGGCCGGCGGCGAGAGCTTTTTCACGCACGGACTCGACCATCGCGATGAACGTCTTCCGGGTGAACCCGTCGACCAGGTGCGGCAGGGTCTCGTCGGCGTACACGGTCCTGGGCTCGGCGCGGACGTCGTCGTACCCGGCTGCTTGGAGGAGCGGTTGGACGCGGCGGCCGATGAGCGAGTCGCCGCCGGCTTCGGCCTGCAGGTCGACCAGACACTCGATCACCGCCTGCGCGGCCGCACTCCGCGGGTGGAAGAACGCGGACTGGTGATCGCCCTCGATGACGGTGATCGTGCCGCCGGGTCGCAGCAGTCGTCGCAGGCTGGTCAGCGCGGCGACCGGATCGTCCAGGTGCTCGAGCACGAAGCAGACGAAGACATGGTCGAACTGCTCACCTTCGAGCTCCCGCAGATCAGCACAACGCCACTCGACCTGCGCGTCGGGCACTACAGCTGCGACGTGAGCCTTCGCCTGGGCGAGCGACTCCTCGGACAGGTCGATTGCGACCAGCTCTATGCCGGGGTGCCGGGTGAGCAGCTGGACTGTCTGGGCGCCGACTCCGCAGCCGGCTTCGAGCACCCGCGCCCCGGGCGGGTACTGGAGGCCGCCGTGCAGGAGCTCGGCCAGGGTCTGCGCCTGATCCGTCAGCCGGCGAGTCTCGGCCGCGGTATAGCCGTGCACGTAATCGGTTCTCATACCTCCAAGGTGCCGTCACAATGGACCGATGGACAGGTCCAATGATGGCGATTTCGGCAGGACCATTGGAGCGGACTTCCTCCAGCTGAACGCCGCGGAAGCACCGGCCGGCGGGCTGGCCGACTGGCTGACCGACCAGCTCCGGAGCGCGATCTCCGACGGTCGACTCGCGATCGGCAGCCGCCTCCCCGCCAGCCGGCTGCTGGCCGCCGAACTACAGATCTCCCGCGGAGTCGTCACCGAGGCCTACCAACGGCTGACCGAAGAGGGCCAGGTCAGCGGCCGCGGTCGCGCCGGCACGATCGTGGTCGCGGCACCCGCCGTCGCCCCAGCGCCCCGCGCCCGAGCTCACGTCGTACCGCCGCAGATGAGGGCGCCCGACCTCGACATCTTCGTCGCACTCCGAGCCGCGCCTGCGCGCATCGACCTGACTCCCGGCGTACCGGATCTGGCGTCTTTCCCCCGTGCTGCCTGGCTGCGCTCCGAACGCGCTGTCCTCAACGACCTCGAGCCCGCCGCGTTCGGCTACGGCGACCCATCCGGTACGCCGACGTTGCGGCGAGCCGTATCGACCTGGCTGGCCCGCTACCGCGGGATCGCCGCGCACCCGGAGGAGGTGATCATCGTCGCCGGGGTCTCCCAGGCCATCGGGATGCTCGCCCAACTCCTCCAGGCACGCGGCATCCATGAGGTGGCCGTCGAGGACCCGAGTTCGCTGGGATCACGGCAGCACCTGGACGAATGGGGCCTCCGGACCCCACCGATCCCGGTCGACAGCGGTGGACTGCAAGTCGACGTACTGCGGAAGTCCGGTGCGCCTGTGGTGATGGTGACTCCGGCACACCAGTTCCCGACAGGCGTCGTACTGGAGGGTGAGCGGCGACGTGAGCTACTGCAGTGGGCAGCTGACGGTGGGCTGATCTTCGAGGACGACTACGACGCCGAGCATCGCTATGACCGCCCGCCGGTTCCTGCACTGCGCTCGATGCAGGCTGAGCAGGTGATCTACACGGGCAGCGTCTCGAAGCTGCTCGCACCAGCGCTGCGGATCGGGTGGATCGTGCCGCCGGCGCAGTACCGTGACGAACTGATCAGCCTCAAGCGACGCGCGGACCTGGGCAACGCCTCACTCCCGCAACTCACCCTCGCGCATCTGATGGAGTCCGGCGAACTAGAACGCCAACTCCGCTACGTCCACCGCCGCCACCGCACCCGCCGCGACGCCATGGCCACCGCCATCGCCAACTACTTGCCCACCGCAACAGTCCACGGCGCCGCCGCCGGCCTCCACCTCACGATCACCTTCCCACCAGACATCGACGACGTAGCCCTGGCGACCGCCGCCCTCGAGCACGGCATCAAAACCCACCCACTCTCCTGGCACTGCCAACTCCCCCACGCCCCCGGCCTGGTCCTCGGCTACGCCGCCCGCACCCCCACCGAACTGACCGAAGCCATCCGCACCCTCGCAACTCTCGTCTAGATCCTCCGACCGAGTATCCCCGTCCTACTCTCGGCTGTGGTCATAACTTGGGGGCTTGGACAGGACGTGGGGGTGGTGGACAAGATATTGCCTGTTCACGGGCCCCGCGGGGCGCGCACAGCCCCGAGCTGTCGACGGCCGGTCCGCGATAGCTTAGGAGTTATGAAGGGGCGACTGTTGCCCAGGGCATCTGGTTCTCAAACGGGTTTCGAGTGGGGTCGAATCGTTTGGGTGGAACAGTTTTTCGGTACTAGCGGCTTTGGACGTTGCATCAAGCAACGAGTTGATCGACGGGAAAGGCGGAGTTGGGATGAGAACGATCGGGCGAATGGTGGGGATAGCAGCAGCTTCGGTGGCGTTGGTCGCCAGCGGCGCGGTGGTGGCTCAGGCACAGGACGGCCCGCACCACACCTACACCTGCGCCACCCAGGACGAGTGTGAGTCAGCACGACTCACCTACCGGCACTACCACTACCCCGTGTCCGAAGTCTGGTACCGCGACCCGGACTCGACCTGCGCTCCGGAGTGGCCGTGTGCTCCGGGTTGGCAGTTCCAGTGGGCGGAGTACTGAGCAAGCGACGTGGATGGCGTCCCCGCTCGGAGGTGGGACGCCATCCACCTGTCAGGCAGTACGGCGAGGGACCGGGATGACCAGTGGGGTCTTGGTGAGAGGGTCGGGGATGACCTCCGCGGTGAGGTTGAAGACCTTGGAAACCACGGCCGGGGTGATGACTTCGGCAGGAGTGCCGGTGGCGGCTACCTGGCCGTCTTTCAGGGCGATCAGGTGGTCGGCGTAGCGGGCGGCGAGGTTGAGGTCGTGGAGGACCAGTACGACGGTTTTGCCGTGCGCGCGGTTGAGGTCTTGGACCAGGTCGAGGATCTCCAACTGGTGTGCCAGGTCCAGGAAGGTGGTGGGTTCGTCGAGGAGCATGGTGTCGGCGTCTTGGGCGAGGGCCAGGGCGATCCAGACGCGTTGGCGTTGACCGCCGGAGAGTTCGTCCAACGACCGGTCCGCGAGGTCTGCGACGCCGGTGGCGGCCAGCGCGGAGTTGACCACGCGCTCGTCCTCGGGTGACCACTGGCGGAACCAGCGCTGGTGTGGGTGCCGGCCGCGACCGACCAGGTCGGCGACGGTGATGCCGTCGGGCGCGACTGGTTGTTGCGGGAGCATGCCGAGTTGGGTTGCCAGGCGACCGGCGCTGACCTTGGCCAGGTCGACGTCATCCAAATACACAGCACCACCACGGGGAGCGAGCAGCCGGGCAAGACCGCGCAGCAGGGTGGACTTCCCGCTGGCGTTCGCGCCGACGATGACCGTGATCCGCTGCCGCGGGATCAGCAGCGACAACGAGTGCACCACGGCGCGGCCGTCGTACGCGAGGGTTAGTTCTTCAGCACGGAGTTCGGTCATGTCAGCCTCCGGTACCGATGCGGTTGGCGCGAGCCATCAGGACGAGCAGGTACGGCGCTCCGAGGAACGCGGTCACGACACCGACCGGCAACTGCGTCGGAGCAAAGATTTCCCGGGCAATGAGGTCCGAAACGACCACCAGCAACGCGCCAAGAGCACCGGCCGCGAGCAGTCCGGCGACGCGTTCAGCCACCAATCGCCGAGCGAGCTGCGGAGCGACCAACGCCACGAAGGCAATCGGGCCTGCGGCCGCAGTCGCCAACGCAGCAAGGGCAACTCCAACGAGAATCAGCAACCCGCGCGAGAGCTCGACGCGACCGGCCAACGTTCGCGCCAGATCATCCCCGAGCTCCAGCAACCGCAACTGCCGCGCCCCAGCCAAAGCAGCCGGCAACAGAACCACCAACGCCGCACCAATCAGTACGACGTGCGTCCAGCTCCGCCCGGCGAGACTCCCGGCCAACCACTGCGATGCACTCTTCGCGGTGTAGATATCGGCCAACGTCAACAGGTACGCGGTCACCGACCCGATGATCGCCGTCACTCCAATACCCACCAGCACCAGCCGATACCCCGAGATCCCGTCCCGATAAGCCAGCAGATACACAACGATTGCCGACAGCAACGACCCCAACAGTGCACCAGCCGGAATCCATCCACTCCCGAGCACAGTGATCATCAGTACGGCGGCCAACGCGGCCCCGGCGTTGACCCCGATCAGGTCCGGACTCACCAGCGGATTACGCGCCAGCCGCTGGAAGATCGCCCCCGACACGGCGAACGCCGTACCGACGCCGATCCCGACCAGCACTCGTGGCAGCCGCCCGTTCACCACGATGTCGTTGAGGATCAACGTGCCATGACCGCTCAACGTCTCGAGCACCAACGGCAACGGAATCCGGTAGTCGCCCAAGGTCAGCGACAACGCCCCCACCGCAAGCGTCAGCACCCAAGCAACAACCGACCACACCACACTCGCACCATCGACACGTGTCGAGAACGGCCCGACCCGAAGCGTTTTCACAACGCCGCCGTACGACGTCGCCGGACCAGCGCGATGAACAACGGTGCACCGATCAGCGCGGTAATGATCCCGACCTGCAGCTCATCCGGTCGAACCACCAACCGCCCGACCACATCGGCGAGTAGCAGTACGGCGGGCGCCAGCACCATCGACCAGGGCAAGATCCACCGGTAGTCCGCCCCGACCAACGTCCGCGCGACATGCGGTACGGCGAGCCCCAGAAACCCGATCGGCCCAGCGATCGCAGTCGCCGTACCGGCCAGCACAACAACCGCCAACCCGGCCAACACGCGCACCACCATGACCCGAGTACCAAGCGACCGCGCCAGCTCATCACCCAACGCCAACTGGTTGAGCGATCGCCCCAACCCCAACGCCACAACGATGCCAACGGCAATGAACGGCACGGCCTGCCCGACCACCGAACCAGTTGCCAGCGTCAACGACCCGACCACCCAGAACCTGAAGGAATTCAACGTCGACAGATCCATCAGGGTGATCGCCGACGTCACCGACCCGAGCAGCGCGCTGATCGCCGCTCCCGCCAGCGCGAGCTTCACCGGCGTCGCTCCACCTCGCCCGATCGCACCGACCAGGTAGACGACCACCGTCGCCACCAACGCACCGCCCATCGCGAACCACACATAGCCCGTCAGGCTGTGTACCCCCAGCAGACCGATCGCCCCGACCACCGCGAGCGCCGCCCCGGCGTTCACCCCGAGAATCCCCGGATCCGCCAACGGATTGCGCGTCACGCCCTGCATCAACGCACCCGCCAACCCCAGCGCGGCCCCGGCCAACAATCCAGCAGCCGTCCGCGGCACCCGCAGGTACCGGATCACGCGATCGTTGTCGCTCCCGCTGAAGTTCGCCAGCGCCAGATAGACGTCATGCGCACCAAAATGCTGGTTCCCGATGCTCAACGACAGCAGCACCGAACCCGCGAGAACGGCGACACACAACAGCAGTCCGGCCGCACGCCACCTCATCGGAACAGATCAGGATGAATCGTCTTGGCGATGTCCTCGGTCGTGTAAGCACCCCGAACCCCGGCCGAGTGGTTCGCGAACAGCCACGGTACGACGTGTTTGGTGCGGACCGCCTTGAGGTTCTGGAACGCCGGGTTCGCGAGCATCTTGTCCACCTCCGGCTGGGACGACGCCGGCGTCAGCGACGCATCGCAACACCCACTGATCAGGATGTAGTCCGGGTTGCGCTTGATCAGTTCCTCGACGCCGATCTTCACGTTCCGCTTCGACGTCAGATCCGCGAACGCGTTCACGCCACCGGCCTGCTTGATCAGCACCGTCCCGAAGTCCGGACCACCGGAGACCGTCAGCCCGCCGCCCTCTAGCCCGGGCCGCAGGATCGCGACGGTCGGCTTCGGCGCGTTCTTCACCTTGGCCTCGACTGCGGCGATCCGGGCGGACTGGTCGGCGATCACGGCCTCGGCCCGGTCCTCGACCCCGAACAGCTTCCCGAGGCCGCGCAGATCGGCGTACACGTTGTCCATCGAGACACTCGACGGATCGATCGCCTCGTCGCCCTTGCCGTCGGCGGTCGGGCAGAGCGGGCTGAAGATCCAGGTCTGGACGCCGAGGTCGGCCAGGCTCTTGCGGCTGCCGAAGCTCTGGTCACTGCCACCACCGGCACTGAACACGTCGTTGAACCCGGACAGCACGAAGTCCGGGTTCGCCGCGAGCAGCTCCTCCCGGCTGGGCAGGTTCTTGTAGTACTTCGCCTTGGCCTGAGCGGTCGCGTACTCCGGGAGCACCTCCGCGTCCAGGTACGCCGTACCGACCAGGCGATCGGAGATCCCCAGCGCATGCGCCATCTCGATGGCCGGCTGGTACGCCGCGAACACGCGCTTCGGTGGACCGCTCACGGTGACGTCGAGACCGCAGTTCTGCACGGTGATCGTCGACCCGGGCGGGTTGACCGCTGTGGCCGTGCCGCACCCGGCGAGCAGGCCTAGCAGCAGGACAGGGAGAACAGACTTACGCAGCACGGAACCGCTCCTCCAGCACCTCGTGGACGGATCACATGCCGTGGCCGGTCTCCTGGCTGACGGGATTCCGCCCACCGACCTGGTCTTCCCAGTGCAGGACCAGTGACCTCCCCTCAGCAGGGAACGGCCGGTGAACTCCCGATCACAGTGGCGAGGGCCGCGCCGGCATCACACCGGCTTCCCGAACACCACGGCGCCGCCACAGTACCTCACCGGTACTGCGACAGCATCGCAAGTGCGAACTGGGTCATGGTGTCCGGGTTGATCGCCCGGGCCGGCAGCGGCACGAAGTCGACCAGCTGCCCCTCGCCGAGCCGGATCGTGGTCCGCCCGGTCGCGGTGTCGACGTACCCCTCGTCACCAAGCGGGAGTGCCTGCGCGGTCGGTGTCTTCCGGATCGCGGTCATCAGCTCGGCGGCCTTCGGCGTACGGCGTACCGACGTCGACAGCACGCTGTCCGCGGCGATCCAACCGCAGACCAGGTCACCGAGCTCGGTCTGTCCGTCGCGACGGAACATCACGGGCGCGCCCATCACCTTGGCCGCAGCGTCCGACCCGCGGTCACACTCCGGCCGGGTGACCAACGGCTCCGGCTCGGGCAGTCCGCCCACCTGACGAGCCACCTCTTCGGCCAGCACTATGTACCTCGCCAGCGTGGCCTTCGGCCCGGAGATCTTGTAGAGCCGGTTCTCCAGCAGGAAGACCACGAAGCTACTGGCCCCGAACCCCGGCGCGCTGGTCGCGGCGCTGCTCGCACCGATGACCGCAGGCTTGGCCGGCTCTCCCTTGTAAGCCTTCTGCACCGCCGCCAGCGTCGCCTTGGTCGCCGTCTGCACCGACCACCCGACCCGCAACACCGACCCACCCAGCCCCAGCAGGCAGCCGTCATACGTCACCGGTACGCCGAACTCGGCCGGCGGCGTCTTGGGCCGAATCTGCACGGACGGGACGTCGAGCGTCGCCTGCACCAGCGTCTGATCCATCCGAACGCAGATCGTGTCCGCGACCTTGGCCGTCGCCGGAGTGCTCGACGGTGTCTCCGAGGGGGTCTGCGACGGCGTCGTCGGGATCGAGACCAGTGGCGGCACACTGGGCGCGGTCTCCTGTCCGGGGCCGCTGCAACCGCTGACGAGCACTGAGAGTACGACGAGCGGCACAACCGGACGGATACGCATGGTGGGCCAAAGCCTACGCTTCGTCGGCCTCGGCCGCCCTGCGGAGATCGCGTTCGCGAATCGCGTGCTCGTCGGTGCGAGCGTCGTACCGCCAGAAGTCGCGCAGGGCCGCACCGGTGGCCGCGACACCTGCCACGCACAGGATCCCGCCGCTGACGATCGAGGTCCGGACGCTGGTCAGGTCAGCGACCAGTCCGGAGCGGGCCTGTCCGCCAAGCGGGCCGAGCATGTAGGAGAGCATCTCGATCCCGGCCAGCCGGCCGCGCATCTCGTCCGGGATCGTCTGGTTCCAGATCACCGACCGGAACAGGCCGGAGACCATGTCCGCCGCTCCGGCGAACGCGAGGAAGACGACCGCGACCCACATGTTCGGCGCCAGCCCGGCGATCCCGATCGCGGCGCCCCAGCAGGCGGCCGCCATCACGACAGCCCGGCCGTGGTGATGCACCCGGCGGGTCCAGCCGCTGGTCAGCGTCGCGATCATCGCCCCGACCGCCTCCGCGCTGTAGAGGACGCCGAGCAGCTTCGGTTCCTTCAGTACGTCGGTCGCGAACGCGGGGAACAGCACGATCGGCATCGCCATGAACATCCCGACCATGTCCACGACGTACGTCCCGAGCAGGTCCTTGCGGCGGGCGGCGTACCCGATCCCTTCGCCGATGACCCGCAGGCTCGGTGGTTGCGAGTGCTCGCCGACCCGGTACGGCTTGAGTCCCAGGTACATCAGGGTCGCGATCGCGAGTCCGGTCAGCTCGATCCCGAAGGCCCAGCTGATCCCGGCCGTCCCGACCAGCACGCCACCCAGCGCGGGACCGACGAGCTGACCGGCCTGCATGGTCAACGCGTTCAGCGCGACCGCGGCCGGCAGCTCCGAGTGCTTCACCACGCGCGGGAACAGCGCGTCCCGGCTCGGCCGCTGCAAGGACGCCGCGATCGCGTTCAGCGCGCCACAGACGTAGATGATCCACACCTGCGGGTTGGACAGCAGGGCGTTGCTCAGCAGTACGGCGCAGACCGCGACCTGCGCGATACCGGTGAAGATGAGCATCTTTCGGCGGTCCACGTGATCGGCCAGCGCACCGCCGTACAGGCCGAAGACGACCAGCGGCAGGATGTTGACCAGGCCCATCGCGCCGACCGCGAAGTTCGAGTGGGTCAGCGAATACAGCTGGTACGGCAGGGCGACGTACCCGAACATGCTGCCCAGGAAGAAGACCGAACCGGAGACCATCAGGATCCGGAAGTCACGCGAACCACGCCACGGAGTCAGGTCGACACGCAGCCGGGCCAGCCGCGCTCGGAAACTTGCTGCCACCGGCACATCCTGTCAGCTCCGGCCGCCGGGTGAAGAACCCTTTTCTCCCTACCGTGGAACCGATTGGTTGCCCTCGGCGTCAATCTTCCCGGATATTCACTGAGCGTATGGAGACAACCGGATGATCCCGACCAAGTCGGTACGCACCAAGGTGTTCGCCACCCTCGTCGCGGGGGCGGTCGCTGGTGCCACCCTGCTTGCGCCCGTGGCCGCGCAGGCCACGACCACCACCGCCGCCGCGGCCGCCGCGACGACCCAGGCCAGCGCGGTCTCCGACCTGCTCAAGCCGGGTCAGAAGCTGAAGGCCGGCAACTACATCCGTTCGAAGAACGGCAAGTACACGTTCGTCATGCAGTCCGACGGCAACGCGGTGCTCTACAGCGGCAAGACCGCGCTGTGGTCGACCGTCACCAACCGCAAGGCGTCGGTGCTGGTGATGCAGAAGAACGGCAACCTCGAGGTCGTCTCCGGCAAGACCGTCGTCTGGCAGAGCAACACCGGCACCAGCCCGGGCGCGATCCTGGCCGTCCAGAACGACAACAACCTGGTGATCTACAACACCCGCGGTAAGCCGAACTGGAGCCGCTACATGGTGGTCGGCACGCTCGGTTTCAACCGGCTGCTGAAGTACCCGGAGTACCTGACCTCGGTGAACCGGACCTACAAGGTCTACATGCAGGCCGACGGCAACCTGGTCCTCTACAAGGGCAAGACCGCGCTGTGGAGCACCAAGACGCAGAGCAAGGGCGCGTTCGCGGCCATGCAGAACGACGGCAACCTGGTCGTCTACAGCGCCGCCAAGAAGGCCCTCTGGTCCAGCAAGACGACCCGCAAGGGCTCCGTCCTGGTCGCGCAGAACAACGGCGACGTCCAGATCGTGAACGGCCGCACGGTCGTCTGGCACACCGGTACCGCCGGACGGTGACCCCGGTCACTATTCGATTTCCTTCGAATAGTGAACTTTCTCGGCGCTCAACGCGTCTATACCAGTAGCCGCGGCACCCGGGGCGGGGTGTCGCGGCCCCTTAATGCCCTGTCTCAGCAGCAGTCAGTCATCAATTGGTTACCAAGGGCAACAGTTCGCTGAGGTCGGTGCGTTCACCGCTCGCGCGGAGCTTCCCGGTACTGCGGGCCTCCGGCCAGGTGGTGCGCCCGAGACCGAGCTCGATCCACAGTTCGGGCGGCATCTCGACCACCGCGCCCGGCGTCCCCCGGGTGTGTCGCGGTCCCTCGATGCACTGCACCGCGCCGTACGGCGGGACCCGGACCTCGACCGCATGACCAGGGGCCTTGGCGACCAGGAGCTTCAGCAACTCCTTGGTCAGCAGCTTCAGGTCGGGTCGCTCGGCCGTGCCCGCGTCGTACCGCTCCAGGGCCTGTTCGAAAGGCGTGCTCACGACGGGCCAGCGTACGCGCGAATTTCGGCGACGCCCCCTTCGTGGTCGATAATCAGCCGGGAGGAACGACTGGAGCAAGTGGAAGCGAGGTCGGGATGCTCACGCCCAGGCACCAGGCGCTGCTGATGACGCTGGCGGGGATGACCGTCGGTGTCGCAGTCTTCGGCACCGTGCTGGCCATCAACGGCAACGGTGACGACGACCAACGGTCCACCGATGTCGTGACCAGTCAGACCTCACCCACCCCGACTCCCCGCGGCGACGGTCTGCAGGCCGACAGCCTGCAGTACGCGGCGCAGACCTTCGGCACCGATCGGTCGCCGGTCAGCGCCGAGGTTCCCGTGACCTGGAAGGCCCACCAGGACGGCGAGCGGCCGCGGTTCCTGGATCCGACCGGCGTCTGGCAGATCCGGTTCGACACCCGGGGCAGCAGCAAGTCCCCGGAGCGCCAGGTGAGCGACCGTGAGCGCAGCATCAAGGAAGAGCAGCTCAACGTGCTGAGCCGCGACAACGGCACGCTCGTCTACACGTACGTCGACAAGGCCCGCGGGCCGCGGATGGGCCTGTCCCGCTGGATCTCCACCGACAACGGCGACAGCTCCGCCATCGAGATCACCGTCGGCGGCCGCCCGCAGGACGAGGCCGCCCTGCGCGACGTCCTGGAGCGCGCCACCCGGTCACTCCACCTACCGGACGCGGGCAGCCGGCCCAACTAACACTTGATGTCGGCGGTGGGTGCCAGGCCCTGCAGCAGGTAGGTCTCCACGGCGCCGTCGACGCAGGGGTTGCCCGCCTTGTAGCCGGTGTGGCCGTCACCGTCCCGCGTGATCAGCACGCCGCTCTCCAGCTCCCCCGCGAGCCCGACGGCCCAGTCGTACGGCGTGGCCGGGTCGCGCGTCGTACCGACCACGACGATCGGCTTCGCGCCGGGGGCCTTGATCGCGTGCGGCTTGTCCTCCGGCTTGACCGGCCAGTTCGCGCAGGCGAGTGAGCCCCAGAGCAGGAACGAACCGAACCGCGGTGAGGCCGCCTTGTACTTCGCCTCTTCGCTCTTGGCCTGCGCGACCGAGGTGATGTCCGGGCGATCCACGCAGTTCACCGCGTAGATGACCTCGTTCTGGTTGTTCGCGTAGCCGGAGCTGTCGCGCTCGGTGTACTGATCGGCGAGCGCCAGCAGGCGGGCGCCCTTGCCGTCGAGACCGTCGACCACCGCATCCTCGAGC
Organism: Kribbella sp. NPDC051587; assembly: GCF_044453945.1. Taxonomy (NCBI): domain Bacteria; kingdom Bacillati; phylum Actinomycetota; class Actinomycetes; order Propionibacteriales; family Kribbellaceae; genus Kribbella; species Kribbella sp. NPDC051587. The sequence goes on from NZ_JBITDE010000005.1 coordinate 140,405, forward strand.
CGCGGCCACAACTCCTGCGAGTAGAGCGGGTAGATGACGCCCAGTACGACGATCGCCTGCGTGACCTTGCGGTCGCCGTCACCCGGCAGCGGAGTCGCGTCGCTGTCGTTGATCAGCTTGTCGACCTTGGCCAGGACCTCGTCCTTGCTGCTGCCCAGCCGGCACTGCCGCTGCGCACAATCCTCGGCGAACGCGTCCAGCGCGGTGTCGAAGCCCTTCGCCTGCGCGATGTTGTTCTCCTCCGACGACTTCGCCGGGTCGACCGCACCGTCGAGTACGACGCGGCCGACGTTCTTCGGGAACAACTCGGCGTACGTCGCACCGAGGAAGGTGCCGTACGACATGCCCAGGTAGTTCAGCTGGGCGTCGCCGACGATGCCACGCAGTACGTCGATATCGCGGGCCGCGTCCTTGGTCCCCACATGCGGCAGCAGCTCACCGGAACGCTGCTCGCATCCGTCGGCCAGAGTCTTGGCCTCGTTGTTCAGCTCGGTGATCTCGGCTTCGTCGTCCGGGCTGCCGTCGGCCGCGATGAACTTGTCCAGCTGCTCGGTGTCCAGGCACTTCACCGGCGTCGACTGGCCGACCCCACGCGGGTCCCAGCCGATCACGTCGAACTTGCGCAGCAGCGAGGATCCGAGCACGAACCCGGCCGACGCGGCGAACTCGACACCCGACCCACCGGGTCCACCCGGGTTGATGAACAACGTGCCGATCCGGCCGACGCGGTCGCGGGCGAGCACCTTGCGGGCGCGCAGCTCGATCGTCTTGCCGGCCGGCTTGCTGTAGTCCAGCGGCACCTTGATCGTGGCGCACTGCTGGTTGCTGCCACAGCGCTCCCAGGTCGGCTGCTGGTTGTAGAACTGCTCCAGCCCCACCGGAATCGGCCCAGCCGGACCCTTCGGCGTACTGCCGCCGGTGCTCGACCCGCCAGGGCCGCCATCGGCATCCTGTGCCCGGCTTGCCACGCCACATCCACTGAGCAGTACCGCGAGAGCGGCCACGACTACGGTCGTCTTGCGGAATCTCACTGCTCGGGGTCTCCCTCTTCGTGGTTCAGGCGGCGCCGGCGTCTGGGCTTGCGTGCTCGCCGTTCCTCGGCTGTCTCCGCTACTGGCTCCGGCTCAGCTTCCGGTTCCCGGACAGCGGGTGTCGGAAGCTCAACCGGTACGGCGTCCGGAGTCGTCGTACTGGAGGCTTCGTACTGCTGGCGCGGTGAGCACACATCCGCGCGGCTGCAGGCGCAGCGCCGACCGGAAGCCGCCAGCCGGACCACGACGGTGTCGCTCGGCACGTTGTGCCCGACCACCACTCCATCACCCGCGGGGGTCTCCACCGAGGTCCCGACGGCCGGTGCCTTGGCGTTGTACTCCTGGTAGAGCGGGTGCTCGTACTTGAGGCAGCACATCAGCCGCCCACAGGCGCCGGAGATCTTCAGCGGGTTCAGCGGCAGGTCCTGGTCCTTCGCCATCCGCACGCTGACCGGCTCGAAGTCCTTCAGGAACGTCGCGCAGCACAGGTCCCGTCCGCACGGCCCGATCCCGCCCTGCAGCCGGGCCTCGTCCCGCGCGCCAACCTGGCGCAGCTCGATCCGGGCCCGCAGCCCGCGGGCCAGATCCCGCACGAGCTCGCGGAAATCCACCCGATGCGGTGCGGAGAAGTACACGATCACCAGCTGGTCGACATCGGGGCGGCGATCGACGAAATCGATCCCGACCACCTTCATCGGCAGGTCGTGCTGCCGGATCAGCTTCTTGGCGATCACTCGCGCGTCGGCCCGGCGCTGCCGGTTCTGCTCATCGCGATCCAGGTCCGCCGTACCGGCGATGCCGTCACACAGCGGCAGCCCACCGATCTCCTCGGTGACGAACTGCGGCGCCCAGACACACTCGGCGACCTCGGGACCGTCGTCGGTCGGGACCAGCACCTTGTCCCCGACCCGCGGTCGATGCGGGCCGGGATCCAGGTAATACAGCCGCCCGTAGCGCTCGAACGACACCGCCATCACCATGCCCACGCCGTCAGAGTACTTGCCGCGGCGTCAGACCATCAGCGTTTGGTGCCTTTCACCGAGCCGATCAACCGCTCGTCGTCGGGCGCGTAGGCGGCGCAGACGACCAGGCGGTCGTTGTCGTCCTCCCACAGCTCCTGGTCCGGCGTCCACCAGCCGAAGCCCAGCTCGGAGGTGTCGGCGGACTTACCGACGTACTTGCCGAACTCCGCGGCGCAGCGGTCCTTGCCGGTCCGGTCGATCGCCCGATCACCCGGCCAGGGACCGTCGGGAAGGGTGACGTTGGAGACGATCTCGCCGTCGTGCGCGTCCGCGCAGTCGATCCGATCCACCTCGTCGTCGCTCTCGTCGCCGTTGAAACACTCACCGACCGCCAGGTCGTCGACGTACGTCCCGTAGGACGAGGACGTCGGGCTCGACGACGGGTACGGCGCGCTGGAGCCGTTGTTGTTCTCGGCCCACACCCCGACCACGATGAAGAGGATGATCAACGCCGCGTAGCCGAGGGTGAGCAGACCACCGGAGACGATCCCGGCGATCGCCAGTCCCTTGCCCTCCTCCTGCGGGCGCCGCTTGAGCTGCACCAGCGCCGCGATCCCGAGCCCGACCCCGAACGGCGCCGAGATCCCGGTCGCGAGTCCGCCGAGCCCACAGGCCAGCGACGCGATCGCCAACGAGTTCGTCTTGGTACCGCCCTGGCCCGGATACCCGTACCCGTAGGCCGCCGGATACCCCGGCTGCCCGTAGGGCAACGCCCCCGGCCCGTGCGGCGGCTGTCCGCCACCCTGCCCGTACCCCAGCTGCACCGGCGGCTGCCCGTACGGCGACTGCGTGGGCTGCTGCCCGTACGGCGTCTGCGTGGGCTGCTGCCCGTACGGCGTCTGCGCGGGTTGCTGCCCGTACGGCGTATCGACGGGCCGCTGCTGTGCGGGCTGACCGTAGGCCGGCTGCGCCGGCGTCTGCCCGTACGGCGTCTGGCCGCTCGGCTGGCCGTATGGCGACTGCCCCGACGTGGACCCCGGCGCCACCCACCCCGACTGAGTGGGTAATGGCTGCGTGGGAATGTGCTGGGTCGGCTCCGACGCGGGGAGGGGCTGGGTGGCGTCCTCGGGCGCGTCGTCAGGGCGTGCGTAGGTCGGGAAGGACCTTGGCGTGTCCTGTGGCCGGTCCTGCTCCGGACCGTACGGTGGTTGACTCACGACTTCCCCCAGATGATTCCCCCGCGCATCGAGCTACCGCTGCGCTCCGCGCATGCTACCGCTCAACCGGGTCCCGGGCATCCCGACCAGGCACAACACGTTGCCGTCAGCAACAGCACGATCTTCCAGGACGACGTAGTACATGTCCAGGTCCGACTGCTCGTACGGCTTCCCGATGAACGTCCCGAACGCGGTCGTGCACTCCTTGGTCGCGATCGTCTGGGTCTCCTCGGCGGACCGGCCGGTCAGATCCGCCCGCACCTTCGCGTAGGCCTCACCGCTGTGCCCGGTCCGGCAGTTCGCGATCCGCGCCATCCGCAGCGTGTCCGCCTCCAGGTCCGCGTCGAAACAGCGCCCGACCTCGACCTGCGCGATCGGCACCGTCCGCCCGATCCCGTCCCGCAACTGCCCGTACAACCCGAACGCGACCGCGACCCCGGTGATGATCCCCCAACCCAGGCAGACGACCAGAGCGCCGTACGCGAATCGCTTCCCGCGCCCGCCGGTGCGCTTGATCCGCCGCAATGCGATACCGGCCAGCACCACGGCGACCGGGACCAGCCCGGGCAGGCTCGTCACCAGCGCCGCCACGGCATACCGATCCTGCCGCTGCTGGGCCGGCGTCGGGACACCGGTCAGCCACGACTCGGCCGACGGCAGCGACGGCCGCGCAGGCTGCATCGGGGTGGGCGGCTGGCTCATGGGGGTCGGGGTCCGTTCGGGCGATTCGGCCGAGCATCTGCTTTGCTCGGACACACGGACATCGCGCCGACCGCCGCCGGTGTTACACCGGCTGTCCGGTCACCGGACCGCTGTCTTAACCCTCGAACAACCCGATCGTCATCGCCTCGAGCGCGAGCAGCGGCGCCACGTTCGTCTCGATCGCCTCCCGGCAGGCGGTGATCGCGCCCAGCCGCCGGACCGTCGACTCCGGCGTCGTCCGCGCGCCCAGCGCCTCGATCTGCCGGGTCAGCTCGGCGTTGATCAGCTCGGTGCCGGCCTTGGTCTGCAGCACCAGCACGTCGCGGTAGAGCGCCATCAGATCAACCAGTGACCGGTCGAGTACGTCGCGTTCCCAGCGCTTGGCGCGTGCCTTCTGCTGGTCCTCGAGCTCCTTCAGCGCGGCGTTGGCCTCGCGCGGCTTGGCGCCCTTGGTGCCGACGCCGAGCGCCTGCTCCAGCGCGGCCCGCTCCTTCTCGTCGACCTTCTCCGCGCTCGCCTTGGCCTCTTCCTTGGCCGCCTCGACCAGCTGCTGCGCAGCCTTCAGGCACGCCCCAAGATCGCGCAGCGCGAACGGCACCTCGAGCACCTTCGACCGCCGCGCCCGAACCTCCTCGTCCCGCGCCAACGCCCGGGCCCGCCCGATGTGCCCCTGCGCGGCCCGCGCCGCGAACCCGGCCAGGTCCGCGTCGATCCCAAGCTTGGCCACCAGCATCTGCGCGACCGCGTTCACCGGCGGAGTCCGCAGTACAAGCAACCGGCAGCGCGACCGAATCGTCGGTACGACGTCCTCGACCGTCGGCGCGCACAATACCCACACCGTCCGCGGCGCAGGCTCCTCGATGCTCTTCAGCAGCGCATCGGCCGCCTGCTCGGTCAGCCGGTCGGCGTCCTCGATCACCATCACCTGCCACCGGCCCTGCGTCGGGCTCATCGCAGCCCGGCGAACCAGCTCGCGGATCTCACTGACCCGGATCGACAGCAGCTCGGTACGAATCAGCGACACATCCGGATGCGCTCCGGTGAGCACCGTCTGGCAGTCCTTGCACTCACCACAGCCGTCCTGATGACACTGCAGCGCCGCCGCGAACGCGCGCCCCGCATTCGACCGCCCCGACCCAGGCGGCCCAGTGATCAGCCACGCATGCGTCATCCCGACCACAGCAGCGCCCGACTCACCCCGCACCACCGCCGAGGCCCCGCTCACAGCCTTCTGCAGTACGGCGACCGCCGGCTCCTGACCCACCAGGTCGTCCCAAACCGTCATACCGTGGTCACCTTCGGGAGCAGGGTTTGGAGGCGGCCGCGGATCTGCTTCGCGATCTCCTCGCGGTCCTGGGTGGCGTCAATCACCAGGTAGTGCTGGGGTTCTGCGGCGGCCAGCTCGAGGAACGCGTTCCGTACGCGTTCGTGGAAGTCGGCCGACTGAGCCTCGATCCGGTCCCGCTCGGTGAACCGGCCGAGCCCGTTCTTCGGCGGCAGATCGAGGATGACGGTCAGGTTCGGCCGGAGGTCATCGGTCGCCCAGCGGTTCACCCGCTCGACGTCCGCCACGTCGAGGTCGCGCCCCGAACCCTGGTAGGCGAGCGCGGAATCGACGTACCGGTCGGTGATCACGACCGTGCCCGACTTGAGCGCCGGCTTGATCACCGAGTCGACGTGCTCGGCCTTGTCCGCCGCGTAGATCAACGCTTCGGCACGATGCGAGATGTCGCCGGTCGCGGGGTCGAGGATGATTCGCCGCAGCTCCTGACCAAGGTCGGTCGCGCCGGGTTCGCGGGTCAGCAGCACCTGCTGGCCCTGCTCCTTCAGCCACTCCACGAGCAGCGCGGACTGCGTCGACTTGCCCGCGCCCTCACCGCCCTCCAGCGCGATGAACAGCCCGGTCGTCGGGTAGATGCCCGGTGTCTTGCCGAAGCTGCGCCGCAGGTCGCGCCAGAACGGCACGCCGGGGCGGTCGTCCATCTGCCGCCACGCGAGGACCCCGATCACTCCGGCCACGATCGCAGCGATCAGCATCGTCATCGACGCGCCGTTGTAGGTCACCGAATGACCGGAGACCGAGTACGTGTGCCGCCCGATCGCACCCGCCACGAACGGCGCGATCGCCAACGTGACCGCGAGCACCGTGCGCACCGCGGACTGCACGAACGCGAACGTCCGGCCGCGCACCGCATCCGGTACCTCGAGACCGAGCAACGTGTAGCCGGAGACCCAGGACGCGCCGGCGTTGAAGCCGAGCAGGATCGCGATCATCGTGGCGATCTCGATCTGCTGGATCAGCGCGAGGCCGGCCAGGCAGATCCCCGAACCGACCAGACCGGCCGCGAACAACCGCCGCCGGGACAGCCCGGAGAAGATCCGCGGCGCGAACCCCATCCCGAGCGCGAGACCACCGAAGACGGCGCCGAACAGAACGCCGTACCCAGGGTCGCCGGCTTTGAGGTCCTCGACATACGTGCGGCCGAGGCCGATCACCACCGCGCCGGCCGCGAAGGCGCCGGAGATCCCGACCACGAGCCCGCGGATGACCGGCGTACCGGTGACGTAGGACCAGCCCTCGACCATGGTCCGCCACAGCGTCGGGTGTTCCTCGTGGTCGTGGACCGCGCGACCGATCTCGCGGATGGAGATGATGGCGAAACCGGAGACGGCGAAGGTCGCGGCGTTCACGTAGACCGCGAGGTCGATCGCGAAGTCACCCGCCCAGCGGCTGACCAGCGTGATCGCCGTGAAGATCGCCGCGGCCGGAAGGGCCGTCCCGTACGTCGTGATCAGGCTGAGCTGGTTGGCCGCCTCGAGGCGGTGCCGGGGGACCAGGTTCGGGACGCTGGCGTCCTTGGCCGGACCCCAGATCAGGCTGACGATCTCGATCAGCACCGTGGCCACCAGCACCCAGGTCAGGGTGCCGACGATCGGGATGCTGACGAAGAACGCCGCCCGGATGAAGTCACCGAGGATCATCGTCGCGCGCCGGTCGAGCCGGTCCGCGACCCAGCCGGCTACTGGTCCCATCACGAGTGCGGGCAGCACCCGGAGGAACAGCACGCCACCGATGGCGAAGTTCGCCGCCTGGTAGTCGTCACCGGCGAACGACTTCGCCATCGCGGTCAGCGCCAGCAGCCCGATCCAGTCGCCGAGGCTGGACAGCCCGAACGCGATCCACAGCCGCCGGAACGCCCGGATCCGCAGCACCGCGCGCACATCGTGCGCCGGTGCAGGGTCGGTCAGCGGGTCATATACCTCCGGCACGCCGCCAAGACTAGTCGGCTCGACGGACAGCCTTGTGCAGTGCGGTGGTCAGGGCGTCGAGGCCCGCCTTCAGCTCGACCGGCGGCGGGAACCCGAAACCGAGCCGGAACACCCGGGCCTCGTCGGTGAACCACTCCCCCTCGGAGAGCCGCACCCCCAACTCATCAGTGGCCGCCCGAAAGCTGGTGAGGTCGAGCTGCGGGCGGAGCCGAACACAGCACAGGGCACCGGCGTCGGGGCGGATCCACTCGATCAGGTCGGCGTTCGCCTGCACCCACTCCTCGGTCGTCGCCACCGCCTCGGCCAGCCAGGGACGCCGTACGGCGAGGATCTCGTCCTGCAGCTCGAAGACGCGAACGGCCAGCGCCTCAGTGAGCGGCGAACCGGTGACGACCGTGCTGAACTTCGCGGTCACCAGTCGGTCGACGAGGTCCTTGTCGGTACTGATCGCCCAGCCCACTCTCAGGCCTGCCGCGCCATGGCACTTCGAGAGCGATGCCACGGTCACCACCTTGTCGCCCAGGGCTAGCGCCGACTCGGCGATCGCATCGTCGCCGTACGAGGCAATGCGGTAGGTGTCGTCGACCAGCAGGTACGCCGCCGGGCAGATGGTGGCCATGGCGTCGTAGACCTCACGGAAGACACTTAGCGGTACGGCGACGCCGGAGGGGTTCTGGGGACTAGCCAGACTGACCAGGTTGGTGTCAGGGGTCAGCTGGGCAATGACATCGGCGGCCTGGAGTTGGTAGCCCGTGTCGAAGCTCAGGGGGACCACTCTGACCTCCGCACCGACCGCCTCACACGCGTTGCGAGCAATCGGGAACAGCGGCGCAGTGGTGACGACCTGTCCGTGGTCGGCGATCAGGAACGCCAGCAGGAAGAGGGCGTGCTGCCCACCGATCGTGACGACCACCTGGTCGGGCTCTACCTGGTGAGCTTTGGCGATGGCGGCTCGCAGCCTCGGATCGCCTTGGGAGGTGCCATAGCCGAGCTCCAGCTCGCCGAGCTCCGGCGTCAGCAGGTCGGCGAGGCGCAGTTCCGGGCCGTAGCTCTCACCGAGGTCGTACTGCGGGTGGGTGTCGGACAGGGTCTGGATGGGGTTGCGCACGAAGTTCGCCATGCCTTTCATCGTCTGGGCTGGGGGCTGGCCGTCCCAGAGCCAATCCGGCACAATTGGTTCGCCGATGAGACCAATCGAACTGTGCGACCGACTCGGCCGGTGGTCCTCCGGCCGAGGCCCTCTGTATGTGCTGCTCGCCTCCCGGATGCGTCAGCTCATCGACGACGGCGAACTACCCGCCGGAGCGCTCCTCCCGCCCGACCGCACGCTGGCCGAAGCGCTGGCAGTCGGCCGCACCACAGTGGTCGCCGCCTACGACCTGCTGCGTTCGGAGGGCCGCATCACGCGCCGCCAGGGCAGTGGAACGCGGGTCACCGGTACGCCGGTCGCCTTTGACGACCTGCCGGCTGACCCGATCTTCCTGGGCTCACTCGAGACCCGCGACGACGGCGTACTGCTAGCCATCTGTGCGGCACCTGGTGAACCACCACCGGAGCTGGCTGAGGCGTACGCGCGGATCATCCCTGAGCTCACCGCGATCAGCGGCGACATCGGCTACTACCCCTACGGACACCTGTGCCTCCGTACGGCGATCGCCGCGCGCTACACCCAGTACGGCGTACCGACCGTGGCTGACCAGGTGATCATCACCAACGGCGGTCAGCAGGCACTGTCGTTGCTCGCGCACGCCCTGGTGTCGCCTGGTGATCAGGTGCTGTCAGAGGCACCGACGTTCCCTGGTGCTCTGGAGGTGTTCCGGGAGCAGGGCGCCGTACTGCGTGGACTGCCGGTGGGGCTGGACGGGTTCGAGGCGGCAGTCCGGGAGCGGCGTCCTGCGTTGGCCTACGTGATTCCGACGTACCACAACCCGACTGGCTCAGTGCTGCCCCGACTCGACCGCCAACGCCTCGCACGCGCCGCCGCCGCGGCCGACGTACCTCTGATCGAGGACGAGGTCCCGGCGGACCTAGGCTTCCCCGGCCAGGACCGGCCGACCCCGATGGCGGCGTACGGGCCGTCAGTCATCTCGATCGGCTCACTCAGCAAGAGCATCTGGGGCGGCCTCCGCATCGGCTGGATCCGCGCCGCGGCCCCCTTCATCACCCGCCTGGCCCGCCTCCGCGCCGTCCACGACCTAGGCGGCAACGTCCCCGCCCAACTAGCCGCCACCCACCTGGTCCCACTGCTGGACGGTTTGAACGTAGGCGCCACCCTGGCCACCCGCCACGCCCACCTAACCGCCCTACTCGCTCAACACCTCCCCACCTGGACCTACCCCACCATCACCGGCGGCCAGGTCCTCTGGATCCGCCTCCCCACCGGCGACGGCAACTCCTTCGCCCAAACCGCCCTCCGCCACGGCATCGCCGTCCTCCCCGGCGCCGGCCTCGACATCACCGGCAACAGCAACCACCACATCCGCCTCCACTTCCACACCCCCGCCCCAACCCTCACCGAGTCCATAACCCGCCTAACCACCGCCTGGCACGCCTACCAAGCGCCCACCCACACCACCCCCACCCGCCCCGTAATAGCCATCTGACCCATCCGCACGAACCCCCTCGACCCCAACCCATTTGATGGGTGAACCCACGAGCTTGTGGGTTCCCCACCCGCATGAGGGTCCAGAACCCCCCATCTGATGGGTGAACCCACCAAATGACCGTTGCAGACGAGCGCGCACTGATGGGTGAACCCACCAGATGGCGGTTGCAGGCGGGTGCGCGGCAGGCGGCGTACCGGCGGACGGGTAGTGGTGGACCGGTGCGAGGAACCGCACGCGTGCGCGGGGTGGGCGCGAAACCCTCCACACCCACGACCACCCGTTCGTCGGTACACACTGCGCAGCCCGCCGGGCGAACCCTCCAACTCGGGGGATACCCCCTGACCTGGAGGGTTGCCCATCGAAAATCTCAGGGGGCAACCCTCCAGCTCGATGGTCATCCCCTCAGCTGGAGGGTTGCCACCTCAGGTGGACGGTTGCCACCTCAGGTGGACGGTTGCCACCTCAGGTGGACGGTTGCCACCTCGGGTGGACGGTTGCCACCTCGGGTGGACGGTTGCCACCTCGAGTGGACGGTTGCCACCTCGAGTGGAGGGTTGCCACCTCGGGCGGAGGGTTGCCACCTCGGGTGGAGGGTTGCGGGGGCGAGGTGGGGGTGGGCGGACGCCGTGGGGAGGGCGCCCGTTGAGGGTTATTGGGTGAAGTGGAGGGTTAGGGCGGCTGGGGCGGTGTGGAGTTTGTCGCGGTCGGGGAGGGCTGGGCCGCAGGCGGCGGTGCCTACGCCGGTTTGGGCGAGGTCGAGGGTGACGTAGGTGGTGTCGCGGGGTTTGAGGTCGGCGTTGTGGGTGGCCGACTCGAGGTCGTGGGTGGTCCAGTCGCGGACGGTGAGACCGAAGAGGTTGCCTACGGCATCAATTCGGAGGCCGTCCAGTTGTGCCCAGCGGGTGTCGATGCGGTGACCGTTCTCCTGCGGACGCACGTACGGCGTCTGGAGGTCGGCGACCGTGGACGTGTACCGGCCGACCGCCGCCGCTTCGCGGGTGTCGACGTACGCCTCGTTCGGGCCGGTGCCGAACCACTCGACGCGCTCGACCTTCGGTACCTCGAAGGTGATCGCCAACCGCGGCAGCACCTTCGGGAACTGCCCCTCCGGTACGACGTGAAGCTCAAGCTGCACACCACCGTCGACGGCGACGAATCGCCAGGTGCTCCGCAAACCCCATTGCAGCGCAGGCGGCGCCGTACGGGTGACAACCTCCCAGGCACCATCGCGCTCACCAGCAGACACGACGCGGTGCTGCACCCGGTGCAGCCCCTCCTCGCGCCAGGCATCAACAACACCAGGCTGTACGTCGTTGTCGATCGGCGCGCGCCAGACCTCGAGCTGAGCGTTGGTCACCGCGCCGAAGCGGATGCCGTGCACGCCGGCAACAACCTCAGCAGGTGATCCAGTAGCAGCAACCGCGGCAATCGGAGAGTCGAGGCGGACCTGGCCCCAGGCGACGCGGTGACCGGCGCCCGCCCAGGGAGCGTCCGAGGTGAGCTCGGCCGAGATCGTCAACCAGGTCTCGGGTTGCGAGGCGTCGATCGGGGGCAGGTCGAGGGTGACCGTCTCGCCCGGCGCGATCGGCGGGACGGTGAGGGTGCCGGAGCCGGTGCGCTCGCCTTCCACCTCGACCACCATCCGGAAGGTCAGGTGTGAGGTGTCGAGCACCTCGTAGTGGTTGGTGACTGTGACGCCACCCTTGCCATCAGCAACGATTCGTAGCGGCTCGATCACCTTGGCGAACTCGAGCATGCCGGGCGACGGCGTCCGGTCCGGGAACAACAGTCCGTCGCAGACGAAGTTGCCGTCGTGGATCGTCTCGCCGAAGTCGCCGCCGTACGCGTAGACCTCGCGCCCGTCGATCGTCGTCCGCAGCCCGTGGTCGATGAACTCCCAGATGAACCCGCCCTGGCACCGCGGGTACTTCTCGAACACCTCGCGGTAGTCGAGCAGCCCACCCGGCCCGTTCCCCATCGCGTGCCCGTACTCACACAGGATGAACGGCAGGTTCCGGTACGACGAGGTGTCCGCGCCGATCTCCGCACACCCGGCCGGGTCGGTGTACATCCGCGAGTAGATGTCGACGAACTCCGCCTCGGTGTCACGTTCGTAGTGCACCGGCCGCGACGGGTCGATCGCCTTCGCGGCGTCGTACATGGCCTTGAGGTTCTCGCCCATCCCGCACTCGTTGCCGAGCGACCAGATCACGATCGACGGGTGGTTCTTGTCGCGGGCGATCATCCGCTGCATCCGGGTGACGAGGTCGTCGCGCCAGCGCGGGTCCATCACCGGGTTCGGCAGGTTCGGCGGCTGCGGCTCGTACCCGAACCCGTGCGTCTCGAGGTCGCACTCGTCCACCACGTACAGCCCGTACTCGTCGCACAGCGACAGGAAGTGCGGGTGCGGCGGGTAGTGGCTGGTGCGGACCGAGTTCATCCCCGCCCGCTTCATGATCAGTACGTCGTCCAGCATGTCCTGCTCGGTCAGCGTCCGACCGCGGTCCGGGTGGAACTCGTGCCGGTTGACCCCGTTGAACAGCACCCGGTTCCCGTTCACCGTGAACACACCGTCCACGATCGCGATCGTCCGGAACCCGATCCGCAACCGGACCTCACCACCGTCGGTCCGCAGCACCCCGTCGTACAGGCGCGGGCTCTCCGCACTCCACGGCTCCACCGGAGCAGTCACCTCAGCCCCAGTCGGAACCGAAAGACCCAGCTCCGGTACGACGACAGTTCCGGCGACGTCGGCGTCGACGCGCAGGGTCCCGACCCCATCGGCGTACGAGGAGTGCACGAAGACGTCAGAGGCCGCACCCGGTCGCAGCGCCAGCAGGTTGACCTCCCGGAAGATCCCGGACAGCCACCACATGTCCTGATCCTCGAGGTACGAACCCGCCGACCACTGATGCACCCGTACGGCGATCTGTGCCTCGGAGCCCGGTGTCACCAGCGAGGTCAGGTCGAACTCACTCGGCAACCGCGACCCGGAGGACCAGCCGACGAACGAGCCGTTCGCCCACACCGCGAACCGCGAGTCCACGCCCTCGAACCGCAGCACGATCCGCGAACCGGCGAAGTCCGAGGGGACGGCCACGGTCCGCACGTAGTCACCGGTCGGGTTGTCCGTCGGCACGTACGGCGGTTCGAGCGGGAACGGGTAGACGACGTTCGTGTACGCCGGAGCGCCGTACCCGCTGAGCTGCCAGTGACCGGGTACCGCGAGGGTGTCCCAGCCGGACGTGTCCGGGTCCTTCAGGTCGTCCGGCGCCTGCGCCACACTCGGCGACAGCCGGAAGCTCCAGTCGCCGCTGAGCGGGACGCGCGCGGTGTCGTCATCCAGCCACGCGCGGGCCGGCAACACATTCTGACCGGGGGCAAAGTCCTCGACATAGGTCACAGGTCATGAGCCTAAGCCCACACCTGCGCACAAATCCACACTCGTCAACAAATATGGACAGGGCGTATCAGGCCCGGCACTCCTTGCAGACGCCGACGAGGGCGACCTGCTCGGGCGCCAGGTGGAAGCCGAGCTCGCGGAGCACCTTCTTGCGGGCCGACTCCAGGATGTCGCCCGGAGCGTCGTACACGGTCCCGCACTCGGAGCAGCGCAGGTGCAGGTGCCGCGGGGCGAGGTCACCGGCCAGGTGGTACGTCGTACCGGCCCGGCCGAGGTGGACGTGCGTGACGAGCCCGAACTCACCGAGCGCGTCGAGCGCCCGGTAGACCGTGGCCCGGTGGATCCCGGGCCGCAGCGACTCGGCCCGCTCACCGATCTGTTCGGCGCTCAGGTGCTCCTCGGTCCCGGCGAGCACCTCGACCACCGCGAGCCGGGCCGGGGTCACCCGCTCACCCCGATCCCGCAACCGCTGCGCGGAGACTTCGACCGCACTCGTCATGAGCGCCCCCTCAGGACTTCTTCGCTGCCGTCTTCTTGGCCGTCGTCTTCTTGGCGGCGGTCTTCTTCGCAGCTGTGGTCTTCTTGGCCGCTGTCTTCTTCGTAGCAGTCTTCTTGGCGGCCGTCTTCTTCGCAGGCGCCTTCTTGGCCGTCTTCTTCACCGGTCCACGGGCCCGTTTGTCGGCCAGCAGTTCGGCCGCGCGCAGCAGCGAGATCGTCTCGACGTCGTCGTCCTTGCGGAGCGTCGCGTTGGTCTCCCCGTCGGTGACGTACGGACCGAAGCGGCCCTCCTTCACCACGACCGGCTGACCCGAGGCCGGGTCCGCGCCGAGCTCCTTCAGCGGCGGTGCGGCGGCTCGCCGGCCGCGCTGCTTCGGCTCGGAGTAGATCTTCAGCGCTTCCTCGAGGGTGATGTCGAACATCTGATCCTCGGAGGTGAGCGACCGCGAGTCGGTGCCCTTCTTCAGGTACGGCCCGTAGCGCCCGTTCTGCGCGGTGATCTCGTCGCCGCTCTCCGGGTCCTTGCCGACCACGCGCGGCAGCGACAGCAGCTTCATCGCGTCGTCGAGCCCGATGCTGTCCAGCTGCATCGACTTCAGCAGCGAACCGGTCCGCGGCTTGGCACCCTTCGGCGCATCCTCGGGAAGAACCTCGGTCACGTACGGACCGAACCGGCCCGCCTTCGCGACCACCTTCAGCCCCGTGTCCGGCGCGTCGCCGAGCTCGATCTCGACCCCGGACGGCTGCTCCAGCAGCTCCAGGGCCTTCTCGACGGTCAGCTCGTCCGGCGGCAGATCCTCAGGAACGTTGGCGCGCCGCTCGTCCTTGTCCTCGACGTACGGCCCGTAGCGACCGACGCGAACGACCACACCACTGTCCGGACCGCCGACCTGGAACGTCGACATCTCGCGAGCGTCGATGTCGCCGAGGTCGGTGACCATCGACTGCAGACCCTCGGTGTCGTCGTCGCCGAAGTAGAACCGGCCGAGCACGCCCTCGCGCTGAAGATTGCCTGAGGCAACCTCATCGAGGATGTCCTCCATCGACGCGGTGAAGGCGTAGTCGACCAGCCGGGTGAAGTGCTGCTCGAGCAGCCGCACCACCGCGAAGGCCAGCCAGGCCGGCACCAGCGCCGTGCCCTTCTTGTACACGTAGCCCCGGGCCTGGATCGTGCCCAGGATCGACGCGTACGTCGACGGCCGGCCGATCTCGCGCTCTTCCAGCTGGGCGATCAGCGTCGCCTCGGTGAAGCGGGCCGGCGGCTTCGTCTCGTGGCCGGAGGCCAGCACCTCGGTGGCCGGCAGCCGGTCGCCCTCGGAGACGTCCGGGATCTGCGTCTCGCGGTCGTCGGTCTCGGCGGACGGGTCGTCCGCACCCTCGACGTACGCCTTCAGGAACCCGTGGAAGGTGATCACCCGGCCGGACGAGGTGAACTCGCAGTTCTCCCCGGTCGAGGCCTTGGCGTCGATCTTGATCGAGACGCTGTTACCGGCCGCGTCCTTCATCTGGGACGCGATCGTGCGCATCCAGATCAGCTCGTACAGCCGGTACTCCGGACCACTCAGCCCGGTCTGCGCCGGCGTCTGGAAGTGCTCGCCGGCCGGCCGGATCGCCTCGTGGGCCTCCTGCGCGTTCTTCACCTTGGAGGTGTAGGTCCGCGGCTTGTCCGGCAGGTACGACGCGCCGTACAGCTCCCGGACCTGGGCCCGGGCCGCGGTGATCGCGGTGTCCGACAGCGTGACGCTGTCGGTACGCATATAGGTGATGTTGCCGTTCTCGTAGAGACGCTGGGCGATCTGCATCGTCTGCGAGGCGGACATGTTGAGCTTGCGCCCGGCCTCCTGCTGCAGCGTCGTGGTCCGGAACGGTGCGTACGGCTTGCGGGTGTACGGCTTGGAGTCGATCGAACGGACCGTGAACGTGGAGTCCTGCAGCGCCGCGGCGAGCGCGGTGGCGGTCGACTCGTCCAGGTGGACCGTGTTGCCGCTCTTCAGCTCACCCGTCGAGGCGAAGTCCCGGCCCTGCGCGACCCGCTTGCTGTCCACCGAGACCAGGCGGGACGGGAAGATCCGCGGCGTCTTGCCCTCGCCGGCGTCGAGCTTGGCGTCCAGGTCCCAGTACGACGCGGAGCGGAACGCGATCCGCTCCCGCTCGCGGTCGACCACCATCCGGATCGCGACCGACTGCACCCGGCCGGCCGACAGCTTCGGCATGACCTTCTTCCACAGCACCGGCGAGACCTCGTAGCCGTACAGCCGGTCCAGGATGCGGCGGGCTTCCTGGGCGTCGACCAGCGACTCGTTGATGTCCCGGGCCGCGCCGACCGCGTCCTGGATCGCCTTCGGGGTGATCTCGTGGAAGACCATCCGCTTGACCGGGACCTTCGGCTTCAGCTCGTCGAGCAGGTGCCACGCGATGGCCTCGCCCTCGCGGTCCTCATCGGTGGCGAGGAAGAGTTCGTCGGCGTCCTTGAGCAGATCCTTCAGCTTGCGGATCTGGGCCTTCTTGTCGGCCGGTACGACGTACAGCGGGTCGAAGTGGTCCTCGATGTTGACGCCGAGCCGGGCCCAGGGCAGTCCCTTGTACTTCGCCGGGATCTCGTCCGCACCCTTCGGCAGGTCCCGGATGTGGCCGAAACTCGACTCCACCACGTATCCGGCGCCCAGGAAGCCCGCGATCATCCGCGCCTTCTTCGGCGACTCGACGATCACCAGACGTCGACTACCCGCCGCCGACGACCCCGCCGCCGCGGCTTTCGTCCCTGTTGCCCCTGCCACCGTGCTCCTCTCGCACCCGTCGTGTTCCCCCGTGCCGAACCGGTCCGTCCGAGGACAGAGTACGGCCGACAACAACGTAATTTCTTCCAGCTCTGACACTGGCACTGTCCACGCACCGTAACCGGTCCGCCGCCGGACACCCCTCTCAGGGTTTCAGAAAGTATCCGAAAACCCCGCTTACCGCGCGTCGCACCCGAGCCACCGGCCGCACCGTCCCGAGCCCCGGCCGCAAGAGCTCCGAGGGTACGCCGTTCCGCCCGGCCGGCGCCGGGAGTGTGAACTGATAGTCACCCAGCGACCGTGCCCGCCATCGGTCAGCAGGTCCTCACGCTTCCAGGAACGCTGGGCCGCCCAGAACGCTTCCCAGCTCGGATCGCCGACGCGGCGGCCGCACCACCCATCGAGTACCCGAACATCCCGGCCCAAGTCACCCGCAACCGATCCAGTACGAATCGGACGTCGGCGACCCGCGTGTCTGTCGCCGTCCGTACGGCGACCGGGTCCTCCCAGGGTATACACGGCAGCACCACCCGCCCACCGGGGAACTCGACCGGCGCCTCGCCGGTGTGGTCGATCGTGACGACCAGATAGCCGCGGCCGGCCAGCTCCTCGGCCTGGTTCGTCCCGATGATGCGGGACGCGCCCGACCCCGGTGAATAGAGCAGTGTCGGCCCGGTGCGCGCGGCTGGTGCGTTCCGGCGCGCATGCGTCGGACCGCCGGCGAGATCGATGGTGTCGCCGCTCAACCGCAGGTAGCCGGCCGTCTCGGTCGCCAACGCGGGCGCGACGGCACTACCGGCGTACGGCGCTCGTGATGGCGCCAACAGCACCTATAAACAAGCGTCGACTGATCATGTGCACCAGTCAACCGGCGATGCGGCGTCAGCGGATCAGGGTCGTACGTTTCACCACCGAATGTGCACTTCCGGGAACTCGGGCGAGTCCTGGCTCAGCAACGGGTTCGGACGCCGCCGCAGGGTGGTGTCGAAGTAGGCCGCGATGTACTCGCGCTGCGCCCGCACGCTCTTCGCCGGGTCGACCTTGCCGACCAGCGCCGTCATCACCGAGGTGATGATCGGATCGTCGCCGTAGATGTCGCGGAAGACCTGGTCGAAGACGAACTGGTAGTCGGTGAACGCCTTCTGCTTGGCACCGAGCAGGTTCAGGTTGAGCTTGCCGCCCTTCTGCACCTTCCAGAACGTCGCCCAGGACAGGTCGAAGGAGTCCTTCTTCGGGTCGGTGAACTGGGTCTCGTCCGAGCCGAACAGCAGCAGCGGCCGGTCGACCCCCTTCAGGGCGACCTCGGCCGGCGGACCGTTGCGCCGGTCGTCCTGGAGGGTGCCGTCCAGGTTGAGGCCGGTGGAGATCCGCTTGTCCGCGCGCAGCGCGTCGGCGGTCGCGTACCCACCGAGGCCGACCCCGAACATGCCGACCCGGCGCAGGTCCAGCCCGAAAGACAGACCGGACGGCAGGTCGTTGCCTTCGGCACCTGGGTTGCGCCCGGCCGCGAGCTGCGTGAGCTGGTCCAGGACGAACCGCGTGTCGGCGACGCGCGTCTCGACGTACTGGCGGGTGAAGAGCGGATCGGGCAGCTGCGTGGCCGGTACGCCGGGCAGGAACCGGCCGCCGGGGAATTCGGTCGGGGTCTCGTGGGTGTGATCCATCGCGACCACGACGTAGCCGCGGCTGGCGAGGTCCTCGGCGAGTGCCGTGTTCACGAACCGGCTGTACTGGTAGCCGGGCGAGAACAGCAGGACCGGATGCTTCAGCTTCTGCATCGGTGCGTTCTCGCGGCTGTTGGTCACGGTGTTGGCGAAGTCGAAGGTCCCGGTCGGCAACGCGAGGCCGTACTCGCCGGTCCAGTTGTCGTCGACCTCCTTCGCGGTCCGCTTCGGCATGTACATCGCCAGCGGCGCGTCGTCCATCAGCGTCGACGGGTACCAGAGGCTGATCATCAGCTCGCGCTTGCCGCTCGGCATGGTCGGGTCCGGCCGCTTGTCGTCGATCAGGTGGATCGAGGTCGTGCCGAGCGACTTGCGTCCGGTCGGCTCCGGCAGGCGGAACTTCACCGGGTGGAAGTCGGGATCCCCCTTGGCCCGGACGCCGGCCCCACCCAGGCTTGGGGCGGGCGGGCGCACGTCCGGATCGAGTGGGCGCGCGTGCGCGGTCGCCGGGAGCGCGAGGCCCAGGCCGGCCGCGAGACCGCCGGCGAGCAGACCACGCCGTCCGACGCTGTGACGGATGTGACTGCTGTGACCGGAGTTCACCATGCGACTCATCGTCACCGCCTGTTTTCACCCTGTGATGGAGACCTCGTCTCAACTTCGTGACGGCCGACCTCGTGACAAGACGGACACGGTGAGCTTCAATGAGCGCATCTTGTTCATAGATGCGTGAAGTGAGGCCTACGTGAGCATCTTTGTTCGCATGAAACGTTCAGTAGCCGCGGTTGCCCTCCTGGCGGGTGCGCTAGTGAGCACCAGCGCCCCGGCGCACGCCGCCGGGACCACCCTCGGTGACGTCACCGGGTTCGCCGCCGACAAGGCGACGTACACGCTCAGTGCCGGTCAGGCGAAGGTGCGGGTCGTGTTCCTGAAGGACGACGTGTTCCGGCTGTGGCTGGCGCCGGACGGTACCTTCACCGACCCCGCCGGTACGCCGCCGGAGAAGCCGGGCGACCCGTCGTCGACGATCGTCACCAAGACCGACTACGGCAGCCCGAAGACGTCCTGGCGGGACCGCGGCGGGTACTACTCGCTGACCAGCGGCAAGGTCGAGGTCCGGGCCCAGAAGAAGCCGCTGAAGTTCAGCGTCTACCGCGACAACCGGCTGGTCTTCGCCGAGGCCGCACCGCTGTCGTGGACCGACACGTCCACGACGCAGTCGCTGGCCCGGGGTGCGAACGAGCAGTTCTTCGGCGGCGGCATGCAGAACGGCCGCTTCTCGCACCGCGACGAGACCATCGAGATCTCCAAGGACTTCAACTGGGAGGACGGCGGCAACCCGAACGCGTCGCCGTACTACATGAGCACCGCCGGGTACGGCGTCCTCCGCAACACGTTCGACCCGGGCAGCTACAGCTTCGCCAGCCCGGTCACCACCACGCACGACGAGAAGCGTTTCGACGCCTACTACTTCATCGGCGACCTCAAGACCTCGCTGGACCGCTACACCGAGCTGACCGGCCGGCCGTTCATGCCGCCGGTCTACGGACTCGAGTACGGCGACTCCGACTGCTACAACCGCGGTCACTACGCGAAGGACCCGGACCCGAGCAACGACTGGAAGGTGAACCCGGACAAGGTCACCACTCTGGACGCGGTCAAGGTCGCGCAGAAGTTCCGCGACGAGGACATGCCCGGCGGCTGGATGCTCGTCAACGACGACTACGGCTGCGGCTACTCCGACAACACCGACTTCGAGCAGGTCGACGGCACCTACTGGGGCAAGCGCGAGATCCCGGCGCTCAAGCAGACCGGTGACGAACTGCGCAAGCGGAACATCCAGATGGGTCTGTGGACGCAGTCGTCCCTGGACCGGCAGCCGGCTGAGGTTGGTGACGCGGGGGTGCGCGTGCGCAAGCTGGACGTCGCCTGGGTCGGTCCGGGCTACCGGTACGCGCTGAGCGCCTGTGACACCGCACATGACGGTATCGAGCAGTACAGCAACGCGCGTGGGTTCGCCTGGATGGTTGAGGGCTGGGCCGGGGCGCAGCGGTGTGCAGTGCAGTGGACCGGTGACCACAGTGGTTCACTGGACGCGATCAAGTGGCAGATCCCAGCGATCACCGGCTCTGGTAACTCGGGGATCGCCTACAGCGCTGGTGATGTCGACGGCATCTTCGGTGGCTCGGCGACGTCGTACGTGCGGGATCTGCAGTGGAAGGTGTTCAACCCGGCCTTCATGACGATGTCGGGCTGGTCGACGCCGGCCAACAAGCAGCCGTGGGCGTACGGAGCGCCGTACACGGACATCAACCGCAAGTACCTGAAGCTGCGCGAGCGTCTGCTGCCGTACTTCTACACGTACGCCGCTGAGGCACACCGGACCGGCGCACCACTGAACCGGTCGCTGGTGCTGGAGTACCCGAACGACCCGAAGACGTGGGACGACACCACGAAGTACGAGTTCCTTGCTGGTAACAAGTTCCTGGTCGCACCGATGTGGGGTGCGGACGAGGTCAAGAACGGCATCTACCTGCCTGCTGGACGTTGGGTCGACTACTGGACCGGTCGCGTCTACCAGGGTCCGACCACGGTGAACGGGTACCACGCCGGGCTCGACACGCTGCCGCTGTTCGTGAAGGCGGGCGCCGTCGTACCGATGTGGAAGCCCGGGATCAACTCGGCGGCCGAGCAGGCCTTCGGGGACCGCCTCACTGTGGACATCTACCCGCAGGGCAAGTCGTCCTTCAACCTGTACGAGGACGACCGTCTGTCTCGTGTGCAGAAGTCCGCCCAGCAGACGCTGGCTGTGGATGCTCCGAAGGACGGCCGTGGGGACATCACCGTCCGCATCGGCGCGCTCAACGGCTCGTACGCCGGTAAGCCGAGCTCACGTCCGTACGAGCTGACCGTGCACACCGGGTCTGCTCCGCACGCTGTGTTGATCGACGGCCGGCCGGTCAAGTCGACGTACAAGGATGGTGTGGTCACTGTGCAGACCGCCTCCGTTCCGACGTCGCGCACCGCCACGGTCCGCCTGCTCGGTACGTCGTCGGTCGGTGGACCGGACGTTGCCAACACCTTCGGCACTCCGTCCTTGGAGAGCCCCGCGCTGTGGAACGCTCCTGGTCAGGCCACCGAGGTCACCGCGAGCTTCCGCAACGACACGGGCGCGACTGTGCGCAACGTTGGTCTGGACCTGCAGCTGCCTGCTGGATGGACCTCCGCTGGTCAGAAGACCTTCGCCTCGGTGCGTGCCGGTCAGACAGTGACCACAAAGCTGCAGGTCACGCCGGGGGCCGACGTCAAGCCGGCGAGCTTCACACTGTCGCTGGCCGCCAGTTATGTTGCTCAGGGCAAGCGATACGCCCAGACCGCTGTTGCTACTGCACAGCTGCCGTACGGCTCGCTGTCCCAGGCTGCGAACACAGTCGGGATCACGGACGCAACGACGTACGCTGCCGGCAGCTTCGACGGCTCGGGCAACAGCTTCAACGGTGAGGCGCTGGCTGCGGCCGGTTACAAGCCTGGGGCAACCGTCACGGTCCAGGACGCGCAGTTCACCTGGCCGTCCGGAGCACCTGGTACACCGAACCTGGCAAAGAACCAGTCGGCACCGATCCTGGTCTCCGGCACCGGTTCCCACCTTGCCCTGTTGGGCGCAGGGGCCAGCCTGAACGCTCGTGGCGCGGTGACGATCCTCTA
Organism: Kribbella sp. NPDC051587; assembly: GCF_044453945.1. Classification (NCBI taxonomy): domain Bacteria; kingdom Bacillati; phylum Actinomycetota; class Actinomycetes; order Propionibacteriales; family Kribbellaceae; genus Kribbella; species Kribbella sp. NPDC051587. The sequence goes on from NZ_JBITDE010000005.1 coordinate 162,240, forward strand.
CACCGACGGCACACAGTCGCAAGGAACCTTCCAGCTCCCCAACTGGTGCTGCCAGGACGCGACCACCGGTGGCGCCAAACTGGCAGTCTCGGTGAAGGGCCGGTACACCCCCACCGGCTTGGCCAACACCACCACGGACTACCGGGTCTTCTACACCGCCGTACCGCTGGATCCCGGTAAAACCGTCCAAGCCATCAAGCTGCCCGGCGGTGGTCTTGGGTTCTTCGCCGCCACCATCGCGAACAAGCCGTTGCCGCCGGCCCCGAAGGGGGATCAGTGGGTCAGCGACCTCGAGTTCCTCGACTCCACCAACGGTTGGGGACCGGTCGAACGCGACCACAGCAACGGCGAGGACGCTCCGGGTGACGGCGCTGCCCTGACGCTCGACGGAACGACGTACACGAAGGGCCTGGGCACGCACGCACCCTCCGTCGTCAGCGTCCGTCTGGGTGCCAACTGCAAGACCTTCACCGCCAAGGTAGGTGTCGACGACGAGATGGAGGACCGCGGCAAGGTCTCCTTCAAGGTCCTGACCGACGGGACGGCCAAGTACACCTCCGACCTCCTCACCGGTACCTCCCCCACCGCATCGGTCTCGGTCGACGTGACCGGTGCCCAAACCCTCACCCTCCAGGTGACCGACGCCGGCGACGGCAACACCAGCGACCATGCCGACTGGGCCGACGCAAAGGTGAGCTGCAACCCGTAGTCCACGTGGGTGGGGAGGGAGCCGGGGCGGCCCCTCCCCACCCTGGTGGGAGGATGCGGGGGTGGAACTGACGGGGAATGTGGTGGAGGGGCTGCGGGCGGCGTTCGCGGCGGCGGACTACACGGTTGAGGGTGTGGCCGCACGGCTGGGGACGCAGGCGAATGCGGCGCTAGCGCGGAACGAGACGACCTTGGCGGTACGGCGTACCGACAGTGGCGACGCGTTGGACACGATGATCCGCTTGTTCCTGCTGCAACGCGTCGTGCCGAAAGACCTTGTGGACAAGGCGTTCCCAGGCGTCGACCTGGTTGCGCTGGGCATCGTTGCCGACGACCGGGCGGTGGTCGACGTTCGACCGTTCGCCGAGGACGACCAGCAGTGGTGGGTGGTCGCCGACCTGACCCCCGGCCTCGACGGTCGGCGCGAGGCGATGCGATCGGACTACGTGCTCGGGATCGCGCCGGCCAGTCTGAGCCTCGTCCACCTGACGGTTCCGATCAAGGCTGAGCGGGCGCTCGACATCGGCACCGGCTGCGGCATCCAGTCCCTGCACCTGGCCAACCGCGTCAGCCAGACGGTCGCCACCGACGTCAACCCGCGCGCGCTGGACCTCGCCCGAGCAACCGCTGCGCTCAACCGCATCGAGCTCGACGTCCGCACCGGCAGCCTCTTCGAACCAGTCGCCGGTGAACGCTTCGACCTCATCATCAGCAACCCGCCGTACGTGATCTCACCACCTGACTCACAGCTCACCTACCGTGAGACGAGCTTCGCCGGCGACAGTCTGGTTCAGCAGCTCGTCCAGCAGGCCCCACAGCACCTGACCGACGGCGGCTGGTGCCAACTGCTCGCCAACTGGACCTGCGTCCGCGGGCAGGACTGGCGCGACCGCCTCGCCACCTGGACCGGCGACCGCTCCGCCTGGGTCGTGCAACGCGAGCAACTCGACCCCTCCGAGTACGTCGAGCTGTGGCTCCGCGACGCGGGTCTCCACGGCACACCGTCGTACCAGAGCAAGTACGACGAATGGCTGCGCTGGCTGGATGACCAACAGGTCGAGGCGATCGGCATGGGCTGGATCACTCTGCACAACGTGCCCGGGACACTCGAGGCCGAGGAGTGGCCGTACGAGATCGAGCGCCCGATCGGACCGCATGTACTGCGGCGTTTCGAGCGCCAGGAAGGTCTCCCTGCCGACCTGACCGGCCTGCACCTCGTTGTGGCCGACGACGTCATCCAGGAGACCACCGGCCAGCCAGGCGCCGAGGACCCGGCCACTATCGTGCTGCGCCGCCAGCGTGGCATGCGCCGGGCCGAGCAGGTGGACACCGTCCTGGCCGGCTTCGTCGGGGCCTGTGACGGCGACCTGAGCGTCGGTCAGATCCTGGCCGCGCTGTCAGACCTCCTGGACCGACCACTGGTCGACGTACTGCCGGAGTACCTCCCGCAGATCAGGCGTCTGCTGGTCGAAGGCTTCCTGGACTACTGACCCCGGCGGAGTCGCTTGTCGGTATACATCCGCTGGTCAGCAACCGTCAGTAGCTCGCTGACCGGCGTACCGTCCGTGCTGGTCGCATGCCCGATGCTCAGCCGCAGCATGGCGAACCAGGGCTCGACCCCAGCCTCGGCCACTCGCTCCGCAGCCGCTCTGATCCGCTCGACCAGCTCTCGCGCGCCACGCTCATCAGGGTTGTCCAGGATGACGACGAACTCGTCACCACCAGCCCTCGCCACCACGTCTTCAGCTCGGCTCTGCTCACGCAACAGGTGCCCGACACGGCGCAGTACCTCGTCACCACACGCATGTCCGTAGTTGTCGTTGATGACCTTCAGGTTGTCGACGTCGATCGCAATCACCGCAATCGACCGCCCCGCATCGTGGGCAACGGACATGCGCTCGTCCAACGCGCGCCGGTTGCCCACTCCGGTCAGCGGGTCCTCCCGTGCGGCTCGCCACTCGGCGTCGTGCCGGATCGACAGCTCATGATTCGCCAGTGCGCTCCGTACGGCGTACAGACCGCGCAACCGCTCGGCCCACCAGCCTCTGCTGATCGCCTGCGCGTACTGCAGACCTGTTACCGCTCCGGAATCACCTGCCTCCGCAGAGATCTGCACACCCGTGTGGCGAACCAGGGCCTCCACAGGCGGATCAGATGTCGGCGGCAGATCGCTCTCCGCGCGCTGTGCAGCCTCAACAGCCTCATCGAGCCGCCCGGCCACGCCGTACGAGCGAGCCAGGTACGTGCCCGCGATAGCAGCCAGCTCCAGATCACCTAGCTTGGCCAGCTGATCCCGGCAGTCCTTGAGGATCACGGCCGCCGACCCAGCGTCCGTTGAGTCATCACTGGCCGCCAACCACATCCGCCCGGCGATCGGCCAGTACCCGAGCAGATCCGCCTCGACGATCACCCCGACCGCCTCACCCGCCCAGTGGTGCGCTGCGCGCCGTCGTACCCGGATCTCCTCGTCGTACGACGTGTCGCCGAGCCGCTCGAGCTCATGCGCCCAGCGCAGGTTGGACTCCGCCAGGTTGAGCCGGTTGATCGCCGGTGCCTCGGCCAGCCCGAGCGGGACGTGATCACCGTCCGCCGCCAGCTCGAAGTGCGGGATGCACAGCTCGTACAACCGCAGCAGGTCATAGGCATAACCGAGCCCGGTGTGCGCCCAGCCGGCCAACCCGAGATCGCGGGTCCGCGAGAGCGCGTTCTCTGCCGCGACCAGGTCGGCGACCGAGTCACCACCTTCACCGGTCCGGATCAGCGTGACGATCCGGATCGCGATCGCATTCGCCTCCCAGCCCGGCTCGTCGATCGCCCGGGCCACCCGGATACAGCCGTCGACCGCGTCCAGCGCCTCGACCGCATCGGTCGCGTGATGCGCGGCGACCGCCCGCACATACTCCGCCGCGGCGCGCTCGTGACTCGGTTCGGTCCCCAGTTCGACGAGCAAGCGATTGATTTCCAGCCCGGCCTCCGCCGGATTCCCGGACTGGGCCCGGGTCATCGCCGCCGCGATCCGCGCCGTCACCCCCGACGTCTCGCGCACCGAATCTCCTTCACTGCCTCACTTTGTGCCGCCGCTTGTCGTCGTACAGCCGCTGGTCGGCCGTGGCGATCAACTGGTCCACCCCGACGCCTTCCGCCGTTGCGGCATACCCGATGCTGAGTCCCAGCCGCCGCAACCACGGCAGGTCCGTGGTGGCCGCGATCGCCGCGACCGCGATCCGGATCCGCATCGCCAGCTGGGCACCGCCTTTGGCATCCGGCTGGTCGAGAACGACGAAGAACTCGTCCCCGCCCGATCGAATCACGGCATCGGTCGCTCGCGCCTGTTCTACCAGCAGATTGGCCACCACCCGGAGCAATTGGTCACCGCAGGCGTGCCCATGGGTATCGTTCACGACCTTCAGGTCGTCGACATCGATCGCCAGCAACGTCACCGCGCGCCCCGAATCGCGCGCCGCGGTGAGCCGTTCCTCCAGCGCACGCCGGTTCCCCACGCCGGTCAACGGATCCTGCCGCGCCGCATGCCACTCCGCATCGTGCCGCGCGGAGAGGTCGTGGCTGGTCAAAGCATGCCGTACGGCGTTCAGCGCGCGCTGGCGTTCTTTCCACCAGCCGCGCGCCACCGATCGCGCATATTCCAACGCTGCAAGGGATCCCGGCTCATCCCTAGCCGCCGCGATCTCCGACCGGGTCTGCAGCACCAGCAGATGTGTCGACGGATCCGCGAGCGGAATCAACTCCGCCGTCGCCCGGTCGGCCGCCGTACGGGCTGCGTCGAGCTCGCCCTTCGCCGCCAGCGCGCGGGCCAGATACGCGCCCGCGATCGCCAGTCGCTCGGTCTCACCCAGCTTGCTGATCTCGTCGCGGCACTCGGTCAACTCCTTGACCGCCACGGCCGGATCCGCCTCGGTCGCCGCAGCCGCGACCCACAGTCGCGCGCTCAACCGCCAGTACTCCTGGCTCTCGTCGTCGACGATCACCCGCTCGGCCTCGCGAGCCCAGTACGCCGCCGAGGCCTGCCGCTCGCGGATCTCCTGCCCGTACGACGGATCACCCAGCCGCTCGAGTTCATGCGTCCAGCGCAGATACGTCTCGGCCAGATTCAGCCGGTCGATCGCCGTCGATTCCGCCAACTCGAAGACATCGTCTTCCAGCTGCGTCGCCAGCTCGTAATGCGGAATGCACAGTTCAAAAAGTCGCAGTACGTCGTACGCGTATCCCAACCCGGTATGCGCCCACGCGATCAGCCCGGCATCGTTGGTGTTACTCAACGCCTGTTCAGCCGCGACCAGATCATTGACCGTGTCACCACCTCGGCCACTGCGCGCCAGATTGATGATCCGGATCGGCAACGCATTCGCTTCCCATCCCGGCTCGTCGATCGCCTTGGCCACCGCGATCAACGCATCCACCGCCCGCAACGCCTCATCCGCGTCACTCGCATGATGTGCGGCAACTCCACGCACATACTCAACGGCCGCCAACTGATAACTCGGACTGGGCCCCAACTCGGCCTTCAGTGCCTCGACCTCAGCCGCCGCGGCCAGATGGCCACCCGACTGCGCCGACGTCATGGCAGCAGCGATCCGGGCGGTCAGCTCCCCACCCATCGCCACGTCGCCCATAGCGGCCCATTCTCACCACCAGTGCCGCCGCTGTCACGCCCCCATCCAGCCAACGGCCACTTAGTGCCACAATTTCCGCACACCGGGTAATAAGTGGGCAAAGATTTCTTCCCTCATGTCTCAACCGGAGTGCAGAACCCGGAAACCGGCCGGCCCTCGCTCGACCACCTGAATCGGCGCCCAGGCCCACTGCCAGACGCCAATCCCCGGCACCCGTTCGAACGTGATCTCCCCGCGAGTTCCCGGAACGACGACACTTCCCCAATCTGCACTCTGTATACGAGCCAGGACGGCGATCGCGTCGTACCCCTCATACGCGACAAACGAAGGCTCCCCGCCCAACGCCGCCCGCACCCGAACCCCCAGCGGACTCAACTCGTCAGGCAGATAACGCAAAAACGGAATCCCCTCAACATCCGCCCACTCCGCAAACTCCGGCTGCCCCGCCGGCGCCCCGATCATCACGTGCGCCAACCGCGCATCCCGCCGTACCGATTCGACAATCGACAACGCAGGCTCCGGAGTCCCCACCAGCAACAACAACGCCGTCGCGCTGTTGCTCACGAGCTGCTCGCACACGTCGGCCGGATCAACCTCGACAACACTCCCCAGGTGCTTCCGCAGAATCTCCACCCCAGCAGCCCAATACACACTCGGCTGCCTCACCACAGCAATCCTTCGATGCCCGATTTTCCCCAGATACTCAGCGAAAATCCGCCACCCCCGCGACTGCACCGGCGCAATCCGCGCCACCCAATCCGTAGGCTCCGCCACCAACTCGTCCAGCACAGCCGAAGAACACAAATACGGAACCCCCACCTCCACCGCCCGCGCCGCAACCGCCCGCGCCACCACGCTGTGATACTCCCCAGCCAACGCCCCCACCCCCAACCCCACCAACTCATCCACAGCCGCAACAGCCCGCCCCGCATCACCCCCCGTATCCCTCACCACCACCTCAACCCCCAACTCCCGCCCCGCCAACTCAGCCCCAGCCACCAACCACCGCCCCGCCCCAACCCACCCCGGCCACCCCAAAGGCCCCAAAACCCCAACCCTCATCACCATCCCCCCATCCCACCCCACCCCCGCCCCACCCAAAACCCACCCCCCTGCCAACTCCCCACCGATTCCCACACCCCCGGACCAGGCAAAATGCTTCCGTCGCCCATCCGGCGACCAGTCAGCCCGGCCAACGTCCGAAGAACCCGAGTGCACGGTCGGCGTGTTTTCGGACGCTAGCGATGCTGACCGGGAGCGGGACCGGATGCGGCTCAGCCCACCCCGAACCAGTTTGGGGTGGATCCAGGAGGGATTCGGGAGGTGGATCCTCCCCAGATGGCCTTTCCACAGGAGAGGAACCTCCCCGAACCGGTTTGGGGAGGCAAAGCGCAACGGGCCGCCGGCAGCAAGAGGACTCTGCTGACTCTCACCCCGCAGCGGCGTGAGCACCCAGCGCCCCTGGTCCGATCCCGTTTAACGTCCGAAAACACGCCGACCACGTCTGCGATTCGTTCGGACGTTAGCGCACTGCGGCCAGACGTTCCGGGACGGTCACGATCAGCCGGCGGCCTGCTGGGTTTTGGTGGCGTGCAGTTGGACGGGGAGGGACTCGAGGCCGTAGACGATCGACAGCTCGCGGAAGCGCAACTGCTCCTCGGGTACGGCGAGCGTCAGGTCGGGGAAGCGGTGAGCCAGCGCGAGGAAGGCGGCGCGGAGTTCCATGCGGGCCAGTTCGGCGCCGACGCAGCGGTGCATGCCGTGGCCGAAGGCCAGGTGGGCGGCGGAGGAGGCGCGGCGGGGGTAGAAGTCTTCGGCGTCGTCGCCGAAGACGGCCTTGTCACGGTCGGCGCCGGACAGCGAGACGGCGACCAGGTCGCCCTTCTTGACCGGCTTGCCGAACAGCTCCTGGTCGTGGCGGGCGAAGCGCGGGAACGCGACCTGTACGACGGTCAGGTGGCGGAGGAGCTCTTCGACGATCCCGTCGACCGCGCCGGGCTCGGTACGGATCCGCTCGAAGTGTTCGGGGTTGCGCAGGAGCACGAGGGTGCCGAGGGCAAGCATGCTGGCCGAGGTCTCGTAGCCGCCGAGGAAGACGCCGTCGGCCAGACCACCGAGCTCGACGTCGTCCAGGTCGTCGCCCTGGGCCTTGATGATCGAGCCGATCAACCCGTCGCCCGGGTTCGCCCGCTGTTTGCGGACGATCTCGAACAGGAAGTCGCGGGACTCACTGGCCGACCCGAACAGGCCGATCCCGCCGGCGGACACGTCGAACCGCGCCGGGCCGAGGGCGCGGAACCGGTCGCGGTCCTGCTCCTCGACGCCGAGCAGGTCGGCGATCAACAAGAACGGCACGTTGAACGCGAAGTCGGAGACGAGATCGGCGACCGGGCCCTTGGCCTCCATCAGGTCGAGCTGGTCGTTGACGATCTTCTCGATCACCGGTTCCAGCCGGGCCAGCCGACGCTTGGTGAACTCGGGCGTGAGCAGCTTGCGCAGCCGGGTGTGGTCCGGCGGATCGGTGAACCCGAGACCGCCGATCCCCTCGGACGGCTTGTTCGGGTCCGAGCCGATCAGGTGCCGGACGTCGTTGCTGAAGTTCGTGGTGTCGGCGAGGACGGCCTTGGCCTCGGCGTGGCCGGTGACCAGCCAGACGGTGAGCCCGAAGACGTGCACCAACCGGTGCACCGGGTCCGTTTCGCGGACCTCGCCCAGCGCCGGCTGCGGGTCGACGCCCTCCCGCCGCAGCGGCAACGTCACCTCGCTCGGAAACACCCGTAACTTCAGCAGGTCGAGACCACCGCCCTTGCGGCTGGTCCTGCTGAGGATCCGGTTGCCGACCCATCTCTTCAGGTATGTCGCAACCATGACTTCCACGCGCCCTCTCTGCAAACTGCTGCCCCCGACTGTTTCCGTCAACCAAAAGTTAACGGTGCCGAGGACCAGATCTGATGGTGTAGGCACTACTTCCGGTAGTGGCGTTGGCACCACCATGGGAGGGGACCACGGCCGTTGCCTGCACAGACCTTGTCATGGACAACGGTTCTGGCTCCACAGGTATCCACCTGTAGCGGTCCCGGGCCCGCGGCACGCCGTACCTAAGGGGCGGTTCAGGGAAAACGCAGCCGAAAGTAGGATGCGCGAACCACCCGACGGCTGATGCCCTGAGAGAGATCCGGACTCCATTGCGCAAGGGTAGCCTTACCCGCATGCCGTACGACGACCGCCAAGCGACCCTGGGACGCCGGGGATTCACCGGCCTGTTGGGCGCCGCTGTCGTCGCCGGTCTCACCGGCTGCGGTTCAGGCGGTGACATCAACCCGTCGATCGCCGAGACCCGTAACGTGCAGCACCCGCTCGGCAACACCGACATCCCGGTCTCGCCGAAGCGCGTGGTCTCACTGGACGCGTCCGGCGGTCTGCAGGTCAGTCTCGAGGTCGGAGCGCCGTTGGTTGCCTCCGAGACCCTCGACGGCGCGGTATCGGTGCCGGGCTATCTGCCGCGCCCGGCAGCCGGTTTCCAGTCGCTCGGCTTCAACCAGCCGAACCTCGAGAAGGTCGTCAAGCTCGCTCCCGACCTGATCATCGGCAACCTGCAACGGATCAAGGACCTCTACCCACAACTGTCCGCGATCGCCCCGACCGTTGCCTACGAGAACGCCGGCAAGGGCAAGCCCTGGCAGGATTCCGTGCGGCTGATCGCCGACCTGCTCGGTGAGTCCGGCAAGCAGGACGCGGCGCTCGGCAGCTTCCATGAGCGGGCCCTGCAGGTGAAGAGCGAGCACCAGGCCTTTCTGGCAAAGCATTCCGTGGCCCTCGTGCGCTTCACGAACAACGAGCTGCGCATCCTCCGCGGCCCGATCTTCGGCTCCACGATCCTCGACGAGATCGGCGTACGGCGGAGTCCGTCGACCGCCGGCGCGGGCGGAACCGACACGTACTACCCGATCAACCGCGAACACGTCGGACTGCTCGCGGACGCCGACGTGATCCTCTACTTCCTCGGCGGCGGCGCTTTCAACGCCGGACCCGACCAGATCTTCAAGTCGTATACAAGCAACCCGATCTGGGCCCAGTTGCCCGCGGTGAAGGCCGGTCGGGTCGCCCGCCTCGACCCCGCGGCCTGGTGGGACGGATACTCCGTGTCAGCCGCCAACACCTGTCTGCAGCAGTTCACGATGACCCTGCGGAAGCTGCCTCAGAAGTAGCTGCGCGACACCAGCCGGAGCACCTCGACCAGCTGCGCCTTGATCTCCGCACTGTGCGGCACCGGTGTGACGTCGGAAGCCTCGGGCAGCCGTACTCCGCGGTCCACGAGCACGTAGAGCGCCCGCAGCGTCCGAGTGGTGTTCGTATTCACCGGACTGACCGACAACCCGACCGGAGTGATCCCAGTGAACGCTGGGACCAGCCAGTCGGTCGCATCCTCCACCGTGAGCTCAGAGCGCGTCAGAGTGCACGCCAGCGCGTAGCTGAGCCGGTCGTCCTCCATGTCCCTCAGCACGTGCTCTGTGGGCGTCAGAAGCCGTCCTATGCCCAGCCGCAGCATCTCCACCGGCTCCACGGCCGGATAGAGCCCCAGAGTCCCCAGCAGGTCGGCCCCGTGCGCCACCGCATGCAGCCAGCCCAGCTTCGCGTCGTACCCGCGCAGATCGGTCTCAGCGACGTACCAGCGCTCGAACGGCGGCACCCAGCTCGCCTCGTAGACACCCGCCGACACAATGCAGTCCAGGATCAACGGCGCAAACGTCCGCGCCTGAATCTCCGCATCCCCGAACCGCCGCGCCATCTCGTCGCCCAGCTCCCGCAACTGGTCCCCGGACAGCACCCCACGCCCGATCCAGGTCGCCAGCGTCGAGTACGCCGTGCTGTCCCGCTCTGTCGGATCAGCCGACCGCAACAGCTCCGACAGCTCACTCACCAGCTCACCCAGCGGCCGATCAGCCGGTACGGCGAAGTCCTCGGCACGTACCGCTGTCCAGTCAGTCATGCGCGGGACCCTAGACGAGCCACGAGGTCAGCACAAAGGAACGGCCCGCGGAACACGAAGTTCCGCGGGCCGTAGCGACCAGGACCCCTCAGCCCGGCCGAGCTTCGTTACGCGTCGCGCTTCTTCGCGACCGCCAACGCGATCACCAGCAGGCCGATGGCCCACGCGGCGAAGTACACCAGCGACCAGGTCGGCGACATCACGGCGTCCGACGGGCCGCTGCCCGGCTGGTCACCGCCCAGGAACCAGCTGACCCGCGAGAACGGGCCCCAGTCGCTGAGGAACTCGCCGACCTTCGGGATGGCCAGACCGATGCCCTCGAGCAGCAGCGGCCAGCAGATCACGATCGCCAGCGCACCGGCGCTCTGCCGGACCAGGGTGCCGATCGCGACGGCCAGGACCGCGGCCAGTGCGTAGACCAGCGGTACGCCGAGAACGGCTCGCCACTCGGCACCGGTGTTGATCCCGAGGTCCGCGTCCGGTACCAGGATGTAGCCCAGTCCCCAGGCCGCGAAGGCGGAGACGAGACCGACGAAGCCGCTCAGGACCGCGGCGACCAGCGTCTTGGACAGCAGCACCGGAATCCGCTTCGGCACCGACAGGAAGCTGGTCCGGATGGTGCCGAACCGGTACTCGGTGGTGATCGCGAGGCAGGCCATCGCCATCATCACGATCATCCCGAACAGGTAGGTGCCCTGCGTGTCGGCCGGCCGGAACCCCTGCTTGACGTCGTCCGGGGCGAAGAGGAAGCCCAGGGTGATGAAGCCGTCGGCCAGGATCAGCGCGACGATCATGCACCACCACGGCGACCGCGTACTGAAGAGCTTGATCCGCTCCACGGTGACCAGGGACATCAGATCTTCTCCTCTTCTGCCACGACGACCTCGGCCGGCGGCACCGGCGGTGCGCCCTGCTGGTCGTGCGCGTGGTACTGGACCGAGTCGCCGGTCATCTGCATGAACGCTGCCTCGAGCGAGCCCCGCTGCAGGGTCAGCTCGTGCAGGACGATGTTGTTGGCGGCGGCGGCCTCACCGATCTGGTCGGTGGTGATCTGGCCGTCGACGAACAGGACCTTGCCCTCGTCCTCGACGTCCTCGACGCGGGTCGTGATCGGCCCGGAGTTCAGCAGGTTCTGCAGCTGACCGAGCTGCGGGCTGCGCACCTTGATGCTGCTGCCGCTGGCCTGGTCGACGAACTGCTTGGTGCTGGTCTGCGAGATCAGCCGGCCGCGGCCGATGACCACGAGCTCCTCGGCGGTCAGCGCCATCTCCGACAGCAGGTGGCTGGAGACGAACACGGTCCGGCCCTCGTCGGCCAGCCGGTGCATGAACTGCCGGATCCAGACGATGCCTTCGGGGTCGAGGCCGTTGACGGGCTCGTCGAAGAGGAGGATCTCCGGGTCGCCCAGCAGGGCGCCGGCGATGCCGAGCCGCTGCGACATGCCGAGCGAGTAGGCACCGGCGCGCTTGCCGGCGACGTCGGTGAGGCCGACGATGCCGAGCACCTCGTCGACCCGGCTCTTCGGCAGCTTGTTGGAGGCTGCCATCCAGGCCAGGTGGGCGCGGGCGGACCGGTTCGGGTGCACCCACTTGGCGTCCAGCAGTGCGCCGACCTTGGTCAGCGGCTGCTTGAGGTCGGCGTAGTGCTTGCCATCGATCAGGACGTCGCCGGAGGTCGGGGTGTCCAGGCCGAGGATCATCCGCATGGTGGTGGACTTGCCGGCACCGTTGGGGCCGAGGAAGCCGGTCACTTTGCCGGGTTTCACCTCGAACGACAGGTTGTCTACGGCAACCGTGGCGCCGTATCGCTTGGTGAGGCCGTGTGCCTCGATCATTGCCGTACTCCTCGTTCGGTGGCGCGCCAGTGATGGTGGGCGGCGTTGTCCGTCCCAGTATCGAGGGCGGACCGCCCCAGAGCATCGGACCCGGGGCGGACCCGGTGTGTCCACCCGTGGGTTGATTCTGGGGTCCATGGGGAGCAGCGCGCATCGGTTGAACCCCTGAGTGGGCCCCGAACACCCCCGAGAACGGTCAGTCGAGCGGGACGCCGTACAGGACGAGGTTGTCGCTGTACCGGTGGGCGGCGTGGTCGTAGGAGCCGGTGCACGTCACCAGCGCCAGCCGCGGTTTCTGGGAGCCGTTGAAGAGGTCCGGCGGCAGATTGTTCTGCCGGTACGTGCGGCGCGCGACGATCTTGTACCAGTGCTGCTCGCCGGCGCCGTCCGTCACGGCCACCCGCGCGTCCATCGGGACCTCGGACAGCTTGGCGAAGACGCCTCGTCCGGCGGCGGTGTCGACATGCCCGGCGAGGAGCACCGTCCCACCCTGGGCGCCGGGCGCTGCACCAGCGGCCCACCACCCCACGTCGGCGGTGGCCGGGACCTGCAACCGACCGTCCCCACCGGCCGCGACCGGCTGAACCCGCACGCTCAGCAGGCCCGGCACCTTCAGCTCGACAGGCGGTACGGCGGCCTCCCGCTCCTGTGGTCCGGCAGCGGCCTTCGGTACCTGGCCGGCGTCGTGCGCCGCACCGCCGAACATCATCACCAGGCCGACGCCCAGCGCGCCGATGCCGAGCAGCCGTCGGCGGACCGGGACGGACTTGCCCATCAGCAACAGCAACAGACCGAGGACGATCAGGCCCAGCGCGACCCGGGAGCGCGTTTGCCGGGCATCCGCGACCATGCCACCGGTGCCGGTGTCGACGGACGGCGTCCGCGTCGTGGCCTTGCACTGGCCGGTCACCATCCGCAGGTCCATCTCGATCACCGGCTTCGCGCCGTTGGCCACCGACTCGACCGCGGGGGACGCAGACTTCGGGGCGTTGCCGGTGACCAGCTTCAGGTACTCCTGGTGCTCTTGCCGCTGGAACTGCAGCCAGGCAGCCTCGTACCCCTTCTTGCCGGCCTTCGCGGCCAGAGCGAGCAACTGCCGGCGCTGATCGGCCGCCACCGTCGTCGCGAGCTCGAGATCGAGCTGGGCGGCGACCGTGTTCTCCTGGGCGGCGAGTTTCCGATGGTCGCGCTCCAGCTGGGCGGCGACCCTGCGGATGCAGGACGACGCACTTTGGCCGGACGCCGTGTGCGCGGCGGCGATGATCGTCAGGTTGAGCGCGTGGGCCGGGTTCAGGTACTCGGCATCGGGCTGCGTCGCCGCACCGGCGGGCTGGGCCGATCCCAGCACGCCGACCGCGACGAGCAGCAGGAACGCCGGCACTCGCGCAAGTCTCACCAGTCAACCGTAAACGGAACGGCCCGCCGGGACACTAGGTCCGGCGGGCCGTTGCGGTATTGCGTGGATCAGGCGGCGATGCTCGCCTCGGCGGGGGTGTCGGAGATGACCGACTCCCGGCGCTTGGAGACGATGACAGCAGCAGCCAGTACGACGACCGCCGCGACCGCGATGGCGATCCGCAGACCGGTGTTCGGGTTGTCGCCGATCGCCGACATCCCGACGACGGCCGGAGCGATCAGCACCGAGACCAGGTTCATCACCTTGATCAGCGGGTTGATGGCCGGGCCGGCGGTGTCCTTGAACGGGTCGCCGACGGTGTCACCGATGATGGTGGCCTCGTGGGCCGGCGAGCCCTTGCCGCCGTGGTTGCCGTCCTCGACCAGCTTCTTGGCGTTGTCCCAGGCTCCACCGGAGTTGGCCAGGAAGACCGCCATCAGGGTGCCGGCACCGATCGCACCGGCCAGGTAGCCGGCCAGCGCCGGGGCGCCGAGGCCGAAGCCGACGGCGATCGGAGCGGTTAGCGCCAGCAGACCCGGGGTCGCGAGCTCCCGCAGCGAGTCCTTGGTGCAGATGTCGACGACCTTGCCGTACTCCGGCTTGCCGGTGCCGTCCATGATCCCGGGGATGTCCCGGAACTGCCGGCGGACCTCGTAGACGACCGCACCGGCGGCGCGGCCGACGGCGTTGATCGCGAGACCGGAGAACATGAACACGACGGCCGCACCGAGGATGATGCCGACCAGGGTGCCCGGGTTGAAGACCAGCGCGTCGGCCTCGAACTTGGCATAGTTCTCGGCCAGCGAGGTCCGGATCGAGTCCGTGTAGGAACCGAACAGTGCGGTCGCGGCCAGGACGGCGGTCGCGATCGCGATGCCCTTGGTGATGGCCTTGGTGGTGTTGCCGACGGCGTCCAGCTCGGTGAGGATCTGGGCCGCTTCGCCGTCCACGTCACCGGACATCTCGGCGATGCCCTGCGCGTTGTCGGAGACCGGACCGAAGGTGTCCATCGCGACGATGACGCCGACGGTGGTCAGCAGACCACAACCGGCCAGCGCGATCGCGAACAGCGCGACCACACCGGAACCGCCGACCAGGAAGGCGCCGTACACGGCAGCAGCGATCACCACGGCGGTGTAGACGGCGGACTCGAAGCCGACCGAGATACCGGACAGGATGACCGTGGCCGCACCGGTCAGCGACGTCTTGCCGACGTCCTGGACGGGCTTGTCCTCGGTGCCGGTGTAGTAGCCGGTCAGCGCCAGGATGATCGCGGCCAGCACGATGCCGATGATCACCGAGACGGTGGCGATGACGCGCGGGTCGCCGTCGAAGGCTGCGATCGTGTCGGTCGCGCCGGTCAGCTCCTTGAAGCTGCTCGGCAGGTAGACGAACGCCGCGATCGCGCAGAGGATGCCGGAGATCACCGCGGAGATGTAGAACGCGCGGTTGATCGTGCGCAGACCGTTCTCGCCGGTCCGCGGCCGGGTCAGGAAGACACCGATGACGGCGGTGATGGTGCCGATGGCCGGCACGATCAGCGGGAAGACCAGGCCCTGCTCGCCGAAGGCGGCCTTGCCCAGGATCAGCGACGCCACCAGCATGACGGCGTACGACTCGAACAGGTCCGCGGCCATACCGGCGCAGTCACCCACGTTGTCACCGACGTTGTCGGCGATGGTGGCGGCGTTGCGGGGGTCGTCCTCGGGGATGTTCTGCTCGACCTTGCCGACCAGGTCGGCGCCGACGTCGGCGGCCTTGGTGAAGATACCGCCGCCGACCCGCATGAACATGGCGAGCATGGCGGCACCGAAGCCGAAGCCCTCGAGCACGGTCGGGGCGTCACCCTTGAAGATGAACACGACGACCGAGGCACCGAGCAGACCGAGGCCGACGGTGAACATGCCGACGGTTCCACCGGTGCGGAACGCGACCCGCATGGCCGGCTCGCGGCCCTCGTCGCGCGCGGCCGCGGCGACCCGGACGTTGGCCCGGGTGGCGAGCCACATGCCCGTGTAGCCGATCAGCGCGGAGAAGCCCGCACCGACCAGGAAGAAGACAGAGCGGAAGATCTTCAGCGTGGTGGCGTTGTCGCCATCGGTGTGGGCAGGCAGCAGGAACAGCAGCAGGAACGCCACTACGGCGAAGACCGACAACGTCCGGAACTGCCGGTTCAAGAAGGCCGATGCACCTTCCTGGACCGCGGCGGCGATCGTCTTCATGTTCTCGGTGCCATCGTTCGCGGCAAGCACCTGACTCCGGAAAACCATCGCAATCGCGACCGCGAGGATCGCGATCACTCCGACGACGATCACCAGTGTGGTGTTGCTCGACGAAAGATCCACCGCCTGTGGTGCAAGCAGCGCGGACATCCGTCCTCCTTGTAGGCAACCCATCCAGGCTTGACGGCCCCCGTCTGCCGCAACCGAAGGGTTGGGGAAAATAACAAACAGCGCCAAGGACATGACGCGGTGGGTCACTCTAGCGGCATCTCGACCAGACCTGACGACAGGGTGGTCTACGCCATCCGACGATGCTCAGGCGGGACTGTCACGCACCGTACCGACAGGGCTACCTTTTCGCTTGTGGTGCAGGCCTCAGATGGCCGAGGCGACATCGGGGTGGATGTCGAAGACCTTGGTCAGGCCGGTGATCCGGAAGATCTTCAGCAGCCGTTCCTGGGTACAGACCAGGGACAGGGATCCGTCGTGGGTGCGCACCCGTTTCAGTCCGCCGACGAGGACACCGAGGCCGGTGGAATCCAGGAACTCAACGCGTTCCAGGTCCAGCACGAGGTCGTAGTCCCCGTTGTCGACGAGCGCTGCGATCTTCTCGCGGAGCTTCGGTGCGGTGTAGACGTCGATCTCCCCCGCCACCTCGATGACGGTACGCCCGCCCTCGGCGCGCGCGGTCAGCGACAGATCCACTTCGGCCTCCGATCCCGTGAACTGCTGCATTCAACCATGTACGGACCGTGAGAAGGGCCGTTACGGAAAACTCTTTCATCTCCCCGCATCGAAAGTCGATCTCCTTCCGCAAAATGCTGCGTGCATCGGCACTTGCAGCGGGACGTGCACGAATCCGTGCACCCCAGCACTGGACCGGAATCCAACTGTCCACGCTGCCAACTAGGCTCATCGGCATGCGTGAAGGTGAGGCGGCTGCTGTACTGCGACGCCTCGCGACCGGTCGGGCTGATCGGCTCACGCATGTGGAGTCGGTGCCGGCCAGGCCGGGCCGGACCTGCGAGTGGCCACGCTGGGTTCCCCCCGAGGTGCTCGACCAACTGGCCGACGCCGGAATCGCAGCACCGTGGATCCACCAGGTCGCCACGGCCGAGGCGGCGTACTCGGGACGTCATGTCGTGGTCGCGACGGGGACTGCCTCCGGCAAATCCCTCGGCTATCTCTTACCTGCGTTCGCGACCCTGAGCATCGCGCAGGCTGCTTCGCCGAACCGGCGGACGGCCTCGGTGCTTTACCTCTCTCCCACTAAGGCTCTGGCCCACGACCAGCTCCGCGCAGTCTCGGCGTACACAGTGCCTGGGCTGCGTGCGACCACGTTGGACGGCGACTCCGAGCGGACCGAGCGCGACTGGGCTCGCGACCACGCCACCTATGTACTGAGCAATCCGGACATGCTGCACCGGTCCGTGCTGCCGAACCATCAGCGCTGGGCCCGCTTCCTCGGCTGCCTGCAGTATGTGGTGATCGATGAGTGCCATCACTACCGCGGCGTTTTCGGTGCCCATGTCGCCGGCGTGCTGCGCCGTCTGCGTCGGATCTGCGCGCAGTACGGCGCTAACCCGGTCTTCATCTGCGCATCGGCGACCGTTGCCGAGCCGGCCGTGTCAGGGGAGCGACTGACCGGCCTGCCGATGGTTGAGGTCGTCGACGATGGCTCCCCTCGCGGTGGGATCTCGTTCGGCCTCTGGGAGCCGGCCCTCACCTCTTTACATGGAGAGAACGGCGCCCCGGTACGGCGCTCTGCCACGGCTGAGGTGGCCGACCTCCTGACCGACCTGGTCGTGTCGGGTGTCCGGACGGTCGCGTTCGTCCGGTCCAGACGTGGAGCCGAGACCGTGGCGATGACGGCCCGCGAGAACCTGGCGGAGGTCGACCCCACGCTGATGGACCAGGTATCGGCGTACCGGGCTGGTTATTTGCCTGAGGAACGCAGACGGCTCGAGAGCATGCTGCAGAGCGGTGAACTGACCGGAGTCGCCGCGACGAACGCTCTGGAGCTGGGCATCGACATTGCCGGGCTGGACGCCGTACTGCTGTCTGGTTGGCCTGGCACGCGCGCATCGCTCTGGCAGCAGGCCGGACGCGCCGGCCGGGCCGGTGGGGATGCTCTTGCCTTGCTGGTGGCAAGAGACGATCCGCTGGACACCTATCTGGTTCGTCACCCGTCTGCCGTCTTCGGACGCCCGGTTGAAGCGACTGTCTTCAATCCGGAGAACCCCTACGTCCTCGGACCGCAGCTCTGCGCGGCCGCCCAAGAGCTGCCACTGACCCCTGCGGACTACGAGGTCTTCGGCAGTACGACGGCCGACGTCATCGCGCAACTGGTCCGGCAAGGAGCGCTGCGCGAGCGACCGCACGGCTGGTTCTGGACCCGGCGTGACCGTGCTGTCGACGCGATCGACATCCGGTCCGCCGGCGGCAAGACCGTGCAGATTGTGGAAGACCAGACCGGTCGCCTGCTCGGAACCGTCGACGGCGGCTCGGCACACTCGTCGGTGCACGAGGGCGCGGTCTATGTGCACGCGGGTGAGTCCTATCTGGTCCGGACTCTCGACCTGGAGGGGCACGCCGCGATCGTGGAGCCGGCCGCGCCGGACTACACGACCTTCGCCCGCGACGTGACCGAGATCAGCATCCTGGCGACCGAGGAGACCCGGAGCTGGGGGACGGCCGAGTTGTCGCGCGGCTGGGTCCAGGTGACCAGCCAGGTCATCTCGTACCAGCGCAAGCTGATCTCGACCGGCGATGTGCTCGACGAGCAGCCACTCGACCTACCGGAGCGGACGCTGCGGACCAAGGCGGTCTGGTGGACGATGCCCGACTCGGCGATCGAGTCGCTGGGACTGGACGACGTACCGGGTGCGGCGCACGCGGCCGAGCACGCCTCGATCGGCCTGCTCCCGCTGTTCGCCACCTGCGACCGCTGGGACATCGGTGGCGTCTCCACCGCACGGCACGCGGACACCGGCCGGCTCACCGTTTTCGTGTACGACGGCCACCCGGGCGGAGCGGGATTCGCAGAACACGGGTACGCCGCAGCGCGTGAGTGGTTGACCGCGACACGTGAGGCCATTGCACACTGTGAGTGCACGGATGGCTGCCCATCCTGCGTACAGTCACCCAAGTGTGGGAACCAGAACAACCCACTCGACAAAGGCGGCGCGGTCGCGCTGCTCACCGCACTACTCAGTAGTGAGGCCTGAAAGGCAGCGTGCACCATGTTCGTTCTCGGAATCGTTCTGATCGTCATCGCCGTCCTCTTCGGCCTGGGCGTCTCGGTCTCGTCGGCCGACTCCACCACCCTGACGGTGTTCGGGATCGACTTCGGCGTGATCGTGCCGACGGTGTTCTTCCTCGGCGCGGCGGCCGGTGCCGCCCTGGTCGCCGGACTGTGGCTGACGAAGAAGGGACTTGCCCGCGGCTGGCGCCGGCACCGCGAGGTGCGGCAGCTGCGCGCCCAGGTCGCGACCGCTCCGACCGCGACAACCGAGCCCGAGGTTACCGAGCGTGACACCACGCCCGAGCCCATCGAGAGCCGCGACGCGGAGCTAGCTGACGAGACAACTGTCGAGCCGCTGGCGACCGGCAAGCACGTGGCCACCGATACCACGGATCACAAGCAGTCCCACTGACCACTCTGTTGCCCAAGGCATCAATTAACACAGTGGACTACCCCAGTATCCGTGCTCTGCCGTAACATCTCGATCGACACACAGCCGCGCTTCAGCGCCCGCACGGCCACCCCGCAGCCGGATTTCGATGCCCAGCGCAACGACTTTTCGCTGGCAGTTAGTTGCCATTGGCATCAAGTTCCGGGGTCTTGCCATAACCACCTCCGACCGAGCTGTGCATTACTGGTCGTGGCGTCAACGTCGCGTTGAGTCACTGTCGGCCTTCCGGGCCACACCGCCTCCTCACGGGGGATCGACCCGCAACCCGCCCACCGCGCAAGGGGTGGCGAAGCGGTTCCCGGAATACACGGACCGGCTCTCGTAACGGGGTCCCGACGACCTGACGCTCACTGAGATAGGCACGACCTTCGGAGGTTGTCTTGATCACCCGTAAGCTCTTCAGCCGCACCGGCGTGGTAGTCCTCGCAGTCAGCGTTGCACTCGCCACCGCCATCCCGGCCCAGGCCGCTCAGCCGGTCACGGACCACGCCGCAGCACCGGGCGTGGAGATCGGCGTGGCGAAGCAGATCGCCACCCGCGCCGACACCCGCTACTGCCTGACCTTCGTCGCGGCCAACAAGGTCCCGATGGGCGTCATGATGGCCTGCGCTCCGGGCAAGGAAGGCAAGACCCAGGAGTGGATCTACACCGAGTCCGGCCAGCTTCAGGTCGCGATGAGCAAGAGCGTCGGTGGCGCCCTTGCCAAGACCGGAGCCTGCCTGGACAGCGGTGCGGACCTGGCCAAGGTTCCGGCCGCGGCCCCGCTGCTGGTCCTGCCGTGCCGTAGCGGCGACGGCCAGAAGTGGACCTACGACGAGAGCGCCGGCACGTTCGTGAACGCCGCGAGCGGCCTCGCCCTCACCTCTCTGCTGGGCAAGGGGAAGGCCAAGCAGGCACAACCGACCGGAAGCATGGGTGCGACCGGCACACCGGTCCAGGGCTGGAGCGCACTGCCGCTGCCGGGCCTGGACATCCTGGGCGCAGTCCTGGCTCTGGTGAACGCGCTGCTGGCATCGCTGGGCCTGGCCCTGCCGCTGCCGATCGCGAACGCCGCGGGCAGCCTGCTCGAACTGGTTCGGCCGAAGCTGCCGATCCCGGCCCAGATGACGGTGCTGCCCAAGCAGATGATGCAGCTGGCGCAGAAGTAACTCCCTGGCACCAACGGACAGCCGGCCCCGACATTGTCGGGGCCGGCTGTTTTCTGCGGTCGCCCCGTCGGTACCGCGTCGCTCCGATGCGGTCGCCCCGTCCGCCCGCGTCGCTCCGATGCGGCCGGCATCGGTCCGCCGTGGCCGGGCGCCGCTGCGGCCGATTGACAGTGGAGGGTGGCTGGAGCGGTCTTGGGCTGAGGGGGATGGCGAGGCCCGGCGACCGGCGTACCGGTTGCTTGAGCTTCCGGGCTGTGGTTGCCGCCAGCGGCGCCGAGGTCGGGTCAGGTGTCCCGCCGCCGTGGTTGCTGCCGCAGTTCGAGTGGGAGTGGGGAGCCCATCAGCCCGCACCGGCACACCCCCCCCAACCCAACAAGCCCCCCACCCGCCGGACCCCCAGCCACAGCCCAGAACCTCAAACAACCAGTACGCCGCTCGCCGGCCTCGCCACCCACCCCAGCCACCGCGACGCGCACCCCGAAGGCTCAGTACCCGCCGAAGGCGAGCGATCCCCCCACCCCCGCCCCACCTTTGCGCGGATCTACTGCCACCTAGCGGCAGCAACTCCCCGCAAACCCCGCGCACCCCTCCCCACCACACCGTAACGTCCGAAAACCGGAGACGGGCCCTCCGATCCTTCGGACGTTGACGGGGTGCCGGGCCTAACGTCCGAAGACACGCTGACGACGTACTGCACCTCTTCGGACGTTGACGGGGTGCTGGGCCTAACGTCCGAAGAAGCGGAGACGGGCCCTCCGGTCGTTCGGACGTTGTGAGGTGGGGGGACAGAAGACAGCCGGCCCCGGGTGCCGGGGCCGGCTGTTCTCACTCCTTAGAGATCGGCACGCTTTCAGTTGTGAGACCGGTGATCCGTCGTCGTCGGTCAGGTGGATCGATGCTCGGGGATCGGCGCGGGATTCCGCTGCTTGCGCGTCAGCGGGAGCCGTACGCCGTCGTCACCGTCCGGGCCTTCCCAGCGAGGCAATCACCAGTCGGTACCGGTCACCACCAGCACCAGTGGCCGTGGTGGTGGTGATGATGCCCAAACAGCAGGTCGTCTACCAGGTGAAGAACTCCGTACAACATTCGCAGTCACCTCCGATCCGATGAACCGAACGGGCCTGACGCTACAACCCAACTTCACGTTCTGTATCTACTCCACTACAGGTTGCGACAGAACCTTGAGCGCACTTTAACGGACCCGCAATGCTGTCCGCCCGGCCCCGACTTGACCCGGCCGGACGACTCCCGGTAACCGCCGCCGGTGCGGCGATTACCCGCCGTACATCGTGTGGGTAAATGTCTTCACAAACTTGCCTCGCGGTGCCAATGTTTGACCGGCACCCGCAGTACCGACTCTCGCAAGGAGCCCCCTGATGCGATCCCTTCGGCTGTCCAGCGCGCTCGCCCTCAGCGCCGCCGCCGGCCTGCTGCTCACCGGCTGCCTCGGTTCGTCCGGCAGCGGCGACCAGGACGCGAACCGCAACGCCGAGGCCAAGAAGGTCGAGCTGACCATCGGCTCGAACGCGGTCAAGGGCGGCAAGAGCAGCGCCGGCGCGACCTTCACCGAGGACGTGCTGATCCCGAAGTTCGTGGCCGACCAGAAGGCCAAGGGCGTCGACGTCACGGTGAAGTTCCAGGGTGACGGCTCCGACGACGAGGTCTACAAGCAGAAGCTGTCGCTGGACCTGTCGAACAAGTCCGGCCCGGACCTGATCTCGATCGACGGCATCTGGGTCGGCGAGTTCGCGCAGGCCGGCTACATCAAGCCGCTCACCGACACCGTCGGCGACGCCGCCAAGGTGGACAGCTGGGACGGCTGGAAGCAGATCCCCGAGTCGGTGCAGCAGCTCGGTACCTTCGAGAACAAGCGGTACGGCGTTCCCGGCGGTACTGACGGCCGGGTGCTGTTCTACAACAAGAAGCTGTTCCAGCAGGCCGGACTCCCAGCCGACTGGCAGCCGAAGTCGTGGGACGAGATCGCCCAGGCCGGTCAGAAGCTGAAGACGCTGGCCGGCGTGACGCCGATCCAGATCAACGGCGGTACGGCGATGGGCGAGGCGACCACCATGCAGGGCGTACTGCCGCTGCTGGTCGGTACCGGTGCCGGGATCAACACCGACGGCAAGTGGCTCGGCGACACCCCGCAGGTGCGTCAGGTGCTCGACTTCTACCACCAGATCTACAGCACGGGCCTTGGTGACCCGGTGCTGCAGCGCGAGGCCAAGGGCCGGGACAAGTCGTTCGCCGAGTTCGCCGCGAACAAGGTTGGCATCCTGCTCGAGAGCGACTACTTCTGGCGCAGCGTGGTGGAGCCGAAGGCCGGCGTCGCCAAGATGGCAGACCGCGACACCGCGGTCGGCTACGCGCTGATCCCGGCGGCGAAGCCGGGCGGTGGCGTGAAGGGTCAGGACTTCGTGTCGATGTCCGGTGGCGGCGCGACCGTGATCAACCCGAACACGAAGTTCCCCCAGCAGGCGTGGGAACTGCTGCAGTTCATGAACTCCGCGGACATGGTGAAGGCCTCCCTGGACGGTGCGGCCAAGATCACCCAGCGCACCGACGTCAACACCGAGGTCCTCGCCAGCGATCCGATGCTGAACTTCGTTGCCACCAAGGTGCTGCCGATCACGCAGTACCGGCCGGGCCTGGCGGAGTACCCGAAGGTCTCCGCCGCACTGCAGCAGGCGACCGCGGACGTGATCGGCGGCAAGAGCACCGACGCCGCCGCGAAGGCCTACGAGAAGTCCGTCGAGACCGCTGCCGGCGGCAAGGACAAGGTCACCACGAACTGATGGCGACCACTACCGAACCTGTGCGGGCCAAGCCGCCCGCACAGGATGTGGCCGGGCTCGGCATCGGCAGGGCGCTGGGTTTCGTAGCGCCCGCGATGCTGCTGATCGCCGCGTTCCTGGTCTTCCCGGCCGTCTGGACCATCTACATCGGCATCACCAACTACCGGTTGACCGGCGTCGAGGCGGTCTCCCCGTCCATCGTCGGCATCTCGAACTACACGCGGGCGTTGAACGACGCCTTGTTCCACAACGCGTTGTGGCTGACGATGCTGTTCGTCCTCGGCTCGGCGATCATCGGTCAGAACATCCTCGGGTTCACGCTGGCCTGGATTCTCCGCCGCGCGCGCCCGGCTGTTCGCCGTACCGTCGAGGCTTTGACGTTGCTGGCCTGGATCCTGCCGTCGACGGTGGTCGCGTACCTGTGGATCGCGTTCTTCGACCGCGACACGGGCACGCTGAACAGCATCCTGGGTACGACGGGGACCGCGTGGCTGATCGACTACCCGATGGTCTGCCTGGTCGTGTTCAACACCTGGCGCGGTACGGCGTTCTCGATGATGTTGTATTCGTCAGCCCTGCAAGCCGTTCCGCCCTCGCAACTGGAGTCGGCCCGGATGGTCGGGGCCTCCGGATGGCAGACGCTGCGGGATGTGGTGTTCCCGCATATCCGTGGGCACGTCCTGACCAACACCCTGTTGATCTCTCTGTGGACAGCCAACGACTTCTCGCCGTTCCTGCTCACCAAGGGCGGACCGAACCACGAGTCCGAGACGGTGCCGGTCTACATCTACAACGTCGCGCTGCAAGGCGGTGAGCTCGGCTACTCGTCGGCGATCTCGTTCCTGCTGCTGCTCGCGAATCTGCTCGTCTCGCTGGTCTACCTTCGGCTGCTGAGGAGGCGCGTGTGAATCCGGCCTACGTGGTACGGCGGATCGGCTTCTACGTGCTGATCTGCGCGATCACGGTGTTCTTCGCCGTACCGATGTTGTGGATCGCGTCCGCGCCGTTCGACAAGAACCCAGGTCTCGGCGTGCATTGGCCGGACTGGACGTTCGACAACGTCCGTAAGACGCTGGACCACCCGTACGCGCTCCATGCGATCGTGAACTCCCTGATCATCTGTGTGACAACGGCTTTGGCCGTCACCGCATTCGCAGCCCTGGCCAGCTACGCGTTGTCGCGGGTGCGAATCCCGGGCCGAGATGCGTTGCTGTACGGACTGTTGCTGCTGTCATCGGTGGTTACCGGTACGGCGGCGATGGTGCCGATCTTCGTGATGATCTATCAGCTCGGGCTGATCGACTCGCGCTTCGGGGTCGCGCTGGTGATGACCGGCGGGTTGTTGCCAGCAGCAATCTTCATCCTGAAGGACTTCGTGGACGCGGTCCCGAAGTCGTACGAGGAGTCGGCGCGGGTCTTCGGGGCGTCCACGCTGCAGATCCTGCGGGACGTCGTCCTGCCGGTCGCGCGGCCGGGCCTGGCCACCATCATGGTGTGGGCGTTCGTGAACTCCTGGGGCAACTTCCTGGTGCCCTTCCTGCTCATCCGGTCGACGACCCTGCAGCCGGCCGCCGTACTGATGCAGACGCTCACCGACGAAGGCGGCAGCGTGAACCTGCAGGTGCTGCCGGTCTTCTCGCTGCTGTTCTCGATCCCGGTCGTTGTGCTGTATCTGCTGGTGAACTCGCGTTATGGGTTCCGCTTCCACGGAGG
Source organism: Kribbella sp. NPDC051587 (assembly GCF_044453945.1). NCBI lineage: Bacteria > Bacillati > Actinomycetota > Actinomycetes > Propionibacteriales > Kribbellaceae > Kribbella > Kribbella sp. NPDC051587. The sequence goes on from NZ_JBITDE010000005.1 coordinate 187,372, forward strand.
GATCAAAAGTTGAGTCACGGAGGTATCAAGAGCTGATGGCCGGTATCGACATCGAGGGTCTCGCGACCGTCTACCCGAACGGCGTCCGCGCCGTCGACGGCCTCGACCTGCACGTGGCGGACGGCGAGTTCTTCGCCCTCCTCGGCCCGTCCGGCTGCGGCAAGACCACCCTGCTCCGGACCATCGCCGGCCTGGAGAACGCCACCGAAGGAACAGTCCGCATCGACGCGGTGGACGTCACCCGCACCGAACCAGGCAAGCGCGGCGTCGCCATGGTCTTCCAGGACTACGCGCTGTTCCCGCACATGAGCGTCGCCGAGAACATCACCTACCCGCTCAAGGTACGACGTGTCGCCCCTGCCACCCGCGCCGAGACCGCCGAGCGCACCGCCGGCGAACTGTCGCTCGGTGGACTGTTGGAGCGCCGCCCCGGCCAGCTCTCCGGCGGTCAGCAACAACGTGTCGCCCTCGCTCGGGCCATCGCCTCCCAAGGCAAGGTGCTGTTGCTGGACGAGCCGCTCTCCAACCTCGACGCCCGCCTCCGTCTCGAAGCCCGCACCTTCCTCAAGAAGCTCCAGCGGGACCTGGGCATCACCACCGTCTTCGTGACTCACGACCAAGCCGAAGCCCTCGCTCTCGCCGACCGCATCGCCGTCATGGAGTCCGGCCGACTCCGCCAACTAGGCACACCTCGCGAAGTCTTCGCCCGCCCGGTCAACACCTTCGTCGCCAACTTCATCGGCTCCACCCCCATGAACCTGGTCCCGGGCACTGTCGGTTCGGAAGGTGTTGCGGTGGCCGGTGGGACGTTGCCTGCAACAGGCTCCACACCAGCTGGTGCTGAAGTGACCGTCGGCGTTCGGCCCGAGTACCTGACCCTGACCACTGGTGACGCCTCCGGCCTCGGCCTGCGGGGGAACGTCGTCGTCGCCGAGAACCTCGGTGTGCAGTCGTTGGTGAGCGTTGACTGTGACGGGACGCTGATCGGGGTGACGGTTCCCGAAGAGGAGGAGCCGGAGCCCGGCAAGCCGGTCTTCCTCACCGCTCCCGCTTCGCGCGTACTGCTGTACGACCGCGAGTCCGGGGAACTCCTCGCCCGACAGCCGGTCGCCTGATGGCAGTCACGTCGTACCGTCGGGTCTGGACACTCGACGACCGCGCGGAGTCCATCTGGCACTCTGTCCCGGTCGACATCCCCGCCGATTGCCCAGGGCTCCTTGTCACGTTGACGATTCCGTCGATCGACGGAGTTGTCATCGACATCGGTTGCGAGGGAGCCGGTGGTTGGCGCGGGTGGTCCGGGGGCGCGCGACGGACCTTCGCGATCACCCCGACCGCGGCGACTCCCGGCTATGTTCCCGGTGAACTCGAGCCTGGTACGTGGTGGGTCGTGCTCGGTCTGTACCGCCTTCCGGTGGAAGGCGCCGAACTCATCGTCGAAGCGGTCACCGGTCCGGTCGCCGAGATCCCCGGTCTGGCGGAATACGCCGACGCGACGGCAGCGATCGCCGTACCGGCACGGCCACCGCGACGCGAGCTTCCCGCCGCACCTGGCCTGCGTTGGATCGCGGGTGACTTTCACGCCCACTCCTTGCACTCCGACGGCTCGACACCGATTGCGAACCTGGCCGCTCAAGGTGTTGCCGCCGGTCTCGACGTACTCGCGATCACCGACCACAACACCGTCGCCCATCACCCGGAACTCCCCGGCCTCAGCGACCGCTTCGGCATCGGCCTGATCCCGGGCCAGGAAGTCACCACGGACACCGGCCACGCGAACGCCTTCGGCGACATCGGCGTCATCGACTTCCGTCAGCCCGCCTCGACCTGGGTCAGCGAGGTAGCCCGCCGCGGCGGTCTCCTCTCGATCAACCACCCACTCAGCGGCGACTGCGCCTGGCGCCACCCGTTGTCCGAACATCCGCCACTCGCCGAGATCTGGCACTCCTCCTGGCTCGACCACCACTGGGGCGGCCCGATCGCGTGGTGGCAGTCCTGGGGACTCGACACGATCCCCATCGGTGGCAGCGACTGGCACAACCCCACCTCCCCCACACCCATCGGTACGCCGACCACCTGGCTAGCCGTCGACGCCACCGCCGAGACTCCCGCCGAACTGGTCACCGCCACTCTCGAAGCCCTCGCAGCCGGCCGCACCGCCATCTCCAACACCTACAACGCGCCTGTCCTCCTCCGAGTAGGCGACGAGCTCGTCGCGCTGGACGCCCCCAACACCCTCGTCCTGGCCCCCGACGGAACCCCACACGCGGTCACCTCCGCCAACCACCGACTCCCCGCCGTACCGGGCCCCCACGTCCTCGTCACCCACACCGGCGAATTCCTCTCCACCTGCTCCTGACCGCTAACGTCCGAATGATCGGAGGGCGTGGTCGGCGTGTTTTCGGACGTACTGCGATGGCCGGGTGGCGGCAGACTGGGGGCATGAGCACCCCGGACGAGCAGGTCATCGTGGTCGACGCCGCCAACGTGATCGGCTCCCGCCCGGACGGTTGGTGGCGCGACCGCCCCGGAGCCGCCCGCCGCCTGCTGGAGAAGCTGGTCCGCCTCCAGCAGCAGCTCCCCGAGTCCACCACCATCGCCGTCATCCTCGAAGGCGCCGCCCGCAAAGCCCTCGACACTGACCTGATGGACCTGGGCGCCCTCCGCGTCATCCTCGCCCCCGCCTCCGGCGATGACACCATCACCCGAACCACCGCCGACTACCTGGCTGTCGCCACCCCGCCCGCCGTCACGGTGGTCACCGCCGACCGAGGCCTCCGCCACCGCGTAGAACCACTGGGCGCCACCACCACCGGCCCCAGTTGGCTCCTAACCCAACTGGACAACCTCTAGCCCATCGCCGCTTCCGCCAGCCAGCCGGCCAGAACTCGGGGCCACACACCCCAGCCGGGCCCGTGAACAGGTAATAGCTTGTGCCCACCCACCACTTCCTGTTCAAACCCCCACCTACCGGCGGCTGGTGCGGTCAGTCGAGGAGCCAGCCGTTGTGTTCGGCGATGTGGATGGCGTCGGAGCGGGTTCGTGCACCGGTTTTGCCGATGGCGGACCAGAGGCGACGGCGGACCACGCGTTCGGAGACGTGCAGGGAGCTGGCCATCATGGCGACCGAGCCGCCTTCGCGGGCGGCGCGGAGGGTGTCGGTCTCTTCGTCGTTCAGCGGCGTCTCGGAGTATCTGAGTGACTCGGCGGCCAGGTTGGCGTCGACGACGCGCAGGCCCAGGTGGACCCGGCGGACGGCGTCGGCGAGTTGAGGGGCCGGTGAGCCTTTGAGGGCGAACCCCTTGGCGCCGGCTTCCAGACCGCGGCGGAGGTGGATCGGGCGGCCGTAGGTGGTGAGCATGACGACGCGGCACTCGGGGATCAGGGTGCGGAGCTCGGTGGTGACGGCAAGGCTGGCGGTCCCCGGGCCGGCGGCGTCGAGCAGGGCGACATTCGCCCGGTGCCGTTTGGCGGCGGCCACGACATCGTCGGATCTGTTGATCTCGGCAACGATCTCGAGGTCGCGTTCGCGCTCCAGACCGTTTCTGAGGACGCCTCGGCTGAGGATCTGGTCGTCGACCAGCAGCAGCCGGATGGGGTCGGGCAAACGTGCCTCCGGGGTCACCGTCCGGGCGCCGGGGAAGTGCGTCCGGGAGATTGGGCAGAACATCGGTTCCTGATCTTTCGGTTCCAGATCATCGGTCACCGGCCACACCCCGTCCACATCAACGCGGCATCTCTACCAGATTGCGACCAGATCGCGACCGCCTCAGTACCGGCACCGCCTCGCCCGTGCAGTTTCCCGAACTCCTGCACGATTCCGTGCAGGAGTACCTGCGCAGTCACGGTTGTCGATCTGCTTCCGCGCCGTTCGTGTAGAGGGTGTCAGCGGCCTTCGACAGGCCGGCGAAGTACGACGAGAAGAGGTGGCGTCATGCCCGAGGTACAGGTACTGCTCGACGGACTCGGGATCCCGGAGTCCCCGCGGTGGCACGACGGGAAGCTGTGGTTCGCGAACTGGATCGGTCAGGAGATCGTCAGCGTCGACCCGGACGGTACGGCGGAGTTCGCGCCGACGCCGGTGCCGAAGGAGCGGTTGATGGGCTGGTCGATCGAGTGGCTGCCCGACGGCCGCCTCCTGACGACCGGCGACAAGATCCGGCGGACGGAGACCGACGGCTCGGTGACGGTGTTGTCGGAGCAGTCGGCGAACGAGATCGTGGTCGACGACCGAGGCAACATCTATCTGAACGGCGCCGACTTCGACTTCGCCGGCGGTGAGGCACCGAAGCCCGGCTACATCAAAGTCCTCACTCCGGATGGCGAACTGCGCGAGGTCGCGAGCGACATCCAGTTCCCGAACGGCATGGTCATCACACCCGATGGCGGCACGCTGGTCATCTCCGAGTCCTTCGCCGGACGACTGACCGCGTTCGACATCCAGGCCAACGGCGACCTGACGAACCGCCGGACGTTCGCCGACGACCTAGGTCCGGACGGCATCTGCCTAGACGCCGAGGGAGCCATCTGGGTATCCACCGGCGGCTCCTCGGTGGTCCGCGTCGCCGACGGCGGCAAGGTCCTCGAACGAATCGACCTGCCGGAACACCGAGCCCCCTTCGCCATTGCCCTCGGCGGCCCCGCCGGTACGACGCTCTACCTCGCCACCGCCGAATGGCACGCGGACCAGCCGATCACCGACAACCTCAACCGCCTGGTCACCGGCCCTCGCGGCGGCCAGATCCTCACCGCCGAGGTCGAGGTCCCCGCCGTTGTGGCCTAGGCGACCGGACCAGCCCGGGCGGACACGGTGAGGGTTCGCACCACGAACGGGAGCGCGATGGGCACGGACACCTGGACCGTGACGTCGGTGGAGGTCGGTCTGCAGGCGGTCAGCGTCACATCGTTGGCCGCCGCCGTACGGGATGCGGCAGCACACGGATCGGTCGCGAGTGCATGGGCCGCACTGAGCGCAGTCAGGTCGGCTCCGGCGGCGACCTCGTGGCGAGCCGTGGAGACAGCGGCCCACAAGATCGCTACCGCCAGGGCGGTCGCAAGCAGCAGGCAGGCGGTGAGCGTGTGAATGGTCCCGCTGCCACGCTCGGATCGCTGCCACCGAGTCTTCGGACGCTCACGATGACGCTTCCGCATCGTGCGCCGACGGTGCTGTGGTTCAGGAGGGTGTTGCTTCGTCATGAGCTGCTCCAGCAGTTGGTTCGACTTGGAGGGTGGCTGTGGCGGATTGGGTAGGAGCCGGGAGGAACGGGAAGAGAGTCCGAGGCGCGACCGTGACGGTGACCTCGATGGCGGGAGTGGTGTGGAAGGTGACTGCTCCATTCGGTGGGGTGGTGCGGGTGATGAGGGCCCGGAGGTCATCGGGGGAATCGCCGCGCGCGAGGGCTCGGGCGATGTCTCGGGAGGCGTCGACGCATTGAAGGTGTGCGGTGACCAGGCCGACACACCAGCTGCCGGCGAGGACGAAGGTAAGAAGGAAAGGGAGGGCGATCGCGGTCTCGGCGGTGATCGCACCACGCTGAGAACAACGGCGAGTCATGAGGTCAGGCATCGGAGTCCAGGTGGACCGGCCGCCGGTCGGTGACGGCCGGCCCACGAGGTCAGAGCTGGATGCCTTCGACGCCGGCGAGTTTGAGGGCGTAGTTGATCAGGGCCTTGAGGGCACTGAGCATGACGTCGGACTTGAGGAGAGCGACGAGGATGCCGCCGAGGCCGCAGGCGGCAACGATGGTGGTGGCGTACTCAGCGGTGGCGGCGCCACGCTCGGACCGGGTGCGGAAGCGGCGGAGCCAGCTCGACCGAAGGCGGCGGGCGGGGAGCAGAGGGTGGGACACGGGGGCCTCCTGGGTTGGTGTTCTTGCCAAGAAGATGCAGCGATCAAAGACCCTTTGACACAACGACTTTCGACCTGTGGACAACATGGTTGCCATTAGCATCTTTAGGGCTGACTGAGATATGGGACCAGGGCGTCAGCCACAGTCGGGATGATCGAGAGCAGGACGAACGCGGGAAGAAAGCACAGGCCCAGCGGAAGGGCAGAGCGGGACTCAACCGTGCGGGCGTGCTGATCGGCGGCGTGGTGGTGGGTTCGACGGGTGTCTTCGGCCAGTCGTTCGAGGGTTCTGGACAGAGGCGCACCCGAGGTCAGGGAACGGTCGATAGCGCGCGCTACGGGAGCGCAAGGTGGTTCGGCATACAGGAGGGCCCACGCGTCTTGGGGATCCGCGCCGAGAGTGAGGCGGTGGGCGATCTCCGACAATAGATCCCCCATGGGCCCGTGGATCGCGGAAGCGACTGTGGACAAGGCTTGTTGGGGTGGGCGGCCGGCTCGCAGGCAAGCGGCCAGAAGTTCGATGGTCAGGGGTAGATCGGCGGCGATAGCTGCGCGGCGGCGTTTGGCGGCTGCGGGTTCCAGACGAGACAGCAGACGCGGAATGACGACGTACGCAACGACTGCCGGAAGTAGGCCCCACGGTGGGTAGAGAAGGATCGCGAGGGCACAGGCGACCGCCGCGGCTACGAGGCGATGAGCTCTTGGTGGGTGCGGGCGGGTGGCTGGCCTGGGAGCGAGGCGGCGGAGGTCCGTGGGGGTGCGGACGAGCAGGCAGATGGAGACGGCGGCTGCGATCGCGGCGAGCGAGATTGTTGTCACGGGCAAGGGGATCCGGTTGCCAGGCGAGTGGTCCAGTGCAGGCCCAGGGCAGTGAGAGCCAGTCCGGCCGTGAGGCACAGCCAGCCAGGTGGAGTGCTGGTGAGAAAGCTCAACGGGTCGGCGCCGAGCGAGTAGCCAAGGGCGGTACCGAAGAGTGGGAGAGCTGCGAGGATCCGGGCTGAGGAGCGAGCTCCGGCCAAGCCGGCTGCTGTTTGGCGATGGATAGCTTCGTCGGCGCGGAGCGAGTCAGCCAGGCGTTCGGTGAGGGTTGCGAAGGCGGCGCCGGACTCCTCGGCAACGCGCCAGGTTGCTGCGAGTGCGCGGATCCCCGCGCTGCCTGGGGATTGAGCGACGAGCTCGAGAGCCGTCGGCACATCGCCGCCCAGCTTTGCTGCGGCGTGCGCAGGTTGCAGCTCGGTAGCGATGCTGGCAGCGCCGCCCAATGCATCGATGGGTGGTCGGCCGGCCGCGAGGTCCGCGGCAAGCACGTCGAGAGCCTCGATCACGCTGGTACGGCGAGCTGTGGCTGCTGCCTGTCGTCGGTGTTGCGCTCGCTGGAGTAAGGCGAGACCGCAGATGACGGTGATCGCTCCAACCGAGAAGAAGGCTCGCGGGCTGAACGCCAGAAGGACCAGAGCGGTCGGTGGCACCAGCAAGAGTCGGCGGCGAGCAAGCGGATGAGGTGAGGTGGCCCGTGGCGCGGCGGTCAAGCGGCCCAAGGGCCGCGATCGCAACGGGAACAGGAGATGGAGGGCAAGCAGGACACAGGCGATGGCGAGAAGACGGCTCATGCGACTCCCAGGACGGTTGGCGGAACGGTGAACCGACCGGCGGCCGGATGGAGAGTGGGTGGGCCAACCAGCGGGAAGTCGACAGCCGGCCGGGTGATGACGTCACCAGTGGGCAAACGATCGAGCACGTGAATGCTGGTGAGCCGACGAAGACCAGTAGAAGTACGCGCAAGATGGATCACCGCTTGAAGGGCTGACGCGAGCTGGCTGTGAACGGCTTCGCGCGGCAGACCGCCCAGCGCACCCAACGCCTCGATCCGGGCCGGTACGTCGGCCGGAGAGTTGGCGTGGATCGTGCCACAACCGCCTTCGTGGCCGGTATTGAGCGCAGTCAGCAGATCAACGACCTCAGCCCCACGAACCTCACCGACGACAAGGCGATCAGGACGCATCCGGAGCGCTTGCCGGACCAGGTTGCGCAAGGAGATCTCACCATTGCCCTCGACATTGGGCGGCCGCGCCTCGAGCCGAACCACGTGCGGATGGTCGGGCCGGAGCTCACTCGCGTCTTCGACGACCAGCAAGCGCTCAGTGGGGTCGGCGGCCGACAGCAGCGCACTCAGCAATGTCGTCTTGCCAGTACCAGTGCCGCCGCTGATGAGAAAGGCCAGACGGGAAGCCAAGAGATCTCGCAGGAGTGCCGCGCCTTCAGGTGGCAGCGAGCCGGCCTCAACGAGTGTGTCGAGGGTGAAGAGCTGATGGGCGGGAACGCGGAGCGACAGACAAGTCCCGGGGGCCGCGACCGGTGCCAGGACGGCATGGAAGCGAGTGCCGTCCCTGAGTCGCACATCGACGAACGGCGTGGCATCGTCCAGACGGCGACCGGCGGCAGCGGCCAGTCGCGTGGCGAGACGGCGGATCGCGTCATCATCGCCGGTGTCGACGATGACGCGCTCGAGCCCGACACCGCGGTCGATGTAGACCTCGTCGGGACCGTTGACGAGGATGTCGGTGATCCCTGGTTCGGCAAGCAGGCTGTCGAGTGGCCCAACGCCCAAAGCCTCACGGTGCAGTGCGGCGACGACCGCGAGCACGGTCGCGTCGCCGTACACGCCGCCGTCGGCACGCAAGGCGGCGGCAACCCGGGCCGGTGTCGGTTCGCCACCACTGACCGCGAGGCGAGCGCGCACCCGGTCGAGGAACTCGCGGGAGATGATCATGCGGCCGGGGCGAACAGGTCGAGCAGGGTCGTCGCCGCTTGAGCCAGCGGGCCGCGCGGATGCGGAGCGAACCGACCTTGGTCCATCGCGGCGGGAAGGTCGCGTTCATCGGCGAAGGTTGTTGCCAACGGCAAGGACAGGTGTGTGGCCGCATCGGCAGCAGCGATGGCCGGCCGACGCGATGCGCGCGCGATGACGCGGAGATCACCGGCGACCTCTGCCAACGGACCCGCCAGTCGCTTGGCGGCCGCCAACGAACGGATGTCGCAGGGAACGACCAGCAAGGTCGCTGTCGCCCGGACGAAGGCTTCCTCGACGGCCGGATCCGGACGGCGCGGGAGATCAAGGACGACCAAGTCGTTGCTGCACTGCGCGGCATTGAGCACCGAGCGCATGGTCTCCGGCGGCAGCGCAGTCACGTCGGAGCGATCCCAGGACAGCACCGGAAGCCCATCGGCCGTCGGTAGCGCAGAGCGAAGAGCCGCAGCGCTCACGCGGCCCGAGGCACTGAGCAGCTCCGGCCAGCGCTGACCAGGATCACGTTCGATGCCGAGGGCAAGCTCAATGCCACCACCCAACGGATCGCCGTCGATCAACATCGTTCGCAACCCACGCCGGTTTCCGAACAGCGCCACGGCAGCGGCGGTCGTGGTGGCGCCCGCTCCCCCGCATCCACCGACGAAGGCGAGCGTGACAGCCGAGCGCGTCCCGCCGTCCAAGGTGTCCACCAGCCGTCCGGCCAGGGCCACCTCGTCGGCCGGTAGCCGAAACACCGCTTCCGCGCCGACCTCAAAGGCGTGGCGATACAACGCATCCGGCCCTGGTCCCGCTCCGGCCAGTACGACGCCGGTACGTCGTACTGGCGTGGTGCGGGCGAGTCCCGCGGCCAGGTCGTCGCCGACGATCACCAGCGGGCAGGTGTGCCAGCCGCGGCGCAGACCGTGCAGATCTCGCTCGACGAGGGATGTGATCGAGGCCGCCGCGGCCAGCCGGAGCAGGTCGTCGAGCAAACGTTCGTTGGTGGTTGCCATGAGCACCGATGGAGGAAGCGCGGAGGGGTTCATACCAAGAAGATGCAGGCGCCGCACCCGCCGCCGGACGGACTACTGAAACCCTGTGGACAACAGCTTTTGTCGGCTTTCCGCCAGCAGCGGGTATCCGCCACAGCGAGCCAGCGACCAACCCGGCGGAAACAGTTACCGTTCCTTTCGAAGTGTCTTTAACTAAATTTCACCGGACGCTTTTCCCCGCCCCAGTTCCGGAGGACCCCGCCCATGAGTCGATTGCGTTTTCTGACCGCCACGGCCGCTGTGGCCGCCACTGCCCTGGTCACCGCCGCCGGTGTCTCGCTCGCGAGCGCCGACCTGCCATCCGCCCCAGCACTGCGGGCCGACGTGATGGCGCCCGCCGCCAGCGGTGGCGTCAAGACCGCCTACTTCACCCAGTGGGGGATCTACCAGAACGGGTTCTACCCGAAGAACCTGGTCACCACCGGTGCGGCCGCGAAGCTGGACTTCCTGAACTACGCGTTCGCGAACATCCACCCGACCAACCACACCTGCTTCATGGCCAACCAGGCCGCGTCCCAGGACGAGAACAACCCGAACGCCGGTGACGGTGCCGGTGACGCGTTCGCCGACTACGGCAAGTCGTACGGTGCGGACATCAGCGTCGACGGTGTGGGTGACGTCTGGAACCAGCCGATCCAGGGCAACTTCAACCAACTGAAGAAGCTCAAGGCCAAGCAGCCGAACCTGAAGATCCTGATCTCGATCGGCGGCTGGACGTACTCGAAGTACTTCTCCGACGCGTCCTCCACCGACGCCAAGCGGAAGGCCTTCGTCAGCTCCTGCGTGAACATGTTCATCAAGGGCGACCTGCCGGTGGTGGACGGCTTCGGCGGTCCGGGCAGCGCGGCGAACATCTTCGACGGTGTGGACATCGACTGGGAGTACCCGGGCTCGCCGAACGGGCACCTGGGCAACCACTACAGCGCTGCCGACAAGCAGAACTACACGCTGCTGCTGGCGGAGTTCCGGTCGCAGCTCAACGCGCTCGGCAGCACCAACGGCAAGCGGTACTACCTGACCGCCGCCACCCCGGCCGGCCAGGACAAGATCGCCACGATCGAGACCAACAAGATCGGGCAGTACCTCGACTACAACAACGTGATGACGTACGACATGCACGGTGGCTGGGACGCCACCGGGCCGACCAACTTCCAGGACCCGCTGTACCAGGCGCCGAACGACCCCAGTACGCCGATTCCGCCCGGTACGGCGAAGTACTCCGTCGACGGCGCGGTGAAGGCGTGGACGACCGGTGACCCGGCGTACGGCATCCCCGGTGGGTTCCCGGCGAACAAGCTGACCATCGGCTACCCGTTCTACTACCGCGGTTGGAAGGGTGTGCCCAGCACTGCCAACGGCAAGTACCAGACCGCCAGCGGACCGGCCGACGGACATGCGCTGAGTGGCAACGTTCCGGGCGTCTCCTTCTACAAGGAGCTCACCGGCTTCGTCGACAACCCCTCCGCGACGTTCTGGGACGACACCACCAAGTCGTCGTGGTTCTACCAGGGCGGCACGTTCTGGACCGGTGACAACGCCCAGTCCATCAAGGCGAAGGCCGACTACGCACACTGCAACGGTCTGGCCGGCGCAATGATGTATTCGATGGAGGCGCTCGACGCCGGCGTCACGCTGTTCAACCAGGTCGTGAACGCCGTCAACGCCGACACGGCGGGCTGCACCGGTCCCACGCCGACCCCGACGCCCACACCGACTCCTACCCCGACGCCGACGCCGACCCCCACGCCGACGCCGACCCCGACACCCACTCCCACCCCGACTCCGACGCCCCCGACGGCCACCCCGTGGGCGCCCAACACGTCGTACGCAACCGGTGCACTGGTGAGCTACAACGGCCTTACCTACAAGTGCATTCAGGGCCACACGTCCCTGACCGGCTGGGAGCCGCCGGACGTCCCCGCACTCTGGGGCCGGGTCTGATCACGTACCGCCCTCTGATCGGAGCAAGATGAAACGCATCTCGATGGCCATCGCAGCCATCACCGCAGTGGTACTCGCGCTACTCGTCGCACCCGCCGCGAACGCGGCCGGGGTCTCTGCGACCTTCACGAAGGTGTCTGACTGGGGCAGCGGCTTCGAGGGCAAGGTCACCGTTCTGAACGACACCACGAGCTCGTTGAGCACCTGGTCGGTCGCACTCGACTTCCCGTCGGGCTACACGATCTCCAGCTCGTGGGACGCGACCCGCAGCACCAGCGGGCAGACTCACACGTTCACTCCGCCGGGCTGGGCCGGTCCGCTGGCACCTGGTGCCAGCGTCACCTTCGGCTTCAACGGCAGCCCGGGCAACTTCCCCGGTCTGGCCGCCTGCCGGCTGAACGGCGGCTCCTGCTCCGGCGGTGGCCCGGTCACCCTCCCGGGTGCACCGAGCGGTCTGTCCGGTACGTCGACCGCCTCGACCGTGAGCCTGTCCTGGTCCGCGGCCAGTGGTGCGGCCAGCTACAACATCTACCGCAACGGCTCGAAGGTCGGGACGTCCACCGGTACGGCGTACACGGACTCCGGTCTCACCGCGAGCACGAGCTACAGCTACCAGGTGAGCGGTCAGAACAGCGCTGGTGAAGGCGCGAAGACCGGGTCCATCTCGGTCACCACCAAGGCCGGTACCGACCCGGTCGGCAGCCGGCGGGCAGCGCCGTACCTCTACATGGGCTGGGGCGACCCGCCCAGCCCGCAGACCGTCATGAGCGCGACCGGCATCAAGTGGTTCACCATGGCGTTCATCCTGTCGTCCGGTGGCTGCAACCCGGCCTGGGACGGCGCACGGCCGTTGCAGGGCAGTGCGGACGCCACGGCGATCTCACAGATCCGTGCGGCCGGCGGCGACATCATCCCGTCCATCGGTGGCTGGAGCGGCAACAAGCTCGGCCCGAACTGCAGCACGCCGGAGGCACTGGCCGGTGCGTACCAGCAGGTCATCAACGCCTATGGCCTGAAGGCGATCGACATCGACATCGAGAACTCCGACGAGTTCGAGAACGAGGCCGTCCAGGACCGCATCCTGAACGCGCTGAAGATCGTCAAGCAGAACAACCCGGGGATCCAGACGATCCTCACCTTCGGTACCTCGACGACCGGCCCGAACTACTACGGCAACCGGTTGATCGAGCGGTCGCAGGCGCTGGGCGCCAACATCGACGTCTTCACGCTGATGCCCTTCGACTTCGGCAGCTCGAACATCTACAACGACACCGTCGGCGCCTCGACGGGTCTGAACAACAAGCTGAAGTCCGTCTTCGGCTGGACCACCGCCCAGGCCTACGCCCACCAGGGCATCTCCGGCATGAACGGTCTGTCCGACCAGCAGGAGATGACCACGACGGCGACCTGGCAGAACATCACCAACTGGGCCAAGTCCAACGGACTCGCCCGGCTGGCGTTCTGGTCGGTGAACCGTGACCGCGGCTGTGCAGGCGGCGGCGTGGTCTCCAACTGCAGCGGTATCGCCCAGAACAACTGGGACTTCACCCGCATCACCGCAGGGTTCTGACAAGCCGTACGGCGGGTGCTCCTCAGGGGCACCCGCCGTACTCCTGTGCACGGTCATCGAATAGCTGGTGACGGCCAGAGCGCCTTCGTAGCTTGAAGCATGCGCGCACTGGTAGCGATCACAGCAGCCCTGTCTCTCCTCGGGCTGACTCCGACAGCCTCACCGACGCCGGTGCTGGACTACAGCACTCCGGTGACACTGAACGGCACCACCGGGTACGTCGACCACACCGCCGATCTGAACGCGGTCCGTGGGCTCGGAACCGGGTCCATCGTGGCCAGGTTCAAGAGCACGTCGTCGGCTACTGCGATGGCTCTGCTCAGCGCGTCTGACACGTCGGACCCCTCCAGCAACCTGACCCTGTCGCTGAACGCGAACGCGCTGCACTTCGAGATCCGCGAGAACACCGGTACGGCGGCCGCCTACCGCACCAACCTGACCTATCCGACCGTCAACGACCCCGCGGGCTCGTACAACGACGGCCGTTGGCACACAGTGGCCGTCACAGTCGCCAGCGACGGCACGCGGGTCTTCGCCGACGGACACCAGGTGTACGCCGGTACGTCGACCGCGTTCTTCGATGACGTCACCGAGCTGGACGGTCTATGGGTCGGCCGGAACGTCGACAACGGTGGTGGCCAGTGGTACTACAACGGCAGCATCGACTCGGTGCGCGTCTACGACACCGCACTGAGCGCCGGCGACGTACTGGCGTTGAGTCCGCCTCCGGACACGCGACTCTCGTACGTCGTCAATCAGGTCTTCGACGGCGCAACGACGTACCAGGATAAGACCAGCGACCTACCTGCTGTGGCCGGGCTGACCAGCGGCACCATCGTGGCGCGGTTCAAGACGAGCAGCGATGCTCCGGCGAAGGCGGTGCTGTCAGCGGCCGACACCAGGAACCCGTCGTCGAATCTGACCCTGAGCATCAACAACGGCGCGCTGTACTTCGAGAGCCGCAACAACGGCACCTACACCAACAGACTGACCGCACCGGGCCGCTACAACGACGGGAACTGGCACACGATCGCCGTCACGGTCAGCGCCAGCGGGACGATCCTGTACGGCGACGGCTACCGCATCGGGTTCGCCGCCAGCACGGGTTTCTTCAGCGCAGTCACGGGTCTGAACGGGATGTGGATCGGGCGCAACGTCGACAACGGTGGTGGCCAGTGGTACTTCGACGGCACCATCGACTGGGTCCGAACCTATCCGGCTGCCCTGACCGACAGCGAGGTCAAGAACGCGACAGCGACCGCGCCGCAGACGCACACAGCCCTGTTCGACAACGGCTATCTGAACTCCACCAACTACCGCATCCCGTCGTTGCTCGTCACCAAGGCGGGCACTCTACTGGCCGGAGCGGACCAGCGGACGACGTCCGCCGCCGACGCACCCAACGACATCAACCTGGTGCTCCGCCGCAGCACTGACGGCGGTACGACGTGGAGCACTGCGCAGACTCTGTTGGACTATCCGGGCAGCGGTGGGGATGGCGCATCGGCGATCGACAGCGCACTACTGCAGGACTCCGGCACCGGACGCATCTACCTGCTGGTCGACCACTTCCCAGGTGGCGTGGGCCTACCGAACAGCGCGGCTGGCACAGGCTTCGACAGCAGCGGCCGACTGCTGCTCACCGACACCGCAGGAGCGACGTACACGCTGCGAGACGGTGGCAAGGTCTACAACGCAGCAGGTGCGCTCACGACCTATCTCGTTGACCACAACGGCAATGTCAGCAAGGACGGCGTATCCGCAGGCAACATCTATCTCAAGAGTGGTCCGCTTCTTGAGGCCAGGACGTCCTTTCTGAAGCTGCTGTCCAGTGACGACGACGGTGTGACCTGGTCGGAGGCGGCAGACCTCAACCAACAGGTCAAAGCGCCCGGGATGAAGTTCCTCGGCACGGGTCCGGGCAACGGCATACAGCTCCGGTCCGGCCGGCTGGTGTTCCCGGTGTACTACAGCGACGGCAGCGCGACGATGTCCTCCGCAGTGATCTACAGCGACGACCACGGCATGAGCTGGCACCGCAGCACGTCCCCCAGCGCTGGACGGGAGCTCACTGAGTCAGCCGTGCAGGAGGAGGCGGACGGCAGCCTGGTGCTCAGGATGCGCAACACCAGCGGCAAGGTCGCCGTCTCCACCAGCACGGACGGTGGTGCCACTTGGGGTGCGGTCTCGTACGACGACGCCCTACCGGAGGTCGTCTGTCAGCTCGCCGCCCTGAACTACCCCGGAACAGACCACGTCCTGTTCGCCAACGCCACCCGTCCGGGCAGGCAGGACGGATTCATCCGACTGAGCGTCGACGGCGGGACGACCTGGAAGTACTCACGGAACCTCAAGGCGGGTGGCTACGCGTACAACAGCATCGCAGTCCTTCCGAACGGCGATCTGGCCGTCCTCTGGGAGCTACAGAACCAAGGGCTCTACTTCAGCCGGCTTCCACTGTCCTGGCTGACGGACTCACCGTCATGACGAGGTGACCGGCCAAGAGCGTACGAAGGTCCGGAAGCGCTCAGCGGCCGGTGTGAGTTGGCCGCGAAGGCGCCAGATCATGCCGATCTCACGGCGCGACTGAACACCGGCCAGCGGTACGGCGACTGCACCGCTCTCGCTGCCGCGCACCGCGCTCGACGGGAGCACTGCCACCCCCAGACCGGCGCCGACGAGGCTGTCGATCGTCGTGAGGTCGCTGGCTTCGAAGGCGAGCCGTGGAGTGAACCCTGCGGCTCGGCAGAGCTCGTCGGTGATGCGCTGGAAGCCGAAGCCGGGCTGGAGACCGATGAAAGGTTCGTTTGCGGCCGCTGCGAGCTCTACCCGGCGTCGGGTGGCCAGCGGATGGTTGGGCGGGACATGCAATGCCAGCCGTTGCTGCTCGAGCAGGTGCCAGCCGAAGCGTTCCGGATCAGGCCTGGGTGCGGTGATGCCGATCTCGGCCTCACCGCTCTCCAGGTCCTGGGCGATGTCCTGCGAGGAGCCCTGACGCAGTGCGAACTCCACACTCGGTCCGACTGCCCGGAAGGCCTTCAGCAGGTCAGGCAGCAGGCTGGGCGCGACCGAGTGCAGAAAGGCGAGCCGCACAGTCCCCGACTCCGGATCGAGCACGGCGTCGATCCGATGCTGGACGTTGTCGACAGCACTGATGCTCGTGCGGGCTGCCTCCAGCACGATCCGGCCGTACGGGTTCAGCCGTAGGCCACGGTGCTCACGCTCGAACAGCGCGACACCGAACGCGTCCTCGACCCGACGCAGCGACCGGGACAGATTGGGCTGGCTGGTGCCCAGGGTGGCCGCCGCCTCGGTCAGGTGCTCGGTCTCGGCGAGCACGACGAACGACCGCAGATCTTCGACATGCATGCGGATATCGTATCGATTTGTACTGAGATCGACATTTTACGTATCTCTCCCAGCGTGGCACCGTCGAAGACATGCACCAATCCGTCGCAGTCGGCACCGGATACCAGCCCGGTGATCCGCAGTACCGCAAGCTGTCCGTGGCGTTGTTCGCGGCCGGTCTGGCGACGTTTGCGCTGCTCTACAGCACCCAGCCGCTGCTCCCCGAGCTGTCCGCGTCGTTCCACGTCTCCCCGAGCCAGAGTGCGTTCAGCGTCTCGTTCGCGACGTTCGGCCTCGGTCTCGCGCTCCTGGTGGTCGGCTCGGCATCCGAGCGAATCGGCCGAACCACCCTCATGCGCTGGTCCGTCGCAGGCACCTCACTCTTCGCGCTGCTGGTCGCCTTCGCGCCCACGTGGCACGCACTGCTGGCACTGCGCGGTCTGCAAGGAATCGCCATGGCGGGGCTGCCTGCGGTAGCGATGGCCTACCTGCGCGAGGAAGTGCACGCCGACAGCCACGCACGCGCCAGCGGCCTCTACATCGCCGGTACGGCGGTCGGCGGCATGTCCGGCCGACTTGTCGCCGGTGGACTGGCCGACCTCGGCGGTTGGCGATTCGGTGCCGCCGGGATCGCCGTACTCGGACTGCTGTGCGCAGCGATCGTGTGGCTGCTGTTGCCGGCGTCGAAGAACTTCCGCCCCGGACCTGCACGCGCGACAGGCCTGCGGATGCTGCGAGACCCAGCCCTGCTCGCGCTGTACGGAATCGCGGCGACGGCAGTTGGTGCCTTCGTCGCGGTCTACAACGGCGCAGTCTTCCGGCTCTCGGGTGAGCCCTACCTCCTGAGCGCTGGCGCGTCCGGACTGGTGTTCTGCGTCTACCTGCTCGGCTCTGCCGGGTCCGCCAGCGCCGGACTGCTGGCTGACCGCTACGGACGACGAGCCGTCGTACCGGTGGGCTGTCTGATCACCCTGGCCGGGGTTGCGATCACTCTGGCCGCGCCCCTGGCACTCATCGTGGTGGGACTGGCGGTGATGACGGCAGGGTTCTTCGCAGTCCACGGCGTAGCCAGCGGCTGGGTACCAGCGCGAGCACATGCCGCCGGTATCGGCACCGGCCAGGCATCCAGCATGTACCTGTTCTCCTTCTACCTCGGCTCGTCCGTCTTCGGAGGACTAGCCGGTACGGCGTGGAGTCGGGCCGGCTGGAATGGCGTCGCGCTGGAGGCTGGAGTGCTGTTCGCGGTGGCCCTGGTGTTGTCCCTCGCCCTGAAGGCTGTTCCTAGACTGGACAGGTGACCAAGGCAACGGATGCGGCTGACCAGCTCGGACTGACCTACGAACTGACCCAGCACGGGCCGGTGAACTCGCTGGAAGAGGCGGCGGCCGCCCGGGGTATCGAACCGGCCAAACTGATCAAGACGATCGTCGTGCGCCTCGCAGACGACGACTACCGGTTCGTCCTGGTCCCCGGTGACCGTGAGATCGCCTGGCCGAAGCTGCGCACGCTACTCGGCGTGAAGCGGATGTCGATGCCGGACAAGGACACTGCGTTCGCTGTCACCGGCTACGTCCGCGGCACGATCACCCCGCTGGGCAGCACCCACGCCTGGCCTGTGATTGCCGACGAGCGCATCACTGGCCCCATCTCGATCGGCGGCGGTGACTTCGGCACAGGTATCACTGTGGACGCCGCGGACCTGGCCAAGGCCCTGAACGCCACAGTCGCCGACGTGACCGATTAGACGAGTAGACCTGCCTGTCCGGCGCGGAGGCCTGCTTGGAAGCGGGTGGTGGCGTCGAGGGCCTTGAGGATCCGCTGCATCCGGCGCTCGACGGTCCGTTGAGCTACGCCTAGTCGGCGAGCGATGGCTTGGTCTGTCAGGCCAGCAGCGGCCAGGGAAAGCAACTGCTGGTCTTCGAAGCTCAGGGGTCCATCAGACGGCGCTGGGGACAGTGGGCTGCCCTGGTGCCAGAGGAGCTCGAAGAGGCGGAGCAGCCCGTCCAGAAGGCTGGACGGACCCACCTCGACGATGACGTCGTGGCTGGTCGGCAGGAGCGCCATACGGCGATCCACGACGAGCATCTTGAGCGGTACGTCGCGCAGCATCCGGCAGCCGGTGGAGCGAGCCGCCAGCAGATCAGTGGGCTCGGACAGCGACGCCATGTCGAAGATCGTCCGGTACGTGACGCCGTGCGCGCGCTTGACCTCAACCGGTACGACGACGTGCGGTGGCCGATCCAGCACGAGCACTTCGGTCTGGGCGCACTGCTGCGCCTGATTGAACCGCTGGGCGACCGCCTCAGTACCGCGGACCACCGTGAACGCGTCATGGCGAGCTCTGAACTCGGCTGTGAGCACGGAGGCACCGAGTCGGGCTTCGACGATCGCTGCCTGTTTCCGCAGCGCCAGCAGTTCGACTGCTGCCTCCGGAACCGCTGGGACGTACCGGGCTGGCCTCCCGGGCATGCGAGAGGCCAGCCCGAGGGACAGCAGGGACCGCAGATGCCGGCCGACCCGCGTGGCGGGCCAACCGGTGTCGTTGGACAGATCGGTCGTTGTGGACTCCGGGCGGGCCAGAAGCGCCCGGTAGAGCTGCTCGTCCTCCGAGCAGACACCAAGCGCTTCCAGCACCGGAGCGGGGCGGTAGTTGTGCATCAGGGCAGGGCGTGGACGTGGGCGCCGACTTGGTTCGCGAACGCGTTGCCGTTCAGTGCGTCCCAGTTGGTCGACCAGGTCATCGCACCGCGCAGCGTCGGCCACGTGGTGCTCGGCTTGAAGGCACCGCAGTTGGTGCCCTTGGCCAGGCAGTCCAGCGCGTTGTTGACGATCGTCGTCGAGACGTAGCCACTCCCGGCGGCCCGGGAGGACGCCGGCAGGCCCAGACCGACCTGGTCGGGGCGGAGACCGTTCTGCAGCATGATGCAGGCCTGCGCGGTGATGAAGTCGACCGAACCCTGCGAGTACACCTGTCCGTTGCAGCCGTTCATCGCACCGGAGTTGTAGTACTGCACGTTGACGATGGTCAGGATGTCCTTGATCGCCAGCGCGAGTTTGAAGTACTCGAACGTCGTGGCCTGCATGTCGATCGTCTGCGGAGCCATGGTGATGATCAGCCCGCTGCCGAACTGGCTCTGCAGGCTGCGCAGCGCCTGACCCATGTACTGCGCGTTGACGCCGTTCTCGAGATCGATGTCGACCCCGTCGAACCCGTACTCACGCAGTACCGACAGCGCGGTCGAGGCGAAGTTGGCCGCGGCCGTCGCGTTGGCGACCGAGATGGTGCCGTTCTGACCGCCGATCGACAGGATGACCTTCTTGCCGGCCGCCTTCTTCGCGGCGATGTCGGCCTTGAACTGCGCCACGGTGTAGCCGTTCAGCCCCGCACTGTCGAGGTTGAAGGTGATCCCACCCGGCCGAGCCGCGTCCGCGTCGGCGAACGCCACCGCGATCAGGTCGTAGGCAGCCGGTACGTCGGAGATCTTCTGGACCGTCGCACCGTTGTTGAAGTTCTGCCAGTACCCGGTCAGCACGTGCTTGGGCAGGCTGCCACCCGGCGGCGGGTCGGTCGGCCCACTGGACGTCGTACCCGAGACAGAGGCGCCGTACGGCGAGCAGTTGCCGCTCGGGTCGCAGGCCCGCACCTTGAAGCTGTACGTCGTGGTCGGGCTCAGCCCGGTCGCCGTCCAGCTGGTGACGTTGCCGACGCTCTGAGCAGCCCCAGTCCCCTGTACGACGTCGTAGTGGTCGATGCCGTTCGCATCCGTCGCGGCGGACCAGTTGAGCTGCAGTGAGCTCGACGTCGGACTACCGACAGTGAGCCCACCCGGAGTGGACGGCGGAGTGGTGTCCGGCGTACCGCCCGGCCCATCCAGTACGACGTCATCCGCGCCGAACGGCGGAAGTCCGTACCAACCGTGAAGGTAGATGGTCACCGACGTCGCCGACGCGCTCGTGGTGAACGGGACGCTCAGCTGGCTCCAGGAGCTGCTGGTCGTCCAGGTGGAGGCTCCACCATCGACACCCAGGTAGACATTGGACCCGGTCACCCATGCCGACAGCGTGTACGCCGTACTGGGGCGGACCGAGATTGTCTGGCTGCACCGACCGATGTCGGAACCGCTGGGAGCCGACTGCAGTCCGTAGGAACCGGAGTGGGCCGAGCTGGTCACACTGCCGGCAGCGCACTGCCAGCCGGAGAGAGTGCCGGACTCGAACCCACCGTTGACGGTGAGGTTGGCGGCGAAGGCGGTCGCTGGGGCCAGGGAGAGGCCGACGACGGCGAGGACGAAAGCGATCAGGCTGGAGAGGACCGCTGCCTGGGGGCGGCGTGCAGGCGGTTTCATGATTAGAAACTGTTCCTGCGTAACTACATTGTCAAGACCCTGCATAAAGTGAACGCGCTCTCACGGCCAGGAAAGTGAAGAATGTACAGATTCTGTCCAGCGGAACGCGATCCGGTCGAGACCGCTCCGGGCGGAACTCCGAAACTTTCAAGCGCTCCATCGCGACGGCGAGAGCGTCCTGATGCAGGCCGTTCGACCTGGAGGAGGAAAGGCGACGGCCCCCGGCGGGGGGGTGACCGGGGGCCGTCTTCGGCCACGGGCTCGGGGGGAGGAGCCGGGGGCCGTTCAGGAGGCGACAGTCTGCCACTGTCAGGGGGTATGTACCCCCCAAGTCCGGATCCCACACATCTCAGTTCTGTTGCAACCGAGTGCCTGTCTTCCGGGCGTCGCGGCCGGTGAACCGACCGTTGCGACCAGTACCACTGTCACACTGATCAACAGTCTAACGGGAGAGTCGCCAACACAAAAGCCCGGGCCCCTCGGCGTTTCTCCGAAGTGCCTATTCTCGACCCATGGAGCACGCCGGACAGCCCTCTGCCACCGCCCGATCGGCCGCCTTCTTCGATCTGGACAAGACCATCATCGCGCGCTCGAGCACGCTCGCCTTCTCCCGGCCGTTCTACGCCGGCGGCCTGATCAACCGGCGGGCCGTGTTACGCAGCGTGTACGCCCAGTTCGTCTACCTGCTCGGCGGCGCCGACCACGACCAGATGGAGAGGATGCGCGAGTACCTGTCGGCGATGTGCACCGGCTGGGACGTCGGCACCGTGAAGGCGATCGTCGCCGACACCCTGCACCACATCGTCACGCCGATGATCTTCGAAGAGGCGGTCGAGCTGATCGACGAGCACCACGCGGCCGGCCGGGACGTGGTCATCGTCTCGTCGTCCGGCGCCGAGGTGGTCGAGCCGATCGGCGCGATGCTCGGCGCGGACAAGGTGATCGCCACCCGGATGATAGTTGCCGACGGCAAGTACACCGGCGAGATCGAGGAGTATGCCTACGGACCGCACAAGGCGACCGCGATCCAGGCCCTGGCCGAGACCGAGGGTTACGACCTGGCGGACTGTTTCGCCTACTCCGACTCGATCACTGACGAGCCCCTGCTGGCCGCCGTCGGCCACCCGTTCGCGGTCAACCCGGACAAGGCGCTGCGCCGACTGGCGCACTCGCGCGAGTGGCCGGTCCTGGATTTCAGCGAGCCGGTGGGCCTCACGGAGCGTTCCCGTCTCAAGGATGTACGGCGTCCCGCACTCGCCGCCGGCGTGGTCGCCGGACTCGCCGCGGGGGCCTTTCTTTTGGCATCCAGGCGGCGCAACAGACTATCGGCGGACTAGCCCAAAGCTGAAGTTTGCTTCATTCTTCTCAACTCCATGAACACCGCGCTTCCCCTTCACAGGAAGGGATTCGAGGAGTACAAAGGAAGCACAAAGGATCTTCGGATCCGGTAGAGATTGCACGGCAGTCAGGTACCCACGCGGCGACCAGCCCATCCCAACCGGGCAGCTCGACCCAGGCCAGTCCTGTGGCGGCAGACAAGGTGCACGCATGGTAACCAGAATGACGTGCCCGCGACGGCGCTCTCCCCGTGAGAGCGCCGTTCGCATGTCAGCACCACAAGGCGATTCAGCCCGCGAGCGGTGAGCGTTCGGCCCCCAGGGCAACGACTTCGCAGGACCTGAGCAACCAGTCCCGGACCCCGACCAGCCCTCGCGCTGTGTAGTCGTTGAGCGCCGACACATAGGTTGCCGACAACTCCCAGTGACCGGCCTCCGGGACCGTCACCGCGACCGGATCGATGCCTCGGGCAACTAAAAGGGCGCGCTCGGCCGCGCGGGCGACCAGACCGTTGGCGGTCGGGAACGGACGCAGTACGGCGAGCTCGGCGTGCACGATGGCCGCGACGACCAGGCCGGGTGCCTTCGACGGACTGGTCAGCGCCCGTCCGAGTGCACTCAGCCGCTCCCACATCTCGTCCGCGGGCGGCGCCGGCGGCAGTCCGGGGATGTCGTCGGGCACTGGCTCCCGGCTGGTCCGGAGGTGGCCCAGCGACGGCTCCGGGCCCAGATCGGCGCCGGCCAACTGGTGCAGTCTGGTCCAGACCTGCACAGGTGCCGTGTCGACCTGCGGTGCGAGCCGCATCAGCTCACCGGTGATCCGGACCGCTCCAGTGACCAGTGGCCCGCCGCTCCCCGCCCTGGCCTCCTCCAGCGTCGCAGTACTCCCCGCAAGCGCAGCGGAGGCATGCGCACCGCGCAGCAGTGCCTCAGCGGTCATGTCCGCGCCCACCTTGCGCAGGCCCCGATCCCGGAGCAGTACGTCGACCGCATCCCGCGCCGCACGCGCCGCCGACCCCACCCCCTCCAGACCGGCGAGTGGCTCGAACACATCGGTTGTCATACGTGCAGCCTAGGATGCGTTCGTATGGCGCTCGGTACCGTCCCCAAGTTCAGCATCGTGGTCCCCTGCCATGCCTCGCGGGCGTGGCTGCGGCCCTGCTTGGACTCTGTGCTGAGCCAGTCCTTCACCGATTTCGAGGTGCTCGGGGTCGACGACGCGGATGCGGACGGTTCCGGCCGGATCCTGGACGAGTACGCCGCCGCGGACCCGCGGGTGCGGGTGCTGCACCTGGAGGAGAACGTCGGGCTCGGTCCGGCCCGCAACGCCGGTCTGAAGGAGTGCCGCGGCGAGTACGTGCTGTTCCTGGACGCCGACGACCTCTATCTGCCGGGCTCGCTGGAGGCGATCGCCCGCCGGATCGACGACGCCGGACAGCCCGACATCGTGCTGTTCGACTACGAGCGGATCTTCTGGGACGGCCGGGTCGTCGGCAACCAGCGGCACGACGCCTTCGCCCGGGAGGGCGCTGGGGTGTTCACGGCGGCGGAGCGGCCGATCTTCCTCACCTTCCTCGAGGTGGTCTGGAACAAGGCCTGCCGGCGCGACTTCCTCACCCGGCACGGTTTCGCCTTCACCGCCGGCTTCTACGAGGACGCCCCCTGGACGTACTCCACGATGCTGACCGCGGAGCGGATCGCGACGCTGGACCGCGTGGTGGTGCACTACCGGCAGCATCGGACCGGCAGCAACATCCACGCCACCCGTGGCCGCCGGCAGTGGGACATCTTCGACCAGTACGACCGGGTGCACGCCTTCATCCAGTCCGATCCGGAGCTGGCCGGCTGGCGGCGGTTCGCGTTCGACCGGTCGCTGGACCACATCCTCGCCGTACTGGCGAAGCCGGAGCGGATCGGTCCGGAGGACCGCGCTGACTTCTTCCACGCGGCGCACGCGTTCGCGCAGCGCTGGAAGCCCGCGGGGTACAACGCCGAGCGCAGCAGGCGCGGGTTCCGGCGCTGGCAGCTCATCTACGACGACTACGCGACCTACTCGACGCTCAAGGTGACCGGGAAGGTCCTGCAGTTCCCGAGCCCGGGCAAGAGCGTCGGCAAGCTGCTGCACCGCGCCAAGCTCGACCCGAACCTCGCCGTGTACGCCGCATCCCGGTGCACGCGGTACGCCTGCAACCCGCGGGCGATCTACGAGAAGGCCGCCGAGCTCGCACCGCAGGTCCGCGGGGTCTGGGTGATCGACCCGGAGCACCTGTCCGACATCCCGGAGGGTGTCGAGTACGTCGTCACGGGCTCACCGGCGTACCAGAAGACACTCGCCCGGGCGACGTACTTCGTGAACAACGCGAACTGGCCGCGGGACGTGGTGAAGCGGCCCGGCCAGGTGCAGCTGCAGACCCAGCACGGCACACCGCTCAAGCTGCAGACCACCGGCCCGGACCTGGACCTGGTAGACCGGTGGGACTTCAACTTGTCCTCGAACCGGTACTCCTCGGAGATCTGGGAGCGCACCTACCCGTCGTACTTCGAGGAGCTCGAGTTCGGCTACCCCCGCAACGACAGGCTGCTGACGGCGAGCCTGGAGGACGTCCGGGCGGTCAGAGCGTCACTGGGCTTCAACGACTCGCAGCTGGTGCTGCTGGACGCCCGTGAGGAGTCACACTTCGACCTGGGCCGGCTGACCGAAGCCACCGTGCTCGACGTGAACTCCGGTCCGCGGGTCGACGACCTGATGCTTGCGGCGGACGTCCTCATCACGGACTACTCGGCGCTCACCTTCGACTACGCGAACCTCGACCGGCCGATCGTGCTGCTCATCGAGAGCAGTCCCGGAGAGACCTACTTCGACATCACCGAGTTCCCACCAGGAGTGGTGGCGCGCTCTGCGGACGAGCTGGTCGCCGCGTTCGGCAGTGGTGCGTTCGCCGCGCCAGAGGCCGCGAAACATCGGCAGCTGTTCAGGGAACGCTTCTGCGAGTACGACGACGGCCGGGCCGGCGAGCGCGTCGTACGGCGGGTGTTTCTCGGCGAGGACGACATACCGGCGATCACTCCGCTGGCCGAGCGGTCCCCCGCACCGTCGGCGTACTGGAGCCAGCTTCGTGCATAATGGCTGACATGCTGCGACGACGACAGACTGCCTGAACACCTCAGCCTGCCCTGTTCACGTCTGTCGTTAAGGACTTCTCATGTCCGCTGTCTCGTCTGTGCTTGCCGCCAGACTCCTCCAGGCCTCCGCCACCGCTTTCGACCTCGAGCTCGACCCTGAACTGCGGTCGGCGACCAAGCCCGAGTTCGGCCACTACCAGAGCAATCTGGCGCTCCGGCTCGCCAACCAGCTCGGTCTGCCGCCACGGGACGTCGCCGCGCGACTGGTCGCCGCGCTGAAGATCGACGACCTGTGCGAAGCACCTGCGATCGCAGGACCCGGTTTCGTCAACCTGACCTTGCGGTCCGACGTGCTGGCAGCAGCAGTCAACGACCGTACGGCGTTCGCGCAGCGGGGCGAGCGGGTCGTCGTCGACTACTCGCAGCCGAACGTGGCGAAGCAGATGCACGTGGGTCATCTGCGGTCGACGGTGATCGGTGACTCGGTCTGCAACGTGCTGCAGTACGTCGGCTACGAGGTGATCCGGCAGAACCACGTCGGCGACTGGGGTACGCAGTACGGGATGATGATCGAGCAGCTGCTCGAGGAGGGTCTGGACGCGGAAACCCTTGATTTGCAGGGGTTGCAGGAGCTGTACGAGCGGAGTCGGCGGCACTTCGACAGCGACGGCGAGTTCGCTGATCTGGCCCGGCTGCGGGTGGTTGCGCTCCAGACCGGCGATCCAGAGACGCGGGCGAACTGGCAGCACATGGTGGACGTCAGCCTGGCCGACTTCGAGCAGGTGTACGCGCGGCTCGGCTCGGCGCTGACCCGGGCCGACGTGGTCGGCGAGAGCGCCTACAACGACGACCTGCCGGTCATCGTCGATGAGCTCGAGCAGGACGGTCTGCTGACCGAGTCCGACGGTGCCTCGTGCGCCTTCCTGCCTGGGTACGTCGGACGCGACGGATTGCCGCTGCCTGTCATCGTGCGGAAGTCCGACGGTGGTTTCGGTTACAGCGCTACCGATCTGGCAGCGATCCGGCATCGGGTGAAGGACCTGCAGGCACAGCGGATCGTGTACGTCGTCGACCACCGGCAGGCGCTGCACTTCGAGATGATCTTCGCGCTGTCCCGGGCGGCCGGATGGTTGCCGCCGACAACGACAGCCGAACATGTCAGCTTCGGGACGGTCCTCGGCCCGGGTGGTAAGCCGTTCAAGACCAGAGCCGGTGGGACGGTCAAGCTCACCACTCTGCTCGACGAGGCGGTGGAGCGGGCGGACAAGATCCTGGAAGAGCGGGGCGTGGCCGACCGGACAGAGATCGCGCAGGCAGTCGGGATCGGTGCGATCAAGTACGCCGACCTGTCCAGCGACCGGGACAACGACTACGTGTTCGACCTGGACCGGATGGTTGCCATGAGCGGTAACACCGGTCCGTACCTGCAGTACGCGCACGCACGGCTGACTCGGCTGCTCTCCAACGCTGGTGAGCCCAGTGGTGCGGTGACAGCGCTAAACCATCCAGTGGAGCAGCGGCTGGCGCTACTGCTGACCGGCTTCGACGACACCGTCGTACAGGTTGCTGAGACGCTGCAGCCGCACAAGCTGTGCACCTACCTCTACGAGCTGGCTGCTGCGCTGTCGGTGTTCTACGAGCAGTGTCCGGTGCTGAAGAGCGAGGGCGAGACCAGAGCGAGCCGGATCGCCCTGTGCGCGGCGACCCGGCAGGTGTTGCAGGATGGGCTAGGTCTACTGGGCATCGCGGCACCTGACGCGATGTGACTCTCTGAAGGAGGCTGTCGATGCTGCCGTGGTCGATCGACTGGGCGGGAAGACTGGAGCAGAAGACGTACGACAGTGCGCTGCTGCGCGGGAACCCGCTGGGTGACCCGCACGAGCGACCTGTCCTGGTCTACCTGCCACCCGGGTACGACGAGTCCGACCAGCGCTACCCGGTCGTCTACGTGACCATGGGCTACACCGGCCACATCGGCATGTTCTTCAACCGGGTGGCCTTCCGGCAGCCCTATCCGGAGCTGCTGGACGCGATGTTCGCGACCGGCGACGTACCGCCCGCCATCGTGGTCTTCGTCGACACCTGGACCCGGTACGGCGGTGGGCAGAGCCTCGACTCCCCTGGCACCGGTCAGTATCTGTCGTACGTGTGCGACGAGATCGTGCCGTGGGTGGACGCGTCGTACCGGACTATCGCCGACCGCGACCACCGGGCGATGACAGGTAAGTCCAGCGGCGGCTACACCGCCATGGTGATGCCCCTGCTGCGACCGGACATCTTTGGCGCACTGGCGACGCACGCGGGCGATGCGAGCTTCGAACTCTGCTACCGCGGTGAGTTCGCCGCGCATGCGCGCACACTGCGGGACAAGTACGACGGTGACATCCAGAACTTCTTCAAGGACGCCGAGGAGCGGGCAGGCCGGCTACAGAACGAGGACCTGCACCTGTACGAGATCTACGGCTACTCGTCCGCGTACTCCGCCGAGCCGGACGGGACGGTGCTGCTGCCGTTCGACGACATCGGTGAGGTGATCCCCGAGGTCTGGGAGCGCTGGCTGAAGCTGGACCCGGTCGAGATGCTCAAGCAACCCCAGTACGCCGACGCTGCGCGCTCGATGCGAGCCATCTGGATCGACGCCGGCCGCAACGACGAGTACTACCTCGATCTCGGGGCCACTGCGTTCCACCGCGGCCTGCAGGCGATCGGCGTACCGGACGAGAAGGTGCACTTCGAGCTGTTCGACGGCAAGCACGGCGGTATCGAGTACCGCTACCCGCTAGCCGTCCGCTGGCTCTGCGAACAGTTCCAGTGAACGGCTAGCGCGGGCAGCTGTCAGAAGTGCGAGTCGACCGCGACCTTCTCGACCGGAGGCTCGATCGGCTCGGCAGTACGACGTAGCCAGGACCAGGGCTTCACGCTGATCACGATCATCGTGAGGCTCAGGACTGCGTAGACCACAGCTCCGACGAAGGCTGCGTGGACTCCGTCAGTCAGTACGGCGCGGGGCGTCGTACCGGCGGAGGTGCGGCTGGCGGTTCCGAACAGGGTGACCAGGATGCCCAGCCCGAGTGCGCCGCCGACCTGCTGGACGACGTTGAGCAGGCCGGAGGCGGCTCCGGAGTCCTCCGGTGCGACGTTGGCGATGGCGCGGCCGACCAGCGGGATGAAGAGCATGCCGGCGCCGAACCCGAAGACGATCAACGGTCCGACCACGTTGGCGAGGTAGGTGCTGTTGGCGTTCAGCTGGGTCAGCCAGATCGTGCCGGTGGTGATCAGGAGCGCGCCGGCGAGCATCAGGCGCGATCCGTCGATCCGGTTCAGCAGCTTCGGGACGATCCGTGATGCGGTGAAGAGCAGACCGGTCATCGGCAGGAAGGCCAGACCGGCCGCCAGCGGGCTGAGCTGGAGCACACCCTGCAGGAACTGGGTGAGGAAGAAGAACATCCCGAACATCGTCCCGACCACCAACAGCATGGTCACGTACGCCGCCGACCGGGACGCGGACCGGAACAGTCGCAGTGGCACGATCGGATGGCTGACCCGACGCTCGATCAGCACGAACGCGGTCAGCAGGACCACCCCGGCACCGAACGCGACCAGCACCTCGGCGGCGGTCCAGCCGGCGTCGGCGACCCGGATGAAGCCGTAGACGACCGACGTGATGCCGAGGGTCGAGGTGAGGGCGCCTGCGATGTCGAACCGGCCGGTCTCCCGCGGCGTCTCGGTCAGCACGCGGCTTGCGGTGACGACCAGCGCGATCCCGATCGGGACGTTGATGAACAGGCCCCAGCGCCACGACACCCAGTCGGTCAGCATGCCGCCGAGGACGAGGCCGACGCTGCCGCCGCCGGACGAGACCAGGCTGTAGTAGCCCAGTGCCTTCATCCGCTCGGGGCCTTCGCGGTAGGTGAGCATCATCAGGGTCAGGGCCGCGGGCGCTGCGATGGCACCACCGATGCCTTGCAGAACGCGGGCCGACAGCAGGAGCTCGGCGTTCGGAGCGAGTCCGCCGAGCAGGGAGGCGAGGGTGAAGATGCTGACGCCGGTGATGAAGACGCGGCGGCGGCCGAGCAGGTCGCCGGCGCGGGCGCCGAGCAGGAGCAGGCCGCCGAAGGCCAGGGCGTAGGCGTTCTGCACCCAGGAGAGGCTGGACGGGCTGAAGTCGAGGGCGTGCTGGATCTTGGGCATTGCGATGTTCACCACGGTCCCATCCAGGATCACCATCAGCTGGGTGACCAGGATGACCGCGAGAACGAGCCCGGGTCGCCGGGTGGTCGTGCCTGACATATTGCTCCTTACCCCGGAGGGGCTACAGTTGGGGGAGGAAGTGGAGACTTCCTCCGCTTTACGATACGGAGGCATCCTCCGCTTTGCAAGCGATATCGTCGGCCGTCTTATTCCAGGGAGGTTCTGCATGGCGTCGACACCGTTGCCCACCACGCGGCCGACCCGCGCGGACGCGGCCCGGAACTACGACCTACTGGTGACGGCTGCCCGCGAGACGTTCGCCGAGCACGGCACCGACACCTCGCTGGAGGAGATCGCCCGGCGCGCCGGGGTCGGCATCGGCACCCTCTACCGGCGCTTCCCGAACCGGACCGCGCTGCTCGAGGCCGTGTACGTCGACGAGATCCAGTCGGTGATCGATCGCGCCTACGACTTCGATCGCGAGCTACCGCCGTTCGAGGCGCTGGCGGCCTGGCTGCGCAGCTTCGTCGGCTACGGCCTGTCCAAGAAGACCCTGGCCATCGAGCTGATGAACGCTCTGGGCCGGGACTCGGAGTTCTTCAAGGTCTGCAAGACGAATGTTCAGGAGGCCGGTGAACTGTTGCTGATCAAGGCCAAGGAGAGCGGCGACATCCGGCCCGAGATCGAGCTGGCCGACGTGATGCGGCTCGCCGGCGGGATCAGCCACCTCAGCCCTGCTGTTGAGCCGGCTCAGGCGATGCGGATGCTCGACATCGTGTTGTGCGGCCTCAGGCCTCCTGCGACCTGAGCTCGGCCAGCGACGGGCTCGAGGCGTCCCGCTCGGTGAAGCTCAACTCCTCGCCCGGCCAGTCGATCGCCAACTCGGAATCGAACGGGTTCACGGCGATCCGCTCCGGTGACCAGGGCTCGTTCACCAGGAAGTTGTAGACGGTGTGCGGGGTCATGGTGCAGAACGAATTGCCCAGCCCCCGTGGGACGTAGAGCGCATCTCCCGGTCCCAGCTCGAACGTCTCCACCTGCCCGGCCTGCAGCTCCACGATCGCCACGAACACGCGGCCGGCCGACGGCGACAGGTACTTGTCCCACGGCTCGGCATGGATCCCGCGCAGGATCCCGGCGTTCTCGAAGTACGTGACGTTGTGCTGGACCACCTCGTACGGCGGGACTCCGGCGGCCGCGAGTTTGTCCCGGTGGAAGCTCTCCTCGAACCAGCCGTCGGCGTTCGGCTGCAGGTCGAGCTCGATCCGCAGCAGGCCCGCGATCGACGTCTCGTGCACCTTCATCGACGGACCTGCCGACGCGCCTCGAGCTGTGCCTTGTCCGCCGCGCTCAACCCGGCCTCCCAGCCGGCTCCGTTGGTGATCCGGGTCCGCCGCGTGGTCGTGTTCGGGAAGAGCTTGGTGAACAACGCCTCCACCTGCTCCTCGCGCCGCGTCAGCACCGGCAGCAACCGGTCCACGTCCACCGCCGGTACGGCGGCCTGGGTCGCCTCGGTGGCCGCTTGCAACCGCTCACCGATCCGCTGCGCGTAGGCCATCAGGAACGATTGCCGGAACGACCTCGTCCGGGATTCGCCGTACCGGCCAATGTGTTTGCCGGAGGCAATCATCGCGCGGTTCGCCTGTACCAGCAGGGAAGTGGCGAGGATTTCGGTGAGCTGCAGGTCGAGGTCGGCGCCGATCACGGTGACCACGGCGAGCTGCTCGATCATGACGGTGCGGCAGCGGTTCGCGGTGGCGACCGAACCAACCAGTTGCGCCTTGGCCGAAACGTACGGCGTGTCCAGCCAGATCCGCCGGGCGGCTGAGTCGTCGGGGATCTCGACCGCCGGATCCGCCTCGACCAGCGCGCGGTCGAGCGCGAACTTGGCCATCAGCTCCTGCGCCTTGCCGGACAAGGCTTCTGCCTCATCCGGGAACTCGGTGGCCTCCGCCTTCGCGAGCAGACTGCGGATCCGCGAGAGCATCTTCGCGTTCGCCGGAACGGCGGGTCGGTCGCCGGCGCTCCGTCGTACCGACGTTCCTGGCGGTGGGAACAGGTGGGCCAGCGGTGGTAGGGATTGCAGGAAACCGGCCAGCGCGAGCGCGTGCCGCAGCGTGAGGTAGCGGCTGACGCGCGCTCGGGTCGCCCACGCGGTCAGGTCCAGCTCGGCGAACGGCAGCTCGATGCCGAGGTCGAGGAGCTGATCGAGCCAACGCGGATCGATCATGTCCTCGCGGTAGCCGCGGTGTTCGGCGGCGATCGCGACCAGCAGCAGTGGTTCGGCGCCCTGGTCGAACTCTCGACGGCCGTGCTGGACGAGGTCGGCCGGCGTCCAGCCACGCTCCCACGACGTCCGCAGCAGACCGGTCAGGAAGCCGTGCAGGACACGGTCCACCTGCCCTTGGTCGCGTTCGTCGTACCCACCGAGCCGAGCCAGCTCACCATCGGCGCGATCGTCGTGCAGGGCAACGATCGCCGCCGCCATCGGCAGCAGGCGCAGGATTTCCTCGTCACTCACGCGGTCGAGTCTGACACCGTCCGCACCCGCACCCAAACCGACGACCGCCGCCTGTGGATAACCCCTCGCAACGTCCGAAAACACGCCGACCACGTACTGCATCCCTTCGGACGCCAAGGGTTTCCACCGCAACCAGAACATCAAGCCTGCCTAGATGGAGGCAGCCCCGTCGATGACCAGCACCTGGCCGTTGATGTTGGTGTTGTCCAGCAACAGCATCCGGACCACGGGGACGACGTCGTCGGGTTCGGTCAGGTGACCGGTCGGCGTACGGCGGACGATCTGGTCCAGCTGGGTCTGTCCGAGCACCGCTGACATCTCGGAGGCGAAGAACCCCGGCGCTACGGCGTTGGCGAGGACACGGCCACCCAGCTCGCGTGCGAGTGAGCGGGTGGCCGCGTCCATGCCGCCCTTGGTTGCTGAGTAGGCCACCAGGCCTGGGTACCCACGCTGGGCGCAGATCGAGGTGACGTTGACGATGCGGCCCTTCAGACCCTTGGCCAGCATCCTGCGCAGCACGAACCGCGTGAGCAGCAGCGGCGCGGTCAGATTGGTCTGGATGATGTCCTCGAGCCGCTCCGGACTGGTGTGGACGTGCAGTGAGTCCTGACCGATCGCAGCGTTGTTCACCAGCCCGTCGACCGGGCCGAGTGTCGACTCCACGGTCTTCACAAACGCTTGTACCGCTGGGGAATCGTTGATGTCGACAGAACCGGCGTACAGATGGTCCGGGTACTTCGACGCGAGTTCGGTGAGCTCTGCGGTCACTGTGCGGGCGAAGGCGGCCACCTTAATCCCCGCGGTGAGCAGGTCGGTGACGATCGCCAGACCGAGGCCGCGGGAACCACCCGAGACCAGCACGACCGATGCGGGCGGTACGGACTCAGACATCGCTCTTCAGCGTCTCCTTCTGCGGAATCGCGTCCAGGAACTTGATCCGCCGCGGTACGCCGTAGTCCGGCAGCCGGCTCGAGCACCACTGCACCAGGTCGGCGTCGGTGATCGGACCGAGCGACTCGTTGACCACGACCTCGGCCGCGACCATCCGGCCGACCAGTGGGGCCTTGCGAGCGAACACTCTGGCCCACGCCACACTCGGGTGTGCCATCAGTACGCCGCGGACCACGCCGGCCGACACCTTCGAACCACCGACGTTGATCTCGTCGGTGTCGAGGCGTCCGGTGATGAGCACGCGGTCGCCGTCGTACTCGACGCGGTCGCCGGTGTGCACCGCGCCGACCAGTCCGGCGCCGTGGTGCGGTGAACGGATCACCAGCTCGTCGCCCTCCACGGACAGCATCGGGCGGTCCGGGTCGGGCTCACGCTGCAGCCACTCGCGGGGGAAGCCTGCCTTGCCGTCGTGCACCACGATCGACGCACCGACCTCTGAGGACGCGTAGATCCACGAAATGCGCGTCTTTGGGAAGAGGTCGCGCAGCTGGTCGAGAATCGCCTGGTCGACCGGCTCTCCGCCGAGAGTGATCTGCTCCAGCGGTACGGCGGCCAGCGCCTCGGAGTCGCGGTAGATGGCCTGCCGCCAGAAGGTCGGCGTACCAGAGGCTGCTGTGACGCCGTGCTGGGCGGCGATCTGTGGCCAGTCCTCCAGCTCGTGTGGCTCGATCACGACCAGGCCCTGGTCTCGCTGGGTGAGGGAGATCGTGACGACCTGCCACCACGCGTACGTGCCGGGCGAGTAGGGCAGCAACCAGGTGCGTGGGGGCTGGTCCGCGGTCACTGTGGTGAGTGATTCGAGGGTGTGGCCGATTCGCTTCGGGCGGCCGGTCGAACCGGAGGTGAGCAACCAGGCGCGGCCTGACTCCTCGACTCGCTTCAGCCGGGCCGGTGTGACCTCACCGTCGGGCAGGACGATCGAGAAGCCGGACTCACCGAGCTCCTCGCGCATGTACTCGTCCACCCGCGAGCTGGTCGCGACCAGCAGCTCGGTGCCGTGCACTGCGTGGTGCCGGAGGGCGGCCAACGCGTCGGCGCCGTTGTCGACCAGGACGGCCGCAGGGGACGGCAGCTGGGGCAGCTTGTGCAGCGTCCGCCAGGTCAGGCTCTTGCCGGCGACGACAACGGTGTTGTCGTCGCCGATCAGTGCGGTGGTCCGGCGCCGCGTAGTCACGCCGACTGGAGTTGCTCGATGAAGTCCAGTACGTCGCCGATGGTGGCGATCCGGCGCAGCCCGGGGGCATCGAAGTTCAGCTCGTCGTCCAGCTCGTCCTCGACCCGGAGTGCGAGCTCCGAGAAGTCCAGCGACCGGAATCCGATCTCCCGCAGCTCGGCACTGTCGTCGGCCGGTAACGACCGGCCCTGGGCGGTCATCACCTCACCCATCAACTCCCGGACCCTGTCCCGCGCCACCGAACTCATGACGACAGAGCTTAGTGCCTCGTCCCTCGGCCGGACCGGTCATGCCGGGTCCGTGGGGTCGCGGCGGAGGGCTGCCCGGAGCCGCTTCATCCGGCTGGAGATCTCCCAGCCGATCAGCGCGATCAGCGGGCTGGCGGCCGCGATCGCGGCCAGCAGAACCTCCTCGACCGGCAGTCCGGCGATGTGGAGGACGACCATGGGACCTCCCCGATGCTGCGAGAGCTGGGAGGTTACTGAGTGTAAAGGCGATCCTGCCGGCGGTAAACGGCTCGGTGCTGCCATCGTCTGCCTAGACTCTCCGGGTGACCGGAGGCGAGGGGGACCCGAAGACCGCAGCAGAGGCGGTCACGCAGGAGCTGTCGGCTGTTCCGGCCGAGTCCAAGGCCGAGGCTGCTGCCCCGAAGGGCAAACCTGCTGAGGGCGACGGGGAGAAGAAGCCGGTCGCCGAGGACAAACCTGCCGAGACCACAGCCGAGCAGCCGGCTCCGGACAAGGCCACAGCTGAGAAACCGGGTGAGAAGCCGGCTGAGGGTGCGGTGCCGAAAAAGCGGTTCTGGCGGCGTCGGAAAGAGCGGAAGGTGCGGCCGCGAGGCGAGCGGCGCCGGAGCGGACGTGGAGCGCGGGCGGCCGGACTGGTGAGCCTGCCGGTGCTGCCGCTGGCCTGGTTCCTCGGGCTGCAGGAGCATCCGGTGTGGATGCCGATCGTGTACCTGGCCTATTTCCTCCTGGTGATCGCCGTACCCGGCACGATGTTCTGGCGGCGGCTGACCGGCGGCACCGGCTGGTTCACGGTGGACGCCGTCCTCGGCACTGCGTTCGGGCTGGCGATCGAGGCCCTGATCTACCCGGTCGGGATGTTCTTCAGCATGCCGTTCGCGGCCCTGCTGATGCCGGCACTGGCCCTCGGCATGGTCCGCGGCCTCCCCCGTCCCCCACGCGCCACGCGACCCACTCCATGGTGGGCAACGGCCGGGGTGATGGTCGCGGTCGGCGCAGCGGCCGCGTGGTTCGTCCGCACCGGCTCGCAGCTCATCCCGCTCAACGGATCAGCCGCCCTCCGGCCGAACTCCGACGCACCGCACAACCTCGCCATCGCCGGCGAACTGACCCACCACTTTCCCCCGAAGCTCCCGTACGCCGACGGCCGTTGGCTGACCGGCCACTGGGCGGCGTACGACCACATCGCGTCCTCGCACTGGATCACGACCGTCCCGCTCGACGTACTGACGCATCGGATGGTCCCGTTCGCGTGGATCCTGATGACTGTCCTGGGCGCGGCCGCGGTCGGCGTACTGCTGACAGGTCGTGCAGTGGCCGCTCCGATCGCCGCCGGACTGACTGTGGCCGCTGGGGACCTGACCGCCTGGCCGTGGGCCGTTTCGGACCGGGTCTTCGCCGACGGGCCGTTCTCTCTCGGCCAGCTGACCAATCCGCCGCAGGCGTTCTCCACAGTGCTGTTGCTGCCGCTGATCGCGATTACCGCGCTGCTGCTTCGTCGCCAACCCGGTCGTGGCCCCCGTGCTCACGTCTTCCGGTTGCTCGTAGTGGCCGCCGTACTGATCACTGCTCTTGCACTGACCAAAGCGACCACACTGCCTGTGTACGGCGCCGGTCTGGCAGCCGCGTGGGTCTATCTGACCGTCAGACGGGGCCGGCTCAACCTGCGTGGGCTGGTGCTCGGCCTTGGCGTCGCAGCCGCGTTCCTGCTCACCTACTTCCTTGTACTGCGGGGCACGCCGTCCAGCGTCGTCGTCGACCCGGGCCGCACCTTCAAGCTGCTCGGCGGAACGCTCCCCGTTGTTGCCGCAGTGGTCGTGATCGGCTGGCTGATGCCGGCCGTCGGCGCGCTGCTGATCAGGAGCCGTGTCCGCCGTGACCCGCTACCCGTCTTCCTTCTGGTCAGCCTGCTCGCCGCCGTCGGCGCAGCCTCCCTCCTGTACGACGAGGGCGGCGCACAGCTCTTCTTCGTCCGCACCGGCTTCGTGTACGGCGTACTGCTCGCCACCTGGGCCTTGAGTTCGCTGGAGCGCAAGCAGTACTGGATTGCCGCGGTAGCGCTGCTCATCGGGGTCGCTGCGATCTACTGGGGTCGCTACCGCTCGCCCAACTCGTGCACGACCACCAACTGCTTCGGCCAGGGACTCGCAGTCGCACTGGTGATCGCCGCGATAGGCATCGGCCTGTTCGGACTGATCCTGCGCGGCTCCCGCCGTACCTGGGCTGTCATCGCAGTGGCCGTCCTCCTGGGCACGACTGTGTCGCCCACTGTCGAGTCGGTGCGGAAGTTCGCCACTCCGTCGCTGACGGACTACGAGTCGATCGCTCCGGGCGGAATCGAGGCTGCCCGCTTCATCCGGCGCAACTCCGGTTCCAACGACCGGATCGCCACCAACGTGCACTGCCACCAGCCCAGCACCACCCGCTGCCTGGCCGGCTCCTACTGGATCGCCGGCTACGCCGAACGCCGTGTCCTGGTTCAGGGTTGGGCCTACACCACCCGCGTCGACGACACCTACCCCGGCAAGCCGCAGAGCCCCTACTGGGACGAGGAGAAGCTCCGCCTCAACGACGAGGTCTTCACCAACCCCACGCGCGAACTCCTCGAGAAGCTCCGCACCCAGTACGACGTCCAGTGGCTGCTCCTGGACGACCGCGTCACGCAGCCCCCGAAGAACCTGGACCGTCTCACCGACCTGCGTTTCGAGCTGGGCAACGTCCGCGTCTACCAGCTCTACCCGCCGCCCCCGGCCAACAGCCCGTTCCCCACGCCGACTCCGACGCCGAGCTTCCCGACCGGCACTCCCACCGGCACACCGGGCTTCCCGACTCCGACCCCGACTCCGGCGTTCCCAACGTTCCCGAGTCAGCAGCCGAGCGGGACGCTTCCCACGCAACAGCCCAGCGGCCCGTTCAACCCAAGCCAGCCCTTCCCGAGCGGGACGCTCCCAACTGGGAGCATCCCCACTCAGAGCTTCACACCGACCTTCCCAACCAGCGTCCCGCGCAGCTAGCGCACGGTGATGGTGGGGATGGCGATGCTCTGGTTGGACAGGCGGTCCAGGGCGGTCACCGAGTAGAGGTAGAGCTTGCCGGGGGTCGCTGTGGTGTCTACGTAGGACTGGTTGCGGGTGGTGGCTACCAGGTTGCGGGCGTCGTTGTCAGGGCAGTGGTCGCCGCCCAGGAGCTCGCGACGATAGACGGCGTACGACGTGGTGTCGGCTGAGGTACGGCGCCACTTGAGTTGCACGCCGGCGGTGGTGCGGGTCGCCTGCACGCCGAGGGGCGGCAGCGGCGGGCGGGAGTCCAGAGCCGGCATCGCGGGGATCAGCGCCGGCCGGGTGTACCAGGTGCTGTTGAGCAGAGTGGTCGCACCGAGGCGGTCGGCGCGGACATCCTTGGCGGAGAAGAAGATGTTGCCCTTCACCTCGGGGATCGCGCTGTCGAAGGCCATGTGGTCACTGAGCTCCTGCGGGTCAGCCCAGTCCGGCGACTGCGTCGACGTACCGACCTTGTACGTCGCTTCGCCGATGTAGAGGTGGACGTGCGTACCGCGCACCTGCTCGGCCCACCAGGGGACGATCTTGTTGTAGTCCGCCGCTGCGAAGCCACCGGCCCAGTAGACCTGCGGAACGATGTAGTCGATCCACTCCTCGCGGACCCAGCGACGGGTGTCGGCGGCCAGGTCGTCGTACGTCTGGACGCCCGCGGTGGTGTCCGTGCCTTCCGGGTCGGTCGCCTTGTTGCGCCAGACGGCGAAGGGCGAGATGCCGAACTTCACCCACGGCTTGGCGGCCTTGATCCGGTGCTGCAGCTCCTGGATCAGCAGGTCGATGTTGTTGCGTCTCCAGGACTGCAGGTCAGGGAAACCGGCGCCGTACTGCGCGTAGGTCGCGGCGTCGTCGAAGACCTGACCGGCCACCGGGTACGGGTAGAAGTAGTCGTCGAAGTGCACTCCGTCGATGTCGTAGTTCGACACCGCGTCCATGATCGCGTCCTCGACCAGCTTGCGCGCCGCGGGGATGCCGGGGTTGTAGTAGAGCTTCCCGCCGTACGTGACGACCCAGTCCGGGTGCAGCCGCGCCGGGTGCGTCGGGATCAGGGCGTTGATGTTGGTGCCCATGGAGAGCCGGTACGGGTTGAACCACGCGTGCAGCTCGAGGTTGCGCTTGTGCGCCTCCGCGACGGCGAACTTCAGCGGGTCGTAGCCCGGGTCACCGCCCTGGGTCCCGGTCAAGTACTGCGACCAGGGCTCCACCTTGGACGGCCAGAACGCGTCAGCGGTCGGCCGGACCTGCAGTACGACGGCGTTGTGGTTCTGGCGGACCGCATCATCCAGCCAGCCGATCAGCTCGATCTGCTGCTGTGCAGCGGTCAGACCGGTCTTGGAGGGCCAGTCGATGTTCACCACGGACGAGATCCACTGGGCGCGGAACTGCCGCAGCGGGGTGGTCGTGCTGGGTGCACACCGGGCGTCGTCGGACGGCGCCGGCGCGGCGGACGCCGTACCGGCCAATCCGCCCAGCAACAGACCTGCGGTGGCAC
Source organism: Kribbella sp. NPDC051587 (assembly GCF_044453945.1). NCBI lineage: Bacteria > Bacillati > Actinomycetota > Actinomycetes > Propionibacteriales > Kribbellaceae > Kribbella > Kribbella sp. NPDC051587. The sequence continues at coordinate 226,352 of NZ_JBITDE010000005.1, forward strand.
CGAGAACGCCCATGGCACGCCAGACTCTCATGTCACTCTCCGACAATCGTTACCGATGAAGTGGAAAGATGTTTACACATCAGGGCGTCGGAGAGAAGACGCTAGGTTAGAGGCATGTTGCGGGCCGCCTCTGACGACGACGTCGACACCATCCGGCGGTTGCGGAACCAGCAGGCGAACCGGGACGTGAGCATCACCTCGCACGAGATCACTGCGACCGAGCATGCCGCGTGGTGGGCGAAGGCGTCGGTGGACCCGGCGCGGCGGGTGCTGATCTACGTCCGGGACGGGGTCACCGCCGGCGTGGTCAACTTCTTCGACCTCGACGGGCCGACCGGATCGTGGGGGTTCTTCCTCGATGCGGACGGGCTGGCCGAGCGCGGCGAGACGCTGCCCGCCTGGATCGAGGTGATGCGCGAGGCGACCGCGTACGCGTTCGACGTCCTCGGGCTCGACCTGCTGACCGGCGAGGTGCTCGAACACAACACCGTGGTCCGGCAGATGAACCGGCGGTTCCGGTTCGTCGAAGGGACGGCCGAGCCGCGCGGCGCCGTGACCGTCATCCCGATCAGTCTGCGCCGCGCGGACCGCAGGCCCGGCCGATGAGAGGACAGGGATGAAGGACACCATCGAGATCGGCGGCGTACCGATCGGCGCCGAGCACCAGCCGTTCGTCATCGCGGAGATGTCGGGCAACCACAACGGCGATCTCGAGCGGGCCCTGGACATCGTCCGGGCGGTCGCCGAGTCGGGCGCGCAGGCGCTGAAACTGCAGACCTACACCGCCGACACGATGACGCTCAACCTCGACCTGCCCGCCTTCCGGCTCCCGTCCGAGCACGAACTGTGGAGCAACGCGCGCCTGTACGACCTCTACGAGGAGGCGCACACCCCCTGGGCGTGGCACGAGCCCATCTTCGAGCTGGCCAGGTCACTCGGGCTGGTCGCGTTCTCGTCGGCGTTCGACGAGACGGCGATCGAGTTCCTCGAGAAGCTCGAGGTCCCGGCGTACAAGGTCGCGTCGAACGAGATCGGCGACCTGACGCTGGTCCAGGAGATGGCGCAGACGGGCAAGCCGATCATCATCTCCACCGGCTCCGCCACACTCACCGACATCGACGCCGCCGTCCGTACCGCTCGCGCCACCGGTAACGAACAGATCATCGTCCTCTCCTGTACGGCGAGCTATCCCGCACCCCCGGAGCAGTCCAACCTGCGCGGCATCCCGGTCCTCCGCGACGCCCTCGACGTACAGGTCGGCCTCTCCGACCACACGATGGGCATCGGCGCCGCGATCGCCGCCGTAGCCCTCGGCGCCACCGTCATCGAGAAGCACGTCACCCTCAAACGCGTCGACGGCGGCGTCGACTCGGCCTTCTCCCTCGAACCCGACGAACTCGAGTCCCTGGTCGAGAACACCCGAGTCGCCCAACTGGCCCTAGGCCGCCCAGTCATCGGCCCGAAAGAAGCGGAGCAGAACGTCCTCCGCTTCCGCCGTTCCCTCTACGTAGCCCAAGACGTCCGCGCCGGCGACACCATCACCCGCGAGAACGTCCGCTCCGTCCGCCCCGCCGGCGGCCTCGCCCCCCACCTCTTCCCCGAGATCCAAGGCCGCATCTTCCCCACCGACGTCAAAGCCGGCACCCCCTTCACCTGGGACCTGCTCTAACCAGTCCGCAAGCGCATAAGGACCAAGGATGACTGAGTATTTGTTGTTTCCGGGGCGTCATCATGTGCTGACTCGGTTTCAGGGGGAGTTTTTGCGGGAGCACGCTGCGGGTCGGACTGTGGTGTGGGCGGTGACTTCGGCCAATCACCGGACGACCAAGCGGAACCCCATTGGGTTCGATCGGCGGGAGGCGGCGATCGAGCGGTTGAGTGTGGCGGAGGGGATTCGGTCGTTGGTGGTGGGGGTGGTGGATACGCCGCCGACCGACGAGTTCGCCGAGGTGACGGTCAAGGCTGTTGAGGCCGGGACCGATGATCTTGTGCGGTTGACGCCGGAGAACACGGTGGTGGCTTGTTCCACGGCTGAGGTGAGCAAGCTTTATGAGCGGCTCGGGTTCGAGGTGGAGGGGGTTGAGCCCGAGGGGGTGTTGCGGCCGTGGGACGTGTTGTTGATGGTTGCTGCGGGCAATGATGAATGGCGTACGGCGGCGCACCCGGCGACTGTGGATGTGTTCGAGCGGTATGCGTTGGACGCGCATGTGCAGCGGTGTGTGAATGATCCGGTGGTCGGGGACGACGGTGGGTTGACGACGACGCGGGATTACAAGACGTATGCCGATGCGTTCGAGACGGCGGCGGACCGGAAATGGCAGCAGATCAAGGAGTTCGTCCGGCCCGGGCGGATTCTGGACATCGGGTGCGCAACCGGCGCGACGCTGCAGTTGGTGGATACGGATCCGCGGTTTCACGAGTCGGATCTGATCGGCGTCGAGGTCGCGCGGCATTTGTATGCCGAGTGCGAACACAAGAAGGAGCAGGGATTCTTCCGGAATCCCAACGTCTACTTCTATCAGCGGAACATGCTCGGGTCGGCGGTGTTCCCGGCGCGGTCGATCGATACGACGTTGACGCTGGCGTTGACGCACGAGATCTGGTCGTACGCCGACGGGTCGCGCGCCGAGACCGTGCAGCGGTTCGCGGATGCGTTGTTCGCGCACACCGCGCCGGACGGGGTGTGGATCAACTCCGATGTCTGCGGACCGGCCGAGCCCGATCGATCCGTTGTACTGGAGTTGGACGACAGCGATGGCGCCAACCCTGCGGCGCCGGTCGAACTGGAACCGTTGGGTGATCCGGCGGCGTACGTTCGGCAGTTGTCGACGCGGGCGCGGTTCTTCCAGTTCGCGCAGGACTTCCGGCGGAACGCGCGCGTGCCGTTCGAGTACGTCGTACAGGGTGATCGGCTGGTACTGCGGTTGGCCGACGCGATGGATTTCCTGACCCGCAAGGACTATGTGGACAACTGGTTGAGCGAAACCCACGAGCAGTTCTGCGGGTTGAACTTCGCCGGCTGGTCAGCGGTGGCCGAGCGCGCCGGTTTCCGCATCGACCCGGCGTCGAAGGCGTGGCGCAACGACTGGGTGATCGACAACCGGATCGCGCCCGTCGCCTCCATCACCACTCCCACCGGCGACCCCGTCGACTGGCCCGACACTCACCAACTCCTCGTCGCCCGCTGCTGACCCACCCCACCCTCCGCGCCCACCCACCCGTCCCCCGTCGTCCGGCCCGACCCGGCCCTGCCTGCCTGCCCGCGCAATTTCAGGGGATCTCCCCTGAAATTGACCCTTCTCCGGTCAAAAAACGAGAGGAGAACCGGCAACTTGAGGGGATATCCGGTCAAATTGTCCTGGGCAGCGGGAAGGGGCGGAGGGCTGCCCGGCAGCGAGGCGATGTGAGGCGGGAGGCGGAGCCGGGTGAGGTGGGGGCGGGGCCGGGTGAGGCGGGAGGCGGGGCCGGGTGAGACGGGGGCGGGTGAGGCGGGAGGCGGGAGGCGGGGCCGGGTTAGGTGGTCAGCGGGGGGTGCGGAGGGTGGGTAGGTGTTTGCGGAGGATGCGCTTGGCTTTGGCGGCGACCTTGCGGGGGTTGCGGAGTTGGGCGGCGCGGGCGACGGTGCGGGCCAGGGCGTAGGAGCGGGAGCCGTGGAGCTTGTTGCGGTCCACGGTGGCCTGCTGAACCTGGGCGCGGAGTTCGCGGATCCGGTTCTCGCGGGTCTTGAGGGCCTTGTTGCGGAAGCCGAGTGTGCGCTCGAGGCCGAAGACATGGCCTTGCATCTCGATGAGTTCCAGGCGGGCCTGGTCGGCGTCGGCGAGGGTGGTGCGGAGGTCGGGCTCGGCCTGCTCACGCGGATCCAGTACGGCGGCCAGCGCGGCTGCGAGTTGTTTGCCCCAGGCAACCTGTTCGGCGGCGATCGAGGCAGCGTACGGCGCGGCGGCCGGGGTCGGGGCGGCGGGGGCGATGCCGGACATCGAGAGCCAGACGGAGACCAGGTCGTCGCCGATCATCCACGGCGGCCAGGGGTGCCGGCGGTGGCCGTCGACCAGGCGCTTGTGGAAGCGGAGCCACGCGGCCGCGAGCAGGTCGGTCTTGTCGACGCGTTCGGGCGCGACCCAGCCCGAGATGCCGTGCGAGAACGTGTCGCCGTCGACGACCACGTCATCCCAGCGCAGCAACACGCGTGAGCTCTTCGCCCACTCCCCCAAAGCCGCCACCAGCTTGCGGAATCCCGGTACGTCCTCAGCCGCTGCCAGTCGGAACAGTGCGGTCTCCACGGTCTCCCCGCCAGGCACTTCACTCGGTACGACGGTTGAGTCGTACCCGACTGTCCCGAGCATGTCAGGTGCAACCGCACCGACCGTCGTACGCCAGCCGGTGTCCGTGGGAGTGGCCTTCAAGGTAGTGGGGCCGGACTGCGTGTAGAGCGCGTGGGGGCTCGGTGTGTTGCAGACGGCCAGCCAGGACGTGGGGATGGCGGCCAGCAGGCCGGCTCGGGCTGCCGTCTCGACGGGCTCCGATACAGAGGTCAGCAGCGGCGTGTCCACCGACTCCAGGGCCTGTTGAGCTAGGCGGGTCGGGAGGTGTCCGGGGCGAGCCAGCGCAGCGGCTTCTACGCCGATGAGGGTGTGGGAGGAGAAGTCGGCGTACAGCTGAGCCGGCCAGGGCAGGGCGGCTTGGAACTGGTCGACTGAGACCGGACGGGTGGGGTCGTCGTGCAGTGGGACCCACTCGTCGTCGCCGTACCGCAGGTGCGACGGGCGGCGGTCCAACAGGTTCACCATGGCGAACTCGTTGCGCAGACCCAGTACGACGACGGCGTCGGGCGCGGCGAGTGCCTCAACAGCGGCGAGGCGCTCGGTCCAGGTCAGGTGCTCGCTGTCGTAGCCGAGGACTCGGTCCAGGCCGTCGGCCGCGACGATGACCTCGAAGGGTGCCACCCCGTCGGTCGCTACCTCGAAGAGCGTGGGCTGTGCGGCAGCGACGGTCTGCAGGCCGTCCAGTGCACCGGCAACGACGTGCAGGCAGGGGCCAAAGGTCTCGGTCAGAGCCGAGGCGTCGGAGACGGAGCGGACCAGGATGGTGACGTCGGCCGAGTGCGCCAGCACGGACTCGATCAGCAATGGGGAGTGCGGGCCGAGAATCAGCGTCCGGCGGTTGGCCGGGATCACGTCGGTCAGCAGCGCGGCCAGCACGGGCTGACGCGCCGTGTGATCGGTCCACGGCTGCATCTCGCCACGAACCACCAGAACCTCAGACACGCTCTCTCCAATCGAACAGCATCCGCAGTTCCGCGGCCGGCATCATCCAGTCCTTGCCGAGCTCCAGGTCCGTGGTCGCTCGTGCCGCCTCCAGGTCGATCGACGAGCCGAGCATCTCCGGCCACAGTCGCTCGATCCGGCTCTGCCCACCGAACAGGGGGTTCTCACCGTCCATCTCCATCGGGTCGCCGTACACGGCCGGTTCGCAGCCGGCGGCGACGCCGTAGAAGATCGCGGTGGAGAGCCGGTTGGCCGCTACCCGCTTGTGTTTGCGCAGCTCGGCCAGTTGTTTGTAGAGGAACTGCTTGTCGGTCCCCTCGTAGGAGAAGCCGCGCCGCCCGAACGACACCACGCGGAAGCCGGCGTCCTCGTAGTACTGGCGTACTTCGGGCCGCTCGTACTCCGTGTAGTACAGGCTGAACGTCACCGGACCGGGCTCGGTCTCACGAATCTCGTCGATCAGCCGCTGGTGGTCGCCATGGATCTTGCCGCCCTCCCAGCCGTGGAAGAGGAACCAGAGCGTGCCCTCACGCTCCTCCTCCGGCACCGAAGGGGCTGGAGGTACGAGGTCGAGCAGGTACAGGAACGGCGCGCCGATGCTGTGGTAGTTCCGCCGCCCGAGCGCATGGCCGCGCCGACGCGGCGCATCGCTCCAGGTGAACCGCCAGGCGCCGTCGTAGAACTCGTGCACCGGGTTCCACCCACAGCCGATGTTCCAGCCGTGCTGCAGGTACCCGCGCAGTCGCGGCGGGTGGTCGTACTCCAGGCCGGCATAGCGCGCGAGGATGTGCGCCTGTCCGTAGTAGTGGTTGTGGTGATGCATCAGCGCACCTCCACATGCAGAGTGCCCGCATACGGCCGTACGGCGAGCGAGTGCTCCCCACTGCGGACCACCAGCGGCAACTTGCTGCACAGGAAGGGCTCGCACTGTACGGCGTGGGCCGAGCCGTCCATCGCGACCGCGAACAGGATCCAGTCGGCCAGCGACGCCGTCGGATCGACCGACACCCGGTGCTCAGTCGTCGGGTCCACTGTCGGGATCAGTGCGTCCAGCTCGACCACTGCGGACCAGCCGTCGTCGGAGAAGCTCCGCCGCGCCGGCACCTCGACGTAGTCATCGGTCCCCGGCAGGAAGCGCCGCCACGCGAACGACACCTCGCCCCAGTCCGGTCCGCGCGCGACAATCATGTTGCCCGCAGCAACTACTGAGGTGGCGGCGAAGCGGATCGGCGACTCGTGCAGGTTGACGTAGCCGCCGGTGGAACGGGTCATCGTGATCACCCGGCCGCGCTCGGCGTGCGACACCGCGCGGTCGCCGGCCGTCCAGAGCAGCAGCTTCTCCTCGCCGCCCGGACCACGCAGCCGGAAGGCCCGGGTGGTCCGCTGACTGAACGGATCGTCCGGGTTGATCTCTTCCATCATCGGCCGGATCGGCAGCCAGGCGGTGAAGTCGCGCCCGTCCACCTTGATCGGCACCTGCTCCTCGCCACCCGACACCGGCCGCGTGACGAACAACGACGGCTCGTCGAACGACGACCGCCCGTGCAGCACCAGCGCATCCGGCGTGTGCTCGATCGACGTCAACCGGCTGGGGTCGGACAACCGCCGTACGGCGAAGCATCCGTCCTGGCCGGCACCCGGCTGAACCCAGCTGGTCTCGTCGATCCACGCACCGGGCGGCCAGCCCGGACTACCCGCGGACTGTCCACGCAGCTGATCCCGCCGCCGCAACCGCCCCAACTTCAGCTGTACGTCGAAGTGCGCCGGGCCGGAGGTGCACCGGGCCAGCAGGTCCTTGTCGAGCACCACCTGGAACCCGACCCGGCTGGTGTCCCCGTGCAGGTCGATCGCGTCGTACCGGCGGACAGACAGCGGGTGCGGCCGTCCGGCGATGACCAGGTCGATGCGCAGGCTGGACGACTCACAGATGGCCAGATGCTTGATCTCAGCGGTGCCCTTGACCGACAGCTTCCCGTCGACCCACTTCACCTCACGGACGCTGGTGGCCAGCGTGAGGTCCTCTTCGGCGACTCGATAGAGCTCCGGCGCGACAGCACCGTCGTACAGGCCTGGGTAGTTGTAGACGTACTGCTTGCGCTTGCGCGGCCGCGGAAGGACTCGGGCGCCGCCGCGTAGACCGCCGTCCTCACGGAAGATGGCGAGCCGCCGGAGCAGTTCGACGTCCCCGGCCCGCACTGCCGCGTGCTGGATGCGGTCGTAGCGATGAGCCTGCGCCAGCGCGGCAGGGTCGAGCCGACCGAGCAGACTGCCCGCCAGGTCGACCAGTTCCTGCTCCTCACCCTTCGGGACCGCACCGAACGCCATCATCAGCGTCAGCAGGTCGATCTGGGTGAAGTGCGAGTGCAGCCGGTGCCGGATCGCGGGCAGCGCCTTGTCGGCCAGGTCCATCACCAGTCCGGCCGAGGTGACCCGGTCCTGCAGGTTGCCGAGCTGGAACTTCTGCTGGGTGATCGACTCACCGGACTCCCGCTCGCGCCAGTAGTAGACCGGTGCGGCGATGGTGTCGACGGTGACGGCGTCCAGATGCGCCTGCAGGGTGACGGGGTAGTCCTCGTACCGGATCGCGGGGAACTGGTAGCCGTGCTCGTCCCAGAAGGACCGCCGGTAGACCTTGTTCCAGACCATCCGGTCCAGGACGAGGTCGGTGACCTCGCTGACGTGGGTGGCGAACCGGTCCCGCACGAACGGCTGCCGGTGCAGCCAGGACTGCCGGACGCCGGAGCTGTTGTTGAACCGGCGCGCGTTGCCGCCGGCGAAGTCGGAGCCGGTCCGGTCGAGCGCGCCGACGAGCTTCTGGAAGCCGTGCCGGGTGACCAGGTCGTCGCTGTCGACGAACGTCAGGTACTCGCCCTGGGCGTGCTCGACGCCGGTGTTCCGGGCCGGTCCAAGACCGGCGTTGTCCTGCTGGACGATCCGGAACCGCGGGTCGCGGCTGCAGAACTCCTTCGCGATCACCGCACTGTCGTCGGGGGACCCGTCGTCGACCAGGATCGCCTCGAAGTCGGTCCAGGTCTGCCGGGCGATCGAGTCCAGACAGTCGCCGATGTACTCACCGACGTTGTAGAACGGCACCACCACGCTCAGCCGCGGGACCACTTAGGCGGAACTCCCCTCGTCCGAGAGGTGCGCCCTGGCCGCGCACCTTACGTAGCGGCAACGAGGTGAACGGTGAGGAGGTTATGCACGGGTTCGAACCCGTACCGTGCCCAGATCCGCTGGATTCCGGTCTGGTGCGCTTGGGTGGAGACCACCAGCCGACGGGTGTTCGCCGCATCTTCGATCGCCGACAGCAGGTGCCCGTACCGGCCGCGGCCCTGCTCGGCCGGTACGACGCCGGCCAACTGGATCTCGGTCCAGGAGCGCCGCTCGTCGACCGAGGCCATCGCGAGCACCCGACGGTCCGGACCGCGCAGGATGACCGCTCCGGCCTCCCGGATCCGCCGCCGCGCCCACTCCTGCCGCCCGGCGAGTGCCACGGCCCGGTCGAACAGCGGGTTGGCGCAGTAGTGGTTCCCGGAGTCGCCGAAGATGTCCGCGACCACGTCATCCACCAGGATGTCGTCTGCCGCCGGCTCGAGCTTTGCCGTGAACCCGGCCAGTGGGGCCGGCCGCCGACCCTTGCCGACCGGGAGCGACCAGTACACGACGGTGTCGGCCAGCAGCGGCTTCCGCGGTCCTTCGGACAGCGCCGCGAACCACGCGGTCTCCCGCGCCGGATAGCGCAGTACGACGACATCGGCCGTCGACCGCTCCACCGCGGCGAGCACCTCGGCCAGTGGCGTCCCGGCCGAGGCAGACACCGACATACGGTCGATCGAAACGCCGAACCGCTTGGCCGCGTCCACCGAGGGACGGATGCTCAGCTCGCCGGACTCGAGCGCTTCGTACCAACTCATAGGAGTTGGCAGCTTAGCGAATACTGTCGACTTCCGGGCGCTCCGCACGAGTCGTTCCGTGAACTCGGATGACCCTGTGTAAACCAAGCGTTTCACTCTAGGGTGAGCGCATGCGCGCACGGGCACGGCGGCGGGGGCCGCGTACGGCGGGGCCGTCTCTGACCGGGTTACTGGCCGGCGTCGCCGTCGGCGTCCTGGCGATCGTGTTGTTGCTGCAGCACGCCACCTTCTTCGAGGTCGGCCGGTTCGTGCTGTTCACCGCGCTCGGGGTGGCACTGCCCGGCTTCGCCCTGTGGCGGCTGATCGGCAGCTACAGCCGCAACCTGGTCGAGGACCTGGCCGGTGGCTTCGCAGTCGGTACCGCGGGCCAGATCCTCGTCTACCTGGCGGCCGCCTCGATCGGGCTGCAGGCGTGGTCCTGGGTGTGGGGTCCGGTCGTGCTGGTGCTCTCCTTCATCGACAGTGACGTCCGGGCGCGCGTCTGGCGCCGTGTCGCGCAACCACTCCGGCCACTGCAGGCGTGGCTGCTCGCGCTGTCGACCACAGTGGTCGTGCTGATCGTCTATCGCCGTGGGCCGGGTCAGTTCCTGCCCGCTTACACCGACCCGCTCCGCTCGTACCCGGACCTCGCGTTTCAGCAGGCTGTCGCCGCCAGCGCGAAGTACGACGTACCGATCGCGACGCTGTGGCTCGGTGGTGAGCCGATGAAGTACCACTCCTTCTACCACCAGGCGACGGCTGCGACGGCGTGGGCGACGCGGATCGACCTCACAGACCTCATCCACTCGCTGACCTGGTTGCCGCTGTTCTTGGCCGGATGCGGGCTCATCTTTGCGTTGGCCAGCCGGTTCGCACCGACTGCCGAGACGGGTGCCACGTGGGCCGGGCCCCTCGCCGTACTGGTTGCTGGACTTGGCGGAGCGATACAGCCGCTCGCACATGCTGGTTTTGGTGGCGTCTCGACCGCAGTCGCGGCGTACCTGAGTCCTACGCAGAATCTGGGCGTCATGATCGCTATGGCGCTCTGCGTGGTCGCGGTCGACCTCCTGCGCGCTGAGCCGCCACGGAGTCGGTGGGTGCTGCTGATCCTGCTCACGCTGGTTGCTTCAGGCTCCAAGTCGACCATCCTGCCCTTGCTGGGCTTCGGGTTCGCATTCGCCTTCGTGCACGCCGGCATGGTGCGGAAGAGCAACCGTACGGCGTTGCTGGGCGGCCTGCTGGCGTTTGTCGTGTTCATCGCGGCCCTGCTGACGATCTTCGGCGGGAGCACGTGGGGGACGGAGATCAAGCCGTTCAAGACCTTCAACCAGTTGTCGTCGTACTCACCGCTCGCGACGCTGTTGAGCTGGGGGCTCGCGGCTTGTGGCCTGTGGTTCCTCGGGCGCAAGTGGCGAGACGTCGGTACGGCGTTCCTGATGGGCTTCGCCGTCGCCGGACTGGCCGGGACCCTACTGACCTCGCAGTCCGGGATCAGCCAGATGTACTTCCTGCGGACGGCGTTCCCAGCGATCGCGGTGCTGGCGTGTGTCGGCCTGGCCAACCTGGTCGGCAAACTGGGCGATCGGCGCGGTGTCGTGCTGGTGGCCGTTGCAGGTGCGCTCGGACTAGTGGGACTCGCGGTTGCGCGTTCTCAAGCGGCCAGCTTCCAAGGCGTGTTGCGGCCGTGGCTGTACGCGTTAGCGGTGTTGCTGATCGTCGGAGTGGTCGTCGGGGTTGGCTGGAAGGCGTTCCGGCGACCAGGGAACGTCGGGATCGCGATGGTGGCCGCTGCAGTCGCCGCCTGCATGATCGGCGCGGTGCTGGTACCGCTGCAGGCCTTCGTGTCGGACAGTGCGTCCAACCTGGTCTACGCGAAGGTGTCGCGTGGTGGAGCGACCGCGGCCGAGGCCGGCGCGGCGATGTGGTTGCGGAAGAACACCCAGCCGGGCGACCTGATCGCGACGAACGCGCACTGCATCATCCAGAGCGGCAACGTCTGCGACAGCCGGCACTTCTGGCTCGCTGCCCTCTCCGAACGCCCGATCCTGGTCGAGGGCTGGTCCTACTCGAACCAGGCGAACCGGATCGCCCTCGAGACCAACTCCAACCCCAGCCTGATCCCGTACTGGGACAGCGGGAAGCTCGCCACCAACGACACCGCGTTCAAGTCACCGTCGGCCGACATCATCCAGCGCCTGCGCAACGCCGGGGTCCGCTACCTGTACGCCGACCACCGGGCCGGCGCGGTGTCGTCGAAGCTCGGCAGTTTCGTCAGCATCCGGCACGCGACGCTGGACGTGACGATCTACGAGATCAAGTAAAGCAGCGCGTCAGCCACTCGGACGCGCCCTTGGCCGTCGACCAGCTGCCACCCCGCGGCCGCTAGGCGCGCTCGCTCGGTCGCGTCGGTCAGCAGCCGCTTGAGCACCGCGGCCGCCGCAGTCGGGTCAGCCCGCAGCTCCGACAACACTCCGACACCAGCCGCGGTACCGGTGGCGATTGCGCGCTCGTAGCCCATCACCTGGTTGTCCACGACACACACCAACCCCGCGGTCGCTCCGAGACACAGCAGCTCCCAGGTCGACGTACCGGAGGCGCTGATCACCAGGTCCGCCTCGCGGACCGCAGCAGCGAGCTGGTCGGTCGGTCCGACCACACGCACCTGCGAAGAGACCGCGGCAACGGCAGCGGCCAGCTCCGGCGTCGGTGCGACCACGGTGGCGTCGAACGGCAGCCCAGTTGCAACGAGCGCTCGGGTGACGGCCGGACCGGCGGCAAAAGCATCTGTCCCGCCGAAGAACGCAAACACCCTCGGTACGGCGACCTGCCGCGCCGTCGGTGGGTCGACCGGGCGCAGGGCGCGGATCTCGTTCCGGATCAGCACGTACTCGAGTCCCGCGAGCCGGACAGTGTCAGGCGGCAGCACGGGATGGTCCAGCTCGGCTGCGAGGTTCTGGTCGACCAGCACGTCCGCCTCGGCACCCCGGAGGTCGCCGTCCACGATCGCCAGCGTGGGGACGCCGGTCCGCCGTACAGCGGGGTAGACGGCCGGGTCCAGGTCATACGAGTCGAACACCACGGCGTCGTACCGGCTGAGCACCTCGACGTGCTCCTCGGGAGTCCACACCGCCGCCCGGACCGTGATGCCTCGGGCAGCGATCTGTGCGGCTGCCCAGGGGACGGTGTGGGCGTCGCAGATGAACTCGACGGCGAGGCCGCGGAGCTGCAGCTCTTCGGCGAGAGCCAGGCAGCGCATCACGTGGCCGATCCCCCGCTGTGGACCAACATCGCACCGCACTCCGACCAGCCTCACGCCACAGACCGTATCCAAGTGGATTGAAAGGGTGGTTAACCGGGCAGCTATTGTTTCGGGGCGGCAACCGCACCCGTCCGTCCGAAGGAGCCCGCTCGACGTGTCCATCCTCACCGGCTCCGACATTCTGGTCACGGGCGGCACCGGGTCGTTCGGCCGGGCGTTCGTGCAGCACGCGCTGGATCGGCTGAACCCGCGCCGGATCATCGTCTTCAGCCGCGACGAGCTGAAGCAGTGGGAGGTCCGGCAGCTTTTCGGCGACGATTCGCGGCTGCGGTTCTTCCTCGGTGACGTGCGCGACCGGTCGCGGCTGCTGCGCGCCATGCACCGGGTCGACTACGTCGTGCACGCGGCCGCGCTCAAGCAGGTCGACAGCGGTGAGTACAACCCGTGGGAGTTCGTCCAGACGAACGTGATCGGCTCCCAGAACGTGATCGAGGCCTCGATCGACTCCGGGGTCAAGCGGGTGGTGGCGCTGTCGACCGACAAGGCGTCCAGCCCGATCAACCTGTACGGCGCGACCAAGCTGACCGCGGACAAGCTGTTCGTCAACGGCAACCACTACGCGGCCGCGTACGACACCCGGTTCGCCGTGGTGCGGTACGGCAACGTGATGGGCAGCCGCGGCTCGATCATCCCGAAGTTCCGCGCGCTGCACGCGGCCGGGCAGTCGCTGCCGATCACCGATCTACGCTGCACCCGGTTCCTGATCACGCTGCCGCAGGCGGTCGAGTTCGTGGTCGACTCGTTCGAGCTGATGACCGGCGGAGAGCTGTACGTGCCACGGATCCCGTCGATGAAGGTGACGGACCTGGCCGAGGCGATCGCCCCCGGAGCGGCGATGCACGACATCGGCCTGCGCCCTGGCGAGAAGCTGCACGAGGAGATGATCAGCCCGGAAGAAGGCCGGCGCGTGCTCGCGATCGGCAACCGGTTCGTGCTGCAGCCGGACCTCGCGACCTGGGGCTACATCGCGCCGGAGGGCGGCGTACAGCTGGACGAGGGTTTCCACTACTCGTCCAACACGAACGACCAGTGGTACACGATCGAAGAGATCCGCAAGATTCTCGAGGTCGATCACTAGTGCTTCCGTACGGAAGGCAGTCGATCTCTGTGGAGGACATCGCCGCGGTGACGGCTGTCTTGCAGGGGGATTGGCTGACGACCGGGCCGGCGGTGACGGCGTTCGAGGACGCGATCTCGCAGCTGGCCGGCGGGCATCGGGCCGTTAGCTGTACGTCGGGGACCGCGGCACTGCACATCGCGTACGCCGCTCTCGGGGTCGGACCAGGCGATGAGGTCGTGACGACGCCGATGACGTTCGTGGCGACCGCTTCGTGTGCGGCGATCCTGGGCGCTCGCGTGGTGTTCGCCGACGTGGATCCGGACACGGCGCTTCTCGACCCGGCTGCCGTGGCGGCTGTGACGAGTGAGCGGACGAAGGTGATCGCGGCGGTCGACTATGCCGGTCAGGCGGCGGACTACGCCGCGCTGCAACCGCTGGCTGACGCGGTCGGGGCGCGCACGCTCGCGGATGCGGCGCACTCCATCGGCGGGAGCGCGGAGGGGCGGCCGGTCGGCGATCTTGCTGACGTGACGACGATGTCGTTCTTCCCGACCAAGAACCTGACCACCGGCGAGGGTGGCGCGGTGGTCTGCAAGGACCCGGCGGTCGGGCAGCGGGCGCACGAATTCCACTTCATCGGTCTCGTGCGTGACGCCGAGCGGTTCGAGATCGTGGATGAGGGGCCGTGGCACCAGGAGGTGCACGAATACGGCGTGAACTACCGGCTGACCGACCTCGGGGCCGCACTCGGGCTGTCGCAGCTCGCCCGGCTGGCGGCGTTCAAACAGCGCCGCGCCGAGATCACCGCACGGTACAACGAGGCGTTCGCCGGGGTCGACGGTCTCCGTACGCCGGTGCAACGGCCCGGCGTGGACCCCGCCTGGCATCTGTATCCGGTGCGAGTGTTGGACGGGCGCCGTCGGGAGATCTTCGAGGGCATGCGAGCCGCCGGGATCGGTGTCCAGGTGAACTACATCCCCGTCTACTGGCATCCTGTCTTCGCACGGCAGGGTTACGCCCGCGGCCTGTGCCCGAACGCGGAGGCCTTCTATGCCGAGGAGCTCTCCCTCCCGCTCTACCCGGACCTCACCGACAACGACGTCGACCGGGTGATCGAGACCCTCACAAGACTGGTTGGCTAACGTGACTGATGTGACCCGATCGAATCTGGTCGGTGGAGAGATGCTCAACTGGTCGGATCTCCATCCGGCCGACAGCCGTCCCGCGGCCGGTGGATCTGCCGCCGTCAGCCTGCTCGCGGCGGCACTGAAGCCCGGCGACACCGTCCTCGTCGCGGGCCCGCACGCCACCAGCCTGTACGTCGATGTCGCGGCCCAGGCGGAGTCGATCGACATCCTGGTCCGGTCCGCGCCGGATGCCGAAGAGCTCGCCGAGTCCCTCACCCACGCCAAGACCCAGGTCTACTGCGGCTCCCTCGACCGCTTCGAGACCGACGAGACCTACGAGACCTACGACCTGATCGTCGCCCTCGACGGGCTGGAACGAATGGTCGGCCCCGACACCGCTTCGCTGCCCTGGTCGGCCGCACTGGCCAAACTCCTTGCCCGACTCACCCCGGGCGGCAGGTTGTTGCTCGGCGCAACCAATAGCTTCAGCGTCAACAAACTGATCCAGCCCGACATCACCGCCGCCCTCCCCCGAGACGAAGACTGGGGACGCTCGGTCGCAGACGCCCCTCCCGCCGGCCTCGGCCCCCTCAAGGCCGCGCTACGCGCGGCAGGCCTGGGGATAGCGGGAGAGCCGGAGAAGCCCGGACCGAGGCCCCTGGACCCCACTGCAGTGCACGCCAACGATGCGGACAACCCGCGCGGGGATGGGACTGCGGCGGCCCCTCTTGCTCGGATCTGCGGGGTTTATCCGTCTTTGGTGGAGGCGGAGGTTGCTGTTGGCAACGGTGGTCAGGTGGTGGCGGCGGAGGCGGCTCGGGTTGTTGCTGCTCGCAACGGTGGACCTACGCTGATGGATCCGTATCGGGTGGTGATGGATGCGGCCGCGGCTGGACTGCTGGTGGAGTTGGCGCCGGCTTGGTACGTCGCGGTGGGGGTTGAGGCGCCGGTTGACTCCACCAGCGGGGAGCTGGTGGAGGAGCGGCTGTTGGCGGCCTTGCGTGCTGACGACCAGACTGCTTTGCGACGGGAGATCGTGGCGTACGTCGAGTGGTTGCGGACGGCCCCCGAAACCGGTTCGCCGGACCACGTGATCGTGGAGGGAACGTCGTACCGGCTGTTCGGCGAAGGCGAGCAGGGGACGATTGAGGGGCACCTCAACCGGTTCGCGCGGCGGGCGTTGGAAAGTGGCTCTCGGCAACCTTGGCCGGCGGGTGGGGATGCGCAACAGCTGACGGCGCGGCTGGCTTCGATGGTGGGGATCACGGTGACGCCAGCCGCTACACCAGAGGTGATCAGGCCGTTGGGGAGTGCTGAGCAGCTCGCCACGGTCGCGCGGTTGGCTGATGAGTTGGCGCATGCGAGTGCGCGGGCGCTGCTGTTCCAGGGGACGATCAACGGGATCCGGAAGTCGGTGCCGTATCGGCTCGGGCACGCGATGCTGAACCCGGCGCGGGTGGTCAGGCGCCGGTTGAAGCGCGTGCTGCGGAGGCGCTGATGCATCACGCCAACCACTTCTACGGACACGCCGACGTGCTGGCGTCGTACGCCGGACTCCGCACACCGCGGCACATCTGGGGCTACCTCCAGCACGGCTGGAACATCCTGGACGGCTTCGCGCACGGCACGAACTTCGCGCCGGGGATGCCGAAGTACGTCTGGACCGACAGCGTCCGCCGGCGCGGGCAGTCGATGGGGCTGCGCAACTACTCCGTCATCGGGTCGGTCTGGCTCTACGTGCTCAAGAACCACCCGAAGCTGGCGACCCGGGACAAGAAGGCCAAGGGCACGCTCTTCTACCCGTTCCACGGCTGGGAGGGCCAGAACGTGCTCGGCGACCACGGCCGGATCGTTGCCTCGATCAACGAGCACGAGACCGGCCCGGTGACCGTCTGCCTGTACTGGAACGAATACCTGCAGCCGCCCGTCCGCAAGGTCTACGAGGACGCGGGCTTCCGCGTCATCACCCACGGGTACCGCGGTCTGCACTGGCGCAAGACCGACCCCGACTTCCTGGTCAAACAACTGCGCGAACTCCGCTCGCACACCCGCGTCGCCTCCAACCGGCTCAGCTCCGCCGTCCTGTACGGCGCCTCGGTCGGGTTGCAGCCCGGCGTGTACGGCGACCCGATGGTGCTGGAGAACGAGCACCCGTCGTTCGGCGGGCAGGCGCGGATCAAGCGGCTGTGGCCCGAGATGGACCAGCCGTTCGTCCCGCTCGCGATCGCCAAGGAGTTCACCGACACCGAACTGGGCGTCGACCACGTCGTCTGCCCGGCCGAGATCCGGGAGCTGTTCCGATGGAACGACTGAACGTCGGCATCGTCACCCAGGTCCGGGTGACGAGCTCACGACTTCCGGCCAAGGTGCTGCTCACCGCGGGCGGGCAGTCCTTCCTGGAGCACCACCTCGACCGGCTCAAGCAGACCGGCCTGCCGGTGGTGCTGGCCACGACCACGAACTACCACGACGACGTCGTACTGGAAGTGGCCAAGCATGCGGGTGTCCCGGTGTTCCGGGGCTCGGAGGACGACGTACTGAGCCGGTTCGCCGGCGCGGCCCGTGAGCACGAGCTGGACGGCCTGGTCCGGGTCACGTCGGACTGCCCGCTGATCGACCCGGCGATCATCTCCGCCGCCGTCGACCGCTGGCGCTCCGAGAAGGACCTCGACCTCTACATCTCGAACTGCCTGGAGCGCACCTACCCCCGCGGCATGGACTACGAGGTCTTCTCCGCCGCCCGCCTGTACGACGCGGAGTCCCGGGCGACGCTCCGGGCCGACCGCGAGCACGTCACGCCGTACCTGCACCGGAACCGCTCGGGTGAGATCCGCCTGCTGAACCTCCCCTGGACCGGCGGCGGCGCGCAGTACCGGCTCACGCTGGACACCCCGGACGACTGGCAGTTGCTCGAGATCCTCTTCGACGAATACGGCGCGGCACGCCTGAACTGCGCCGAACTGGTCGCGATTCTGGACACCCGCCCCGAGCTGGTCGCGCTCAACGCGCACATCGAGCAGAAGAAGCTCGGCGAGTAGCGACACGCATTCGTGCCGCTACGGCATGATTTACCGTGATGAGCACCGATGATCCAGCACCCGACCTCAGCGACCAGGCCCGCGCCGCGTCGTTCGGGGCCGTCGCGGCCGCGTACGACGCGGGCCGGCCGACCTTCCCGGTCGACGCGCTGACCTGGATCCTCGGCCCGGGACGCGGGCTGCAGGTGCTCGACCTGGGCGCCGGGACCGGGAAGCTGGCCGCCGTCGCGGCCTCGCTCGGCCACGACGTGGTCGCCGTCGACCCGTCCGAGGAGATGCTGTCCATCTGCCGGACGCGGCCCGGGATCGACACCATGGTCGGCGCGGCCGAGTCGATCCCGCTCGCCCACGGCTCGGTCGACGCGGTCATCGTCGGGCAGGCGTTCCACTGGTTCGACCACGCCCGGGCGCTGCCCGAGATCGCACGGATCCTGCGGCCGAACGGCGTACTGGGTCTGCTCTGGAACAACTACGACACGGTGGTGCCCTGGGTTCGCCGGGTGCACCGCGCGATCATGGGCGAGGACTACGGCGGCGGCGACAAGTTCGACCCGATGCCGATCCTGCTCCAGTCGGACATGTTCGCGGCGATCGAGACCGCCAAGTTCAAGCACTGGCAGGACCTCGACCGCGGCGGCCTGCGCAAGCTGGCGCTGTCGCACAGCCGAGTTGCGGTGCTGACCGAATCCCGGCGCGAGGCCGTGCTGGAGCAGGTCGACGCCGTCTACGAGACCTCGGCCCGGCCACCTGAGCCGTTGCGGATGCCGTACATCACCGGTTGTTACCGCACTCGGCCGAGCGACCTGGCGAACTACCGCCGTACTCTCGACGCCCCGGTCGCACCGCACCTGTAGCGGGCCGCTCGAAACATTTTGGTTGCGGACACGCCCTATAAGTCACAAACACCCTACTTAGGGCTAACGTGCACGCATGGAAGAGGACGTCGTGCGCGAGCGGGATGCCCGCGCCTATCAGGCCGTGCACGACGCGGCCGACTTCACCGAGCTCAAGCGACGGTACAAGAACTTCGTCGTGCCGTGGACGATCGCCTTCATGGCGTGGTATCTGGCGTACGTGGCCTGCAACAACTGGGCCCGTGACTTCATGGGCCACAAGGTGATCGGCCACATCAACGTCGCGCTGATCTTCGGCCTGCTGCAGTTCGTGTCGACCTTCGTGATCGCCGCGGTCTACGGCCGGTTCGCGAACCGCAAGCTCGACCCGCTGGCCGCCGGCCTGAACGCCAAGTACAAGAGGGAGCGCCGCCGGTGAGCCTCATACCTATGCTCATTCCGTTGGCGGATGGGGAACCCGGCAACCGGGTGCTGACCATCTCGCTGTTCTCGGCCGTGGTCGCCGTGACGCTGTACATCACCTGGTGGGCGTCCCGGCAGAACAAGACCGCCGCCGATTACTACGCCGGCGGCCGCAACTTCAGCGGCGCGCAGAACGGCCTGGCGGTGGCCGGCGACTACATGTCGGCGGCATCCTTCCTCGGCATCTCCGGCCAGATCGCCCTCTACGGGTACGACGGCTTCCTGTACTCGATCGGGTTCCTGGTGGCTTGGCTGGTGGCGCTGCTGCTGGTCGCCGAGCTGCTGCGGAACTCCGGCCGGTTCACGATGGCCGACCAGCTCGCGTTCCGGATGAAGCAGCGCCCGGTCCGGACCGCGGCGGCGTCCTCGACGATCGTCGTGTCGATCTTCTACCTGCTCGCCCAGATGGTCGGTGCCGGTTCATTGGTCGGACTGCTGCTCGGGGTGAAGAGCGAGGGTGTGAAGGCCGCGGTCATCATCCTCGTCGGCGCCCTGATGATCATCTACGTGACCATCGGCGGCATGAAGGGCACCACCTGGGTGCAGATCGTGAAGGCCGTGCTGCTGATGGCCGGCACCGTGCTGATCACCTTCCTGGTGCTGCTGAAGTTCCACTTCAACATCTCCGACCTGCTCGGCGCGGCCGCGGCGAAGTCCGGCAAGGGCGAGTCGTTCCTGCAGCCGGGCCTGCTCTACGGCAAGGACTTCGTCGGTCAGATCGACTTCCTGTCGCTCGGGCTCGCACTGGTCCTCGGTACGGCGGGGCTCCCGCACATCCTGATCCGCTTCTACACCGTGCCGGATTCGCGGTCCGCGCGTCGCTCGGTGCAGTGGGCGATCGGCCTGATCGGCGTCTTCTACCTGATGACGCTGGCCCTCGGGTTCGGCGCCGCGGCGCTGCTGAACACCGCCAAGGGTTCCGCGGTCGCGGAGTCGAAGGGGAACGTCGCCTCGCCGCTGCTGGCCGAGTCCGTCGGCGGTGGCGCCGGGTCGGTCGGTGGTTCGATCCTGCTGGCGCTGATCGCGGCGGTCGCGTTCGCCACGATCCTCGCGGTGGTGGCCGGCCTGACGCTGACCTCGGCCTCGTCGTTCGCGCATGACCTGTATGCCAACGTCATCGCGAAGACCAAGCCGTCGGAGAAGAACGAGCTGCGCGTCGCCCGGTTCGCGGCGATCGGGATCGGCGCGGTCGCAATCGCGCTGGCGATCCCGGCCCAGAAGCTGAACATCGCGTTCCTGGTCGCCCTGGCCTTCGCGGTGGCGGCCTCGGCGAACCTGCCGTCGCTGCTGTTCAACCTGTTCTGGAAGCGTTTCAACACCTCCGGCGTCGTCTGGAGCATCTACGGCGGCCTGATCTCCGCGGTCGTGCTCGTGGTCTTCTCGCCGGTCGTGTCGGGCAAGCCGACGTCGATGGTCACCGGCGCCGACTTCGCCTGGTTCCCGCTCTCGAACCCGGGCATCGTCTCGATCCCGCTCGGGTTCCTGTTCGGTGTCCTGGGCACGTTCCTCGGCAAGGACAAGTCGTCCGAGGCGCGGTACACCGAGCTCACCGTCCGCGCGCTCACGGGCGCCGGTGCGGAGACCGCTTCCAAGCACTGATCTCTCACCTCTAGGGCCCGACTCGCATCGCGAGTCGGGTCCTTTGGGTTTTTCTCGAACCGTTGACGCCTCCGTAGCACTGCCGTAACAATGAGCCAGCGCTACGCAAGAAATTGGCAAGTCTACGAAAGTTCCGAACTCTCGCGTGGCCGCTACCCCTTTGCGTTCTCCACCGCCCATCAGGAGAGGCCATGCGAATTCCCCATTGGCGGCTGCCCGTCGCCTTGCTCGCCGCGAGCCTGGCGCTGTCGGCCGGCCCACTGCTGCACTCCACCGCGGCCAGTTCGGCGAGCGCCGCCGTACTGGCCGGTCCGAACCTTGCCGCCGGCAAGGCCGCGTCGGCCGGCTCGGTCACCCAGAACTACGTCGCGTCGAACGTGACCGACGGCAACCAGGGCACGTACTGGGAGAGCGCCAACAACGCCTTCCCACAGTGGGTGCAGGTCGACCTCGGCTCCTCGGTCGCCACCAACCAGGTCGTGCTCAAACTGCCGAGCGGCTGGGGTTCGCGGACCGAGACCCTCGCGGTCCAGGGCAGCACCGACGGCCAGAACTTCAACGACCTGTCGGCGTCGGCGGGCCGGGCGTTCAACGCTCCGACCAACACCGTCACCATCGACTACGGCAACTCGACCGTGCGGTACGTCCGGATCCAGGTCACCGCGAACACCGGCTGGCCGGCCGGGCAGCTGTCCGAGCTCGAGGTCTACGGACCGGCGACCGGTGACACCCAGGCTCCCACCGCCCCGGGCAGCCTGTCCTTCACCGAGCCTGGCGCCGGCCAGATCCGGCTCGCCTGGAACGCGTCCACCGACAACGTCGGCGTGACCGGGTACGACGTCTACGCGAACGGCCAGCTCCGCACCAGCGTGGCCGGGAACGTCCTGACCTACACGGACACCCAGCCGACCAGCTCGACGATCGCGTACTTCGTCCGGGCGAAAGATGCCGCGGGCAACCAGTCGCCGAACAGCAACACGGTGACCCGCAACGGCAGCCAGGGCCCGGGCAGCAACCTCGCCGCGGGCAAGCCGATCACGGCGTCCGGCTCGGTCTTCACCTTCGTGGCGACGAACGCGAACGACGACAACGTGACGACGTACTGGGAGGGCAACGCCAACCCGGCCACGCTGACCACCGAACTCGGTGCGAACGCCGACCTCAGCTCGATCGTGATCCGGCTCAACCCGGACTCGGCCTGGGGCGCGCGGACGCAGACCTTCTCGGTCCTCGGCCGGGAGCAGAGCTCGTCGACGTTCACCACGATCGTGGCGAGCGCGGCGTACAACTTCAATCCGTCGTCGGGCAACCTGGTGACGATCCCGGTCAGTGCCCGGGTCGCCGACGTCCGGCTGAACTTCGCCGCGAACACCGGCGCTCCCGCCGGGCAGGTCGCGGAGTTCCAGGTGATGGGCGTTCCGGCACCGAACCCGGACCTGTCGCTTTCGAACGTGACGTGGACGCCGACCGCACCGGTCGAGACCGACACGATCACGGCCCGCGCGACCGTCAACAACACCGGCTCGGCCGCCTCGCCGGCGACCGACGTGAACTTCTACCTGGGCACCACCAAGGTCGGTACGGCGGCGGTCGGCGCGATCGCGGCCGGCGGCTCGACCACGGTCAGCGCCTCGATCGGAGCACGGGACGCGGGCAGCTACACGCTGAGCGCGAAGGTCGACGAGGCCAACACCGTGATCGAGCAGAACGACGCGAACAACTCGGCCACCGCGGCGAGCGCGCTCGTGGTGACTCCGGTCGCCAGCTCGGACCTGATCGCCGCGGCGGTCAACTGGACGCCGAACAACCCGTCCGCGGGGAACAGCGTGGCCTTCTCGGTCATCCTGAAGAACCAGGGCAGCATCGCCACCGCATCGGGGGCGCACGGGATCACGCTGACGCTGCTGAACGGCAGCTCGACGGTTGCCACGTTGACCGGTTCTTACAACGGTTCGCTGGCGTCGGGTGCCTCCACGTCGGCGATTGCCCTGGGCAACTGGACGGCGGTCAACGGCCGGTACACGGCGCGCGTCGTACTGGCTGACGACGCGAACGAACTGCCGGTGAAGCGCACGAACAACACCAGCGAGCGGCCGTTCTTCGTGGGTCGCGGCGCGAACATGCCGTACGACCACATCGAGGCCGAGGACGCCTCGGTCGGCGGCGGCGCGACCGTGATCGGCCCGAACCGGACCATCGGCGACCTCGCCGGTGAGGCCTCCGGCCGGCGCGCGGTCACGCTGAACTCGAACGGCTCGTACGTCGAGTTCACCACCCGGGCGTCGACGAACACGCTCGTCACCCGGTTCTCCATCCCGGACTCCGCTGGTGGCGGCGGGATCAACTCCAGCATCAACATCTACGTGAACGGCACCTTCCACAAGGCGTTGCCGCTCACCTCGAAGTACTCGTGGCTGTATGGATCGGAGTCCGGCCCGAGCAACTCGCCAGGTGCGGGTCCGGCCCGGCACATCTACGACGAGGCGAGCATCATGCTCGACTCGACCGTCCCGGCCGGTGCCAAGATCCGGCTCCAGAAGGACCCGGCGAACACCACGACGTACTCGATCGACTTCGTCGACACCGAGCAGGTCGCGCCGATCCCGAACCCGGGTGCGGGGTACGTCGTACCGACCGGGTTCAGCCAGCAGAACGTGCAGGACGCTCTGAACCAGGTAGCGCAGAACTCAACCCTGCAAGGGGTTTACCTGCCCGCGGGTGACTATGCGACGTCGAGCAAGTTCAACGTCGGCAGCCGGGCCATCAAGGTGGTCGGCGCCGGGCCGTGGTACACCCGGTTCGTCGCACCGACGACCCAGACCAACACCGATGTCGGGTTCAGCGCCTCGTCCGCGGCGAACGGGTCGACGTTCAGCGGGTTCTCGTACTTCGGCAACTACGACAGCCGCAACGACGGTCCGGGCAAGGTGTTCGACTTCAACGGCACCGCGAACATGACCATCGACAACATCTGGGCCGAGCACCAGATGTGCCTCTACTGGGGTGCGAACACCGACAACTCCACGATCAAGAACTCGCGGATCCGGGACTCGTTCGCCGACGGCATCAACATGACCAACGGCTCGGCCGGCAACACCGTCAGCAACAACGACGCCCGGTCCACCGGTGACGACAGTTTCGCCCTCTTCAACGCCATCGACGGTGGCGGCGGCGAGGTCCGGGACAACGTCTTCGAGAACCTGTCCGCGACGCTCACCTGGCGGGCGGCCGGCTTCGCGGTCTACGGCGGCACGAACAACATCTTCCGCAACCTGTACGCCGCGGACATGCTGACCTACCCCGGTGTCACGATCAGCTCGCTCGACTTCGGCATCCCGATGAACGGCTTCGGCGCCACCCCGCCGACGCAGTTCCAGAACGTCTCCATCGTCCGGTCCGGCGGCCACTTCTGGGGCAACCAGGCGTTCCCGGCGATGTGGATCTTCTCGGCCTCCAAGATCTACCAAGGGATCCGGGTGAGTGATCTGGACATCGTCGATCCGACGTACAGCGGGATCATGTTCCAGACCAACTACGTCGGCGGTCAGCCGCAGTTCCCGGTCGCCGACACCATCTTCACCAACACGACGATCTCCGGAGCCCGCAAGTCCGGCGACGCCTTCGACGCCAAGTCCGGCTTCGGCCTCTGGGCCAACGAACTCCCCGAACCCGGCCAAGGCCCCGCCGTCGGCACCGTCACCTTCAACAACCTCACCCTGTCCAACAACGCCGTAGACATCCGCAACACCACCTCCACCTTCACCATCAACCGCAACTAGCCGAACGGTCGGAGGGGCCGCCCCGGCGGCCCCTCCATCTGCCCCGCCCTGCCCCACGATGCCCCGGTGTCGTGGGGCGTTTCGCCTTGCACCAGATGAAAAAGTCTTTCGGGTGCCGACCCACGTATTCGTCGATGAGAACAAAGTCAAAGGCCTGCTGATGGCTGCCTCACACTGTCCAGCAGGTGACGTCAGCGTTGTCCGCAAGACCTTGCGAGGGCTCCTGCTCTCGAGACAGGAGCGACTGCATTTCCGCAACGAGAGCGACCGACGCCGGAAGCAGATCCTCGGCGCGATCGCCGAATTCCATCTACTGACCGACCTCTACCAGGTGGATCGCAACACGCACGAGGCCCGCCGCCAATGCCTCGACTCGATCGTTCGCGATGTCGCGGCGACAGCCGAGCGCCTGGTGGTCGAGCGGGACGACTCGACGTACGAGCACGACCGTCGGTGCCTCCGAGAGGCGACGCACCGCTTCGGCTGCCACGAGAGTCTGCGGTGGGACGTCCTGGTCGCCAAGGCGGACCCGCTGCTCTGGGTACCGGATGCGATCGCATGGTGCTGGTCTCGCGGAGGCGATTGGCGGAAAGCCGTGGCTCCCCTCTGCGAACTGCACAGGCTCTAGACAGCGCGAAACCCGGCTCGTCCACCGTCCGGAGGGCTGCCGGGTCCACTTCCTCGGGACTCGTGTCCCGAGGCACTACTTACTGTAGCGGATTCGCGGCGGGGCACCAGCCGATTTCACCAACTGCCCCGAGATGCCCCTGAAACCCTTGGAAACCCCGAATTCAGCTGTTCTGCATGAGGAGGGTGTGGGCGGTGGGGGTGAGGGAATGGAGGGAGGTGCCTTGGGAGCGGTGGGTGGTGACGAGGGAGGCGGCGCGGAGGATTCGGGTGTGTTCGGAGGTGGAGGCGAGGGAGATGCGGATGCGGCGGGCCAGTTGGGTGGTGCTGGCGGGGGTGATGAGGGAGCGGAGGACGGCGGCGCGGGTGCGGCCCAGGAGGGCGGCGAGGGTGTCGGCGTCGGGGTCGTGGGGTTCGGCGGCGGGGCCGTCGGCGCAGGGGTAGATGAGGACGGGACGACGGCGGGGGTTGTCGTCGACCAGGCACTCGGCCAGCAAGGGCGAGGGGTAGAGCTGAAGGCCGCGGCCGCGGAGGTGGACCTCGATGCTCTCGTTCAGGCGCAGGGTGTGCACGGTGAGGATGGGGGGCGTCCACTCGGCGTCGGGGTGCAGGGTTGTCAGCAGGGCCTCGATGCCGCCGTGCATGAGCGTGTGCGCCCGCTGCGCGAGATCACCGGCGTACTGGCGGGAGAGCTCGTCGGAAGACTGCGCGAGCACGTTCTGATGGAAGTCCAGTACGGCGGTGCCGAGCGCCTGCCGGGCGGAGGCGTTGCCGGCGCGCAGGCCGTGCAGGTACGGGTCGATGTCGCGCGGGAAGCGCTCGTCGAGCTCCTCACGGAAGACCTCTGTGGGGGTTCCGGCGAGCAGTTCGGCGGCGGATTGCACGCCTGGGGTGGCGACCGTCGGAGTCAGGAAGTCGGGGAACCACCCGCTCGGGGCGATCAGCTTGAACAGCGGCCGCATCGAGGGCGACACCAGCGGCGCCGCGGCCTGCCGCCAGCGGCGTGCGGCCGGTGGGAGCGACTCGCGGGCGGCGGCCGCGCTCAGCGCCCGAGCCGCCAGCGCCGCCTCCCACAACGGCTCCGGCTCGGCCGGGAACACCACCCGTCCCAGGTCTGCCGCGCTGAAGTGAATCCGGATCATGCCAGAAGTCTGCGCCCTCCCCGGTCCACCCCCGAACCCTTCGCCCACCCCCGAAACATCCCTTCGGCCCTCGCCGAAGTCGTCTACTCCGTACCGACCCCGGCCTAGCTCCCCAGACCTGTCAGAGGTCGCGGGCTATCCGGTCGAGGAGCTCGCCGGACTGGAGGACCTGGGCGCGCTCGTCGGGGTCGAGGCGGTGCAGGAGCTTGGTCAACTCGTCGGCGGCCTGGCGGCCGGACTCGGCGACGGTGGTGGCCCCGAGCTCGGTCAGTACGACGGCAGTCGCGCGACCGTCCACGGGATCCGGCTCACGCCGTACCAGGCCGGCCTCTTCCAGGGCCGCGACCGTGGTGGTCGCGGTCGGCTGGGAGCAGGGGACGCGGGTGGCGATCTCGCCGATCCGGATCGGTTGCTCGTCGGCGATCAGCATCAGGGCCAGGAACTGGGTCGGGTGCAGGACGGCGCTTCGGGTCCGGCGCAGGTACCGGACGATCCGGTGCATGCTCACCAGCAGTTGCAGGGTTTCCTGCTCCACGCGATCACCTCCGACGAGAAGCTCGATCCTGGCACATACACCCAAATCCGCCTACTGCCCAGTGACAAACGTCATAGATGCGTGGCCACTACACCGAGCGCGAACGCGAGCCCGGCGAGAGCGAGCATGGTGGTGGCGAGGACGATCAACCGCCGCTGCAGAACGGGCAGTTCGGCGGTGGTCGCGAAGACGCGGGCCGGCCAGTGCTTCCAGGAGACGTACCAGAAGATAACCGTTGCCATGAGCAACAACATCCCCTTGATCGCATGGATCCACCAGTGCTCGTCGTTGAGCAGCAGCAATCCCACCCCACTGAGTGTGATCGCGACGATCAGCCCGATCACCTTCCATCGGTTGCCTGAGGCAATCACCGTGGTAAGCGCCTCGCGGCCGGCCGCGTCAGGACCGAAGTACCGCTTCAGCTTGGGCTGGATCACGAACAACGAGTACGCCATCCCGCCCACCCAGGCCGCAGCCAGCCCGGCATGGATGATCGCGAGGACGGCGGTCATCGCGGTGCCGGGAACGGCAGCAGGCCGACCAGTTGCATGATCTTGCCCAGCGTCTCGACGACGTCGTCGGGCTTGGTCCGCCCGAAGATCGGATGCTCCATCACCAGGAGATCGTCCCCCACCACCGCCCAGGTATGCACCTTCGCCTGGCGCATGAACCGCATCAGTCCCGGATGCAGGAAGTACGCCGCCACCTGCGGATCGGTACCGACCAGTTTGTACCACCGGTTGAACTTCGGGTCCGGCGTCTGCGGCTCCGGACAGGGATCCACGTCGAACGCCGGATCGATACTCGACGCGATCTGGAAGAACGGCAGCGCCATCGGCAGCTTCACCACCCACACCGTGTCGATCGTGACGTCGTCGACGGTGTTGATCTCCCGATTCGTCCACGCATCATGCACATGCGTGACCTTCGGCCGCCGATGAAAGTCGAACGCCACGAACGGCACCTGGTTGAACAGCCCGTCCACCACCCCGAACGCGATCCGCTGATCCCCCCGCTCGGTGAACGGCAACACCCGCCACCCGTCCACCAACTCCGGCGCCTCAGCCCGAAACCGCCACCCCCACTGCTGCGCCAGCCCCCACCGCTCCTGATTCGTCTGCTCGATCCGCTTCGCCTCCAGCACCCGAAAACCCTAGCCGCCCCCAGGCCTACGCAGAGCGATCGCCGATACGGCGTTCGTCGGTACGGCGTACAGGGGTCGTCGTACCGCCTATCCGCAACCAGTGAAGCTCTTATGATCGAATAATTAGTTATCCGATCATAAGAGGTCCGGCCGGCGGCCGGGGCTGAACAGACGGACCCCGTACGCCGAGGTGCGGCGTACGGGGTCCGGTGGTGATACGGGACTCAGTCCTCGTCGGATTTGCCGGCGTCGAGGTTGGTTTTGATGAGGTCCATGACGGTGGAGTCGGCGAGGGTGGTGACGTCGCCTACCTCACGGTTCTCGGCGACGTCGCGCAGCAGGCGGCGCATGATCTTGCCGGAGCGGGTCTTGGGGAGTTCGGCGACGACCATGATCTGGCGGGGCTTGGCGATCGGGCCGATCTCCTTGGCGACGTGGTTGCGGAGTTCCTGGACGACGTCGGGGCCGCCGTCGCCGGCTTCGGAGCGGAGGATGACGAAGGCGGCGATGGCCTGGCCGGTGGTCGGGTCGGAGGCGCCGACGACGGCGGCTTCGGCGACCTTCGGGTGCGAGACCAGGGCGGACTCGATCTCGGTGGTGGACAGGCGGTGGCCGGAGACGTTCATGACGTCGTCGACGCGGCCGAGGAGCCAGATGTCGCCGTCCTCGTCCTTCTTGGCACCGTCACCGGCGAAGTAGACGCCCGGCCAGCGCGACCAGTAGGTGTCCTTGAAGCGCTCGTCGTCGCCCCAGAGGGTGCGGAGCATGGACGGCCACGGCTTGTCGATGATCAGGTAGCCGCCCGAGCCGTTCGGTACCGACTTGCCGGCGTCGTCGACGACGTCCACGCTGACACCGGGGATGGCCTTCATCGCTGCGCCCGGCTTGCCGGCGGTGACGCCGGGGAGCGGGGAGATCATGTGCATGCCGGTCTCGGTCTGCCACCAGGTGTCGACGACCGGCGCGTTGTTGCCGCCGATGTTCTCCCGGTACCAGATGTAGGCCTCGGGGTTGATCGGCTCGCCGACCGACCCGATCACGCGCAGGGTGGAGAGGTCGAACTTCTCCGGGATCTCCTTGCCCCACTTCATGAACGTGCGGATCGCGGTCGGAGCGCAGTACAGGATCGAGACCTTGTACTTCTGCACGATCTCCCACCAACGGCCCTGGTGCGGGGTGTCCGGGGTGCCTTCGTACAGGACGGACGTGGTCGCGTTCGCGAGAGCGCCGTACACGATGTAGCTGTGGCCGGTGACCCAGCCGATGTCGGCGGCGGTCCAGTAGACGTCGGTCTCCGGCTTGAGGTCGAAGACGCCCCACTGCGTGTACGACGTACCGACCAGGTAGCCGCCGGTGGTGTGCAGGATGCCCTTCGGCTTGCCGGTGCTGCCGGAGGTGTACATGACGTAGAGCGGGTGCTCGGCGTCGAAGGCCTCGGGGGTGTGCTCGGTCGACTGCTTGCCGACGAAGTCCTCCCACCACAGGTCGCGGCCCTCGACCATGGCGGTCTCCTGGCCGGTCCGCTGCACGACGACCACGTTGCGGACGTCGGGGCAGTCCACCAGCGCCGCGTCGACGGCGGGCTTCAGCGCGGCCGGCGCGCCACGGCGGTAGCCGCCGTCGGAGGTGATCACGACGCGCGCGTCGCAGTCGATGATCCGGTCCTTCAGCGCCTCGGACGAGAACCCGCCGAAGATGACCGTGTGCGGGGCGCCGATCCGGGCGCAGGCGAGCATCGCGACCACGGTCTCGGGGATCATCGGCATGTAGATCGCGACGATGTCACCGGCCTGGACGTTCAGCTCGAGCAGCGCGTTCGCCGCCTGGCTGACCTGATCCTTCAGCTGGGCGTAGGTGATCTCGCGGGTGTCGCCGGGCTCACCCTCGAAGTAGTAGGCGACCTTGTCGCCGAGCCCGTTCTCCACGTGCCGGTCGACGCAGTTGTATGCCGCGTTCAGCTTGCCGTCGGCGTACCACTTCGCGAACGGCGGGTTGCTCCAGTCCAGCGTCTCGGTCGGCTCGACGGCCCAGGTGATCCGCTTGGCCTGCTCGGCCCAGAACCCCTCGAAGTCGGCCTCGGCCCGCTCGTACGCGTCCGCCTTCAGGTTCGCGTTCGCCGCCAGCTCGGCCGGCGGCTCGAACCGACGCTCCTCGTGCATCAGGTTCGACAGGGCTTCGGACTGCGATGAATCTTCGTTCGGCACGTCGACGACTCCTCCTCGTAGCTTCGGCGCGTCGCAGCGCCCGCCCCCTTTCTACCAATGCAAACCCGCGCACGGAACCTTGGTATCGCCCAGCAGTCGTCCTCCTGCGCCGAACAGAACGACCAGTACGACGGGTGGTCTGACCCTGGCTCAGGATTCGCGGGCGTCGAGGAGATCGTCCCAGTGGTCGGCGGTCCAGTCGCAGAGGACGTAGAGCTGCTTGAGCAGGCCGTGACCGAGATCCGTGAGCTCGTAGGTGACTCGCCTGGATTCCGCGGTACGGCGGACGAAACCGTCCCGCTCGAGTGCGCGGAGGGACTGGGTGAGCACCTTCGGGGTGACGCGGGCCAGCGGAACGCGGAGTTCGGAGAAGCGGCGAGGGCCGTCCTCCAGGCAGCGGATGACCAGGGCAGCCCACTTGTCCGGGCCGATCCGGAACGGGAGCAGGGTCGACGGGCAGATCTCCTCGAACATGTCCGCGCGCAAGGCCTCCATGGTTTTCAGAGTATCCAAGCGGTAACCAACGTCCTGGCTACTTTCGGCCGCATGAGCAGAATCATGGTGATCGGCGCCCGCGGGCGCGCAGGGAAGGCAGCGGTCTCCGAGGCGGTGGCACGCGGTCACGAGGTGACGGCGGTCGCGCGTTCGGGCGGTGATGGGCTGGTCGACGGTGATGTGACGGATGCGCGGCGGATTGCCGAGCTGGCGGCCGGGCACGACGCGGTGATCGCGAGCGTCTACGACAGCGGCCCTACGTTCTTCAGTGACGCGAGTGAGGCGTTGGTCGACGGGTTGACCAAGGCAGGCGTCGAGCGGCTCGTGTGGGTCGGGCTGGCCTCGATCCTGCCGACCGCGGACGGTTCTCTCCTGATGGACACTCCTGGATATCCGAACGAGTACCGGTCGTTTTATCTGATGCACCAGGCGGCGTTGGACACTCTCCAGGCCTCAGCCCTCGACTGGGTATCCGTAGCACCGGCCGGCGACTTCAACCACGCTGCGCCCGCCCGAGTGGGCGGTTATCGGGTCGCGCCGGCTGATGCGAGCGAGCTGATCTCGTACGCCGATCTCGCGATCGCGCTCGTGGACGAGGTAGACCGCCCGCGGCACCACCGCTCGGCGTACGGGGTAGTCGCGGGGCAAGTGGTCTAGTTCGGATGCTCGCTGACGCCCCGGTTCGGCGGTAGGTTCGCGCGCATGACCGGGGCATCGGAGTACCTGCAAGAGGCGTTGGCGATCGCACACCGCGCGGCCGAGACCCAACTCGGCGCGATCGAGGTCGCTGCGTCACTGGTGGTCGACGCGTTCGCTGGTGGTCATCGGTTCTGGGTCTTCGGGACTGGGCACAGCCATCTGATTGCAGAGGAGCTGTACGGGCGGGCCGGCGGGCTGGCCGACGTACGGGCTGTTCTGGAACCGGGGCTGATGCTGCACGAGGGATTGACGAAGAGTTCGCTGCTCGAACGGCTGCCCGGGCTGGCCGACGTACTGCTGGAGGTCAACGACATCGCGGCGGGCGACGTCGTACTGATCGCCTCCAACTCCGGACGGAACGCCGTACCGGTCGAGTTCGCCCTGGGCGTGCGAGCCCGAGGAGCCCGTGTCATCGCGTTGACGTCGATGGCGCATACCGCCGCGGTCACGTCCCGAGCCCCTGGTGGGCAGCGGCTTTTCGAGACCGCCGATGTGGTGCTGGACAACTGCGGAGTGCCGGGTGACGCGCTGATCGCGGTGGACACCACTCCTGAGCGAACAGGTGCGACTTCGACTGTGGTTGGTGCTCTGCTGGTCCAGGCATTGACGGTGGAGATTGTCAGCCGGCTGGAGAAGCCGAACATTCTCCGCAGCTTGAACGCGTAGAGGTTTAATCGGCACTTTTGTGCTGATATCGGCACTATAGTGGGGATATGGATCTACGCCATCCGATCTCTACCGTCATCGCCACGCTGGATGGGCCGGTGCTGGCCGTGTTGGCTCGAACCTCCATGCCGTTGACGGGGAGGAAGATTCACCAGCTCGCCGAGTCAGGGAGCGAGACCGGTGTGCGCAAGGTCTTGCACAGGCTGGCCAGCACCGGTCTCGTGACCGCCACCGAGGTTGGTGCCAGTACGCAGTACCTGCTGAATCGGCAGCACGTGGCAGCGGACGCGGTCATCGAGCTCCTCGATCTTCGTGGCCGGCTCATCGAGCGCATGCGCCAGGCGATCGAGGCAGAGTGGGCGGAGAAGCCGTGGGCAGCATGCCTGTTCGGCTCGGCGGCGCGTGGAGATGGTGGCCCGGACAGCGACATCGACCTCCTGGTCGTACGCCCGACCGACCACATCGACCCGCCCTGGGAACAACAGGTCAGCTCGCTGTCCGACGGGGTCCACGCATGGACGGGGAACCACCTACAGGTCTATGACGTCAGCCCTGGCGAGCTCCGCACTCATATCGAGTCCGGTGAACCCATCGTGAAGGACTGGCTCCGCGACTGCGTAACGGTCTACGGAGAAGACTTCCGGCAGCTGCGAAACCGCCTGGCACACAAGGGAATTGAGCAGTGACACGAGCAGCCGCACGAACCGAGGACTGCGGCGTCGGGCAGGCGAGAGTGAGACTCCATCAGGCACGGGCCTTCCTCGACGCTGCCGATCTGGTCGGCCTTGAGGAGGACGACCTGGCGACTGACAATGTCGTTGCCGCCCTGTCCGTACTCGCCGGCATCGCCGCCGCCGACGCGGCCTGCTGTGCCGCGCTCGGCCAACGGTCGCGAGGACAGGATCATCGCCAAGCGATCAAACTGGTGGAGCAGGCCGGGGCCGACGGCAAGGTGATGGCAACGGCGTTGCGCCGCCTGCTGGACGTCAAGGACGGCGCCCACTACGGCATGGTCTACGTGACCGGCGAACAGGCGAAGGCCGCCTTTCGCAACGCGACCAAACTCGTCGACGGCGCCGGCAAGCTGTGCTGACTTCATCCGCGGGAAGGGCGGTCCGCGATCGCGGGTGACATCCGTGCGTCACAACCCATGCGCGCCGCGCCTTGCTCATCTCCACACCGAGCACACGTCCACCCCGTAGCGGTCGATCGCGGGCGTAGCCCGCAAACCCCGGGCGGCAGCCCGGGAGGAGCTGAGGGTGGGCGGGCAGCGCGCGGGCGAGCGCGACGAAGGAGCGACCGCGAACACGCGGGGAAGGGCTAGGTGGCTCGGTAGGCGACGGTGATGTCGTAGCGGTCGGAGCGGTAGGTGCTGCGGCCGAATTCGATGACTTCGCCGGAGGCGGTGCGGGGGGCTGAGGTGATGATGAGGCAGGGGGTGGTGGGGGCGATCTCGAGGAGTTCGGCGTCGTCGCCTTCGGGTGGGGCGGCGACGATGGAGGCGGAGACCATGCCCAGGGCTACGCCCCAGCGTTCGGCGAGGACGCCGTAGAGGGAGTTTGCGGCGAGGTCTACTTCGTCGAGGCCGGGGTAACGGCGCAGCGAGAGGGCGGTGCGCTCGATGGCCATGGGTTCGCCGTCGGCGGTGCGGAGGCGGACGAGGTGCAGGACGGGGGTGCCGACGGGCTCTTCGAGCTCGCGGGCCAGTACGTCGTCGGCTGCGCCGACCCGGTGCTCGAGGACGCGCGCGCCGGGGGTGATGCCGCGGTTGACCATGTCCTGGCTGAAGGAGGAGGCCAGCATCCGCGAGGGGCGGGGTTCGGCGACGAAGGTGCCACCGCCGGGGCGGCGGGCGGCCAGGCCTTCGGCGACCACGCGGTCGACCTCTTGGCGGACCGTCATCCGGGCCACGCCGAAGCGCTCGGCGAGGACACGCTCCGAGGGGAGCACGGTACCGACGGCCAGCGAGCGGGTGAGGTTCTCCAGGATCTCGCGGATCTGGTCACCCTTGGGCCGGTCGGGCCGCAGCTCGGTAGGCAGGTCGGCGAGGTCGCCGGGGTTGTTCCGTGGGCGGGCCATGAGCTCAGTATCCCTGGGAATGTGGCCGGCAAACCAGTTGCCGGGGGCGCTGACCGCGAACGTCGTACCGACCGGACGTGGTGCTTGCGGACTACCGCGACGGCGTTGGCGCGGTGGACCATGACAGCCCGACTGTAACCGCTGCCACCGACTCACGGCCAGTGACGAGTCAGGGTAGTTTTAACGTTATGCGTCGCGCACAGTTCGTGAACGAAAGTGGATCGAACGGCGAGTGGAAGCGGCAGGGCAACCGGTTCACCGACCGGATCAGCCGCGCTTCGGACTCGTCCCCCGGTGAGGGGCCGGACAGCGAGGGCCGCTGGCCGGTCGAGGCCGGGCGGTACCGCCTGGTGGTCAGCCTCGCCTGTCCGTGGGCTCACCGATCAGTCATCGTACGGCGGCTGCTCGGGCTCGAGGATGCGATCAGCCTGGCCGTGGTCGACCCGATCCGGGACGAGAAGGGCTGGCGGTTCACCCTCGACCCTGACGACCGGGACCCGGTGCTCGGGATCCAGTACCTCTCCGAGGCCTACCTCCGGACAGATCCCTCGTACGACGGCCGCGTCACGGTGCCCGCGATCGTCGACACCCTGACCGGTCTGGTCGTCACCAACGACTACCCGCAGATCACGCTGGACCTGTCGACCGAGTGGACCGACCACCACAAACCCGACGCCCCGCAACTGATCCCCGAAGATCGCACCGAGATGGACCAGCTGATCGAGGAGATCTACCGCGACGTGAACAACGGCGTCTACCGCTGCGGGTTCGCGACCGGGCAGGAGGCCTACGAGGCGGCGTACGACGCTCTGTTCGCCCAGCTCGATGTTCTCGAGGAGCGGCTGCAGGGCCGTGACTACCTGCTCGGCGACACGCTCAGCGAGGTCGACGTCCGGTTGTTCACGACGCTCGTGCGTTTCGATGCGGTGTATCACGGCCACTTCAAGGCCAACCGCACCAAGCTGACCGAGTTCCCGAACCTGTGGGCCTACGCCCGCCGGCTCTACCAGCGGCCGGGCTTCGGCGAGACGGTCGACTTCGACCAGATCAAACGCCACTACTACGTGACACACAACACCATCAACCCGACCGGAATCGTGCCCAAGGGCCCGGAGGCGAGCGTCTGGACTCGGTAGACTGACTACTGGGTGTGCCGGGAAGTCTGGTCGGCGATGAGTCGACCGACCCCGAATGCCGAAGGGCCCCTCATGAGCACCCGACGCGTCTTTCCCAACCTGCTCGACCGCGAGCGGACGTTCATCGCGGATACGTTGCGCGCCGAGACGACCGGCGGATTGCTGTTGCTCGGCGCCGCCGTCATCGCGCTGATCTGGGCCAACTCGCCGTGGCAGGACGCGTATCACCACCTGCGGGATCTGCAGCTCGGCCCGCTCACGGTCGAATCGTGGGCGTCCGACGGCGCGCTCACGTTGTTCTTCTACCTGGCCGGCGTCGAGCTCAAACGCGAGCTCGTGGTCGGCTCGTTGTCGAAGCTCAGCGAGGCCGTCGTACCGGTCGCCGCGGCGCTCTCCGGAATGGTGCTCCCGGCAATCATCTATCTGGCCGTCAACCTCAAGGACGGCAAGCCTCAAGGCTGGGCGGTGCCGACGGCAACGGATATCGCGTTCGCCCTGGCAGTGCTGGCGATCGTTGGCTCCTCGTTGCCCAGCGCGCTCCGAGCCTTCCTGCTCACGCTTGCCGTTGTCGACGACTTCGGCGCGATCCTGGTGATCGCGATCTTCTTCAGTCACGGCTTCCGGCTGGTTCCGTTGCTGGCGGCAACCGCCCTGATCGCCGTCTGGTACGTCCTCCAGCACTACCGCATCCGTACGGCGTTCCTCTACGTACCGATCGCGATCGCGGCCTGGTGGTTCATGCACGAGTCCGGGATCCACGCCACGATCGCCGGTGTCGCCCTCGGCTTCGTCACCCGCGTGGTCGCGGACCCCGGTGAGGACCACGCTCCCGCCGAACGCATCGAGCACCGGTTGCGGCCGTGGTCGGCGGGCCTCGCCGTACCGGTGTTCGCGTTGTTGGCGGCCGGGGTCACGTTGAGCGGCGACACCCTCAAGCAGTTGGTGACCGATCCGGTCGCGATCGGCATCGCCGCGGGGCTGCTGGTCGGCAAGACGATCGGCGTCTTCGGCGGGTCCTGGCTGACCGCGCGCTTCACGCGTGCCGAGCTGAACTCCGACCTCGCCTGGCGAGATGTCGCGGCCGTCTCGGTGCTCGCCGGAATCGGGTTCACCGTGGCGTTGCTGATCGCACAGCTCGCGTTCGCGGGTGACATCGCGCAGGTCGAGCGGGCGAAGGCCGCCGTACTGATCGCCTCGGTGCTCGCGGCACTTGCCGCTTCGGTGTTACTCGTCCGTCGCAACCGCCGGTACGCACGGTAGTGTCGGAGCACGGACGCACGGAAGGAGCACCATGAGCGGGGACGAGCCCACGGTCGGCCAACTGGTGGCCAAGGCGAGCAAGGACCTGTCCGACCTGGTCCGCAGCGAGGTCGAGCTGGCCAAGACCGAGCTCAAGAAGACCGCGGTCTCGGCCGGGACCGGTGTCGGAATGTTCGGCGCCGCGGGCTTCCTGGGGTTGCTCGCGATCATCTTGCTGTCCATCGCGCTGGGCTACGCCTTCGTGGCGATCGGCCTGCACCCGGCGCTGGCGTTCGTCGCCGCCGCGGTGGTCTACCTGCTGATCGCGGCCGTGCTGGTGCTGCTCGGCAAGCGGGCGCTGGGCAAGGCGAAGGGCCCGGAGCGGGCGATCGAGACCTCCAAGGAGTCGGTCGAGGTCCTCAAGGCGATCGGCAAGGGCGACTGAGCCCGGCGGGTGTTGTCGACCTCCTGGTCGACGGGCCCTGGTCGCACTCGCTGGTGGCGGCCAACGGGGCACGGTTCCACGTCGCCGAGTGTGGAGCGGCCGATGATCCGCTCGTCCTGTTCCTGCACGGGTTCCCCGAGTTCTGGTGGGCCTGGCGCCATCAGCTCCCGGCCGTCGCGGCCGCCGGCTATCGCGCGGTCGCGATGGATCTTCGCGGGTACGGCGCCAGTGACAAGACTCCTCGTGGTTACGACCCCTACACCGCCGCCGCCGATGTCTCGGGCGTGATCCGCTCGCTCGGCGCGACCGACGCCGTGATCGTCGGACACGGCTGGGGCGGTTTCATCGGCTGGTCGG
This sequence comes from Kribbella sp. NPDC051587, assembly GCF_044453945.1. Taxonomy (NCBI): domain Bacteria; kingdom Bacillati; phylum Actinomycetota; class Actinomycetes; order Propionibacteriales; family Kribbellaceae; genus Kribbella; species Kribbella sp. NPDC051587. Next base: position 263,518 of record NZ_JBITDE010000005.1, read on the forward strand.
CCGCCGTACTGGCTCCCCGTCAGGTGCGCGCACTGGCGGCCGTGTCGGCCCCACATCCGTTGCTGCTGGCCCGTTCCGGGCACACGAAGGCATTAGCCCGTACGGCGTGGTTCCAGCTGCCCGTGTTGCCCGAACGACGGTTGCTCGCGCATGACGGCGTACACATCGAGGAGTTGCTGCGCGACTGGGCTGCGCCGGGCGGATCGTTCCCTGACGCCGAGGCGTCGCGGCGTTATCGGGCGGCGTTGCAGGTGTGGCCGGCTCCGCATTGTGCGCTCGAATATCACCGCTGGTTCGCCCGATCCCGGTTGCGGCCGGACGGTCGGAAGTACTCTGCGCGGATGCGTACGCCGGTCGCCGTACCGGTGCTGCAGATCAACGGAGCGCAGGACCCGGCCGTCTCCCCCACCGCAACGACGCCGTCCGAATTGGTCACGGCGCCGCTGCGGCACGAGGTGATCACCCCCGCCGGTCATTTCCCCCACGAGGAAACCCCGGAGCTGTTCACCACCCAACTCCTCGACTGGCTCAGCTGACGACGACCTTCTCGGTATAGGTGGTGACGTTCCAGCGAGTGCCGTCGTAGACGGCGTGGAGCAGCGAAACCTCCACCATTCGATGCGCGAGCGCGCGAGTCACCGGATGGATCACGATCTGCGCGCTGTTGGAGTCGAAGACTCCGGACAGGTTCTGCAGGCCTTCTTTCCAGGTCACCGTGGCCACGTCCTGCAGTGACCGACTGATCGCTTCCTGCTCGGCCGGCCCCAACTGGGGAATGTGTCCCGGCGTCGGCACCGGTGGCCGCTTGCCCAGCGGGACACGCACCCCGGTGGAGACCGTCTCACCCCACGACTTGTGGATCTCCAGGAGTTTCCAGCCGCCGGCCGGGGCGTGGTCCTGCGCGATGGCCCGGATCGCCTTGGCCCACGCGGCCGCATCCGAGGAGACCGGGAGACCTGCTGACGCTGTTGGAGGCTGGTCGACGGGAGCGACCGGGTCGTTGCCGTGGACGGTGTAGAGCGTGCCGCCGAGCACGGCCAGTACGGCGGCCGCCGCGACCAGGACCGGGACGAGCGGGCGACGTTTAGTTGCCTTAGGCAAAAGAACGTCGGCCTCGTGGTCGGTGAAGGTTTCACGGAGGAGGTCGCCGAGTTGGTCGTCGGTGAGCTTGGGCATGTCAGTCCTCCTCGGTGGACAGGTGATCGCGCAGGTTGGCGAGAGCTCGGGAGATGTTCGATCGGACGGTGCCGACGGCGATTCCGAGGACGGCGGCGATCTCGTCGTCGGGAAGATCCTCGTAGTACCTCAGGACCAGTACGGCGCGTTGCTGGCGGGGCAGCTTGGTGAGCAACCGCCAGGTGGCGTCCTTCAGCGCCTGGCGGGAGCCGATGTCCTCGTCGGAGGGTCTGTCGATCGGCTCGGCGAGTGGGACCTCACGGTTCTTCAGGATGCGGCGCCAGCTGAGGAACTCGTTCACCAGCATCTTGCGCAGGTAGGCCTCGGGGTGCTCGAGGCCGCTGATCCGGCCCCAGTGGCGATGTGCGCGGGCCAGGACGGTCTGGGTCAGGTCCTCCGCGCTGTGCAGGTTGCCGGTCAGCATCAGGCCGAGGCGGACGAGCCGATGCTCGGTCGCGCGCACCAACTCGTCGTACATCACAGTCCCGTCCATGGTTGCCGTCACGTCTCTTGAACGCGGCGGCCAGGCGGATCTGCTGCGTTCTAGGTACAGGTTTTTGTGGAGACTTCCTGTGTCGCCGTCGCGCCGTCGCGGGCGTCGTCGGAGACCTGCTCGGCGGTCAGCACGTAGCCGGTGCGGTTGTCCTCGACCGAGGCCGCGAACACCACGCCGTACACGGTGCCCTTGGCCGACAGCAGCGGGCCGCCGGAGTTGCCGGGGCGGACCGAGGCCCAGATCGAGAACGCCTGCCGGGTGACCGTGCGGTCGCCGTAGATGTCCGGTCCCCGCAGGCGCTCCTCGGAGCGGATCCGGGCCGGCTCGGAGTCGAAGGGACCGTTCTCCGGATACCCCAGTACGACGGCCGGGTCGTCGGCCTTGGCGGCGAAGTCGAACTGCAGTGGCTTGATGTCGAGCTTCGGCACGTACAGGACGGCGATGTCGACCTCGGGGTCGAACAGGACGACGTTCGCCTCGTAGGACTTGCCGTTCACCTCCACCTGCGGGGAGCCGACACCGGCGACGACGTGCGCGTTCGTCATCACGCGTTGCGGCGCGTAGACGAAGCCGCTGCCCTCCAGACCGCGGGAGCAGTTGGCCACGCCGGTGACCTTCGCGATCCGGGTGTAGGCCTGCCGGACCAGCGGCTGCCGGGCGATCGCGCTGTCCGGCGGCTGGGTGTCGCGGATCCGCTCCGGGACGAACGGGTCGAGGAACCGCGGGAACAGATCGGTGTTCACCACGTCGTTGAAGGCCTGCAGCGCGTTGTCAGCGCCGCTGGGCAGCACCTGGTCGACCTTGGCGAGCACGGCCGAACCGCGAACCGCCGAGGTGACGCTGGGGATCCGGGCACCGCTCACCGCGACGCCGAGCACCCAGGAGACGATCAGCACCGAAGCAGCAGCCAGTACGGCGCCGCCGAGCGCGTCGACCGCCTTCACCGGGCTCCACGAGATCTTGTTGCGCAGCCTCGACCCGATCACGGCACCGACCGTGCGGCCGATCGAGGCCAGGATCACCACCAGGACCAGGGCCGCGAACGAGACCGAGACGCTCGGCGAGAAGTTGTCGAGCACCCGCGGGACACCCCAGACGCCGATGGCGGCGCCACCGAGCAGCCCGAGCGTGGCGCACGCGCCCAGCACGAAGCCTTCGATGTACCCCGAGATCGCCACCAGCACGGTGACGACCACCAGCGCCCAGTCGAGGTTGCTCACTCCACATCCTCCGGATCGTTCCCGCCAAGGTCGTGTTCGATGGCGGTCATCCGCCGGACGTCCGCCGACCGGCTGCCCTCACTCCGCCAGGCCGCTTCCACCAGTCGGTCGGGTAAAGGTACGACGTTCGAGGGGTCCCAGTCGCGCGCCCAGCCGCCGAGCAGCAGCAATTTGTCCAGCAACCCCGCGGTGAAACCCCAGACGAACAGGTCACCGACCAAGAACGCCGGACCGGTGAACCCGGACGGGTGCAGGCACATGACCCGATTGGCGGGCTCGCTCAGCACCGATACCGGGACGGTGTGGACGGAGGCCACCTCGGCCGGGTCCACCACGGCCACCGGCGACGGCGTCCGCCACCAGGCCAGCACCGGCGACACGCCGAAGTTGCTGACCGGAACCCAGAGCGCCGGCCAGACCGCGAACGGTACGACGCCGGCCGGCTCCAGCCCGGTCTCCTCCAGGGCCTCCCGGAGCGCCGTCTCCACCACGCCGTCGTCCTCGGGGTCGACGCCGCCGCCGGGGAAGGCGATCTGGCCGGCGTGTTTACGCAACGTCCAGGACCGCTCGGTGAGCAGCACCTCGGGGCCGTCGTTGCCTTCGGCAAGCAGGATCAGCACGGCGGAGTTCCGCACCGATGGGTCGTCAGGCGGCAGGAAGCGGGAGAGCACGTTCGGATCGACGTCCGCGGAGGCCTTGGCCAACGGGTGCAGCCAGTCCGGGATCTCGACACTCTCGAACGTCACAGTGAAACTCCCAGTTTGTCCTTCACCAGCTGGTCGAGCTGCTGCTGCGAGGTCAGCACACCGTTGTGCAGGAAGACCTTGCCGTCCTTGTCGACGAACACGGTCACCGGCGGACCGCCGACCTTGAACGGCTTGCGCACCAGCTTGTCCGAGTCGACCAAATGCGGGTAGCTGAGCTCGCGCTCCAGCGCGAACTGCACCGCCAGCTCGGGCCGCGGATCGGCATAGTCGATCCCGAGAATCTGCAGCTTGCCGGCAGCCTTCTTCTGCAAAGCAGCCAGGTACGGCGCCTCATCCCGGCAGGGCGGGCACCACTGCGCCCACACGTTGATCACCAGCGGCCCGCGCAGGTCGGCCAGCCGCATGTCCGGGCCGCCGCCGAGACACGGCAGGGTGACGTCGGGCAGCCCGTTACTTACCGGCGGCCGGGACTGGGTCGGCGGGCACGCGACCAGCTTGTCGGCTCCTGGGACCGCGGTCGGCCCGGCTTCCGGCGTACTGGGCGTTGGTCCACAGCCCGCCAGAACCGTCAGGAGGACGGCGGCCGCCAGTGCACGCCTCACGCCGCCGGGACCTTCACCAGCTTCGCGGCGGACTCGTAGTCGGTCGGACCAGCGCCGTACGAAGGACACCACTGGGCGATCGGACAGGCGCCGCAGGCGGGCTTCTTGGCGTGACAACGGCGGCGGCCGTGGAAGATCAGCCGGTGCGACAGCATCGTCCAGTCCTTCTTCGGGAAGAGGGCGCCGATGATGTGCTCGACCTTGACCGGGTCCTCCTCCTCGGTCCAGCCGAACCGGCGGACCAGCCGGCCGAAGTGCGTGTCGACGGTGATGCCGGGGATGTTGAAGGCGTTGCCGAGGACCACGTTCGCCGTCTTGCGGCCGGTGCCGGGGAGCTTCACCAACTCCTCCAGCTTCCCCGGAACAACTCCGTCATACTCGTCGACGAGGACCTGGCCGAGCTTCATCACGCTGTTGGTCTTGGCCCGGAAGAACCCGGTCGGCTTCAGGATCGCCTCCATCTCCTCGCGGTCGGCCTCGGCCATCGCCTGGGCCGTCGGGTACTTCGCGAAGAGCGTCGGCGTCACCTTGTTGACCATCACATCGGTGGTCTGGGCCGACAGGATGGTGGCCACGAGCAGCTCGAGCGGATTCGTGAAATCGAGCTCACAGTGAGCGTCCGGATAGGTATCGGTGAGCACCTTGTGCATCTTCCGGGCCCTGCGGACGAGCTGGCTGGACGTCTCGTCGGCGAACACCGGAGCCTTGCGGGGGAGCTTCAGCGTCACCGTCTCCAAAGCCCCGGGAACAGGCAGTACGGCGGTGTCCGCGACACGCTGGGATGGCATGCAGGCCAGCCTACTTGCGCCCACCTACAGAATTCCGTCGGCCGAGCTCGTCACACCCAGCCCGCGTCGGTGGCGATCCGGACGGCATCCACCTGGGTGCGCGCATTGAGCTTGGCCGCGATCGAACTCAGGTAGTTGCGGACCGTCGCGGTGGTGAGGAACAGGTCGACCGCGATCTGCTGTGCCGCCGCGCCGCGGGCAGCCAACCGGAGGACCTCGACCTCGCGCGGGGTCAGCGGGTTCGGGGGCAGCGTGAGCGCCGCGGCGGCCACCTTCGGATCCACCACCCGGATGCCGGCCACGACCTGCCGGATCGCTTCCGCGAGAGCCTCCGGAGAGACGTCCTTGCTGAGAAACCCGCCCGCCTGCGACGCCATCGCCCGCCGCAGGTTCGCGGGACTGCCGAACGCGGTCAGGATCAGCGTCCGGCAACTGGGCAACTGCTCGCGGAGCGCGGCGGCAGCGGCCAGTCCGTCCTGGCCGGGCATCTCGATGTCGACCACGGCGACGTCCGGCCGCACCTCGAGCGCGGTGGGCACGATCAGGTCTCCGCAGTAGACCTCGGCCACCACCTCGAAGTCCTCGTTCCGCTCGAGCAGGTTCTTCAGCGCGGCCCGGAACAGCTTCATGTCATCGGCCAGCAGAACGCGGATCACGAGGCTCCTTCATGCCGTCCGGCACCCAATGACTGCATGACGGATTCACAGTGCAGAAGGTGATCACGTATCTGTCCCCGGATCCACTCCGACCGCAGACTCTCAGCAGGGGCAGTGCTCCCCGAAAGTCCCTTGCCCAGAACCATTGATCCGCAAGGAATCCCATGATTCTCATCACCGGTGGCCGCGGCGCGGTCGCCAGCCACCTGACCACCTTGCTGACCGGACACGACGTACGCCTGGCCTCGTCGGACCCCGGCAAGCTCGGTGTCCCGTCGATCAAGCTCGACCTGACCGACCCGACCACCTTCAAGGCCGCTCTGTCCGGCGTCGACTCGGTCTTCCTGTACGCCGAATCCGCGCACATCACCGAGTTCGTCACCGAGGCCGAAGCCGCCGGCGTACAGCAGGTCGTCGTGCTGTCCACCGCGGCCGTCCTCGGTCTCGATGCCGCCGACGACCACCTCGCGAAGTCGCACCTGGAGGTCGAGAACACGGTCCGGGATTCCACGCTCGGTACGACGATCCTGCGGCCCGGCGCCTTCGCGGGCAACGCGAGCGCCTGGGCCTGGCCGATCAAGACCGGCCGGCCGGTGAGTCTCCCGTTCCCCAACGCCCACAGCGATCCCATCCACGAGTACGACGTCGCCGAGGCCGCCTTCACGTTGCTGACCGAGCCACGGTTCCAGGAACGGGAGTACGTGCTCAGCGGACCCGAGTCGTTGACCTTCGCCGACCAGATCGACCAGCTCTCCACCGCCATCGGCCGGCCCATCGCCGTCAACCACGTCACTCCCGAGGAGTGGAAGCAGGAGATGGCCGACTACGTCGCCGCGCCGTACGCCGACGCACTCCTGAACTGGTGGAGGTCCAACGACGGCAAGCCTGTCCGGCTGACCGGAACCGTCGACCACCTCACCGGCCACGCCGCTCGTTCCTTCGCCACCTGGGCGCAGGACCACCTCAACGACTTCTGACGACAGGACTCGCATGCGCATCTCCAGAACACTTCTGGCCGTCATCCTGCTGGCGGCAACAACTGCCGGCTTCACAGCATCACCTGCCGCCGCGGCCGACAGCGCCTTCCTCTCCCAGAACAGGTACCTCGACAACTACGCACCGGTGGGCGCACCTCCGATCTGTATCGACCGCAAGATTTACATTGCTCAAGGCAACTACCTCTGGAGTGAGTTCGTCGACAGGCTGGACGAGTGGAGCTCCCGCACCATCTACCTGAAGGCTGATACCTACACCTGGAGCGTCTGCATCCAGGTCGTCGGAAAGTACGCGTACAACGTCTCGAAGTACCAAGAGACCAGCCGGCTTCGAGGATCGGCGGGCGGCGAGGCCTCCCCGCTGTCCGCCCTGAACTACCTGGGCAGCAGCAGCGGCGCATCCCGGACCTACAACTGGGGATCGGAACTCCTGCCGCTCGACTGACCCGCCGGGCCCTCAACCAGGTTTGACCTGGGTGCGGGCCCATTCGGCCCACTCCTGCTGCATCGCCGCGAGGCGCTGGCCGTACTCCAGGGCGATCCGGCCGTAGACGGAGAGGTTCGCATCGTCCCAGTCGATCGACTCGTCGAGCTTCGTCAACTCGGCGTGCAGTCCCGCCGCCTGGGCGGCCTGCCCGTCGAGGTAGTCGCGCGCCTGCTGGGGTGTGAGGACGCCGAGGAAGAAGACCCTGAGCAGGACGTCGCTGCGGGTGCGCTGCGGCTCGGTCTCGGTCAGCCAGCGACGGAGCTCGGCCAGGCCGGGATCGGTCAGCGTGTACTCCTTGCGGCCGCGCGGACCTTGCTCGGACACCACGATCAGGCCACTGTCGGCGAGTTTGGCCAGTTCGCCGTACAGCTGGCTCTGGGTGGCCGGCCAGACGTTGGCCAGCGAGGTCTCGAAGGTCTTCAGCAGGTCGTAGCCACTGGCGGGGTGTTCGACCAGCAGCCCGAGCAGGGCATGTCGCAGGCTCATGTCGCCCATCCTACATTCCACTCTTGACATGTCTAGAGTGGAGGTTCTACTTTCGACATGTCGAGATTGGAACCTCCGATCCGATCCTCAGCTAGGAGCACTGCTCATGTCGTACTTGCGGACCTTCGCCCCGTGGATCGTCTACGCGATCATCCCGTCGGCCCACTGGAACTGGGCCGCACTGATCGCCCTGGTCCTCTCGATCGGACTGATCGCCCAGCAGACCCGGTCCGGCCGCACCCTCGACGCCCAGATCATCGAGATCGGCTCGGCCGTCTTCTTCGCGGCCATCACCGTCATCGCGTTCGTCACGCCGGACAGCGGGCTGCACCCCTACACCCCGGCGCTGTCGTCGGCCGCGCTCGCCCTGATCGCCGGTGCGTCGCTGGCCGTGCGGAAGCCGTTCACGCTGGGAATCGCCAAGCAGACCACGCCCCGCGAGTTCTGGGGGCAGCCGCTGTTCATCCGCACCAACGTGATCATCACGAGCGTCTGGACCGCGAGCTTCGCTGTCGCCGCGATCGCGCTCGCCACCCTCGCGCACTCCGGCGCGACCACTCGGACCATCGTCCAGATCGCGGCGTTCGTCGTACCGATGATCTTCACCGTGCGCTACGTCGCCCACATCCAGGCCAAGGCCGCCCAGCTCCGGACCAGGTGAAGGGCATCTCATGCAGACCGCACCGCATCTGACCGGCAACTACGCCCCGGTCGACCAGGAACTCACCGCCCACGACCTGCCGGTGACTGGTCAGATCCCACCTGAGCTGACCGGTTGGTACCTGCGCAACGGGCCCAACCCGCACGACGCCGCCTCCGGGCACTGGTTCTTCGGCGACGGCATGATCCACGGCGTCCGGATCGAGACCGGGCGCGCGGTGTCGTACCGCAACCGCTGGGTCCGGACCTCGACCTTTACCGACGGCGCGAAGGTCAACGACGCCGAGGGAAATCTGGATCTGACGGCCGGCGTCGCGAACACCCACGTCGTCCGGCACGCCGGTCGCACGCTGGCCCTGGTCGAGTCCTCCTACCCCTACGAGCTCACCCGCGAGCTGGACACGGTCGGTTCGTACGACTTCGACGGCAAGTTGCGGACGGCAATGACCGCCCACCCGAAGACCTGCCCGACGACCGGGGAACTGCACTTCTTCGGCTACAGCCTCCGAGCGCCGTACCTGACCTATCACCGCGCGGACGCGACCGGGGAGTTGGTGATCAGCCGGCCGATCGACGTACCGGGCGCCACGATGAACCATGACTTCAGCCTGTCCGCCGGGCACGTCGTCTTCATGGACCTGCCGGTGGTCTTCGACCTGGCAGCGGCCAGGTCCGGCGGCGGGATGCCCTTCAGCTGGAACGACGGGTACGGCGCCCGGCTCGGCGTACTGCGCCGTGACGACCCGTACGGCGAGGTGCGGTGGTTCGCGATCGACCCCTGCTACGTGTTCCACACGCTGAACGCCTATGACCAGGTCGGACCGGACGGGCACGAACAGATCGTCCTGCACGTGATGCGGTACCCAGAGCTGTTCCGGAAGGACAGCGCGATCCCGCAACAAGCGGTGCTGTGGCGCTGGACGATCGACCTGACGACCGGCGCCGTACGCGAAGAGCAATGCCACGATCGCGCCGCGGAGTTCCCCCGCATCGATGACCGGCTGGCTGGGTTCGCGACCCGGCACGGCCATGCCACAGTGGCCCGGACGCCCACCGGAGGTCCTGGTTCTGGTGCACTGATTCGCTACGACCTGCACGATGGTGGGGTCACGGCCCACGAGTTCGGTCCGGGCCGGACGCCGGGCGAGGCCGCCTTCGTCCCGGCCGACAGCCGACCCGGGGGTGACGGGTGGCTGATGACCTATGTGTACGACGCCAGCTCCGACACCAGCGACCTGGTGATTCTCGACGCCACCGACCTGACCGCACCGCCGGTGGCGGCGATCCACCTCCCGGTCCGGGTCCCGTACGGGTTCCACGGCAACTGGCTCGCCGATCAGGCCTGACTTCAGGGGGTCCGGACAAGCCTTCCCGGGCCGCCGAGACGCGCCGGAGGTGGCCTACGTGGCGTGGCCGACACCGGAGGGGCTACGGTTTTGGGGCGAGCGAGTGGATACGCTCATCTCGCCGGGTGGGGTGATCCCTCCTCCGTAGTCGTGGTCGAAGGTCCTAGGAGGCCCCAAAGTGGATGCCACAGTGATCAAGCAGGCGCCGCTGTTCAGTCAACTCGACGACGAGGCAGCCGACGCGCTGGCCGCGTCGATGACCGAGAGCCGGCTGCGTCGTGGCCAGGTGCTGTTCCACGAGGGCGACTCCGGGGACCGGCTGTTCATCGTCGTCGAGGGCAAGGTCAAGCTCGGCCGCACCTCGGCCGACGGCCGGGAGAACCTGCTGGCGGTGCTCGGCCCGGGCCAGATGTTCGGCGAACTGTCGCTGTTCGACCCCGGACCGCGCTCCTCCACGGTCACCGCCGTCACCGACGCCTCGATGATGTCGCTCACCCACGACGAGCTCCTGCGCTGGCTGGCCGGCCGCCCCGAGGTGGCCCGCGGCCTGTTGCTGCAGCTGGCCTCCCGCCTGCGCAAGGTCTCCGACGTCGTCGCCGACCTCGTCTTCTCCGACGTCCCCGGCCGCGTCGCCAAGGCCCTCCTGGACCTGGCCAGCCGCTTCGGCCGCACCGCCGACGACGGCGTCCACGTCCACCACGACCTCACCCAGGAGGAGCTGGCCCAACTCGTCGGCGCCTCCCGCGAAACGGTCAACAAGGCCCTCGCCGACTTCGCCTCCCGAGGCTGGGTCCGCCTCGAACCCCGCTCCGTCGTACTGCTCGACGTAGACCGCCTCCAGCGCCGCGCCCGCTGACCCACCCCCGCCCCACCCCGCCGTACCGGCTCCCGCACCCCGCCGTACCGGCCCCCATTTGGCTGGCTAGGCACCGATATCAGGGGTTTTGCACTCATAACCACGGTGCAGAACCCCTGATCTGCGTGCTCAGCCAGCCAGATCGGTACGGCGAGAGCGGGCTAGGGCGGCGCGGAGAGTTCGGCCGGTACGGGCTGGTTGCTCGAGGTCGGCCCACGTGGTCCGGACGACGTGCAGCCCGCGGGCGCGGAGGCGGTCTTCACGGGTTTTCTCCTGGATCAGGACCTCGCGAGAACCCTCGGCGTACTTCATCAGGCCGTCGAACTCGACCACGAGGTCGTACTCGGGGAAGTAGAAGTCGACCCGGCCGATGAACCCATCGGCGTCCTCGAGAACCACCTGCAGGAGCGGGGCCGGCAGACCCTGTTGATGCAGGAGCACCCTGAATCGCGACTCGCCGACCGACTCCGCGAGGGGGTTCGCGAAGGCGAGCGCTGCCCGGATCGTCGGGCTCCCCGGCCAGAACTCGGACGCCTCGAGCACGCGCAGGAGCTCGGCCTGCGGTACCCGACCAGTCCGCAGTACGGCGTCCGCACTCACGACCGCCGCTTCGAACGAACCCACGGCGGCGGTCTCGGCCAGAGCGCGTGCGAGGGCTGTGACGGGCAATCCGTCCACCTCGGCGAGGTCCGCCGTACCCAGGAGGCCTCGATGATGCCTGACGCCGGCGGCGTGACCGCTACGCCAACCACTCGTCCGGGTCAGCTGGACCTCGGACAGGTTCGCCTTCCACACCGGGATGCCATGAATGACCAGAGCGGAGTGATGGCTGACCGCGAACGTCCCAGGTCGCATCGAGTTCGCCGCGGCGCGGACGAGTCGTCGATGGAGCACGAGTTCACGTTCCCATGGCGGCAACTGGCTGAGGTCGGTCCGTTCGGCGTACTGGCCATGTCGCACGCGCTGCCACCGACCGTCGCCCAGCCGTTCCTGGACCTGCTCAGGCGTATAGCCCGCATCGAGTGCCTGGCGACGGCCGAAGACACCACCTTGCCGGCCCGCAACGGCCGCGAGTACCGGGTTCATCCCCCCAGCATCACCCGCCCAGCCCCTCCACGGGCCCCCTCCCCCGAACCTGTGGATAACCCCCATTTGGCTGGTTAGGCACTCAAATCGGGGGTTCTCCACCGTTGATATGAGTGCATAACCCCCAACACGGGTGCCTAGCCAGCCAAATAGTCGAGTTGGGCTTGGACGGAGAGGCGGGCGGCGGGGTGGAGGGTGGGGTCTATGTCGGCGTAGACGTGGGCTACTACGGCTTCGGGGGTGGTGTGCCCGGCGGCTACGGCTTCGCGGACCTGGGTGAGGCGTTCTTGGCGGTGGGTTAGGTACTGGGTGAGGACTTTGCCTGGGTCGGTGATGACGGGGCCGTGGCCGGGGAGGAGGCGTTCCAGGCCGGCGGGTGAGTTGGCGAAGGCTTGGAGCTTCTCGAGGGAGTCGAGGTAGGGGGCGAGGGCGCCGTCGGGGTGGGCTACGACGGAGGTGCCGCGGCCGAGGACGGTGTCGCCGGTGAGGAGTGAGCCGTCTTGCGGGAGCCAGAAGCAGACGGAGTCGAGGGTGTGGCCGGGGGTGGGGACCACCTCGACGCGGAGGTCGCCGGCGGTGATGACGTCACCTTCGGCGAGGCCGTGGGCGTGGTCGGTGGGAAGGCGGAAGGCCGGGTCGACGGCGCGGACGCCGCAGCCGGCCTGGTTGGCGAACCAGGCGGCGCCTTCGGAGTGGTCGGGGTGTTTGTGGGTCAGCAGTACGACGGCGACGTCACCGGCTGCATCCAGTACGGCGCGGAGGTGGTCCTCCAACTGGGGTCCCGGGTCGACCACGATCGACTGGGCCGCGTCCGGGGCCCGGAGGATCCACGTGTTGGTGCCCTCGAGCGTCATCGGGCCGGGGTTCGCGGCCAGTACCCGGGTCGCGTAGTCGGTCACATGCTCAGTCATGGGGCCTCCTGGACTGGACTGAGGAATGGAGGGAGCGAAGCGACTGGAGTGACGAGGGAAGGACTGGAGTTAAAGCCCCATGACCCGCCGCGCGGAGCGTGGCGATGTGCACGGCTCATGTGTTCTCCAGGTAGGCGCGGTCGTTTTCGATGCGCAGGGTCGGCATGATGATCGGGATCTCCCGGTTCCCCGCGGCGGCCAGGGCAGTCGCGACGTCGCCGTACGGCGTGAGGTCGGCGCAGCTCAGGTAGGTCGGGGGCAGCATCAGGACCGAGCCGGCGTCGGCGGCGGCGACCGCGTCGGCGGGGCGCATCCAGGCGACCTGGTCGGACTCGCTGGTGACGTCGCGGGTGATCTGACCGGCCGGGAGGGCGGCGACGAAGAAGGCGGTGTCGTAGCGCTTCGGCTCGAATTCGGGGGTGATCCAGTGCGCCCAAGCGCCGAGCAGGTCGGCGCGCAGGACCAGGCCGCGACCGTGCAGGAAGTCGGCGAAGCCCAGTGAACGGGATTCGAGGGCGACGCGGTCGGCTTCCCAGTCGTCACCGCGCGTGTCCGCGACCACGGATGAGGCGGAGGGGCCGGCGAGCAGCACACCGGACTCCTCAAACGTCTCCCGTACGGCGGCAGCGACGTACGCGGACGCTGTTTCCTCGGAGCAGCCCAGTCGGGCGGCGAACCACGAGGGCGGCGGACCGGACCACGAGTCGGCGACAGTTGCGTCGGTCGGGTCGACGCGCCCGCCCGGGAAGACCGTCATACCGGCGGCGAAGGCCATCGACTGCTGCCGGCGGAGCAGGTAGACCTCGGGCCCGGCAGCGGTGTCGCGGAGCAGGATCACGGTCGAGGCAGGCCGCGGCTTGGCGGGGGTCGGGGAGTCGCGGACGTGCGCGAACGCCGCCTCGGCCATCCGGCCGGTCAGCGGTTCCGACCTCAGATCGCGGACCATTCCGAGCCTCCAAAGGGTGAGCCCGGACCCCCAGCGGGGTCCGGGCCCGGACGTCAGACCTCGACGATGAGTTCTACCTCGACGGGAGCGTCGAGGGGCAGGACCGGTACGCCGACCGCGGAGCGGGCGTGCTGGCCGATCTCACCGAAGACCTGACCGAACAGCTCCGAGGCGCCGTTCGCGACCTGGGGCTGACCGGTGAACTCCGGGGTGGACGCGATGAACGCGACGGCCTTGACGATCCGCTTGATGTTCGCCAGGTCGCCGATCTCGGCCTTGACCGCGGCCAGGGCGTTCAGCGCGCACTGCTGCGCGCACTCGGCCGCGACCTCGGGGGTGACCGCGTCGCCGACCTTGCCGGTGGCGATCAGGGTGCCCTCGCGCAGCGGCAGCTGACCCGACGTGTAGACGAGGTTGCCGGTCCGGACGGCCGGGACGTAGGCGGCGACCGGCTTGGCCACCTCCGGCAGCTTCAGGCCGAGCTCGGCCAGCTTCTCCTCGGGGTGGCTCACTTGGACTCGATCTCCCGCTTGAAGTAGGCGACCAGGTTCTCCGGGTTCATCCCCGGGACGACCTGGACCAGCTCCCAGCCGTCCTGGCCGAAGTTGTCCAGGATCTCCTTGGTCGAGTGGACCAGCAGCGGCGCGGTGAAGTACTCGAACTTCTTCATGGGGGCGACTCTAACGGGCTCACACGGCGTGTGCCGTGGGCCACGTCCTACTCTGGACCTTATGGCGCGACTTCACGTGGTGACCGGCAAGGGAGGCACCGGGAAGACGACTGTTGCCGCTGCCATGGCGCTCGCGCTGGCCGGGCAGGGGCAGCGGGTGCTGCTGGTCGAGGTCGAGGGGCGGCAGGGCATCGCCCAGATCTTCGACGTACCACCCCTCCCGTACGTCGAACGCAAGATCGCGACCGGGGTCGGGGGCGGCGAGGTGTTCGCGCTGGCCGTGGACGCCGAGGCCGCGCTGCTGGAGTACCTCGACATGTACTACCACCTCGGTCGCGCCGGGAAGGCGCTCGACAAGGTGGGGGCGATCGACTTCGTCACCACGATCGCGCCGGGACTGCGGGACGTCCTGCTGACCGGCAAGGTCTACGAGGCGACGCGGCGCAAGGCCCACGGCAAACTCGCGTACGACGCGGTCGTGGTGGACGCGCCACCGACCGGGCGCATCGGGTCGTTCCTGAACGTGAACCACGAGGTCGCGAACCTGGCCAAGGTCGGGCCGATCCGGAACCAGGCGGACGCGATCATGGGGATGCTGCGGTCCGACGTGACCCGGATCCATCTGGTCACGCTGCTCGAGGAGATGCCGGTCCAGGAGACGCTGGACGCGGTCGAACAGCTGGAGGCACTGGACCTGCGGATCGGGTCGATCGTGGTGAACATGATGCGGCACAGCCCGCTGGACGACGAGTCGATCGCCCTTGCGGTGAAGGAGAAACTGCCGGCCGCCGAGATCACCAAGGGACTGCGCGCGGCCGGCGTCGGGTACGGCAAGGCCATGGTGGAGGCTCTGACTGCCGAGGCGCGCGACCACGCGGTCCGGATCGGACTCGAACGCGAGAACCGCGACCGGATAGATGCCCTGGGCAAGCAGGTGACCGAGTTGGCGTTGCAGCCCGAGGGAATCGACCACGGCGCCCTGATCGACCTGGCCGAGGAGTTCCGGTCGTGAGCGGGGCGGAGCCGACAGGGGGACGAGCTCGGGCGGGGCGCCACCTCCCCTGCTCCCAGCTCCTCCTCCACCCCGAGAGGATCGTGCGATGAGCGAGCTGGATCTGGACGCGTTGATCGACGACCCCACGACCCGGATCGTCGTCACTTGTGGGTCCGGCGGGGTCGGGAAGACGACCACGGCGGCGGCGCTGGGGTTGCGGGCGGCCGAGCGGGGGCGGAAGGTCGTCGTACTGACTATCGATCCGGCTCGGCGGTTGGCGCAGTCGCTGGGATTGACGGAGCTGGACAACACGCCGCGGGCGGTGGTCGGCGTCGATGAGGACAACGGCGGCCGGCTGGACGCGATGATGCTGGACATGAAGCGGACCTTCGACGAGGTCGTGCTCGCGCATGCGACGCCGGAGAAGGCCGAGCAGATTCTGGCGAACCCGTTCTACCTGGCGTTGTCGTCGTCGTTCGCGGGGACGCAGGAGTACATGGCGATGGAGAAGCTCGGTCAGCTCCACAAGCAGGCCGAGGCGTCCGGTGACTGGGATCTGATCATCGTCGACACGCCGCCGTCGCGGTCGGCGCTGGACTTCCTGGATGCGCCCGAGCGGCTCGCATCGCTCCTCGAGGGGCGATTCCTGCGGCTGCTGCTGGCGCCGGCGAAGGGGCCGTTCCGGTTGATGTCGACGGCGGTGAACATGGCGATGTCGGTGATGAACAAGGTGCTCGGCGCGCAGGTGCTGACCGACGTACAGACGTTTGTCGCCGCGTTCGACACGTTGTTCGGTGGGTTCCGGAAGCGGGCGGACAAGACCGTCGCGTTGCTGCGTGAACCGCAGACCGCGTTCCTCGTGGTGGCAGCTCCGCAGAATGACGCGCTGCGAGAGGCGTCGTACTTCACCGAGCGGTTGCGGGCGGAGAACATGCCGCTGGCGGGCGTCGTACTGAATCGGGTGACGAACTCGGACGCGACGGATCTGTCGGCCGAGCGGTCGCTGGCGGCGGCGGAGAAGCTGGAGGAGGCGGACAAGTCGCCACTGACGGCCGCGCTGCTCCGGCTGCACGCGGACAAGATGCAGCAGGTGGTCGCCGACCATAAGCGCTCCGACCGGTTCAAGCGAGGCCATCGATCGATCCCGACCGTCGAGGTCCCGGCCCTGGCGGACGATGTCCACGATCTCGCCGGTCTACGCCAGATCGGGGAACTCCTGACGGCCTGAGTTTCACCGTCAGCGAACGCCGGGAATGCCCAGGTGGGGCCACTGGTTGAGCCTGTCAGACTCAATCTTTGGATAAGGGTGTGACAGCGTGACCGATCCGTTGAATCTTCCGGTTCTGCCGCTGGACGACGTCGTCGTTCTGCCGGGAATGGTCGTGCCGGTCCGCCTCGCCGACAGCGAGGCGCGAGCGGCCATCGACGCCGCGCAGGCCTCGGGTGCCGACCAGGTGCTGCTGGTACCGCGGCTGGACGGGAAATATGCCAAGGCTGGGACGCTCGGCGAGATCGAGCAGATCGGCCGGCTGCCGGGCGGAGCCCAGGCAGCAGTGATCCGCGGTGTTGCGCGGGTCCTGATCGGCGCCGGGACCACTGGTCCGGGTGCTGCCCTCTGGGTCAGTGCGACCCAGCTCCACGAGATCACCGACGCGCGGTCGGCGGAGCTGGCCCGCGACTACAAGTCCCTCACCACGTCCGTGCTGGAGCGTCGTGGCGCCTGGCAGGTCATCGACTCCGTGAAGCAGGTGAACGACCCTGCGGAGCTGTCCGACCTGGCCGGTTACGCGTCGTACCTGAGCAACGAGCAGAAGTCCGAGCTGCTGGAGAACGCCAACGTCTCCGAGCGGCTGGAGAAGCTGATCGGTTGGGTGAAGGACCACCTGGCCGAGCTCGAGGTCTCCGAGACGATCCAGAAGGACGTCCAGGAGGGTATGGAGAAGCAGCAGCGGGAGTTCCTGCTGCGCCAGCAGATGGCAGCCATCCGCAAGGAGCTGGCCGAGCTGGACGGCAAGGCCGAGTCCGAGGAAGAGGACTATCGGGCTCGCGTCGAGGCTGCTGACCTGCCGGAGCACGTGGCGAAGGCCGCGCTGGCTGAGGTCGACAAGCTCGAGCGGACGTCGGAGCAGTCCCCTGAGGTCGGCTGGATCCGCACCTGGCTCGACACGGTGCTTGAGGTGCCGTGGAACGAGCGCAGTGAGGACAGCTACGACCTGCGCGAGGCACGCGCCGTACTGGACGCGGACCACGCTGGTCTGGACGACGTGAAGGAACGCATCACCGAGTACCTGGCTGTACGGCGTCGCCGCGCGGACCGCGGACTGGGTGTCGTCGGCGGTCGCCGGAGTGGCGCCGTACTGGCTCTGGTCGGACCTCCTGGTGTGGGTAAGACCTCGCTGGGTGAGTCCGTGGCGCGAGCCATGGGGCGCAAGTTCGTCCGGGTCGCGCTGGGTGGCGTTCGGGACGAGGCCGAGATCCGCGGGCACCGGCGTACCTACGTCGGCGCACTGCCGGGCCGGATCGTCCGGGCCATCACCGAGGCGGGTTCGATGAACCCCGTCGTACTGCTGGACGAGATCGACAAGGTGGGTGCGGACTACCGGGGTGACCCGACGGCCGCGCTGCTGGAGGTCCTCGACCCGGCCCAGAACCACACCTTCCGGGATCACTACCTGGAGGTCGAGCTGGACCTGTCCGACGTGGTGTTCCTGGCCACGGCGAACGTGCTGGACTCGATCCCCGGTCCGCTGCTGGACCGGATGGAGCTGGTGCAGCTGGACGGGTACACCGAGGAGGAGAAGGTCACCATCGCCCGTGACCACCTGCTTCCGCGACAGCTGGAGCGGGCGGGCCTGACGGCGGACGAGGTTTCCGTGGAGGACTCGGCGTTGCGGCTGCTGGCCGGCGAGTACACGCGAGAGGCCGGCGTCCGGCAGCTGGAGCGGTCGATCGCCCGGGTACTGCGCAAGGTGACGTCGAAGATCGCCCTGGGCGAGTCGGAGGGTGCACTGACGATCGGCTCTGACGATCTGAAGGGCTACCTGGGATCGCCGAAGTTCACACCGGAGTCTGCGGAGCGTACGGCGCTCCCGGGCGTCGCGACTGGACTAGCGGTGACCGGTGCGGGTGGTGACGTGCTCTTCATCGAGGCGTCGCTGGCCGACAAGGAGACCGGCCCGACCGGAGTCACGTTGACCGGGCAGTTGGGTGACGTGATGAAGGAGTCGGCGCAGATCGCCCTGTCGTACCTGCGCTCACACGGCGCGGAGCTGGGGCTCCCGGTCAGTGATCTGGCCGAACGGAACACCCACATCCACGTACCGGCCGGTGCGGTCCCGAAGGATGGACCTTCGGCCGGTGTGACGATGACAACGGCCCTCGCGTCGCTGCTGTCCGGACGGCCGGTCCGTTCGGAGGTCGCGATGACCGGTGAGGTGTCGCTGACCGGGCGGGTCCTCCCGATCGGTGGGGTGAAGCAGAAGCTGCTCGCCGCCCACCGGGCCGGGTTGACCACGATCCTGATCCCGAAGCGCAACGAGCCCGACCTGGACGACGTACCGGAGTCGGTGCTGGCGGAGCTGACCGTTCACCCGGTGAGCGACGTACGGGAAGTGCTGGAGCTGGCGCTGGAACCGGCGCAGGTCGAGGCACGGCAGTACGCCGCCTGAGACCGCCGTACTGACGAGGGCCCGAGCAACTGCTCGGGCCCTCGTTCTTTAGGATGAATTTTGTCCAGAGACAGTGATGCAATTCACAGCGCGAGCGGTAACCCAAAATGCCGGTCACGTAGTCTCTATAACCATGCGCGTCAGGGAGAAGGGCGACCGCGGAGTCGTCCAGTCGGTGGTTCTGTTCCTCGGAGTGAGTGTGCTGTCGGGCGCGCTGGCAGCAGGTCTGGCAATGCCGTTGGCGGGGTTGGCCGGGTTCACGACGGAGAAGACGTCGGAGACCCTGGAGGACCTTCCCCAACAGTTCGACGAGGTGCCACTCAAGCAGAAGAGCACCATCCTGGCCGCCGACGGGTCCGTGATCGCGACCCTGGCCGACAAGAACCGGTACCCGGTCAAGCTCAGCGCGATCGCCCCGATCATGCAGAAGGCGATCGTCGCGATCGAGGACGACCGCTTCTACGAGCACGGTGCGCTCGACCTCAAGGGCACGCTGCGCGCGCTCGCGGTGAACCAGACCGAGGGCGCGGTCCAGCAGGGTGGTTCGAGCATCACCCAGCAGTTCATCAAGATGAGCCTGATCGAGAAGGCGAACACCCCGGCCGAGGTCGAGGCCGCGACCGCCGCGACGACCCAGCGCAAGGTCGCCGAGCTGCGGTACGCGATCGCCGCCGAGAAGGAGTACTCGAAGAACGAGATCCTCGAGAAGTACCTGAACCTGGCGAACTTCGGTGACGGCGCCTGGGGGATCCAGTCCGCCGCGCAGCACTACTTCCGCGTCGACGCCAAGAACCTCACCCTCGCCCAGGCCGCGATGCTGGCCGGCATGGTGAAGAGCCCGACCGCCTACGACCCGACGAACAACATGAAGCGCTCGAAGGACCGGCGCGACGTGGTCATCCGCCGGATGCTCGAGCTCAAGGTGATCTCGGTCAACCAGGCCAACCTGGCGCTGAAGACCCCGGTGATCAACCCGAACCTGGTCCGCAAGAACCAGATCGGCTGCGGCAACTCGGCGTACCCGTTCTACTGCGACTACATCGTCGCGCAGCTCAAGCAGAACCCGGCCTTCGGCAAGACCCCCAAGGACCGGGCCAACTACCTGAAGACCGCCGGTCTGACGATCCGGACCTCGCTCGATCCGAAGATCCAGGCCGCCGCGCAGAAGTCGATCGACGAGCACACCAGGCCCGGCGACCAGGCGATCGCCGCGATCACGATCGTCGAGCCCGGGAGCGGGCTGGTGAAGGCGATGGTGCAGAGCAAGAAGTACGGCGGCAAGAAGGACCAGACGTCGTACAACTACAACGTCGAGAAGTCCTACGCCGGTGGGTTCGGCGGCTTCCAGAACGGTTCGACGATGAAGGCCTTCACGATCGCCGCGGCGATCCAGAAGGGCTACTCGATCAACTACAAGATCCCGTCGCCGAGCCCGCTGCACTTCGAGGGGTCGAAGTTCAGCACCTGCAACGGGAACGTCACGGTGCCGGACGACTACCAGCCGACGAACTCGACGGACAACGTGCCCGACCCGACCATGATCCAGGCGGCGCAGAAGTCGACCAACACCTACTTCCTGCAGCTGTCCCAGAAGGTCGGCCTGTGCCCGATCGCGGGTCTGCTCAAGTCACTGGGCATGTACAACGCCCAGGACGGTGAGCCGCTGGAGCAGGTCCCGTCGATGACGCTCGGCGTCGGCTACATCACCCCGCTGCAGCTCTCGAGCGCGTACGCCGCTTTTGCGGCCCGCGGCAAGTACTGCACGCCGTTGCTCGTCACCTCGGTGCGCGACGCCGCCAAAAAGCAGGTCAAGATCCCCGGCACCGACTGCAAGCAGGTGCTGCCGGAGGCGGTGGCCGATGGCGTCAACGAGGTGCTGCACCAGGTCATGGAGCCGGGCGGTACCGGTAACCGGCTGAAGTTCGGCAACAGCGACCTGGCCGGCAAGACCGGAACCATCCAGGAGGCCAAGGCCGTCTGGTACTCCGGTTACTCCAGCAAGCTCGCCGCCGCGACCGTGGTCGCCGACGCGAGCCCGCCGTACAAGCGCCTGTCCGGTCAGACCCTGGACGGCCAGGGCATCCACGACGCCTCCGGTTCGATGACCGCCGGCCCGCTGTGGAAGACCGCGATGCAGGGCGCACTGCAGGGGATGCCGACCACGCACTTCACCGCGCCGGACGACAAGACCAAGAACGGCGACAACGAGGACCTGCCCTACGTCAACGGCATGAACCCCGACGACGCGGCCAACAAGCTCCGCCAGGCCGGCTTCGAGGCGCAGATCGCCCCGGACCAGGTCAACTCCGAGGAGTCCGCCGGCACCGTCGCCTACACCGACCCCCGCCGCCGCGACGGCGCCCCGGCCGGTTCCACGGTGACCATCTACGTCTCCAACGGCAACCGCAGCGGCAACAACAACGAGGGCGACCAGAACGGCGACGGCAACCAAGGCCAGCCCGGCGGTCAACCCAACGGCGGCGGCACCCCAGGCTGCCAACCCTGGGAACGCAACTACCCCAACTGCTGACAACGCGAAGGGCCTCGTCCACCACGGACGAGGCCCTTCGTCGGGTCAGGCGCCTAGTTGGCGTTTGACTTCGGCGGAGACGGCGCCGCCGTCGGCTTTGCCTTTGACCTTGGGCTGGAGGGCGCCCATGACCTTGCCGATGCCGCGGGGACCCAGGTCGGCGGCGCCGGTGGCGGCGATGGTCTCGGTGACCAGGGCGGCGATCTCCTCGGCCGTCAACTGCTCGGGGAGGTACTCGGCCAGGATGTCGGCCTCGGCCTGCTCCTTGTCGGCCAGCTCGGCGCGGCCGGCGTCGCGGTAGGCGATGACGGACTCGCGGCGCTTCTTGGCCTCGGACCCGAGGACGTCGAGGATCTCGGCATCGGAGAGCTCGCGGGCCTCCTTACCGGCGACCTCGGCCTTGGTGACCGCGGTGAGCGCCATCCGCAGGGTGGACTTGCGGATCTCGTCGCGCGCCTTCAGGGCGGCGGTCATGTCGTCGTGGAGGCGCTGTTTCATTCCGGAGTTGGACATAGGGGAGATTGTGGCAGGCTGGGTAAATGAGTTTGCGCAGGATTGCCGGTACGACGCTGAAGGCCACGGCCGCTGTCGGGGCCGTGGGGGCGGCGTGTGTGGCGTATGCGGCGGTGGTGGAGGTGCGGTGGTTCACGCTGCGCAAGGTGACGGTGCCGGTGCTCGCCGAGGGGGCCGCGCCGATCAAGGTGCTGCATCTGTCCGACCTGCACCTGATGCCGACCCAGGAGAAGAAGATCGGCTGGGTCAACGACCTGGCGGCGCTCGAGCCCGATCTGATCGTCAACACCGGCGACAACCTGTCGCATGAGGATTCGGTGCCGCCGCTGCTGCGCGCGCTCGGTGATCTGCTCGATCTGCCCGGGGTGTTCGTGTTCGGTTCCAACGACTACTGGAAGCCGCATTTCAAGAACCCGGGCAAGTACCTGCTGCCCGCCAACAAGCAGCGCCACAAGCCGCACGGCCCGGACCTCCCGTTCGAGGAGATGCGCCGCGCCTTCACCGACGCCGGCTGGGCCGATCTCAACAACGCCAAGACCAGCCTGAAGATCAACGGCCTGCGCCTCGACTTCGCCGGCACCGACGACCCGCACATCAAGCGCGACCGGTACGGCGTGATCGCGGGCGAGGTGGACTCGTCGGCCGACCTCTCGATCGGGGTGACGCACGCGCCGTACCAGCGGGTCCTGAACGCTTTCGTCGACGACGGCTATCCGTTGGTGCTCGCCGGTCACACCCACGGCGGCCAGCTCGCGGTGCCCTTCTACGGCGCTCTGGTGACCAACTGCGACCTCGATGCGTCCCGCGTCAAAGGCCTCTCCACCTGGGGCAGCAACGGCCGCCAGGCAGCTCTCCACGTCTCGGCCGGGCTCGGCACCTCGCCGTACGCGCCCGTCCGTTTCGCCTGCCGTCCGGAAGCGACATTGCTCACGTTGGTCCCCCGGGTAAACCCGATTTCGTCCCACAGCTAGTCGCATGTAAGCTAACGGCGATTCGGGCTGTGGCGCAGCTTGGTAGCGCGCTTCGTTCGGGACGAAGAGGTCGCAGGTTCAAATCCTGTCAGCCCGACCACGAGATGCAGGGTCAGTCACTCCGGTGACTGACCCTCCTTCTTTTTGGGGGACACATGAAGTGGCGGATCGGCGGGCCGATCGTGCTCGGCCTGTGGGTGGCGTGGATCGTCGTCCCCATCCTGCTCAGCTTCCTGGACGACTGGAGCGGCTTCCGGATCGTGATGGTGTTGTTCGCACCGTGGGCCGCGGTGCCGACGCCTTGGCGCAAGCGAGTGCCGCTCGGTCGGGTGCTGCAGGGGTTCGGCATCGCGCTGCTGCTCCTGCTCCCGATCGGCGGGATCGCGGGCCACGTCCCGACCTTGGAGTACTTCAAGCTCATCGCGCCCGTCCTCGCCCTGCCGCTGGTCTGGCTGTCGAACCGACGGTGGTCCCGGGAGCAGTCGTGAACCCCTACGAGGTGCTGGGCGTTCCGCCCACCGCGAGTACGGCGGAGATCCGGGCGGCGTACCGCAAGCTCGTCCGCCAGGCGCATCCGGACCGGGGCGGCAGCGCAGCACGGTTCCACGCCGTCCAGGCGGCCTGGAAGACCCTCTCGGATCCGGAGCAGCGCGCTGCCTACGACCGCACGCTCGCTCCCCCACCGCGGCAGCAGGTCAGCCGCGAGAAGATCTGGGTGGTACCGCAGCTCCGGCGGTTCACGGTGATCGCACCGGTGGCGCTGGTCGCGTGGCTGCTCTTCGCAGTCATCCCGTTCTGGTACGCACTGTCCTTCGGCTGGTTCGCCTTCGTCGTCGCCGGTCTGCTGGTAGTGGTGGCCCTCGGCAAGGGCTGGGCCAGCGCGCGCGAACTCGACCGGGTGATCGGCGCCCGGGCGGCGTACGAGACCACCGTCTGGGGCGACCCCGGCGAGCATCGCCGGACCGCCGATCTGCTCACGCCCGTCGTCCTGCAACTGCCTGCGGTCAAGCTGATCCACGGCGCCCGGATCCGCGGGATCCCGACCGAACACCTCCTGCTCGTCGACCGTCGGCTGGCGGTGATCTCATCAACCCCCGGCACCGAGCTCGCGCTGCTGCGGGCGGTCGTCGCCTGGCGGGCCCGCGGGATCAACTCTCGCGGCTACTTCGTCAGCCTCACCGACGACCCACTGCCCGCCGTACCAGGCCTCACCTATCTGACGGCAGCGACGGCCGCGCCACAGCTGATCGCCTGGCTGCGGGAAGCCGGCAACGTCGTCGATCGCCGTGCGCTGTACGACGTCTTGTACCGCGCACCCCGCGACCTACGCTGAAGGGGTGCAGCGAGTTGACCTTGGTGAGATCGAGTACGACGTCGCCGGCAAGCAGATGCGGGAGTGGGTCGAGGAACGCGTCGCCGGTACGGCGGACGACCGGCTGTTCCTGCTGAGCCATCCCCCGGTGATCACCTACGGATCCCGTACGGCGGCCAGTGATCTGCCGGCCGAGACGGCGGGGATCCCGGCGGTGGCGGTGGACCGCGGCGGGTTCGCGACGTACCACGGTCCCGGGCAGCTGGTCGGCTATCTGGTGATCGACGTGAAGCGCCGTGGGGTCGTCGATGTCGTGCGCTGGGTGGAGGACGGCCTGGTCGAGGCGCTGGGGTCGCTCGGGTTCCCGCTGGTACGGCGGGAGACGCCGAAGGGCGCGAGCAGTCTCGTCGGCGTGTGGACGCCGGACCACCGCAAGCTGTGCTCGATCGGGATGCGGATCCGGCACGGCGTCACCAGCCACGGGTTCTCGGTGAACGTCGCTCCGGACATGTCGGTGTTTCACACGTTCACGACCTGCGGGCTGCACGACGTCACGATGGTCTCGCTGGCCGAGCTCGCGGCCGAGACCGGACGGCCGGTTCCGGACGACGCCGCCGTACGGGATGCGATCGCAGTCTCCCTTGGTGCGGCCTGATCCGGATACTGTGCGGGCTATGGACGCCAAGCCGCCGCTGCCACCGTTGTTGATCCTGGCGCTGGTCGGGCTGCTCTGCGGCTTCGCCACGATCGGACTGGTGTGGGGTAGCGAGCAGGGGTGCGAGCGGTTCCGCGAGACCACGAACTGCGGGGCGCTCGGTCTCCCGCTGCTGGTGGTCGTCGTGGTGGTCACGATGGTGCTCGGCGGGATCGCGCTCAACCGGCTCGCGATGCCGCATCCGCGGCTGGTCGCGTTCCTCGGGGTCGCGTTCATGCTCGCCGTCGTCCTCGCCTTCCTGACCGGCAACCTCTCGTCGCCGTGGACCCTGGCTGTGGTCCCGGTCCTGACCGCGATCACCTTTCTGCTCGCCGACCTCGTCGCCCGACTCCTGGAGCGCGCTGATGCCTGACCTGCCCGTCTACGACTGCCCGCGTACGACGTCCGCCCCGAACCTCGACGGCACCCTGACCGACCCCGCGTGGGAGGTCGCGCCGTGGACGACCGACTTCGTCCAGATCCTCGGCGAGGGCCCGGGACCGCGGTTCCGCACCCAGGCCAAGCTCATGTACGACGACCAGTACCTGTACGTCGGCGGCAAGCTCGAGGAGCCGCACGTGTGGACGACGATGACCGAGCACAACAGCCGGCTCTACTTCGAGAACAACTTCGAGGTGTTCCTCGACCCGGACGGCGACGGCGCGAACTACTACGAGTTCGAGATCAACCCGCTCGGCACGATCTGGGAACTCACCCTCACCAAGCCGTACGACGAGGGCGGCGAGGCGATCGACCCGACGAACCTGCCGGGGCTGCGGACCGCGATCCACGTCGACGGCACGGTCAACGACCCGTCCGACACCGACACCGGGTGGACGGTGGAGCTCGCCATCCCGTGGGCGGACCTCGCCGTACCGACCAAGGGTCAGCCGACCGTGCCCGCTAAGGGTGACGAGTGGCGGATGAACCTGATGCGCTGCCAGTGGCCGCACGATGTCGTGGACGGTGAATACGTGAAGGGGGCCGAGAGCGAGTTCTGGGTCTGGTCACCGCAGTACGTCGCCAACATGCACTACCCACCGCGGTGGGGCGTCCTGCGTTTCTGACACACCACCCGCCTGCGCGCGGCTTGGGCCCAGCGGTAACAATGAGCTACGTGGAATTCGGGGGCGGAGTCGTCAGCGCGGTCGAACGCGCCTGCGAGACCGATCTGAGAACCGCACTCCGCTTGGTTGCTCGCTACTCGGCGTACTGGTGGTCCCGCGGTCTGGAGGACGAGGCGGCCGCAGCGGCCGAGCGAGTGCTCAGCATGCTGGGCCGCTCGGTCCCGGTCGGTCTGGACGAGGAGTACCTGCTGGCCGTGCTGCACGGCGCCGCCTCGGCGGAGCAGGAGCAGATCGAGCTAGCGCAGCAGATCGTCGACGCCACGGACGGACCGTTCCGGTACTCCGCGACGGTGCTGCTGTGGTGTCTGGTCTTCGGACCGTTCGAGCCAGTTGACGTGGTCGAGGACGTGCTGAAGCGCAACGAGCACGGTGACGCGTGGACGCGCGCGGCGGTCGAGCTATGCCGCGGATACCCCGGGCTGACCCGGGCGACCGAGGAGGAGGCCGCACAAGCCCTCCGTACGGCGCTGGGCCGGTTCCGGATGCTGGAGGACGCCTGGGGCACGTTCCTGGCGCTCAGTGCGCTCCAGCAGTCTGTGGGCGCGCCGCTGGAGCTGACCACGGAGGCGCTCGGGCTGGCGGAACAGCTCGGGCTGGACGAGCAGGTCGGCCTACTGCTGTGCCGGCGCGGAGACCTCTACCGAGTACAGGGCAAGCTGGACGCCGCCCGCCACGACTACAGCATGGCGCTGGTGCTCGGTGAGCGGGCTGAGCTGCCAGAGACGGTTGCAGCAGCTCACATAGGGCTTGCCCGGGCCGCCCGGTGCTGTGGGCATGTTCAAACGGCCCAGTCCCACCTGGCCGCCGTACTGGAGCTGACCGACCTCGAGGACGCCCACTATGAGGCGCGTCACGAGTTGGAGGCACTGCAGCAGGTGTCGGCGACGGCTTAGAGTCGTCGGCATGGACAAGACCTACGAGTCGCCGCAGGCCGCGGTCGCCGACATCGAGGACGGCGCGAGCCTCGCGGTCGGCGGTTTCGGGCTGTGTGGCAATCCCATGCACCTGATCAGCGCCCTGCACGAGAAGGGGGTGAGCGGGCTCAGCGTGGTGTCGAACAACTGCGGCGTCGACGACTGGGGCCTGGGCATCCTGCTCGCGGACAAGCGGATCGCGAAGATGACCTCGTCGTACGTCGGCGAGAACAAGGAGTTCGCCCGGCAGTTCCTGTCCGGTGAGCTGGAGGTCGAGCTGACCCCGCAGGGCACGCTGGCCGAGAAGCTGCGCGCCGGCGGCTGCGGGATCGCGGCCTTCTTCACGCTGGCCGGCGTCGGTACGCAGGTCGCGGACGGTGGGCTGCCGCAGAAGTACAACACCGACGGCTCGGTCGCGAAGGCCTCGGAGCCGAAGGAGACCCGCGAGATCAACGGTACGACGTACGTCCTCGAGGACTCGATCACGACCGACTTCGGCCTGGTGCACGCGCGGCGCGGCGACACCCACGGCAACCTGGTCTTCGACCGGAGTGCCCGGAACTTCAACCCGCTGGCCGCGATGGCCGGCCGGGTCACGATCGCGACGGTCGAGGAGCTGGTCCAGCCTGGTGAGCTGGATCCGGACTCGATCCACCTGCCGGGTGTCTACGTCCAGCGAGTTGTTGCTGTCGGCAAGGATATTGAGAAGCGGATCGAGAAGCGCACCGTGCAACCTGCTCTGAAGGAGGCCTGAGATGCCGTTGACACGTGAGCAGATGGCGGCGCGGGCCGCGAGCGAGCTCGAGGACGGTTCGTACGTGAACCTCGGGATCGGGCTGCCGACGCTGGTCCCCAACTACATCCCGGACGGCGTCACCGTCGTCCTGCAGTCGGAGAACGGGATCCTCGGCGTCGGGCCCTACCCGGTCGACGGCAAGGAGGACCCGGACCTGATCAACGCCGGCAAGGAGACCGTGACGACGTTGCCGGGCGCGAGCTTCTTCGACTCGTCGCTGTCGTTCGGGATGATCCGCGGCGGCGCGATCGACGCCGCGATCCTCGGGGCGATGCAGGTGTCGGCGACCGGTGACCTGTCGAACTGGATGATCCCCGGCAAGATGGTCAAGGGCATGGGCGGGGCGATGGACCTCGTGCACGGCGCCAAGAAGGTGATCGTGCTGATGGAGCACGTCGCCAAGGACGGTTCGCACAAGATCCTCACCGAGTGCGACCTGCCGTACACCGGGCGCGGGGTGGTCGACCGCATCATCACGGACCTCGCCGTACTGGACATCACCGACGACGGCCTGAAGCTGGTCGAGCTGGCCGACGGGGTGACGTTCGAGGAGCTGCAGGACAAGACCGGGGCCCCGATAAGTCATTAGATCTGGGGACGCGACCGGGTAGTCGACACGGCGAGCCTTGGACTCACAACGAGTTCGAGGAGGCCGGACCATGAAGTACCTGGATCGAGCACTGTGCAGCATGCGGCACCTGGACGTGCAGTGTTCCGTGCTGCCGACCGACGGACCGTACGCCGAGGCGAAGGAGTACTGCCTCAGCGTGCGGCCAGAGGTCGATCGCGACGCCGAGTGGCGGAAGGCATCTGTTGGGGGCGACGAAAGTCGGGTATGACGGGTGGGTGGAGCTGGATGTGTTGGTGGTGGGCGGAGCTGGGGTCGACACGATCGTGCGGGTGCCGGGGCTGGAGCTAGGCGCTCGGGAGACGGTGTGGGTCGAGCCCATCGAGATGTACGTCGGTCATACCGGGCACGGGGTGGCATTGGGGTGTCACCTGCTCGGGATGCAGGCCGGGCTCGCGGATGTGATCGGGGAGGACGACGAGGGGTTCCGGATCCGGCAGCTGTACTGGGACCTGCAGATGCCGTTGCACTTCGTGGAGCATCCGAACGGGACGCGGCGGTCGGTCAACCTGGTGACGCCGAACGGGGAGCGGCTCGCGTTCTACGACGGGCGGCATCCGGCCGGGATGCGCGTCGATCCGGAGCTGTGGCGGCCGGCGATCGCGGACGCTCGGCACGTGCATGTGTCGATCATGGATTTCGCCCGGCATGCCCTGCCGGACGCGTTGGCCGCGGGGCGCACGATCTCCACCGACCTGCACGATTGGGACGGGAAGGACGACTACCACCGGGACTTCGCCACCTCGGCGGACATCGTGTTCGTCTCGGCGAGCGCCTTGCCGGATGACGCGGTGGGTTGGATTTTTGAGCACGGGCGCGCGCAGGCGGTCGTCGTACTGGCTGGTGCCGATGGGAGTTATCTGCATCTCCCCGGAAAGCCGCCGCGACACATCCCGGCGCTGAAACTCGCCGACCGGCCGGTGGTCGACACGAACGGCGCCGGGGACGCCTATGTCGCGGCGTTCCTCGCGCGCTGGCTTGACGGCGTCGGCTGGTACGACGCCGCGCAGGCCGGGACCATCGCCGGCGCCTGGGCCTGCGGCTCGCCAGGCACCCACACCGACCTCATCACCGCCGAAGAACTCGCCGCCCGGAGCGGGGACAAATAGATCCGCGGACCGCCCCCACTCACTAAGTACCTCGGATAGTGGTTTCCGAGAGACGGCTGAGCGTGGCGGAGCGGGCGCCGCGGAGGTTGGTGAGTGTTGGCGGTCCGGGTTCACACCCGAGTCATCGGCGGGTGCAGGGTCGAGGCTGTGCCGCGGCGGAAGAGCTGGGCGGGGCGGCCGCCGTCGCGGGTGGTGGTGCTGCCTGCGGGTTCGACGAAGCCGGGGGTCTTGGTGACTTTGCGGTGGAAGTTGCGGGGGTCGAGCGGGGTGCCCCAGACCGCTTCGTAGATGGTCCTGAGCTCGGAGATGGTGAACTCCGGCGGGCAGAAGGCGGCCGCGAGTGGGGAGTACTCGAGTTTGGCGCGGGCGCGTTCGACGGCGTCGCTCAGGATTTGATGGTGATCGAAGGCCAGGCGGGTGGGGTCCGCTAGGAGCGCATCGGCGGGGACCCAGCGCGCGGACTCGGCATCGGTGCCGGCGACCGGGGCGGGCAGGTCAGGGACCAGGGCCAGGTAGGCGACGCTGACGACGCGACCACGGGGATCGCGGGTAGGAGCGCCGTACGTGGCGACTTGCTCGAGGTGGATGCGGTCGGTGGCCAGGCCGGTCTCTTCGGTCAACTCACGGCGCGCGGTGGTCTCCAGATCCTCGTCCTCGCGGACGAAACCGCCCGGAAGCGCCCAACGACCCCGGTACGGCGCGATGCCGCGGCGGATGAGCAGCACCTGGAGGGCACTCTCGCGGACGGTCAGGATGACCAGGTCGGTCGCCAGGCCCAACGGCACGAAGTCCATGCCGACCACTCTAATCGTCACCTTGACGAGAAGTCACTCCTGCCCTTATCGTCAAAGTGACGACAAGGGAGAACGAACGACATGGCAGACATCACGAGGTTCCGGTTCATCAGTCACCTGCGGGCCAACCCGACCACCCACGTACGGCACCTGCGCAACGGAAAGGTCGCCCACGACGGCGCCGGGCAGGCGTTCTGGTTCCGGGCGCTGAACTCCTCGCTGAGCGAGATTCCGATCGACGACCGCGAGCAGCCGCTGCTGTTCCACGGACGGACGCAGGACTTCCAGGACGTGGCCGTGCAGGCGACTGTCACCTACCGGGTGGTCGACCCGAGTCTGGCCGCGACCCGGTTGGACTTCGGGATCGACCCGGACACGGGGATGTGGCGAGCCACTCCGCTCGAGCAGTTGGGCGGGTTGCTGACCGAGCTCGCGCAGCAGACCGCGCTCGACCTGCTCGCCCGGATGACCCTGACCGAGGCACTGTCCGAGGGCATGACCGAGCTGCGGCGAGCCTGCGGGACCGGCCTGCGGGAGGACACGCGGCTGACCGGGCTCGGGATCGGCGTCGAGGACGTGCGCGTCGTCGCCGTACGGGCTGAGCGGGACGTGGAGAAGGCGCTGCAGACTCCCACCCGCGAGATGGTTCAGCAGGCGGCGGACAAGGCGACGTACGAACGGCGTGCGATGGCAGTCGAGCGCGAGCGTTCGATCGCGGAGAACGAGCTGCAGAACCAGATCGAGCTCGCGCGTCGCGAGGAGCAGCTGGTCAACCAGCGCGGGCAGAACGAGCGCATGCGCGCGACCGAAGCAGCGGCCGCCGGTCAGATCGAGACGCAGGCGGCGGCGAGCCGGCAGCGGGCAATGGCAGAGGCCGAGGCGGATGCGAAGCGAGTCATCGGCGCGGCCGAGGCTGCAGCGGAGCAGGCGATGTTGGAGGCGTACGCCGAGCTCGACCAGGGCACGATTCTCGCGCTGGCGATCAAGCAGGGTGCACTGCCGGAGATCGGCACCCTCAACCTCACCCCCGACCTCCTCACTCCGCTGCTGTCGAAGCTGACGGCCTGACATGCCACTTCCACCGAGGGCGGTGATCGTGCATCGGGCAACCGAGCTCACCGAGCTGATCGCCCACCACGGCACTCGCCAGCAGGCCGGGTTCTTCCTGGCCGGCCGCGGGCGCGATCTGGCTGAGCTCGATGCGCGGCATCGGGCTCAGCGGGACGCGTTGGCCACCGTGTCGGCGGCGGTTCCGCTGGACTGGCGGAGAGCTGTTGCCGAGCGCAACGATCTGGACCGGTTCGGGTTCGGGCCGGAGGACGTGGTGATCGCGGTCGGGCAGGACGGGCTGGTCGCCAACGTGGCCAAGTACCTGGACGGCCAGCCGGTGATAGGGATCAATCCCGAGCCGACGCGCAATCCCGGCGTACTGGTTCCGCACGAACCGGCGGCGATCACCGATCTGCTCGCCGTCCGCGAGGTCACCGCGCGGACCATGGTCGCGGCGTCGACCGACGACGGTCAGCAGTTGATCGCGCTCAACGAGGTGTACGTCGGCCACCGGACCCACCAGTCCGCGCGGTACTGGCTGGGCTCCGAGCGGCAGTCGTCGTCCGGCATCCTGGTCGGCACCGGAACCGGCTCGACCGGGTGGTGCCGCTCGGCCTGGCAAGAACGCCACAGCCCGCTCACCCTCCCGACCCCCATCGAGCCGGCCCTGTGCTGGTTCGTCCGCGAAGCCTGGCCCTCACCCGCGACCGGCACGGACAACACCGAAGGCCTCCTCAAGGCGCCCGACACCTTGACCATCACCGCCGAGTCCGACCTGGTCGTCTTCGGCGACGGCATGGAGTCCGACACCCTCACCCTCACCTGGGGCCAACGCCTCGAGATCGCCGTCGCCCCCGTCAAGCTCCACCTGGTGGCGTGAAGTATTACCCGTGCGTGCGCATGCGGTGACCAGTTGAGACGAGATGTGTGCTGACAACGATGGTCATCCGTGCTTAAGGTGCAGACCAATACCACGGCCCTGTTCGAGGGAGGGCCGTCGTGCCTTGCCCACCGCCCACAGGGGAGAGACACGCATGCGCAGAACTCCGTTCCGTACCGGGACGATCCTGCTTGCTGCGGCCGCATTGATTCCGGCCGCGACTCTGACCGCCGCCGCCCGGCCTTCCGCGGACGCCAAGCCACCGGCCAAGCCGTTCGTCCAAGGGACGCAGACGGTCGCGGCGTACGACTACGACAACGCGATCCACGAGCGGATCGCGGTCGACGTCCCGCACACGGACAACGACGAGGACGGCAAGACCGACCAGATCACGGTCGACATCATCCGTCCGGGTGAGGCCGCGCAGGCCGGGATCGACGTACCGGTCATCATCCAGGCGTCGCCGTACTACGCCGGGGACCCGGCGAGCTACTTCGACTCCAACGGCATCCGGCAGGTCTACGGCAGCTGGCTGGACAACTACTTCGTGCCGCGCGGGTACGCCGTCGCGTTCGTCGACATGCCGGGGACGAGCCGGTCCACCGGCTGTACCGACGTCGGCGGCGACTTCGAGGTGCAGGGCACCAAGGCGGTCATCGACTGGCTGAACCAGCGGGTGCCGGGCTACAACCCGGACGGCAGCAAGGCGAAGGCCGACTGGTCCACCGGCAAGGCCGGCATGATCGGTACGTCGTGGAACGGGACGATCGCGAACTCCGTGGCCAGCACCGGCGTCCGGGGCCTGGAGACGATCGTCCCGATCGCGGCGATCTCCAGCTGGTACGACTACACCCGCAGCTTCGGGGTGCCGTTCTACGACGCGTACATGGAGTTCCTGTACGACTACGTCAGCAACGACAAGACCCCGCGCTGTGTCGCGCTGACCGACGAGGTCGAGCAGGACTCCGACACCCGGACCGGCAGCTACAGCAAGTTCTGGGACCCGCGGAACTACCGCCTCGACGCGAGCAAGGTGCGGGCGAGTGTCTTCGCGATCCACGGTCTGGACGACGAGAACGTGAAGACCCGCCAGTTCGGCGAGTGGTGGGAGGAGATCGCCAAGCGCAACGTGCCGCGGAAGATCTTCCTGCACCAGGGCGTGCATCTGGACGGGTTCAGCTTCCGGGACGCGTATGTCGACCAGCTGCACCCGTGGTTCGACTACTGGCTGCAGGGGCTGAAGAACGACGTGATGAAGCAGCCGCAGGCCACCATCATGCGTGAGGACGGCAGCTACACGACCGAGGCCAGGTGGCCGGCGGCCGGGGCCAAGCAGACCAAGCTCAACCTCGGAAAGGCCGACGGCGCGAAGGCCGGCGGTCTGTCGATCGCGGCCGCCTCGGGTGACCCGGTCAGCTTCACCGGTACGGACAAGGAGTCGACGGACACCGTCGTACTGGATCCGACCACGCCGAAGCCCGACCGTGCGGTGTTCCTCAGCGACACCCTGGACAAGGCGGTCCGGATCAGCGGCACCGGCAAGGTAACCGTCCGGGTGAAGTCGAACCGCGCCGCGGCCGGTATCAAGGCTCGCGTCGTCGACTACGGTACGGCGACCCGCTACACCAACGTCACGACTGTGCCGAACACCCGCGTCTGCTGGGGTGACGGCAACGCGCTCGACACCGGTTGCTACGGCGAGACCAAGATCAACACCGCGGTCTCGGACGCTGCCGTCGTCATCCGCACACTCGCGGACGTCGGGCACTACAAGTCGCTGAACCGCAAGGAGTCGCTGCAGTCGGGCAAGTGGTACGACCTGACGTTCGAGCTGAATGCCGACGACATCGTCTTCGCCGCCGGTCACCGGCTCGGCCTCGTCCTCACGGTCGAGCCCGACAACCCGTCGATCCCGTTCACGGGTGCCACCCTCACCCTGGACCCGACCCGCTCGTCCCTGACCCTCCCGCTCACCGGCTACACCCAGTCGCTGGCGACCGCGGGAGCCCCGCAGGCACGCGTCATCGCGAGTGACCTCGCCCAGCCGGAGCCCGAGAAGGACCCGGTCAAGCTCATGCAGCAGATGGTCGAAGCCTCCCGCTGATCCCCAGAAACGGGGTCCCACACGCTGGGGCCCCGTTTCCCTGTCGCAACGTCCGAAAACTCGCCGACGCCAGCCCGCGAGTCTTCGGACGTTAGGGTTTTTAGAGTTCGGAGTAGGCCTTGACGAGGGTTTGGGAGTCGTGTTCCCAGTTGAGTTCGTCGGCGGCTTCGCGGACGCCGGCGGTGTAGACCGGGTAGCTCTCGATCAGAGCCCGTACGGCGGCGGTCAGCGAAGCGGGATCACCAGGTGTGTAGAGCGTTCC
Source organism: Kribbella sp. NPDC051587 (assembly GCF_044453945.1). NCBI lineage: Bacteria > Bacillati > Actinomycetota > Actinomycetes > Propionibacteriales > Kribbellaceae > Kribbella > Kribbella sp. NPDC051587. The sequence continues at coordinate 297,952 of NZ_JBITDE010000005.1, forward strand.
GAGCTGATGCGACGACACGACCGACCGCAGCTCGGGCAGGTCCGCGGCAACCACCGGTACGCCGGCCCTGACCGCGTGGAAGAGTTTGTTCGGCAACGCGAGGCGGTGGTTCTCGCAGGTGTTGGTCAACGTGACCAGCGAGATGCCGTAGGAGCGCAGCGTCTCGTCGACCTCGTCGATCGAGCGCTCGGGTACCACCTCGACCGGGCCCAGATCCAAGCGGTAGTTGGGATCCACCGAGCCCATCAGCACCGTGCGGAACGGCTCCAGCTGACGTGCTGCCCCGACGACCGTCGGCAGGTCGCGACCCGCGCCGACGCGACCGGCGTACAGGAGTCCCTCGGGGCGCTCGAGCGGCTGTGGGACGAAGGTGGCCTTCGGGAAGGTGTTCCGGATGACGCGGACGTCGGTGAGGCCGCGATCCCGCAGCCGGACCGCGATGCCGTCGGAGACGGTGAAAACGACCCGTGCCTTCGCAGCGAGCTCAGCCTCGAACTTGCGGCCACGTGCGCGCCAGAACGGCGTCGGCCGGCCCGGCAGCGCACGGTCGAACCACAGCTCGTGGCTGTCGTAGACGAGGATCGCCTGCCACTTCTCGGCGTACTCCGCGGCCAGCTCGAGCGTGTTGAAGTCATGAGCGTGTACGACGTCGAACGGGCCGGCCGCGGCCACCTTCGGCGACGCAGCGAGCCGCCACTGCTTCTCGGTCCGCAAGCGGTGTTCCGGCAGCAGCAGCCAGCGCCCGAAGCGCTTGGCCAGCACCTTCGGCCCTCGCCGGCCGTGCCCGACCGCCAGCCCGCCGCCACCGGCGCGCAGCCCGGAGGACCGCGACACCGATTCGACCGTGATCTTCGGGCCGATCTCGAACCCCTCGGGCACGTCCCGCCCGATGATGTGAATCGTGTGCCCAGCATCCGCCAGCGCGGTTGCCTCGCGAAGGATTCGCGAGTCCCCGGCGATCGGAGACTGCGCAATCATCAATACCCGCATGTCACCTGCCACCGAGGAAAGGTAGCAGCGCTTCGACTGCTCTGCGTCCATCGTGTAGTTCCCGAACGTAAGCAGCCCCGCCGTCGGCCAGCTTCCGCGCCGTCTCCCGGTCGCTCACCAGGCGCTCGATCACCGCACCAAGATCACTCGGAGTGGCCTCCGCGATCGGCAGCTCAGCGGGCACCAGCGCGCGCACTCGGTCCGCTACGTGACCCACAGTGACCCGCCCGGCCGCCATCGCCTCACACGCCAGTACGCCGTACGAGCCGAGCATCAACTGGTCGACCACGATGTCGGCGTCCCTCACCAACGCAGCCAGCTCGGAGTGCCGCACACCCTCGACCCGCTGGTACTTGATCACCCCACGCGCGTCCAGGTCGGTCAGCACCGGGTCGACGTACGCAGAACCCTTGAGAGCGCTGCTGGACGGCGCATGCAGCACCACTGGCACCTCACGCTCCAGCACCGGCCGGTCCGACGCCAGCGCATTCACATCGACGGTCAGCGGCAACCAGGTGCCGTTGTCGACGAACTCCAGCAGGTCTGGCGTAGTCACGAACACAGGGCCGTCGTACGACGCCAGATGCCGCCGCAGTACGTCGTTTGCTGCCTGCAGCCGGCGAGTGAAGTCGTCATCCGGGTTCTGGAACGGCGAGTGCTCGAACAGCTGCCGGTGCTTGGCCGGATCGCGGATCTCCGAGCCATGGAAGACCAAACCGTGCCGGATGCCTGCCTTGTCCAGCATCGGTACGTCGCTCGTCCACAGCTGCCCGGGGAGCTGGCCGAACATCGGCCGGCCCGCTTCGAACAGCACATGGGTGACTTCGGCCAACGCCCAAGCTGTGAGGTCGAGCTGCCAGCGCAGATCGCCCTTGTATTGCTCAGCTGTGGCAGTGCGATGAGCAGGGAACTCGAACTTCGCACTGGTGGTGCTCAGGGTCTCCGTCGGCACAACCTGCTCCAGTGCCTGCGCCCACAGCCACGCCTGACCCGCACTGTTCACCGGGCCGATCAGCAACCGCCGCTGGTGCTCTCGGGGTGCGCTCTGCTGCCGGGGCGCATCAGCTTCCTGGTGGACCACCTTCAGCGCTCGCTTCTGCAACTTCGCGCGGTCGGCAGCCCGGATGGCGACGGCGAGCATCGCGGTGTCCTGTGCGTACAGGATGTCAGGCTGCAGACGGTCGAGCAGTCCACCGAAGGTGAGCTCCAGCTGCTGGGCCTTGGAGAGACGCGGCCTGTGGTCGAGCTTGAGCATCTTCAGCCAGGCGCGTCGAAGCAACTGCTCGGCGCGGCCGACCCGCCCGTGGGCCATATCGGCCTTGAGCTCGCTCAGCACCATCTTGTACCGGTCTCCGGACTGCGGTTCACGCAGCGGAACGTGCACGACCAGGGCGCCGTCGACCAGCTCCTTCGACGACTCCCTGGTGGCCGAAGGCCGGAACACAGTTACCTGTGCACCGGCCCCCGAATGTACTACTGCCCGCAGGTCGGGCTGGGTCACTGCCGGATGGACCTTCCGATCACGATGCGACGGACGCCGGCCCACTTGGCCGCGTCGGTCTTGTCGCGACCGTCCACCAGCACCGTGACGCCCGGCAGGTCGGCCGGCGACAGCTCGGCGTACTCGGCGTGGTCGGCCTGCAGCACCGCCGCGTCGACCGGCGTGCCCAGCGTGTACGGCGTGAAGCCGAGCCCGGTGAGCTCCTCGTCGGTGTACATCGGGTCGTGCACGAAGACCTCGGCGCCGCGGCCCTTCAGCGCGTCGACGGCCGGGAAGACGCCGGAGAACGCGGTCTCCTTGACGCCGCCGCGGTATGACGCACCGAGGACGACGACCTTCGCACCCTTGAGGTCGCCGAAGGCGCCCTCGAGCAGGCCGATGGTGTAGTCCGGCATGCCGGCGTTCGCCTCGCGGGCGGCGCGGACGACGGTCGCGTCCGGGTCGGTGTACAGGTACAGCCGCGGGTAGACCGGGATGCAGTGGCCACCGACGGCGATGCCGGGACGGTGGATGTGGCTGTAGGGCTGCGAGTTCGACGCGTCGATCACCTGGGTGACGTCGATGCCGTTCTGGCCGGCGAACCGGGCGAACTGGTTCGCCAGGCCGATGTTGACGTCGCGGTAGGTGGTCTCGGCCAGCTTCGCCAGCTCGGCGGCCTCGGCGGAGCCGAGGTCCCAGACGCCGTTGCCACGCTCGAGATCCGGACGCTCGTCGAAGTCCAGGACGGCCTCGTAGAACTCGGTGGCGCGCTTGGCGCCCTCGTCGGACAGACCGCCGACCAGCTTCGGGTACTTGCGCAGGTCCGCGAAGACGCGGCCGGTGAGCACACGCTCCGGCGAGAACACCAGGTGGAAGTCGGTGCCCTCGGTCAGGCCGGAGATCTCCTCCAGCATCGGCTTCCACCGGTTCCGGGTGGTGCCGACCGGCAGCGTGGTCTCGTAGGAGACCAGGGTGCCCGGGGTGAGGTGCTCGGCCAGCGAACGGGTCGCGTTCTCCATCCAGCCGAACTCCGGCTCGCCGGTCTTCTCGTCGACGAACAGCGGCACCACGATGACGACCGCGTCGCTGTTCGGGATGGCGTCGGCGTAGTCGGTGGTCGCCCGCAGGCGGCCGTCGGCCACGGTCTCGGCGAGCAGCTCCTGCAGGTGGTCCTCACCCGGGAACGGCTCCTGGCCGGCGTTCACCAGCTCGACGAACTTCTCGTTGATGTCGACACCGACGACCTGGTGCCCCTTCGAGGCGAACTGGACCGCCAACGGCAGACCGATCTTGCCCAAGGCAATTACACTGACGCGCACTCTGACTCCACTAGATAGTGATTCTTCAACGGGAGCCTCGTAGCTTGAGTTCCAGCGGGTGCTCGACGAACTTGTAGAGCAGCCACGAGGCGAGGATCGATACGGCGCCGACACCGGCGTACCAGGTCAGGTTGAGCCAGGAGACAGCTTCGCTGTGTCCGTGCAGTTCCCTGATCGCGTACAGCACGGTGGCATGCACCAGATAGAAGGAGTACGACCACTGGCCGAGTGCGACCAGCGGCTTGCTCCGGAGGAGGGACCGGCCACCACGCAGGTCCCGGGCAGCGACGACCAGGATCAAGAAGCCGTAGAGGAGAGTGAGAATCTCCTTCTGCAGCAGGCTGATCTCGGTTCCGAACGGCACCTTGCCCGGGTGCCGGAACGTGTAGGTGAGGACGACCAGCCCGACGCCGATCGCGAGGTAGCCGAGCCAGGCCGGCAGCCGGGTGGTCCAGCCCGATCGCAACGCGACGGCGATCGCGATCCCGACCACGAACGCGGTCGCGTGCAGCAACGGTGGCGGCAGCGTCGGCAGGTCGGCCCAGTGGTACTGCGTCAACCGGTACCCGCCCGAGATGACGATCGCGGCGGCCGCGACGATCAACGCACCGGCCAGCTTGAGCCGGGCCGTGATCCGCTGCAGGAACGGGAAGAACGCGTAGAAGAACATCTCGATCGACAACGTCCAGGACGCCGGATTCCCGCCGTACAGGATGTCGGGGTTGTTCGACCAGCCGTTCAGCAGGACCAGTGACAGCACGATCGCGGTGATCGAGACCGGCTTGATCCAGAACATGTTCTCCGGCGGATCGAACCGGTAGAACACGAAGATCGCCGGGATCAGCGCGACCACGTGGGCCGGGACGATCCGGGCGAACCGGCGACGATAGAAGGTGCCGGCCGCCGTGCCCGGCCGGGTCGACCAGGTGAGGACGAAACCCGAGAGCACGAAGAAGAACGTCACCCCGGAGGTACCGAGCTTCAGGAACTCGCGGATCGGCAACGGGGCCAGATTCCCCATGTGGTGGGTGAAGACGAAGAACGCCGCCCACCACCGCAACCCCGTCAACGACTCAATACGGCGAACTGCCGAGGGCGAGGCCGCCGCCGGCCCGGATTTCTCCTGGGCGGGCGGCTGCACCACGTCCTCGGCAGCCATCGACATGTTCTACTCGGCGGCGAGTGCGGCGACCACGCGACCAGCCGCGTGACCATCGCCGTACGGCATCGGGCGCTCGCCGGTCGGCGCCGTCCGGGCCGCGAGCTCAGGCAGCTTGCTGACGTCCATGGTCAGCACGTTCCATCCGGACTCGACGGTCTCGACCCACTCGGTCTCGGGGCGCAGCGTGGTGCAGACGCGGCCGAGCAGGAAGGCCTCCTTCTGCAGACCACCGGAGTCGGTGACGACACCGGCCGAACCGATGACGGCCTGCACCATCTCCGGGTAGGCCAGCGGCTCGCGGACGTGCAGCGAACCGTCCGGACGCTCCAGCTTGATGCCGTGCTCCGCACACTTGGCGACCAGCCGCGGGTGCGCCAGCAGAACCACCGGGCGCCCGGCGTTGGCCAGGCCCTCGATGATGCCGGCCAGGTGCGCCGGGTCGTCGGTGTTGTCCGGCCGGTGGATCGTCGCGACCAGGTACTCGCCCTGCTTGAACGGCAGGTCGAGCGGCTGGTCCTTGACGGCGTCCCGGACCCGGAAGCAGACGTCGGTCATGACGTCGCCGACCAGCCGGGACTTGTCCTTCAGGCCCTCGTTGGCCAGGTGATCCATCGCCACCTGGGTCGGGGCGAGCAGGATGTCCGAGGCGTGGTCGGTCAGCACGCGGTTGTGCTCCTCCGGCATCCGCCGGTTGAACGACCGCAGACCGGCCTCCAGATGCGCGACCGGGAGGTGCATCTTCACTGCCGACAGCGCGCCGGCCAGCGTCGAGTTGGTGTCGCCGTAGACGAGCACCCAATCGGGCTGGTGCTCGTCCAGTACGGCGTCCATCGCGGACAGCATCGCGCCGGTCTGCACGCCGTGGCTGCCGGAGCCGATGCCCAGGTGGACATCCGGCGCCGGGATCTTCAGGTCGGCGAAGAACACGTCGGACATGTTCTTGTCGTAGTGCTGACCGGTGTGCACGATCACGTGTTCGTGGTCGGTCGCCGCGAACGCCTCGGCGATCGGGGCGAGCTTCACGAACTGGGGCCGGGCCCCGACAACGCTCAGGACCTTCATGCGCCGGCGACCTTGATGGTGCGGTCCTCGGCGGCCGACTGGATGACAGCCTCGGCGACCGCGACGGTGGTCAGGCCCTGCTGCAGCGTGACGATGTCGGCTTCCTTGCCCAGAACGGCGTCGCGGAACTGCTCGTGCTCGGTGCGCAGCGGCTCGGGCTTGCTGATCGCGTAGCGGATCATGTCGCCCTCGCTGACACCACGGAAGTGCGCGACGTCGTCCCACGCGGTGGCGACCGTGCCGTTGGCGTGGAAGGTCAGGTCGGCGGTCAGGGTGTCGGCGATGAAGGCGCCCTTCTCACCGGTGACGACGGTGAGCCGCTCCTTCATCGGGGACAGCCAGTTGACCAGGTGGCTGGTGACGGTGCCGTCGGCCAGCTTGCCGGTGACGGCGATCAGGTCCTCGTACTCACGGCCGGACTTGTGCGCGCTCTGCGCGGACACGGTCACGAACGGGGACTGGGTCACCCACGCGGTCAGGTCGATGTCGTGTGTCGCCAGGTCCAGGACGACGCCGACGTCGGCGATCCGGGCCGGGAACGGGCCCTGCCGACGAGTGGTGATCTGGTAGATGTCGCCCAGCTCGCCGGCCTCGAGACGGACCCGCAGCGCCTGCAGCGCCGGGTTGTACCGCTCGATGTGACCGACCGCGCCGACCAGGCCGGCGGCCTCGAAGGCCTTGGCGATCTCGGTCGCCTCGGCCGAGGAACCGGCCAGCGGCTTCTCGATCATCGCGTGCACGCCGGCCTCGGCCAGCGCCTTGGCGATCTCCGCGTGGTACTGGGTCGGCACCGCGACCATGCAGTAGTCGATGCCTTCGGCAATCAACTGCTCGATGTTCTCGTGCACCGGACGACCGCCGGCGACACCGAACTTGTCACCGCCCGGGTCCGCGACGGCGACCAGGTCGACGCCGTCCAGGGAAGCCAGCACGCGGCCGTGGTGACGGCCCATCATGCCCAGGCCGATCAGGCCTGCCCGCAGGTTCGCCATCTCACGCACCAGCCTTCGCCACGGTGTTCACCGCGGCCACGATCCGGTTCAGGTCGTCCTCGGACAAGGACGGGTGGACCGGCAGCGAGAGCACCTCGGCCGCGGCCTTCTCGGTCTCCGGCAGGTCCAGCTCGCGCTGGAACGACGGGAGGCGGTGGTTCGGGATCGGGTAGTAGACGCCGCAACCGACGCCGTACTCGGTGCGCAGCGCGTTCGCGAAACCGTCGCGGTCCTCGGTGACGCGGATCGTGTACTGGTGGTAGACGTGGCTGGCCTCGTCGGCCACCGCGGGAACGCCGACACCGGCGAGGTTCGCGTCCAGGAAGGCCGCGTTCTCCTGCCGCTGCTTGGTCCAGCCGCCGACCTTGGTCAGCTGCACGCGGCCGATCGCGGCGTGCAGGTCGGTCATCCGGTTGTTCAGGCCGACGACCTCGTTCTCGTACTGCTTGAGCATGCCCTGGTTGCGGTACAGCCGCATCTGGCGCTCAAGGTGCTCGTTCGCGACCGAGTTCATGCCGCCCTCACCGGACGTCATGTTCTTGGTCGGGTAGAGGCTGAACATGGCGAAGTCGCCGAAGGTGCCGACCGGAGCGCCGTTCCAGGTCGCGCCGTGCGCCTGCGCGGCGTCCTCGTAGATCGCGATGCCGTGCTTGTCCGCGATCGCCTGCAGCGCGGTCATGTTGGCCGGGTGGCCGAACAGGTGCACCGGCATGACGGCCTTGGTCTTCTCGGTGATCGCGGCCTCGACCGCGACCGGGTCCAGGCAGAAGTACGTCGGCTCGATGTCGACGAAGACCGGGGTCGCACCGGTCAGCGCAACGCTGTTCGCGGTCGCGGCGAAGGTGAAGGACGGGACGATGACCTCGTCACCCGGTCCGACCCCCGCGGCCAGCAGGCCGAGGTGGAGACCCGACGTGCCCGAGTTCGTCGCGACGCACGCCCGGCCGGAGACCAGCGCTGCGCCGAACTCCTGCTCGAACGCCGCCACCTCAGGACCCTGGGCGAGCATGCCGGACTGCATGACACGGTCGACAGCCTCGCGCTCCTCCTTCCCGATGATCGGCTTCGCGGCCGGAATCGGCTGCACCATCAGTTCTCCTCCTGTGCTTCATCGGCCGGCCGCAGCCGTCCGTCGGTTTCGATGTAGATCTCGCCCGTGTTCGGGCATTTCCACTCGCCGTCCCCGACAGCGAGCAGCGGTACGCCGGCCTTGCCGACCCACTTGAGGTGGCGCGCCGGAACCCCGGCGACCAGCGAGAAGTCCGGCACGTCCTTGACCACGACGGCGCCGGCGGCGACGGTCGCCCAGCGGCCCACGGTGACCGGGGCCACGCAGGTGCTGCGCGCACCGAGCGAGCAGCCCTCCTTCAGGGTCACGCCGACCGGCTCCCAGTCGTGCCCGGACTTCGGTGTCCCGTCCGGGTTCACCGCGCGCGGGAAGTAGTCGTTGGTCAGCACCACGGCCGGGCCGATGAAGACGCCGTCCTCGAGCGAGGCGGGCTCGTACACCAGCGCGTAGTTCTGGATCTTGCAGTTGTCGCCGATCTGGACCCCGGTCCCGACATAGGCGCCGCGGCCGACGATGCAGTTCTTCCCCAGCACCGCGTTCTCGCGGACCTGGGCCAGGTGCCAGACCGACGATCCGTCGCCGATCTGGGCGCGCTCGTCGACGTCGGCCGACGGGGCGATGCGGGTGGTCACAGGGTCTCCTTAACAGTCAGCCAGTGGCTGAGAACTTCGGCTGCGCGACGGCCGTCGTGCAGCTCCGCCACGAACCCGGGCCCGGCCGCCGCCTGCGCGGCCGCGCTCTCGGTATCAGCGACGAGATCGCTGACGACGTCACCCAGCGTGTCGTCGTCCGCCTCCACGATCGGTACCTCTCGCCCAGCCAGACTACGCACCTGCGCGCGTAGCTCCGAACCGACGTACGAGACGACGATCCGGCCCGCCGCCAGCGCCTCGGCCGCAGCGACGCCGTACAGGCCGATTCCCAGCTGGTCTACAACGATGTCAGCGGCGCCGATCACCCTCGGCATCTCCGCGTGCGGTACGCCGGTGATGCGCCGGTACTCGATCAGGCCGCGCTCGTGCAGTCCGGTCAGCACCTCGTCGATCCGGGCGCTGCCCTTGAGCTTCGCGCTCGACGGGACGTGCACGACAACCGGACGCTCGCCGCTGAACAGCGGACGAGCGGCCTGGGCCCACGGCGCCGGGTCGATGACGACCGGCAGCCACTGCGCCTGCGGTACGTCGATCAGCAGGTCCGGCGTGGAGACGAAGACCGGCAGTCCGAGGCTCTCGACCAGTTCGGCATGCCGCCGCGCCTGGACCTCGAGCTTCTCGGTGAACTCGTCGCGTTCCGCGAACGGCGAGAACCGCTCCCGCGCCGCATGACGACTGGGCAGCCGGATGTCGGATCCATGGAACAGCAGGCTGACCTTGAGGCCCGCCTGCTGCAGTACGGCGATGTCCGCGGCCGCATCCGGATGGCCGCCGTACCCGAGCAGTGGCCGGAGGGACTCGACCATCACATGGGTGTAGTCGGCCACAACGTGCTCGCGCTGGGCACGGGCCCAGCGCGATTGGTTCCACCACGACTGCGGTACGCCGTAGTCGTCGGCGAACCGGAAGGCCGCCGAGCGCTGAATCGCGAACGACACGGCCGCGACGCCGGGTAACGTCTCGGCCGCGCGGGCCCAGGCGTAGCCCTGCCCGGCGGAGTTGGTCGGTCCGACCAGCAACCGCACGGGAGTGGTGGCAGCCGGCGGGAAGGCCGGCAGGGTCGCGTACGCGTAGCGCAGACCACGCAGACGGGCCCGGACCGCCTTCGCGGTCCGGGCAACTGGCGTCGGCAGGTGGCCACGAAGCGAACGCGACACCGTCATGGACATGACCTCAGTGACCTGCCGGAACCTTGAGCTGGTCCAGCTCACGCCGGGCAGCGGGCAGACCGAGCACGACCGGCCGGTCCGGCCGCTCCTGCCCGAGGTGCCAGCCAGCCCAGATCGCGTTCGCGTCCAGCGCGATGATCACGTCGGCCTGCTGGATGAAGTCGCGCACGTCGGTACGGGTCTGCACGCGCTTCCAGTAGGCCTTGCTGAGGTTCTTGCTGACCCGCGAGGTCCGGACGAACTTCACCGGTCCGAACTTCATCGCGGCGTTGACCGCCTTGCGCCGGGCCCGGCGGTAACGCCAGCGCACCGCCTGCTTGACCCGGGCGCCACCCCACGGCATCGGCTCCGGCCGCTTCTTCGGGCGGTGCCCATGGCCGTGACCATGACCGTGGCCGTGCTCGCCGTCACCGGCGTGCTGCTCGGCCGCGGCCGGCGTCAGGCTCTCCCCGGTGACCGAGTTCGGGTCCGAGACCGCCTCCGGCGCGATGACCGCGTCCGGCGACTCGTCGAACTCGTCGTCGCTGTCCTCGTCGTCGTACTCGTCCTCGTCGTCGTACTCGTCGTACTGGTCCTCGATGGTCGGCATCCGGCCCGGGCCGATCAACGTGAACGTGTTGACCTTCTCGTCGACGATGTCGATCGGCGGCAGCCAGCCGATCACGTCGAGCACGAGGTCGTCGCCACCCCCGAGGTCCTCGCGGATGGTGTCGAAGTAGTCCGGCTTCAGCCGCTTGGTGCTCAGCAGCAGAACCTTCTGCTCACTCATGCGGACACCTCGCTCTTCTTCGTGACGACCTCGGCGAGCGCCTCGATCCGCGGGTCCATCACCAGGTCCCGCCGGTAGCCGGCGCCGAACTCGCGCGCCTTCTGGCGGATGCCCTCGTCGGCCGTCCGGGCCGCGTGCGCGGCCTCGATCAGCGCCGCCGCGATGGCCTCCGGCGTCACCTCGGTGACCGGGAACCAGAGCGGGTGACCACGCAGTACGTCGGACGCCGCGTTCTCGGGGTCGTGCACGGAGACCACCGGCAGGCCGGTCGCCAGGTACTCGAAGACCTTGCCGCTGGTCACGTACTTGCCCTTGCCCAGCATCAGCAGCTGGACGTCGAACTCGTCGTACGCCTTGGCGATCTCGGCCTTGCCGACCGGGCCCTCGTAGCTGACGCCCTCGTCGGCACCGGAGTTGATCGCGGCCAGCATGTCCGGCCGCGGTACGGCGTAGTACCCGAGGTAACCGTGGATCTTGGCCTTCGCACCGGCCAGCTCCTCGGACTGCTCGACGGCGATCTTCCAACCGTCGACGAAGTCCTGCAGCGGCACCTTCGGCGACACGGTACCGACGTACCCGAAGGTCAACGGCCGGTCGGTGACCGGGCCGCGGTCATGGGTGTCCGGGACCAGCTCCGGGTCGAAGCCGTTGGCGACGACGTGCATCTTGCTCGCCTGCGCCGGGTAGAGCTCGACGTGCCACTCCTTGATCGGGTCGTTGACGAACCAGACCTCCTGAGCAGCCTCGACCAGCTTCTCTTCCCACTTCGCGGCCCGGCTCTTCGGCTCGTGCAGCCGGTTGCCGCTGAAGACGTCCAGCAGCCACGCGTCGCGATAGTCCATCACGTAAGGCACGTTGGCCTTCTCGTGCAGGTGGTACGCCGCCGTGAACGCGACATGCGGGTTGGCCGTGGCCACGGTCAGGTCGACCGGGTTCTCGGCGTGGATCCGCTCCGCCGCCTCCTCGATCACCGAACGCCACGGGCCGTAGCCGTGCTCCGGGAACGGGATCAGGTCCTGCTTGTTGCGCCACTTGCTCCACAACCGGGGGTTGCGGGCGCGGGCCTTCGGCCAGCGGCGCAGGTCGGTCTCCATGACCGGCCAGTCGAACGGCACCCGGACCACCTCGACAGAAGGGTCGACCCGGTCCTCAAGGGTCGCGTCGGCGCCGGTGAAACGGTAGAAGGTCTCGCGTTCGGCCGTCAGCACCGTCACCTTCCAGCCGAGCGCGGCGAACCGGTTCGCTGTCGCCAGCGCCCGGTACACACCGCCGCCCCGGCACGGGGGGAACCCCCAGGCGACGTACAACATGTGTGGGCGGTCCGTCATGCCCATCCTCTCAGCAGTCATGCTCTCAGCAAGGTGAGAATCGCGTCGGCCAATTCGTCGTACGGCGTCGTGGCGGGCAGATTGGCGGCTGCCCACTCGAGCGCGTGGTCACGCAGTTTCTCCAGCTCGCCGGGGTCCGCGGACCAGCGCCGCAGGGTCTCCGACGCCTCGGCCACCGAGTCCACCAGGACTCCGCCACCAGACTCCTCGATCACCCGGGTCTGCCGGGGCAGGCGGGTGGACAGCACCGGGAGGCCGCTGGCCAGGTACTCGTAGATCTTCGACGGCATCGCTTCCACGAACGCCGGGGTCGGCTGCAGCATGGCCAGGCTGGCCCAGGCACCCTGGGTCAGCTTCCAGGCGTCAGCCGGTGGCTGGCGGCCGTGCAGGCGGACCCGCCCGGCCAGGTCGGCCCGGTTGATCCGGGCCTCCAGCTCGTCGCGGTCGCTCGGGGCGACCGGACCGATCAGATCCAGGGACCAGTCCGGCGCCGCGGCGACGGTCTCGACCATGTCGAACAGTCCACGGCTGGCCCGCAGGTCCCCGACGTACACGGCGCGCGGGGCACCGGTCGGCGGGGTCAGGGCCAGGAACGGGACGTACGGAAAGTTCTGCACGACCAGGCGTTTCTTCGCCTGGTGCGGGGCAAGATGGGAATCGGCGACAACCGTCAGGTCGGCGCCGGCCGCCAGCTTGGAGCTGGCCCGGACGATCATCCGGGCCGGTAGTCCGGCCGGGCCCTTGGCCCAGGCGCGGTCCGCGAGCAGCCGGGTGTAGTCCTCGTGGACGTCGGCGACCATCTTGCGGCGGCGCAGCGTGGTGACGAGCCGGGTGATCGGGATCATGTCCGGATCGACCGTCATCACCACCTTGGCCTTGGTCCGCCACGGCAGCACCGCGGTGCGGGCGAGCCGCTGGACCAGGTTGCCTCGGGGACCGGCGTGCACGACAGCGCCTGCCGGACCGCCCTCGGGCTCACCGAGGCCCCACAGCTCGACACTGAGGTCGCGGTGCTGCAGGGCCGCGGTGATCTTGTGCAGACGCGCATCGGCGACATCGTGGCCGGTCGTGATGATGCCCACGTCCGGCACTGTCCGGCGAGACATCGTCAGAGGTCCTCGCGCGAAACGGCTTGTGCGGCGTCGACCTTGAGGAAGTTGGTGTACGCGTCGATGACCTCCTTGGGCTCGCCGCGCATCATCACCTTGCCCTTGTCGATCCAGATGCAGTCGTTGCAGAGCTCGCGAACACTGCTCATCGCGTGGCTGACCAGGAACATGGTCCGGCTGTTGGTGGCCAGTTCCTTCATCTTGTCGGCGGCCTTGACCTTGAACTTGGCGTCACCGGCCGACAGTGCCTCGTCGATCATCAGGATGTCGGGGTCCATGTGCACGGCGACCGCGAAGGCCACCCGCGCGAACATGCCGGACGAGTACGTCCGCATCGGCATCTCCATGAACCCCTCGCCGAGCTCGGCGAAGGCCTCGATCTCCTCGTACCGCTCCTGGACCTGCTTGCGGGTCAGGCCGGCCGCGAGACCACCGAGGGTGACGTTCTCCTTGCCGGACAGCTGGGCGTTGAAGCCCACACCCAGCGACAGCAGGGTGCTGACCCGACCGTGCACCTCGATCCGGCCCGTGGTCGGCGGCAGGATGCCGGCGATCGCCCGCAGCAGCGTCGACTTGCCGGCGCCGTTGGCCCCGATGATGCCGATCGCGCTGCCGTGCGCGACGTCGAAGGAGATGTTCTGAACGGCCTTGACCTCGCGGACCGCGCGCTCGCCACGGCCGAACCGGACGATCGCGCTCTTGAAGGTCGGCACCCGCTCGAACGTGGTCCGGTAGGTGATGGAGACGTCCTGGACCTTGACGGCCGGACTGGAGTCGACGTTTGACATGGTCTTCTTCTCGGCCTCAGAGACGGACAGCGAACTCACGCTCCCTCGACATGAAGAACAACGAACCGACCACGAACGCGGCCACCGCCCACGCCACGCCGCCGATCCACAGTTCGGCATCCGGCATCTTGGCGCGGACCAGCAGGTCGGTCCAGCCGCCCAGGAGGGAGTAGAGCGGGTTGTACTGGATGAAGTCCTTGAACTTCGCCGGTGCCTTCTCGGCGAACCACAGCACCGGGGACAGGTACAGCCAGATCCGCATCAGGTACGGCAGGAAGCTGGACGTGTCCCGGAAGTACACCTGGATCGCGGCGAAGATCATGCTGATCCCGGCCGCGAACATCGTCAGCAGGATCAGGAACGCCGGCGCCAGCAGCATCACCCAGTGCAGCGGCTGCTTGGTCAGCAGGTGGATCGCGCCGTACACGACCATCGTCGGCAGGAAGCGGAAGAACGCCGTCCGCAGCGCCGACAGCGGCAGCAGCATCCGCGGGAAGGCCATGTTCATCAGCAGCTTGCCGCCACCGACCACACTGCCGGCACCGGTCGTGACCGCGCCCTGGAAGTAGTAGAAGGCGAACAGGCCACCACACATATGTGCGAAGACCGCGCCCGCGTCCTTGCGGGCCCCGGCTCCGGCGATGATGTCGGTGAGCAGGTAGTAGACCCCGGCGAGCAGCAGCGGGTTGATGACCAACCAGATCTGCCCGAAGAAGGTATTGGTGTTGGCCGCACGGATTCCGCTCCGCGACATCTCTGCCGCGAACACCCGGCGTTCCCAGAGTGCTTTGAAGTACGGCCGCAAGGGCGGCAAGCCGGCCTTGTGTGGTTCGTACACATGCACCGACGGGTTAAATGCCTCGTCGACGCTAGTCGCGTTCATTCAGGCGACGCCTCTCTCTGCCATGAAGTCCTGTCCACGTTCAGCCGCTGGTGTTCGTTTGACCGGGCCACGTAGACCGGGAAGAGAGTAGCGGATCGGCCCCGGCGCCGATGACACAGCAGTCCACCAGTGTGAGCAACGACGTACGCACGGCTACCGACGTCGCGCCCGATCAAAGCGGCCCATCCAGGCTCCGGCCCACTTCGATCGTTATCCGGAATATACATTTGACGGCTCGTCGGCACCAAAACGCCTTCCGGCGCATGGAAATACGCCGTTCCCGATGTTCGTCGGCGGCCGTGGCGAACACGAGTGAACAAGGTCAAATCCGCGTCAAATCACGCCGGTGGGTCCCAGGGGTGCCTAGTGGCCGGGGCGAGCCGCGCGGTGGACGTCGTGTCCCCGCATCCCCATGGACAGCCTCACCATCCACGGAGCACCGCTCAGCACCACCTGGGACCGCACACTGGATCCGGCGGCCCGGCCACACTGGGCGGAGTCGGGCCGGGCAGCCACCGGATCGGCAGGCGCAATGACCAGGGCGGCGGTCATCGCACCAGAGGCCGCACAGGAAGGTGATGCTGATCGCATGGGACTCCCCTTCTCATCGGCCTCACGATGGAGATGCACAGTTTGTACACCCTCCAACACGGCCGGTGATGGCACGGGAGTGCGAGGGCACCGATACGCCGGGATCGAGACCCAACCGAAACGGCCACCGCTGACGGAACAGCGAACACACGCCAGAATTGGAACAGCAGCCCGGCGGCGCTCAGGTGGTCCGTCGCCGGGCTGCTGGACCTCAATCTTCGCTCACAACTGCGCGGAAATGGTGGCCGGATGGTGACACGGCACAAGAATGCTGACAGGACAACAAATATCGCTGCCCGCATTCATCAGGACACGGACAGTGCGGATCGCACTGGATCGCGCATCCTAGGCTGGAGAGGCGGTAGCGGACGGTGACGACTTTCGGAAGGGAGGGACGACTCGTGAGCAGCTCGGACACGGAGCGTGCCGATCATCTGCGCGTGCTCGGACTCAGCGACGACGAGATCAAGGTCTACCAGCACCTGCTGCGGACCGGCCCCTCGTCGATCACCGAGCTGGACGAGGGCGTCCCCGACCGCTCGGCGGGGATCGACACCATCCTCGGCGGGCTGGTGCAGGCGGGGCTGGCCCGGCGGTCCGGGTCCGACCACTCGCGCTTCCTCCCGGTGCCTCCGGACGCCGGTCTGGAGGCGATGACGCTGCGCCGGGAGTCCGAGCTCAAGCAGGCCCGGATCGAGGTCCTGAACGCGTACGACGAGTTCCGGCGGACCGTGCACAACGAGTCGACCACGCACCTGATCGAGGTCGTCACCGGTAGCGCGATCGTCGAGCGGATCCATCAGATCAAGGGCAGCGCCCAGCGCGAGATCCTGGCCATCGACTCCCCGCCGTACTACATCGGCGGCCCGAACCAGGAGGAGATCGACCAGCTCAGCCGAGGGGTCGCCTACCGGGTCGTGTACTCACCGGAGTCGGTCGAGGTGCCCGGCTACCTGACCGAGAACATCCTCCCGTGTGTGGAGGCCGGCGAGCAGGCGCGCGTACTGCCCGACGTACCGGCGAAGCTGACCATCATCGACGGCTCGATGGCGTTCGTGTCGATGTCGGTGCGCGACACCGATGTGAACCGGTCGCTGCTGATCATCCGGCCGAGCAGTCTGCTCACCGCGCTGATCGGCATGTTCGAGCTCTGCTGGCGCAACGCGCTGCCGTTGCACGCGTCGGTGGGCGCCGAGGACGACCGGCTGGAGCCGATCGAGCGCCGGCTGCTCGCCCTGCTCGCAACCGGCGCCGCCGACGACACCATCGCCCGCACCCTCGGCATCAGTCGCCGGACGTTCTTCCGCTACCTGGAGAGGCTGATGAACCGGACCGGCGCCAGCACCCGCTTCCAGTTGGCCCTGCACGCCGCCCGGGAGAACTGGCTATGAGGCTGCGATAGCCCGCGCGAGTCGGAGCCGGGCCCGCTCGTAGTCGTTGCCCTGCTGGGGAAACGAGACGCGCGGGCCGGCTTCGTCGAGGACCGCCGGGACGATCTCCTCGACGATGCCGTCGACGAGGTGGTGCAGGCCGCGGGCGCGGGCCGTCGTCAGGTAGAGGTGGTCCTGGATCCCGCGGCGGAAGTTGGCCAGCTGGATCGTGGAGACCGGGCCGGCGATCCCGCGGTCCTGGTCGGGGTAGATGCGGTCCTCCCCCGGATACATCAGGACGCCGTCACCGTTCGCCCACCAGCCGCGCTTGTTGTAGAACGTGACCGGGTCCACCCAGACGTTCTGGTTGCGTTCGCGCCCCGGCAACACTTGCCGGTTGTGCCGCCAGTGGTTGGTGTGCCAGTAGAAGTATGTCGAGACGTCGTGCTTGAACGCCGCCCACAGGTTGGCCCGTGGATCGGTGGCCGGCGACTCGATCACCACCGATCCGACGTTCGGCCGCTGACCGTTGTAGAACCACAGATCCCGGCCCTCCTTGCGGAGCATCTCCGCGGCCGGCGAGCGGTAGAGGTCGGCCACCGAGGCCCAGAGGTCGACCGCCTTCTCAGGACCATCCAGTACGGCGTCGTAGGCGTGCGTAGCGAAGATCGGCAGCGGCGCGCCCGACTCCCGCACCGCCGCGGACAACGAGCGGATGTAGTCGTAGTCCTCAGGCCCCGGCTCGTCGGGCATGTAGAGGAAGGTCTTCTTCCCCGGCAGGTTCCGCGCCAGCCAATCGGTCCACAGCGGAGCGTTGACCTTCGCCTTCTCCGGGGTGTCGAAGTCGGGCTCCGGACCGTAGAACGTGCGCGGGATCAGAGTGTTCCCGACGCCCTCCCCAGGACCCTCGTAGCCGTTTGCCTTGGTGAAGTCCGCGCCAGTGAAACGTGATCGGGCGGCGGTCGCGGCCGCGAGGTCGTAGGCGTCCACGAACTCGACCCGGTGCCGGTGGGCGAAGCGGTGGAAGACCTGGTCCAGGTTGCGGCCGTAGCGCAGTTCGACCTGAGAACTCTCGAAGTAGAACATCGCGGTGATGCTGTTCTGATCGGGCAGCGTGAAGGCGAAGACCGTCAGTTCGACCGGCACCCTTCGCACCTGGCCGTCGGCTTCGACCTCGATCTGCCCGCGATAGATCCCGGCCGACGCGTGCCGTGGGATGTACACGTCGAACCAGAACGCCTGATTGGTCGCAGCCGGTACGGCGAGCGGAAACCCACCCTGCGCGGCATTCTCGGGGACCAACTGGACCGGCTTGGTACCCAACGGATCCGGCGGTTCGTCCGGTGAGTCACGCAGGTAGATCCAGTCCGCGTTCGACTTCTCGGTAATGCGCATCGAACGTTCGGAGAAGACCTGGATCTGACGACCGACCGTGTCCGACGGATCCGCGGCCGGTGGGGCGTACCGGATCACGCCCGGTCCGCCCACTTGCCGCAGTACCGGAAGCCGTGCCGACAACGCACCGATCCCTGCCTGGCTGGCCTCCACGACGACCTGGAACGCGACCACCTCGTTGCGCGCACCGAAGATGCGCGCGGTGTGGCCGTCCCACGCCGAGTTGCGCCGCTTGTTCGGATTCGCCAGGTCGTCGGCCTCGACCTTCTCGCCGTCATTCACCGCCCACACAGCGGCCAGCGGCTCGGCGGCCGGCCGCACCGCCAGGGGCACGACGGCCGAGAGCGACCCGGCCAGCAGGGATCGCCGCGAGAACACCAACCTGGTCACGTCAGGAATCGTAGGCATCCACGGCGATCGCTGCGCTACTCGTTGCCCGAAAGGACAGCGAAGTCAGCCCTTTCCCTTACAGATAAAGGGCCGTCGCCGGTACGACGCGGCCACCGGCCACCCGGGATCCGGCCGCCCAGATGCCGCCGTCGGGTGCTGCGGCGAACGCCGACCGCACCTCGGAGTAGAGCACCCGGACCGGTGGCGTCGGCACAACCTGCCAGCCAGCCGCTCCCCATCGGTAGTAGCCGTCGTTCTGGGTTCGGATCAACGGTCCGCCGTTACCGACGTCGTACAGGCGGGACACCCGGCCACCGCCGGGGATGTCGAGGCGGCTCCAGGACTCTCCGTTCCAGCGGGCCAGGAAGCCTGAGCTGTTCGCGTCTTGGCCGCTTATCCACACCGCACTGGGTCCGAGAGCCAGCACAGCCTCGGGATAGACCGAGTCGCCCGGCAGTTGGTGGTCTACCCACGCACTGCCGTCCCATTGCACGACCAGCGTCCGGTCCGCTCCCACCCGCGTGCCCACGACCCAGGCGCCGGTCGCACCGGTCACATCGAGGTCCAGTACGTCGAACCCGGCCGTGGTCCGCGGCGGGTTCGGAAGGAGCTGCCACGCGGTACCGTCCCACCGCATCACTCGGTAGATCAGCGGTCCGGTGCCAAGCACAGTCGTGGTCGCTGTCGTGCTCCACGCGGTTCCTCTGGCGTCAGTCACCAGGTTGCCGGTGTCGATGTACATCTCACCCGCCGGTGGCGCCGGCACTGCCCGCACAGTCCAACTGACGCCGTCCCAGTGCATGTTCTTCGCGCCGGTCCCGATCCAGACGTCGTCTGCTGCCGTTCCGGCGATGTCGCCGCCGACAGCGGGTGCCTGGACCGCACGCCAGGAACTGCCGTCCCAACGACCGACCACCGGCTCGACACCGTCGACCCCGATCGACCAGGCCGCAGTGGGCGATGCGGCGAAGATCCCGTTCACTCGCTGCTCGGCGGTGCCGGCACGCGGCGGAAAGTCGTGCCGCGTCCAGCCAGCCGCGAAGGCCCGCACGGGAACGAGGGGTACGACCGCCATCGCCGCCAGACCGGTCAGCACGGTCCGGCGGGTTGTCCGTAGTGCCATCTACGTCTCCTCAGGTCGGGAAATCGATTCCTGCCGACCCAACGAGACGGCCGCCGAAGTGGTTCAGGCTTCGACGGCCGTGGAATGAGCTCTTCAGCCCTGGATGAATTCCTTGGCGACGACCTCGGCGATCTGCGCGGTGTTCAGGGCCGCGCCCTTGCGCAGGTTGTCGCCGCAGACGAACAGCTCCAGCGCGTTCGGGTCGTCGAGCGACTTACGGACGCGGCCGACCCAGGTCGGGTCGGTGCCCACGACATCGGCCGGGGTCGGGAACTCGGCCTCGGCCGGGTTGTCGAACAGCAGCACGCCCGGGGCGTCGCGCAGCACCTCGCGGGCCTCGTCGGCGTCGACCTCGTGGGCGAAGCGCGCGTGCACCGACAACGAGTGCGTGGTCACGACCGGCACCCGGACACAGGTCGCGGAGACCTTCAGGTCGGGCAGGCCGAGGATCTTGCGGGACTCGTTGCGGACCTTCAGCTCCTCGGAGCTCCAGCCGCCGTCCTTGAGCGAGCCGGCCCACGGCACCACGTTGAGCGCCAACGGCGCCGGGAACGGGCCGAGCGAGTTGCCGACAACCCGCCGTACGTCGCCCGGGGTCTTCCCCAGCTCGCGATTGCCCGCCACCTTGGTGATCTGGTCGTAGAGAGCGTCGATGCCCTCCTGACCCGCACCGGAGGCCGCCTGGTACGACGCGACCACCAGCTGCTCGAGCTCGTAGCGGTGGTGCAGTGCACCCATCGCGACGATCATCGACAGCGTCGTGCAGTTCGGGTTCGAGATGATGCCCTTGGGCCGGTTGCGGGCCGCCTCGGCGTTCACCTCGGGAACCACCAAGGGAACGTCCGGGTCCATTCGGAAGGCGCCCGAGTTGTCCACCACGACGGCACCCGCCGCGGCCGCGATCGGCGCCCAGTGCGCGGAGACCTCGTCCGGTACGTCGAACATCGCCACGTCGATGCCGTCGAAGGCGGCCTCGCTGAGCGCGACCACCTCGACCTCCTCGCCGCGGACCTTGAGCCGCTTGCCCGCGGAGCGCTCGGAGGCGATCAGCCGGATCTCACCCCAGACGTTCTCCCGGGTCGAGAGCAGGGTCAGCATCACCGAGCCGACGGCGCCGGTCGCCCCGACCACCGCCAGCGACGGCAGACCCGTCCGGTCCTCGATCGTGTTCTCCACAGCGCTCACAGGGGTCACCGTCCAGTTCCTCCGTACACGACGGCCTGGGTGTGCTCGTCGTCCAGATCGAATGCGGTGTGCGCCGCGGTCACGGCGGCGTCCACCAGGTTCTCGTCCACGACCACCGAGATCCGGATCTCGGAGGTGGAGATCATCTCGATGTTCACGCCGGCGTCGGCCAGCGCGGAGAAGAACTTCGCGGAGACGCCCGGGTGCGAGCGCATGCCGACCCCGACGACCGAGACCTTGCCGATCTGGTCGTCGTACAGCAGCTGCTCGTAGCCGACCTCGTCCTTCATCCGGGCCAGCGCGGACATCGCGCGGGACCCGTCGACGCGGGGCAGCGTGAAGGAGATGTCGGTGCGGTTGGTGGCGACCGCGGACACGTTCTGCACGATCATGTCGATGTTGGTCTCGGCACCGGCCACGGTCTCGAAGATCCGGGCCGCCTCGCCCGGCTTGTCGGGTACGCCGACCACGGTGATCTTGGCCTCGTTGCGGTCCTGGACCACACCGGAGATGATCGCCTGTTCCATCTGATCAAGTTCCTTCGCATCGACAACCCAGGTGCCTTCCTTCTGCGAGAAGGAGGACCGCACATGAACGGGGACGTTGTAGCGCCGCGCGTACTCCACGCAGCGCAGGTGCAGCACCTTCGCGCCGCAGGCGGCCATCTCGAGCATCTCCTCGTAGGAGATCTTCGGGATGTGCTTGGCGGCCGGCACGATCCGCGGGTCCGCGGTGAAGATGCCGTCCACGTCGGTGTAGATCTCGCAGTAGTCGGCCTCCAGCGCGGCGGCCAGCGCGACCGCGGTGGTGTCGGAGGCGCCGCGGCCCATCGTGGTGATGTCCTTGGTATCCTGCGCCACACCCTGGAACCCGGCCACGATCGCGACGTGGCCCTCGGCCAGCGCGTCCTCGATCCGGCTCGGGGTGATGTCGATGATCCGGGCGTTGCCGTGCGCGGACGTGGTGATCACGCCGGCCTGCGAGCCGGTGAAGCTGCGCGCCTCGTAGCCGAGGTTCGCGATCGCCATCGCCAGCAGGGCGGCCGAGATCCGCTCACCCGAGGTGAGCAGCATGTCGAGCTCGCGCGGCGGCGGCAGCGGGGAGACCTGCTTGGCCAGGTCCATCAGTTCATCGGTGGTGTCACCCATCGCCGAGATCACGACGACGACGTCGTTCCCGGCCTTCTTGGTGGCGACGATCCGTTGGGCGACGCGCTTGATGCAATCGGCGTCAGCGACCGACGAACCGCCGTACTTGTGCACGACGCGTCCCACAGCTGTGTCTCCTCAAAACCCACTTGGTTGCCACTGGTTGCGGTACGCCGTGCGGCACTGCACCAGGCGTAGTCTCGTCGCTCATTCTAGCCGTGACCTCGCCGTTGCCTACCGGCTGACCAAGCCTCGGCCGCGGCGTGCGGCAAATCGGGAGTCCGCCGGGAGGTTCGGCGGCGGCGGCCCGGGCGCGCCGGAAGGCGTCCGGTGGAACGGACCACTTGTTCATATAAGTCATCACTGAAACAATGCGGACCGTGCACGCGTTCGACATCCTCGGCGACCCGGTCCGGCGCCGGATCCTGGAGCTGCTGGCCGACGGCGAACTGCCGGCCGGCAGCATCGCCGCGACGATCAACGCGGAGTTCGGGATCAGTCAGCCGGCCGTCTCGCAGCATCTGCGGGTGCTGCGCGACAACGGGTTCGCCACCGTGACGGTGGCCGGCACCCGCCGCCTGTACGCCGTTGCTCCCGAACCACTGCGCGAGATCGACGGCTGGCTGGACCGGTACCGGAAGTTCTGGGGCAACCGGCTGGACGCCCTCGAGACGGAGATCCACCGCGGCCGCCGCGAGAAAAACTGACGCGATCGAAACCTTCCGTCCACTGTCTGCATCGAGCAGGTAGACGACCAAGGAGGGGCGCGGATGCGAGCGATCATTGCCAACCTGTGCATGGCGGAGGACGGGATCGTGGACCGGCCGGAGCGCTGGCTGCCGGCACCGGCTTTGGGCGGTGTGATCGACGACCTGGCCGCCGGAGCGAACACAGTGCTGCTCGGCCGCCGTACCTATGAGCAGTACGCCGGTTCGCTCGGTGGGGTCCGGAAGCTCGTCATCGCCTCGACGCCAGTGGCTTACCAGCCAGGCAGTGAGGTTCTGAAGGGCGATCCGCGCCGAGTGCTCGCGGCGCTCAAGCAGGTGCCCGGTCCGGACCTGCATGTGATCGGCAGCCTCGGTCTGATCCGGTCACTCCTGCGCTGGCGACTGCTGGACGACGTGACGCTGCGGATCCACCCAGTGCGGGCCGGACAGGGCACTGCGCTGGACCGGCGGTCCTTCAAGCTCATCTCTTTGTGTGCAGGGCTTTCCGGCACACTCGAGGCGACCTACAAGGTGCACTACGCGGCGACCGGAGCGCTCTCGAGCGTGGACTCGACCGGCCGGTGGGGCGGTACCCGCAGGACCGCGACAGTGCCGAGCACTCCGAGGACTGCCATCAAGGCCCACGCGTAACGAACGCCGAAGGTCTCCACGACCACACCACCGACAGCCGAGCCAGCGGCGGAGCCGATCATTCCGCCGCTGAGCACCCAGCCGAACATCTCGGTCCGGGAGGCGGCCGGCGTCATTGACCCCAGCCGCTCGTAGAGGGCGCCGACTGTGGGTGCGATGAGACAGCCGGCTGCGAACAGCGTGATGGCCAGTGCGATCACCGAAGCGGTCGCGAACACGCAGGCGCCAGCCAAGACCGTAAAGGCCAGCATGCGCTTCCAGACATAGGAGTCGTGTCGGCCCGGGAGTGCACCACCGACCAGTCCGCCGATCAGGCTGCCCAGTGCCGCGACAGTTTCGAGCACTCCGGCGATCAGCCGGTTGCCGTGCTCGTCAGCGAAGGCGACGATCCCGAGCGACATCGACGCGAAGCCCATCACCATGAAGCCGAACGCGATCACCAACGGCAGCCGATGGCGGTGGAGGAGCAGCTGCCGCGCGGTGGTCCGCTCAGTCTCCGCCGCCTCCCCAACAGGGAGAGGCTGTTGCTTCAGTCCGAACCACCAGATCGCTGCGGCCGCCGCGACGGCGCACGCCAGCAACCCGGCGCGCGGACTGGCCACGCTGACGATCACTGCGCCGAGCATTGGTCCAACGACGAACAGCAGCTCGGTCGCTGACGCATCCAGGGCGTAGAGCACACGCAGCCGCCCACCCTGCACCAGCCGCGGCCAGGCGGCTCGGGAGGTCGAGGCGACGGGCGCCACGCACAGTCCGGCCAGTGCTGCTGCGACGGGCAGCAGCCGGTACCAGCTGTAGGGCAGCAGGGCCGTCACGGCCATGAGCAGGCCCCACGCCATCCCGGTGACGATCACCACGCGACGCGCGCCCCGTCGGTCGGCCATCCGTGCCCAGACGACGCTGGCGACCGCCGTACCGATGGAGTAGGCGCCTGCGACCACGCCGGCCCAGCCGAAGTTGCCGGACGCGTCCTTGGCCAGGAACGCCAGCGGGACCATCGTCGCCATCACCGGCATCCGCGCGGTCAGCGCCGCCGCCATCAGCGTCATCACACCGGGGGTACGCCACAGGTCGCGGTACGCGGTCAGGTCCATGGTGCCGATTCTGTCCTGACAAACTCGTCGGGCGCCTCGGGATTTCTCCCTATCTTGAGGGAGAGGTAGCCGAGCCCGGAGGCGCCGACCAGGCAGCCGGCGATCACCAGGAACGCGGCGCGCGTGCCGACTGCCGGAACCAGTACGCCGGCCGCCGCCTGGCCGAGTGCGGCCGCCCCGACGCGAAGGCTGGCCGCGGTGGTGCTGACCCGGCCCTGCAGCTCCAACGTGCTGTACTGCTGCCGCGCGGCGAACATCGCCGGAATCATCGGGCCGTCCAGTAGCCCGGTGCCGGCAGCCAAGATCAGCAGTACGGCAAAGCTGCCGGCCAGCGGCCAGGTGGTGAAGGCCAAGCCGTAGGCGGCGACGGCGAGCATCACGACGTACTCGGGACGCCAACGGGTGGAGAGGCGGCCCAGCAGCAGAGCCGTCGCAACGCTGGCCAGCTCCAGCACAGCCCAGACATAGCCAGCCGCCGATCGGGGCATCCCGAGCGATGCCATGTGCAACGGCAGGATGATCAGCAGCATGCCGATCACGCCCATGAGGAGTGTCGACGTCACTGTGGACGCCCGCAGTCGCGGAGTGCGGGCCAAGTGCTTCAGCCCACCCAGAACCGAGCTGAGGAAGGGATCCTGGCCCTGAGCGACTGCCGGAAGCACAGGAAGCCTGGTGATGGCCAGGATGCTCAAGGCCGCCAGTCCGGCGATGGTGAGCATCGCTGCCTCGACCGAAACCACCGCGGCGACAGTTGCGGCCACAGCGGGACCGGCGATGGTCGCGATACCGAAGCTGGCAGCCTCAAGCGAGTTGGCACGTGGCAGCTGCTCCGGCCGAACCAGACTCGGCAGCATGCTGGTGAAACCACCGCTCACCAGCGGCAGCGTCGTACCGGCTATCGCAGCCAGCACTGGGGCCGGCCAGTGGCGGCTGCCACCGACGACAACCAGCATGGCGATCATCACGAGGCCCACCACGACCTGGCTCAGAGCCAGCGCAGTACGCCGGTGCGCCGTCCGGTCGAGCCACGCGCCCAGCAGTGGGCCGGTGACGATGGCAGGCAGGGCAAACGCGGCGCCTGTCAGACCAGCCAGAGCTGGATTGTCGGTCCGCTCCAGGACGAGCAGGACCAGCGTGAAGGCGACCATCTCGACCCCGACCCGAGCGAGGGTCGCTGCGGTCAGGTAGCGGACCAGCATGCCGCCTCCTTCGTAACGCATCAATGGTCGTTACGCGTTACCCTAACAACTGCGTTACGCTTGGTCGAGTGGAGATGCTGACGACCCCGGACCGGATGATCCGGATCGCCGTGGACCTGATCAACACCAGGACCCATGATCCGGAGCAGCTGACCTCGCCCGCCGTACTGGAGCAGTTTCTACTCGATCATGGCGAGCCGGTGGCTGACGTCGACGACCAAGACCTGGACCAAGTGAAGGCGATCCGCGAGCAGATCCGCCCTGTCTTCCACGCCGGGCCGGCCGAGGCGGCCGGGGTCCTCAACGAGTTGCTGACCAAGTACGCCGTACGGCCCTATCTGTCGAATCATGATGGATCGCCTTGGCACCTGCATGCCGCTGAGCCCGAGGCGAGCTGGGCCGAGTGGCTCGCCGCCGGAGCCGCGCTCGGACTCGCGAGCTTTGCGGCGGGACACGGATTCGAGGCGATCAAAACCTGCGCGGCGTCGGACTGTGAGCGCGTCTTCGTCAACGCGGCCGAGCGCCGGCCCCGAAGATTCTGTACGCCGACCTGCTCCAGCCGCACGCGGGTCGCGTCGTACCGGGCGCGGCGGTCGAGCTCTACCTGACTGTCGGCGGAGTATGCGAACATGTGTTCGTGTCGTCGTCAGGGCTTGCCTCCATCCTGCATGCCGATCTGGACGCGTTCTACGCGTCGGTCGAGCAGCGGGACGACCCGCGCCTGCGCGGCCGGCCGGTGATCGTCGGCGCCGGGGTCGTGCTCGCCTGCAGCTACGAGGCCAAGGCGATGGGCGTCCGGACCGCGATGAACGGTGGGCAGGCGCTGCGGCAGTGCCCGCAGGCGATCGTGGTCGATCCGCGGATGTCGGCATACTCGGAGGCGAGCAAGGCGGTCTTCAAGGTGTTCGAGGACACCACGCCGTTGGTCGAGGGGCTGTCGATCGACGAGGCGTTCCTCGATGTCGGCGGGCTCGGGAAGATCTCCGGTACGCCGGTGGAGATCGCGCGGCGGTTGCGTTCCGAGGTGCTCACGCGGGTCGGGCTACCGATCACGGTCGGGGTCGCGCGGACGAAGTTCCTCGCGAAGGTGGCCAGCGGGATCGCCAAACCGGACGGGCTGCTCGAGGTGCCACCGGCGTACGAGCTGGAGTTCCTGCATCCGTTGGATGTCTCGCGGTTGTGGGGCGTGGGTGAGGTTACCGCCGAGAAGCTGCGGACACGAGGGCTGACCAAGGTCGGCGATGTCGCGCAACTCCCGGAGGCGGCGCTCGTCGCGATGCTCGGGCGGGCGTCGGGTCGGCATCTGCATGCGCTGGCACACAACCGCGATCCGCGACCGATCGAGGTCGGGCGACGACGACGGTCGATCGGATCGCAGCGAGCCCTCGGGCGGTCGCGGAAGTCGCTGGCCACGTTGGACGCCATACTGGCCGGGCTCGTCGATCGGGTCACTCGGCGGATGCGGTCAGCTGGTCGTTCCGGTCGTACCGTCACGCTGCGCCTGCGCTTCGACGACTTCACTCGCGCCACCCGGTCCCATACGTTGCCTCAGGCAACGGATCAGACGCGGGCGATCCTGGTCACCGCCCGGGCGCTGCTCACCGCCGCCCAGCCCCTGATCACCACACAGGGCCTCACCATGATCGGGATCTCGGTCGGCAACCTGGAGAACGAGGCTGCTCAGCAGTTGGCGCTCCCGTTCGACAAGGCCGCCAACAACGAACTCGACGCGGCCCTTGATCTGGTGAAGGACAAGTTCGGCACCAACGCCATCACCCGCGGCGTCCTCCTCGGCCGCGACCAAGGCCTCACCGTCCCGATGCTTCCGGACTGAGTGGGAGCTCCAACGTGAGTTCGTCGCGGGGCGGGATGCCGTAGTCGCCGGTCTCCGGGATCGTGGGTTTCACCTTGCGGGACTCGTCGACCGCGCCTGGCGCGACGCCGATGATGCGCAGGCCACGGCGCTGGTAGAAGCGCAGCGCGTCGACGTTGTCGTTGGTGGTGATGAGCCAGAGCCGCTTCGCACCGGCCTTCCGAGCGAGCTCGATTGCCGCGGACAGCAACGCCGTACCGACACCGGTACGACGCTCGGCCGCATGCAGGGTCACGACCTCGAAGTCATCACCCTGTACGTCGTACGTGAGCAGGCCGTCGATCTCACCAACGCGCTCGACGATCAACCCGGGCAGGGCGGTTGCGTCGTAGGTGACGCCGTGCCCGATGACCGTCGTACCGCCGTTCAGGGTCAAGAACTGCGCCACGGCACGGCGGTCGTCGGGACCGATCGGCCGGACGTCGATCATGAGCGTGGGTAGCCGATTTCCGCGATGCCCTCGGCCAGATCGGGCAGCCGGCGTTCGCGGTTGAGCGAGGTGACGACGTACTCGGTCAGGGGCATCAGCGCGTAAACGTGCCGGATCGGTTCGATGTCGAGCTCGACGCCGTAGTAGTCCTCCGCGAAGGTCAGGAACGCCTCCGGGTTGCCGTCGGCCAGCAGCTGGAACAGGTAGTTGGCGCCGTCCTTCTCCACGTCCTTGACCGGACCGCATTGCCAGGCGTCATCGGCCGGGGTCCGCCAGAAGCAGACCGTCGCGCGCGGAACGCCGTCATCGGCGAACGCCCGTTCGTCGCGGGCGGCCCAGAAGACCTCCGGTACGCCGTCCAGCAGGCCGGGCCACAGCTTGCCGTCCCGGGCCCACGGCGACATCGGCGACTCGTGGTCGAACCCGTAACCGAACGCACCCTCGGCGGAGAACACGATCGAGTACTCGTTGCCCGAGCCGTCGCGCATCAACGCGGCCTCCTCGGTCTCTGACCAGCGGGCGTCGAACGCGAAGAACGGCAGCATGTCATCGTCGCCGTCCAGAACCAGGTCGAGGACGGCGAGGGCGCGGCTGACCCGGCGGACATGGCCGATGTCGGGCAGCCGCCGGATCACATCATGAACGGACATCGGGCCATTCTCCCCGATATCGCAGGCCTTATCGGCGCTGAACGACTTCCTCGGCGACCTCGACCAGCTCGCGGTCGGTGGCCTCGGTCTCCGGGTCGTGGGCCGGCTCCAGCCGGTCGTGCGCGATCAGCGACTGGATCGCCCGCAGGACGGCGCTCGCGGCCGCGCCCCAGGTCGACACGTAGGAGAACTGCCACCACCACAGCGCCTCGACGATCCGGCCCTCTTCGTAGTGGGCCAGGCCATGCACGAGGTCGGTCGCGATCGCGGTCAGGTCGTCGGAGAGCCGGTTCACCGTGATCTCCGGCGGTGCGGCGTACGGGTCGAAGACCTCGGCGTACTCGTCGAGACCCTCGAAGAGCACCGCCAGCCGGTCGCGCATCGCGTCCAGATCCGGGTCCGGGCCCGCGTCGGACTCGAAGCGCTCCTCCGGCACGAAGTCCTCGAACGCGCCCAGCCGGCCACCGGCCAGCAGCAGCTGGCTGACCTCGAGCAGCAGGTACGGCAACGAGGCGAGCCCCTCGTCCACACCGTCCTCGTCCGGCTGTGCCGCGATGTCGCGCACCGAGATCAGGAAGCTCTGCACCTGGTCGGCGATCTGTTCCGCGAACTCGGTGAGATCGTCCGAGCCGATGCTCAGCGTGCGCTCTGCCATATCGGTTGATTCAGTCATCGATCGATCGTCGCCCTTCAAACGCCCGTCCGAGTGTGACCTCGTCGGCGTACTCGAGGTCACCGCCTACTGGAAGTCCACTAGCCAATCGAGTCACGCGCAAGCCCATGGGCCGCAGCAACCGGCTCAGGTACGTCGCGGTCGCCTCGCCCTCGAGGTTCGGATCGGTGGCCAGGATGATCTCCATCACCTCTCCACCGGCCAGCCGCTGCAGCAGCTCCTTGATCCGCAGCTCGTCCGGCCCGATCCCCTCGATCGGCGAGATCGCCCCGCCGAGCACGTGGTACCGGCCGCGGAACTCGCGGGTCCGCTCGATCGCGACCACGTCCTTGGCCTCTTCGACCACGCAGATCAGGCTCAGGTCCCGGCGCGGGTCCCGGCAGATCCGGCACTGCGGCTCCTCCGCGACATTGCCGCAGATCTCGCAGAACTTGACCTTCTCCTTGACCTGGACCAGCACGTGCGCGAGCCGCCGGACGTCGGTCTCGTCGGACGCCAGCAGGTGGAACGCGATCCGCTGGGCGGACTTCGGACCGACCCCCGGCAACCGGCCGAGCTCGTCGATGAGGTCCTGAACGGCCCCCTCGTACACGTCAGGCCGGGTTCTGGCCGGGCGGACCGGACGGCTTGGTGAAGCCGATGCCGCCGCCGGGGAGCTCCGGGCTCGAGCCGTCGTCGGCCGGACCACCGAAGCCGGGGATGCCGTTGGCCAGCGGGCCCATCGCCTGCGCGGCGGCGGCCTTGGCGTTCTCCGAGGCGTCCCGGACCGCGGCCACGATCAGATCGGCCAGCGTCTCGGTGTCCTCGGGGTCGACGGCTTCCTTCTTGATGTCGAGGCGGAGCAGCTCACCCGTCCCGGACACGACAGCGCCCACCAGGCCACCGCCGGCCGACCCCTCGACCTCCTGGGTCTCCAGGTTGGCCTGCGCCTGCATCAGCTGGTCTTGCATGGCCTGGGCCTGCGCAAGCAGGTTGGACATGTCGAAGCCACCAGCACCGCCACCGTCGAACACGCGATCTCCTCGTCGAGCCGCCACCGAATTCTTCGACCAACCCTAGCCGGTCGCCCGGACAACCCTTCGATCCCCCGGAAACCGACCAGTCTCCCCAAGTTTTCCACAGGGGTGTGAACATCTTCGTCCACACCCCTGTGGAACTTGTGGAAACCCGTGCCGGCTGCCCACAGATACTGAGGGTGACCGGTGGACATTCAACGCTGGAGGGCCAATCGCGCGCCGAGCCCGATGAACAATCCACCGGTCGTCGCGTCGATTCCTCGCCGTACCCGCTCCCGGGTGCGGAGCCAGCCACCGATCCGCCCGGCGGTTACACCGACCGCGCCGTCCACCAGGAACTCGAGCACGACCAGGACTGCCCCGAGGATGGCGAACTGCAGCCACAACGGGCCGCGGGTGGGGTCGACGAACTGCGGCAGGAACGCCAGCGTGAACGTCACCATCTTGGGGTTCACCAGATTGGTCAACAGCCCCATCGAATACGCGCGACGGCCGGACACCCCGCCCTGCAGATCGAGTCCGCCACCTCGCTTGCGGATCATCTGGATCCCCATGAACACCAGATAGGCCCCGCCCGCGATCCGCGTCACCGCGAAGGCGGCGGGCACCGCGGCGAACAGCGCCACCAGTCCAGCCGCGGCCAACGCCACGTGGATCACCTCGCTGGTGGCAACCCCGGCCGTGGCCAGTACGCCGGCCCGGGCTCCTCCGCGGATCCCACAGCCCAGCACGAACATCATGTCCGGCCCGGGCACCACCATGGCCAGCAATGTGGTCAGAACGAACGCAAGAAACACCTGCTCATCAATAGGCACCTCACGATGCTCACACGATTCAGCGCGCCCCGTTGGTCTCTTCCATGATGATCTCAGCGCCGAGGGTGTCCCGCAGCAGATCCGTGTGCGAGCGCGAGTCCTCTTCCAGTACGACGTCGTCCTCGCCGATCGAGTCGGCCTCTTCCTCCGGGGTCAACGGCGCGGCCTGCACCACCGGCGCCGCCTGCTGCCGACGAGCCTGCTCAGCCGCCACTGCCGCCTCGGCCGCCCGCCGCTTGCTGGCCGCCTGCTGTCGCCGATCCACCTCGGGCGCCGCTGCTGCCTGTCCCTGCGCTGCTGGCGCTGAGGCGGGCGCTGCTGCAGCTGATGGTGCTGGTGTGCTTTGCTCCCAGGCCTCGGGCTCAGGCGGTACGTCGTACGGGTCCGGCGGCTCCTGCAGATCCACCGCAGTCGCCGCCTCAGCTCCCCAGGCTCCGCTCTTGGCCACGGGCGCTTTCTCAGGTACGACGGCCTGCGCCGGCTGAACGGGCTGACTGGCAACCGGCGCGTCCACCCGAGCAGTCGGCTCGGCCACCGGCGCATACCCCGTCGGACCAGCAGGAGCCGGCGCAGCCGGACCGCCACCACCAGCCGGAGCCCCGGAACCACCCGCCGGACCTGCCCCGGCCGGCGGACCACCCGCACGCGGTCCACCTCCAGCAGGCACACCTCCCGCACCCGGATCGGCCGACGGGTCCACCACGGCCTCGATCCTCCGGTTCAGCCCGATCGTGTCGATCATGGCCTGCCGCAGGATGTCCTCACTCCCGGACCGCGAGAAGCTCTCCCGCGCCCCGGCATTCAGCATGCCCAACGTCAACGTCTGATCGTCGACCGCGATGACCTGCGAGTTCTGGCTCAGCATGATCCACGCGAACCGCCGCTTGGCCTTCACAGCCTCCAAAACCTGAGGCCACAACCGCCGAACATCCGCCAGCCCCACAGCCCCCACCGAAGGCGACCCCACCGGCGCACTAGAAGCAGGCACCGCGCTCGCAGCCGGCTGCTGACTCACAGGCGCACTCTGCGGGACAGCCGCCGTCGGCTCATCCCCCCAAGCCCCCTGCCGCCCACCAGCAACCTGTCCCCCACCAGCTGGCCCCGAGGCACCAACTGCGGGTGACCCAGCACCCGCCGCACCACCACTCACACCACCAGCCGCCGAGCCACCGCCCGCCACACCACCTGACGACGAGCCAGCACCCGCCACACCACCTACCGACGAGCCACCGCCCGCCGCACCACCGCTCAGACCACCTGCCGCAGAGCCGGCACCCGCCGCACCACCCGTCGGCGAGGCAGCGCCCTCCGACCCACCACCCGCACCACCCGCCGGCGAGCTGGTGCCCGCCGCACCACCGGCGGCCCCCGTCTGCTCTCCCACGCCTCTCGAACTGTTCTCGGCGGCAGCGGCGGTTTGTGGCGCAACGCCACCAGCCGCATCACCGCCGACCGGTGTGGAACCAGGAGCAGCACCAGCCTGCGAACCCGCGGCAGCAGGCGAACCCGCACCAGCCACTGGCACAGGGCCCGTCGCGCCGCCCTGCCCACCCACGGCAGAACCCGCAGCGCCGCCCGCACCTCCGGCACCTGCACCGTCGGCCCCGCGAGCACCTGCCTGCTCAGACCCACCTGTGGCAAACGACTCGGCGGCAGCGGCGGGTTGTGCCGCAACCCCACCCGCCGCATGACCAGCAACCGCGCCCGCGCTCGCCGTACCAGCGTCGACTCCGCCAACCGCCGTACCAGCGGCCTGGCCAGCGGCTGCGGCGCGGGCGGCGGCTCGGCTGGCGGCGGCGTCGGGTGCTGGGGCGGAGGGTGCGGCGTAACCGCCGGCGTCAGCCGGGCCCGGGACGCCCATAGAGAGGCGGCGCTCCATCCGGTCCAGTCGCGCCTGAATTCCGTTCGTGGAGTCGTCGGCGCCCGGCAGCAGCACCTTCGCGCAGATCAGCTCCAGCTGCAGGCGCGGCGCGGTGGCACCGCGCATCTCCAGCAACCCAGCAGCCACGATGTCCGCGGCCCGCGTCAGCTCGGCCGCGCCGATCCCAGCGGCCTGCGTCTGCAGCCGCTCGCCTTGATCCTCAGCGGCCTCGATCAGCCCGGACGCCACCGCATTCGGCACCGCGGACAGTACGACGAGGTCCCGCAACCGCCGCAGCAGATCCTCGGCGAACCGCTTCGGGTCCTGCCCGGTCTCGATCACCTTCTCGACCGTCTCGAACACGGCCTTGCTGTCATGCGCCGCGAACCCGTCGACACACGCATCCAGCAGCGAATCCGGCGTGAACCCGAGCAGCGCGACCGCCAGCTCATACGTCACGCCGGCCGGCCCCGCACCACCGATCAGCTGGTCGAGCACGCTCAGTGAGTCACGCACCGATCCCGCACCCGCGCGCACCACCAGCGGCAGCGCGGCCGTCTCGATCGCAACACCCTCGGACTCACACAGCGTCGCCATGTAATCGCCGAGCACCTTCGGCGGCACCAGCCGGAACGGGTAGTGATGCGTCCGGGACCGGATCGTCCCGATCACCTTGTCGGGCTCGGTGGTGGCGAAGATGAACTTGAGGTGCGGCGGCGGCTCCTCGACCAGCTTCAGCAGGGCGTTGAAGCCCTGCGTGGTCACCATGTGCGCCTCGTCGATGATGTAGATCTTGTAGCGGCTCTCGACCGGCGCGAAGAACGCCCGCTCACGCAGGTCGCGCGCGTCGTCGACACCACCGTGCGACGCGGCGTCGATCTCGATCACGTCGATACTGCCGGGCCCGCCGCGGGCCAGGTCGGTACACGACTTGCAGACGCCGCACGGCTCGGCGATCGGGCCCTTCTCGCAGTTGATCGCGCGGGCCAGGATCCGGGCGCTGGTGGTCTTGCCACACCCGCGGGGCCCGGAGAACAAGTAGGCGTGGTTGACCCGGTTGTTGCTCAGCGCGTTCCGCAGCGGCGCGGTGACGTGCTCCTGGCCGATGACCTCGGCGAACGTCTCCGGGCGATACCGGCGGTACAACGCAAGGGGTGCTTCCACGCCGCAACCCTAGCGCCGCCCGCCGACATTTCCACCGTCGCCCGGATCACGCCCGCGCGCCGGTCCCGGCCCGGCCTAGGGTAAGCGGATGGGCTCCGGCGACGAGCGGTACGACGTGATGATCCAGCGCGCCCGCGAGGTGCTCCCGGCCGACGACCGGGTCCTGGCGGTCTACCTGATCGGGAGCTACGCGACCGGCGCCGAGGACCGGTTCAGCGATCTCGACGTCCACCTCGTGGTGACGGACGCGAGCATCGGCTGGTTCGAGGAGCACTGGGACGACGTACTGCGCGACCTCGCCGGACCGACCGTCTTCACCGAGCGACTCGGCACCCTCGCCGGCGGTCTCGGCATCACCCCCGACTGGCTGCACCTGGACCTCATCGCGCATCCGCTCGCGTCCTTCGACCGATTCCAGTACGACGGGGTCCGGGTGCTGTTCGATCGCGACGGCACGTTGTTCCCGGACGGCGATCAGCGGGCCGAGCACGGTCGCCCCGGTACGGCGTACTGGCCGGACGGCGTCGTCCAGATGTTCCTCTACTTCCTCGGCAATCTGGTCACCGTCCTCGGCCGGGACGAACGGGTGGTCGCCAACCAGGGTGTTGGTGTGGTGCGGGACCAGCTGATTCGGCTCATGCTCGCGGAGCGCGGAGTACGTCGTACTGGGGGCGCGAAGCGGCTGAACGCGCTGCTGTCCGCGGAGCAACGCGCCGTACTGGAAGGTGTTCCGGCCGCCGGGTCCGACCCGACCGACGTCATCGCCGCCAACCAGTACCTCTGCCGGGAGATGCTCCGGCGCGGGAAGGCGCTCGCGTTGGAGACTGGTGCGCCTTGGCCGGCTGAGTTCGTCGACGCCACGCTGGCTCATCTGCAGCGGCACTTCGGGATTGCCTTCGACTGAGGGAACCGCGCGACCAGGTCGCACGTTGCGGTGGTGTGACAACAACGGTCAGCGGGCCTGGTGCGGCCTCGAAGCGTGAGGTCGGCAACCGGGGATCTGGGTGGTTCCGGGCGTTCTGGCGATGGCATTTCTACGCCAGCTTCCTGGTGATCCCGATTTTGTTGCTGTTGGCGACGACCGGGCTGATCTACCTGTTCCGGTTCCAGATCGAGCCGCTGCTGCACGCCGACCTGATGAAGGTGGCGCAGCCCGCCGGGCTGATCGCACAGCCCTACTCGTCGCAGCTCGACGAGGTGAAGGCGGCGATGCCTGGCGCGACGGTCGTGTCGATGACCGAGCCGTCCGGTCCGGATCGATCGACGGTCTTCTCCGTGGAGACCGCGGACGGCGAAGGCCGCGATGTCTTCGTGGATCCCTACGAGGGCAAGGTTCTCGGCTCGCTGAACCCGGACAAGACACTGTCCGGTGCGGCGATCGTCCTACACGGCAACCTGATGGCCGGCCGCGTCGGTGAAGTGGTGGTCGAGATCGCTGCCTGCTGGGCACTCGTGATGGCGATCACCGGCTACTACCTGTTCTTCCGCGGCCGAGTCGCGCGAGCTCGCCGCCGCGCCGCCCGGGCCGCGGGCGCCGTACTGCGATCTCGGCACGCGCTCACCGGTTCGGTGGTCGGCATCGGCGTGCTGTTCTTGATCGTGTCGGGGCTGCCGTGGACCGGCTTCTGGGGCGCGAAGGTGCAGGAAATCGCCAGCAGCCAAGGCAGTTCGATGTGGAGCGAGGACCACGGAGCACTCTCCAACCCGACCTCCACTCTCGACGAATCGCTCCCACACAGCCACACCGTTCCCTGGGCCCTGGGCGACACCAAGGTCCCGCGCTCGGACCCCAACGGCGACCGCCGCTCAGTCGCCAACGTGGACACAGCCGTTGCCGTCGGCGACCGCAACGGGCTCGCCCACCCGATGACCATCGCCTTGCCTGGCGACGAAGAAGGCGTCTACTCGGTCATCGGGTACGCCTTCCAGAACCCCGCCAAGGAACGAACCCTGCACGTCGACCAGTACGGCGGCGCTGTCGTCTCGACGTACGGCTATCAGGACTACCCGCTCCTGGCCAAGACCGTCGCCCAAGGCATCGCCCTCCACGAAGGCCGTCGCCTCGGCGCCCTCAACATGTGGCTCACCACAGCCTTCTGCCTGGCCGTCATCTTCATGTGCATCACCGGCCCCACCATGTGGTGGCGCCGCCGCCCCAAAACCCCCGGCGCCGGCCTCGGCGCCCCCCGCGGCCGCCTCCCCCTCAAAACCACCCCAGCCCTAGCCATCATCGTCACCGCCCTAGCCCTCTTCCTCCCCCTCTTCGGCCTAACCCTCCTAACCGTCCTCCTCCTGGACCGGTACCTAATCCGCCGAACCACCCCCCTCCGCAACTACTTCAACACCACCCCTTGACGCTCAGCCGCCTGCGGCCGGCGTACGGAAAAGGGTGGCCGGGCCAGGTGCCTGGCTGAGCCCGTTGCCTGAGCTTCCGGGATGTGGCTACGGCCACCGGCCAGCAGGCCTACCTGCGGCCGGGAAGGTCCACGACAGTTACTCACCGCTGCGGCCGGGCTTTACAGAAACGGGTGGCTGAGCCGAGTGCCTGGCTGAGGGAGATGGTCCGGTAGGCGATCGCCTGCAGGCTGTCTGAGCTTCCGGGCTGTGGTTGCGGCCGCAAGCGACGAGGTCTGCCAGCTAACCCGCCGCGGACTGCTGGGGCCGAACCCACTCAGTCCGCAGCCATCAAGTGTCCGACATGTCCCTACACATACAACCGTCAGACATGTCCCTTCACAACACACACCCGAATCGGCAGGTAAACGTCCCCAACCTCCCGCCTCGAGAGGTATGGCGATCTGCGGCTGACTAGCTGGGGAGCCGATTGCACCCGAATCGGCAGGTAAACGTCCCCAACCTCCCGCCTCGAGAGGTACAGCGGTCTGTGGATGACTCGCTGGGGAGCCAAATGCACCCGTATCGACAGGTAAGTGTCCCCAGCCCCGCGCAATGTGCACCCTCGGACGACCTCAACCGCTACCCCAGCCACAGCCCGCCAGCCCCAGGCAACGTGCACGCGATCGCCCACCGAACCACCCACCCCAGCCACCACCAACCGCCACCCGAAGGTTCCAGTCGACCGCCGAAGGCGGCCGAGTCGCTTAGCGGCACCTTTGCGGACACCTACTGCCGCAGAGAGGCAGCAACCATCCGCAAAGCGGTCCCGCCCGCGCCCCCACCACCTAACGTCCGAAGATCCGCAGACCACGCCCGCGATCCCTTCGGACGTTACCTCGCACCCGGAGCCGACCCCACCAACGCACCGCGCTCGATGAGCACCCACCCACCACCTTGAGCACGGGCCAACCACCTCCACGAACCGGATCTGGTTGATGGGTGCACAAAGCGCGCCTCAGCCACCACCTCGAGCACCGGTCAACCACCTCCGCGAACTGGACCTGGTCGATGGGCGCTCAAGGTGAGAGCGCTCGTTGGGTTGCGCGGGGGTGGTGAGGGACAACATCCGAAGATCTGGGGACCACGCCCGGGCGCTCGCGGGGGGTGGTGGTGGGCGACGTAATGAGGGTTCCTGGGGTGCAGGAACCCTCGTGGGGGAACGCCGTGGGGTTATTTGAGGTGGTAGTTGGCGAAGCGGGTGCGGAGGTCTTTCTTGGAGAACTTGCCGACGGAGGTCTTGGGGACCTCGTCGATGAACTCGACCGCGTCGGGGAGCCACCACTTGGCGACCTGGGGGCGGAGGTAGTCGAGGATCTCGTCGGCGGTGACCGTCGCGCCTTCTTGCAGGACGACGCAGGCGAGGGGGCGCTCGTCCCACTTCGGGTGCGGTACGCCGATGACCGCGGCTTCCTTGACGTCGGGGTGGGCCATCAGGAGGTTCTCCAGCTCGACGGAGCTGATCCACTCACCGCCGGACTTCACCAGGTCCTTGGTCCGGTCGACCAGGCGGACCGAACCGAACTGGTCGATCGCGGCCACGTCCCCTGTCTTCATCCAGCCGTCCTCGGTGCACAGTTGGACGCCGGCGTCGGGGCGGTAGTACTCGGCCGCGATCCATGGTCCGCGGACCTGCAGTTCGCCGGTCGCCTCGTCGTTCCAGGGCAGGGCCTCGATCGAGCCGGGCTCCACGATCCGCACCTCGACGCCGGGCAGTGGGGTCCCCTGGCGGGCACGCACGTGGGCCTGCTCCTCCTCGGGGAGGTCGGCGTAGCGCGGCGGGACGTGGGAGGCGGTCGCGACCGGGCTGGTCTCGGTCATCCCCCAGGCCTGCAGGATCGGCTTGCCCAGCTTGGCGCGGAACGCCTCCGACAGGGCCAGCGGCACCGCGGAGCCGCCACACGGGATCCGCCGGAGCTTGGGCAGCTCGACCCCGTCCAGCAGCGGCAGCAGCCCCTGCCAGATGGTCGGGACGCCGGCTGCGAGCGTGACGTCCTGCTCCTGCAACAGCTTGAGAATCCCCTGCGGGCTCATGTCCGGCCCGGGGAAGACGAGGCTCGCACCGGCCATCGGCGCCGCGTGGGCCAGGCCCCAGGCGTTCGCGTGGAACATCGGCACGACCGGCAGCACGGTATCCGTCTCGGCCAGCCCGATCGCCGAGTTGGTCAGGACCCCGATCGAGTGCAACCAGGTCGACCGGTGTGAATAGACGACACCCTTCGGATTCCCCGTCGTACCGCTGGTGTAGCACATGGCGGCCGCCTGGTTCTCGTCCTCGACGTGGAACTCGACCGGCTCGGCGGCGGCCACCAGCTCCTCGTAGTCGTGGAACCGTGGGTCGTCCGGCACCTCGGCCCCGGGCGCGCCCGCCGGTAGGTCGTCCATCACCACGATGTGTTTGAGCAGCGGGAGCCGGTCGAGCAGCGGCAGGAACAGCCCCAGCAACGAGCGGTCGACGAAGACGACCTCGTCCTCGGCGTGGTTGGCGATGTAGACGATCTGGTCCGGGAAGAGTCTGATGTTGAGCGTGTGCAGCACCCGGCCGGTGCACGGCGCGGCGAAGTACAGCTCGAGGTGACGCCCGGAATTCCAGGCGAACGTGCCGACCCGGCCGTCCGCGGTGATCTCGAGCGTGTCCAGCACCCCGCCCAGGCGTCTGGTCCGCGCGGCCCACTCGCCGTACGTCATCGTGGTCGGCGCCGGCCCGCCGGTGTGCACGGTCCGGTCCGGGTAGAACTGCTCGGCCCGGAGAAAGATGTTGTCCAGGGACAGCTGGTAGTCCTGCATCAGACCCTTCATGCACACACTGTGCCAGTCCCGATGTCGCGTTGACCATGACCCCCGCAGGACTTTTTCCGGCACTCTTCCGGCACTCTTCGTGCACGCCGATAGATGTCGTGACATACGTGTCGTGTAATGTATTCCGCATGAAGGTTCTGGAGGAGCTGCGTTATCTCGTGCTGGCGATCCAGCGCGAGGGCAACCGGCTGCTCGCCGCCGAGCTGCGCCCACTGGGCATTACGCCTTCCCAGGCAGAGGTTCTGCGGGTTCTGCGCGACCACGGCCCGCTCACGCTGAACGCCTTGGGCGGCCTGCTGGTCTGCGAGACAGGCAACAGCCCGAGCCGTCTCGTCGACCGCCTGGTTGCCCAGGGCCTCGTGCAGCGCAGCGTCGACACAGTCGACCGGCGCTACCTCGCGCTGAGCCTGACCCCGGCGGGTCGCGCACTGCATCGCAAAGTCGTCACCGCGGAGAACCGGCTGCACCGGACGATCGACGGCCTGGTCGCCGACCGCGAGCTCGGCGAGACGATCGCCACCCTCCGTGCCGTCGCCGACGGCTTTCCCGCCGGTGCCGCCCTGGCCCGCCGCCGGGACCCCGCCCACCCGTTCGTCTAAGCGAGATCGTCGCCCAGGAGAGATAGACATGGAGCAAGCCACCGACAACATCCCAGCCGGCCCGACCGCGATCCGACACCTGCTGCTGGACGCCCTCGCCCTCCCGGAATGGAACGAGGCCTTCCTCGCGATCGACGGCCCGCCCGCTGCCGAGCAGGGCTCCCGGTATGCGCTGCGCGTGCGCCCGGGCTTGGCCGGTGAGCTCGTCTACACGGCGGTCGAGGCGGACCGGATCGAGATCACCTGGCAGGTGCCGGGCTTCCGCGAGGTCGGCATCTGGACCATCGGCCCGGACAGCCAGGTCACCCACACCTTCGAGCAGACCGGTCCACTGGCCACGGTCCTACGACCGGCATACCGGAACATCGCCACCATCCGCCTCGCCCGCCTGAGCAACCGCCTCCGCGAGCTGGCTCACAGCGCCTAAAGAGGTACCGGGAGGCGCTCACAACATCTAAGCTTCGGCACCATGCTGATCGAGGTCCGCGGCACCAGGCTGTACGTCGATGAGCGCGGCTCCGCGGAAGCGCCTGCACTCCTGTTCCTGCACGGCGGTCCCGGCTCCGGCTCCTACGACTTCCTGTCGTTCCAGGGCGACCGGCTCGCCAAACGCTTCCACCTGATCGGTGTCGACCAGCGCGGCGTCCAGCAG
The DNA here is from genome assembly GCF_044453945.1 of Kribbella sp. NPDC051587. Taxonomy (NCBI): domain Bacteria; kingdom Bacillati; phylum Actinomycetota; class Actinomycetes; order Propionibacteriales; family Kribbellaceae; genus Kribbella; species Kribbella sp. NPDC051587. The sequence goes on from NZ_JBITDE010000005.1 coordinate 338,504, forward strand.
TCCGACCCCCTCACCGGACCGGTCAACGAAACCGATCTCGTCGCCGACTTCGAGGCCCTCCGCGAAACACTCGGGCTGGAGAGCTGGGCCATCCTCGGCCACTCGTTCGGCGGCCGCCTCGCCCTCCGGTACGCCGTCCTGCACCCGACCGCCGTCAGCAAGGTCATCTTCGAGAACCCTGCCTGGGACCTGCTGCTGAACACCGAGACACTGATCCGGGCAGCCCAACGGATCGAGCCCACGATCGAGCTCCCACCGCACGAAGGCCCGGCGACCACGCAGCTGCTGAACGACCGGTTCGCGCTCCTGCACCAACTGGGCAACCGCCGGATGGAGATCTACCTCGGCCCGGACACCCAGGACCTGGTACTCCCCGCCGACACCGAGATCCCTGATGAGCTTCACGCCCGTTCCGGCCAGTTCTCCGAGGCGATCATGCACACGCCGGAGTTCCTCGAGTCACTGCTGCCGCTGCTCGCCCAGATCACCCAGCCCGCGTTGCTGATCAAGGGTTCGCATGACCCGGTCACCAGCGCAGAAGAGATCACCCGGTTCCAGTCCGACGTACCGACCGGGACCTACTACTTCGCGCAGAACAGCGGCCATTTCGTCCACGCCGAAGCCGCAGACGGCTACACCGAGCTGGTGACCAGCTTCCTCAGCTGACGGCGTGCGGCTGGGCGCGCTTGTGCGCCGTACGGCGATGGGTCGCGATGATCCTGCTCGCAGCCTTCTCGTCGACCTCACGACCCTCGAGGAAGTCGTCGATCTCGTCGTACGTGACGCCGAGAACCGCCTCGTCCGGAACCCCCGGGTTGTTGGTCTCGAGGTCCGCCGTCGGCACCTTGCCGGTGATCTCCGGGGACGCTCCGAGCCGGGCGCCGACCTCACGCACGCGGCGCTTGGTCAGGCCGGAGAGCGGGGTCAGGTCGCACGCGCCGTCGCCGAACTTGGTGAAGAAGCCCATCACGGCCTCAGCCGCGTGGTCGGTCCCGACCACCAGACCGCCGCGCGCACCGGCCACGGTGTACTGCGCGATCATCCGCTGCCGCGCCTTGACGTTGCCAACGTGGAAGTCCTCGCGCTCACCGAATCCGGCGTGCCGGACCGACTCGACCATGGCGTCAGTGGCCGGCTTCACGTCGACCACGAGCGTCTCGTCGGGCCGGATGAACTCCAGCGACCGCTGTGCATCCGCTTCGTCGGCCTGAACGCCGTACGGGAGCCGCATCGCGACGAACGTCGCCTGACCGCCCTCGCCGCGGATCCGCTCGACCGCCAGCTGGCACAGCCGCCCAGCAGTCGCGGAGTCGACCCCGCCACTGATTCCGAGCACGTACGACGTCGCTCCGGACCGGCGGAGCTGGTCGGCGAGGAACTCGACCCGGCGCTCGATCTCCGTCTCCGGATCGAACCCGGCCGGCACGCCCAGCTCGGCGATGATCAGTTCCTGCAGATAGCGGATTTCGTCGCTCACCGGAGCCTCCCAGACCGGGCCTGGACATAAGGATTCCCCGCGCACCCGGAAGAGCTCACTTACCCTTGCTGCCTTCCGGCCCTGGGGGAGTTGGGCGAGATACCGCCACGCGGGGAACCGAGGACGAGTGTACGGGATCCGGACCGCCGACCGGGAATCGGCCCATCCGCCGCACGCTGTCAGCGAACACGCTGGCGCGTTGCCCGACCCCCGGCGCACGCTGACTACGTGACGGATCATCAATTCGGCCGGTTCGGAATCGCGACCGGACTGGACAGCAGCCCCCACTCACTCGCGGCCGCGCAGGCCGCCGAAGAACTCGGCTACCCGGCGATCTGGCTGTCCGGAGGCCCACTCCCCGGCCTGCAGACGATCACCGACCTGATCGGCGCGACGAACTCGATCAAGTTCATCAGCGGCGTCCTGGCGATCGTCACGTATCCGGCCGCCGACGTAGCAGCGACGTACGCCGCTCTGGAGTCGAGCGGCCGCTTCACCGTCGGGCTGGGCGGTGCACACGGCCCACGGCCGATCGAACGCCTCACGGCGTACCTGGAAGAGCTTGAGGTCCCCGTCGAGCACCGGGTGCTCGCAGCGCTCGGTCCGCGGATGCTGGGGCTCGCCCGCGACCACTCCGCCGGCGCCTACCCGTTCCTGATCACCCCGGCGTACACAGCAGAGGCACGGCGGGTGGTCGGGCCGGACAAGCTGCTCGCAGTGAGCCACCTCGTCGTACTGGAGTCAGACGCCGAGAAGGCCCGCGCGATCGCACGGGACACCATCAGCTTCTTCCCGACGATCCCCGGGTACGCGGCCTCGCTGGAACGCCAGGGGTTCAGCAAAGCCGACCAGGCCGAGCTGCCGGACCACATGGTCGACGCACTGGCCGCCTGGGGCTCCCCAGCCGACATCAAGGCCAAGCTGTCCGAACACCACACCGCCGGGGCCGACCACGTCGCCATCAACGTGATCACCGGCATCACCGGTCCGCAGCCCATCGACCAGTGGCGCGCGCTAGCCCCCGTCCTACTCGACTGACAGGTCGTCGATCTGGCCGGCCATGATCGCGCGCACGTTCGCAGTGACCTTCTCGACCGGCCAGTCCCACCACGCGACCCGCAGCAGCCGCTCCACGTCCGCATCCGGGAACCGCCGGCGAATGAGCTTCGCCGGGTTCCCACCGACAACCCCGTACGGCGGTACGTCGTCCACGACGGCCGCCCCGGACGCGATGATCGCCCCATTACCGATCGTCACCCCCGGCATCACCAGACTCCGATACCCGAACCACACGTCGTTCCCGACCACCGTGTCCCCCCGCCCCGGAAGCCCGGTGATGAGGTCGAAGTGCTCCGCCCACGCCCCACCCATGATCGGAAACGGGAACGTCGACGGCCCGTTCATCCGGTGGTTGGCACCGTTCATGATGAACGTCGTCCCCTCACCCAGCGCGCAGTACTTCCCGATCCGCAACCGCTCCGGCCCGTAGTGGTACAGCACATTGCTCGTCTCGAACGCCGCCGGCTCCACCGGATCGTCGTAGTACGAGTAGTCCCCCACCTCGATCAACGGCGACGACACCACCGCCTTCAGCAACACCACCCGCTCAACCCCAGCCATCGGATGAACGACATTCGGATCAGGAGCACCCATAAACCGACCCTAATGAAGGCTCCTGCGGACGTGTATCACCCACCAACCCCGCTCCGGGCCGCTCGCCCAGGCCATGCTGAGCGTGAGCGCGCAGAGTTAGTGGGTGGTGGCGGTCCGGCCCGGTGACCCAGTCGACGTACAGGAGCAGCGATCCGACGTGACCTGGGATCAGCTTGGTGCCCCGATTTCCACAACCAAGTCCTCCTCGCGTATTCTCTCCGCTTGGAGGATTCGCCTAGAGGCCTAGGGCGCACGCTTGGAAAGCGTGTTGGGGGCAACCCCTCACGAGTTCGAATCTCGTATCCTCCGCCACTCTGCCGAGTGGCCACCCGACCGGTGTTTCCGCTGGTCAGAGCGTTATGTGGTCACGGTCAGGGGCTGAACAAAGGAAGGGCCGGTCACCTAGGTGACCGGCCCTTCTTCAGCTTTGGTCTCAGTCTTAGTCTCAACGCCAGTCTCAACAGGCCACTCAGGCAGGCACTCGGACAGCCTCGCCCTCGTCCGGCTCCTCGCCCTTCCGCCTCAGTTTGGCCTTCTTGGGCTTCTTGCTCTTGTTGGACTTGGGCGCCACCTCCCAGCCACCGACCCTCACAGCGATGTCCATGCGGATCTGCTGAGTGATGTACTGGTACCGCTTCACCATCGCGGACGAGGACCAGCCCATCAGATCCATCACTGCCTTCTCAGGCGCACCGAGCAGCAACAGAACAGTCGCTGCCGTGTGCCGGGCATCGTGTAGCTGCCCCTCCCGTAACTCCTGCGGTCCGCCCGAGCCCCCGGCTCGGCTGCGGGCACAGCACCGTCACTCACCCCACTTTGGTCTACAGGGTGGACTTGAGCGTCTTGCCTTCGGGACCGCCAGACCTCCGCCTCACCGGCAAGGCTCTTGCCGGGATCCAATTGTTGGTGACCAGGCAGGTGCCTCAGCGCGACAGTGAGACTAGACGGCGTCACCTTCATCGACCGGCAGATGAGGATCTACGCGCGTCGGAACCGAAGGCGCCGCACCTAGGAACGGCGGTGGAGCTGCCGGCGGGTCTACGCTCAGCACAAGGTCCTCAGCGTCTAATACGCTCACCTTGAGCGCACGAAGGCGCTGCATCACCTCGCCGCCATCGAGCCCCTCACCGCGTGCCTGCGCGAGCTTTGCAATTACTTCGAGCAAGACTTCGGGCCTGATGAACCGAGCAACGGTTGGCCTCTGTGACAAAACGACGCTACCGCTGGTCCTCAGACGGCGCCTGATGAGGACGACACAGTCTTTATCTGCGACAGAATCGATCTCCTCAGCTCCAAGCTCGCCATCAGGAATTATAAAATGAATTACCTCTGCACCAAATCGCCACCACAGGCCCGTAAATCCGGCAGAAACCTCCGAATTCGACGGCTCAATACTTAAGCCCTCCGCAAGTTCAGCAAGAAGGCGAGAATACGTCGGCCCGTCAGCGGCCGCCTCCATCTCTTGACCAAAGTCTTCGAAGGTGGATCCAAGCAGCCCGGGAACTAATTCAGAAGCCCATTCTTGTGCTACCCGATGGCGGTACTGTGCGTCTTCTAGTTCGCGTCGATCGAGAAGCTCTCGCAATTCCTCTCGTTGAACATCTGAAATACCGCGACTGGCCTTTAGTGCAGGCTGATCAAGAACTGCGGATAGATGTTCCACCTGAGGCGTAACATTCCACAATTTCGCAAGGCGACTTCGATGGAGTAGCGGGTTACGAATGCGTGCTATCGGCGCTAGCCAAGTCGGCAACCCAACTTCGACTCGCAAGGCGAGCGACGCAATTCTAGCCGACCAGTCATGACTCTCCGAGAACGAGATCGCGGATGACCCGCGGACCACGCCAGCTATTTGCTCACACAGTTGCTCCACATCACTGTAATGAATCTTGATCTCAACGCGCGCCTTTCCGCGCTGTTCTTCATCAGAGCTGATCGCCGAGGAGAATCTCGCTCGCATCTGATCGAACGGCACTCCGCGACTCCATTCAAAAGATACCAATGCCCGCAAAAGAGCTGTAGCATCCTTGTCGTCGATGAGTTCCACATCACGCTCGAGCATTTCTTTAAGCTCTCGTGAGACTACCATTTGCCCCTCCTCTACCAAGTCGACCGGTAGCGGATGCCTTTCTTGGGCGAAATATTGGGCACAGTCGCGGCGTCTCTGAATATTGTCAGCGCAATAGGCCGTAGCGTACGTAAGAATATTCTCTTTAAGGGACGGATAGTGCCTGCTTGGAACACTAGGCAGGCCGATCCAAGCGGTAACACCGTCAATCTCGGCACTTCGACAAGCATTGAAAAGTATATCTACGTCCCCTGCACCCTGCACTGCAATACGGGCCAACTGTTCTAGTACGTAGGCGCTTTGCAGTGAGAGAGCAGATCTAGCCAAGGCCTCCCCCACCCTCGACAAACGCAGCTTCCCATCTGACTCGCCCGAGATTAGCTTGAGCTCCCTCAGCCTCTCGATGACAAGTTGAGCAGACGGCAAGTCGTCTTCTTCACTCTGCGCAGCAAGAAGGTTCGCAATTACGTTCTGGACACGACCTTCAAGGGATTCCATTCGTCGCCCGAACCCGTCTGAGCAAAGCACATGCAGTGTCAACAAGGCGACATCATCGAGACTGCGTATACGGCCAATTACACGAAGGGTACGATCGCGACCTGTCACAAAACGCTCGAATACACCTGCGATTGATGCGAAGGTCTTAACACTTGTGGCCGTGAGATTCTGAACCTCCTGAAGATCACGTTCACTCGGTACCAGTATGTAAAATTCTCCTCGTTCACGGGCCGCTAATCCACGACGGCCAGCTCGACCCGCCTTGTTGTCCAATTCAGCGGCCGATACCAATGTCAGAAGCCGATCTGATCCGTAGGCAGCTAAGCCACAGTTGATGACCGTATCTGCTGGAAGGTTTACCCCTTGAGCCAACGTGTCCGTAGCGACGAGTACACGGAGAATCCCAGACGAGTTACGAAATTCATCCTCTAAACGTCGTCGCAGTTGAGCAGGCAAACGCGCTGTGTGATACGCAACTCCGTGCCTCATCCCTCTAATGACATTATCAACCATCGGCAAGTCAGAGTCTTTGAGTTCATCAAAAAGACGTTTCGCATGCTCCGGATCCGTATTTGGCACCGCGAACCGTCCCCCTATCCAGGGACTGAGCTTTCGAGGCGGGACCCCTAACCGACCATCTAAGCTTCGCTGGATCGCCAGAGCCATGTCTTCTGCCGCAGTCCTGCCAGGCACGAAAACAATAAGTCTCCGTTCTGGGTCGTCCACGAGCAATTTAGTAACGAGCGCCACAGCTAAAGATGCTGTACTCAATCCTTTTACCGTGATATTTGGTCCGCCAGATGGAGGCAAGAGACTGTGCTCTACATCTTCCCATGGTGGTGGCACAACATCGCTATTACCCAACCCAAACAAGTGCGCATCAGACTGTTTTCGCATCCGCGCCGAATCAACCACATATGCATCTAGCGGCACCGATCGTGAAACACTTTGAAGAAAATGATGATCTGGCACGTCAAGCCAACGCCTAAGCACGTCGGTCGATTCGCTGGATAGCGTTGCAGATAGACCGACGATAGCAGGGCGGGAATCAGGCGGCAGAAGACGGACCATTGTTAATAGGCTTTCGAGTTTAGTCGCCCTGTCTTTGTCTGCAACGAGCGTTTGCAATTCATCAACTACTAGAATTGCCGTTTTGCTCAGCGTTGGCTGTCCCGCTGCAAGATATCCGGCGATCTTCTCGTAGATTGCGACGGCTACATCGAACCGTCCTCGTGAAACTGGCGCATCGCTCTCGGGATAGTCGCGTGACGCGGGATAGACACGAACCTGACGATCTTCTCCCAGCCACGCAGCGATCCATCGGTCCCATTCACGCACTTCTTGAGCGACAAGGGCCTTCGTTGGTACGATCATGACCGCCGAATAGCCTCTCGCCACTGCCAGGTTCATTGCCGCTCGCGAGAGCGTGGTCTTTCCTGTTCCGGTCACAGCACTGATGAGGGCGGCACCTCGCGTGGTGATGACGGATCGTTCGGCATAAAGAACATCTGATTGAAACTTTTCCCAGCTTTCCACGCTACCCAATTGCCGCGCCGTCTCATCCTTCAAACTAGGGGGCAACTCGGCAAGAGGCTGTTCGCGATGGTCAGCCTGAGAGGCCGATGTATCCACCCTCACGTCTTCCTGGCCACCTACCCCACCCTGACCTTCAGGAGCCAGCAACGACTCTAGAAATGAAGGGAGGTGCCCATGCGTCTCACCATACGGAATGTAGTAGAGATTATCTCGTCCAACCAACTGGTGAGGGGCGTTAGCGTTCCGGCAAAGTACATACATTCGCCGTGCTGTCGCATCAAAGTTTTCAGTAAACCATTTCACAAAAGCAGAGAAGTTTGGATCGGTCAAACCATTTCCGTATCCAACGAAAACCGGTGTATACGTTGCGACAATTTGCTGAAACACCCGTGAAACCTCGGGCGCGCTGGCCAACTTCTGATAATCGTCGCCCGAAAGAATAACAGAGTCCGCATCGTCCCAGTGGCCATGTAGATGAAAGATATACTGTTCGGGACGATCATGGAAGCGGGCAATCTTCGCTTGATCGCGCCAGCTTAGAGAATCTCGACCTGAACATTCTTCAAGAAGCCCGTCATAGTTTGTAGTAAGGATCGGAAGCTTGGTTGAGGCAATAAATTCTAGTGCATTCTTGTCTAAGGTAAGTGAGCCAACGGTCACTTCTAGCCATCGTGAAAATTCGCCACCCGGAAGGCTCTGGAAGTGCATGCGGAGCCACTGTGCCACTGCAATTAGACTAGGCGTGCTTGCCTCTTTCATGTTGAGGAGAGCGTGCATTCCTTTAGCCTCATCAACCACCGCGGCGTTAACCTCCGCCAAATGGCTTACGCCCGAACTGAGGAGAGTCCGCCAAGTGGCGTTCTTTGATCCGCCGCTGAGCGCGGCCGATACTCCGGTGCCACACACTAGGACTATGCGATCCTTCGTGGCACGATCCCGAAGGTCATCGATCCACTCTTTTGGCGCTTCCATTTTCCCCCCCACATCGACCCTTGTTCGCCCGACACTGCTCAGGTCTCAGGCCGATGACAATACGTCCCCGTTCGTACATCAGCAATGATGCGTGATTCGTTACAAACCTGGCCTGGTGCTACGGGCGATGTAGGAACGATGCTGGGGTATCGACTGGCGCCTTCGCCAGAAGCGTTGGGTCGCATCGGATGCTGCTTCTCAAGCCGAGATCTTGCTGGCATCGGTTCAAAGTTGAGCACCGCGGAGACGGCCGCGGGGTTCGCACGGAGGCGGCAGCATGTGAGAGAGGTGCTCCACGCGTTCAACGAATACGGGGCGAGGCGTTGGAGCAGAATGCTGGGGCCGTCGACGTTCAGCTCCGGCGCGTGGGACGACAGCGGGGTAACTACGATCTCGCCGCGGCTCAATCGCCTGTTCACGACGCGGAACCGGTCCAAGTGGGCGAGTACCCAGGCGGGAGACGCCCTGGCCGTCGTTCGGGGTGACGGGTCAGCCCGAACCGGATTGGCGAACCGCTGGGTCTGCTGCTAGCGGGCGCAGGGACACTCAAAGAAATAGCCCATGCGTAGTCTCATCCACCTCCGTTCGGAGGCGTTCAACGAGGTACCAAGGCACTCCAGTTCCGCCTTTCCTGACCGTTGCGAATAGCGCTGAACGCCGAATCGAGGGATTGGGAAACGCGTCGGGGGCAACCCCTCACGAGGTCGAATCTCGCATCCTCCGCCACTCTCCGAGCGGCCGACCGACCGGTGTTTCCGCTGGTCAGAGCGCAGTACGGCACTCGCAGGGGCTGAACAGAGAAGGGCCGGTCGCATCAGCGACGGGCCCTTCTGCAGCTTAAGTCTGAGTCTTAGTCTCAACGCCAATCTCATCGGGCCACTCAGGCGGGCATTTCGCCCCTCCGTCGCCCTCGTCCGGCCGCCTCGACTTCTTCTCCGCCTTGTCCTTGGCCTTCTTGCCCTTCTTCTTCTTGGGCTCCTGCCAGAGCAGCCCGCCGACCCGCTTGGCGATGTCCATGCGGACCGTCGCAGTGATGTGCTGGTACCGCTTCACCATCGCTGATGAGACCAGCCCATCACGTCCATCACCGCCCGCTCGGGCACCTTCAACAGCAACAAGACAGTGGCCGCGGTGTGCCGGGCGTCATGTAGCCGGCCTTCGCGAATCTGGCGGCCGCCAGGATCTCTTTCCACTCCCGATAGTCCATGTTCGGGCTGAGAGCTTCACCGGTCCGCTTCGCAAAGATCCAGCCCTCGTCTTTCCAGAGCTGCCGCGTCTGATGTCTACAGATTCCAGTCGGCCATCGTGACCGTGCTGGATCGATTCACTAAGCTTTTGGCTTATGTGAGCGCCCGCGTATTAGCACTCAACGAACCTGTCAATCCTTCGATTATGAGCGTGGCCGCTCAGGAGAACTGGGATTATTACGTAAGGTCTAGTTGGCAGAAGCGTCTCAAGTTTTACGCAAAGATCGACCCATTGACTCAGCCACTGGGCGATGCCAAATGGGAATCCATACTTATAGAAGCAGGAACTCTAGAAGAGAATTTCCTCAAGCAGATGGGGTTTTACTTCACAAGTACCGGTTTCTGGCGGGTCAAGGACGAGCCAATGTTGACCTCCGCGCACACCGCGCGATCAATGAGGCTCAGCAGCGTGGAGACCTCTAGGTCATCCGTACCCGTACCCGTACCCGTACCCGTACCCGCCAGCCCGCCCGATTTTGCTTGCTTGCTCCCAGCTATTGCAAAGTCTGGCCGCCCCAGCGAGCGTGAGCATCGAGAGCTCGGCTTGTCGAGTTCGGGTTATTGGAATTTTATTTGGGAGAAAACATGACCAGAAGCGACACTCTACGCACCGAGATCTCTAGGCTCATCGCGAAGGGATCCAGCCTCACTAGCGAACTGGCTAAGCATCGCGAGGCTGCCAGCAAGGCCCGGTCGGCAGCATCCAAGAAACGTGACGAAGCAGCCCGAGCCAGATCAGATATATCTAGAAGGTCTGCCACTAGCGCAGCAGAGAGAGAAGACAAGAAGGAAGTAGCCGCCACGAAGAAGGCCGGCGACACCGAAAAGAAGATCGCCGACAACGACAAAGCGATAGCGGCAAAGCGCACATCACTGACAAGCGCCGAGAGATCGGAGCAAAACACAAAGGATCGCGAACAAGCAAGCAGGGACAGGAAAGACACTCAGCGACGCGCGAGCGAGAAAGCCCATGCCCGCGACTTGGCACGACTAGCAAAGACTACTCATGAAGTGAGATACATCGAGATAAAGGAACCGCAGCCAGAAGTTCTGCGCGTCTTGTATCTCACCGCGAACCCCGAGGCCGTAGAGACCACGTCGATTCGGCCCGATGGCACCATCGACACGATCGGAACCTGGCTCCGTGTGGACCAGGAGGTACGTCAAGTTAAGGCCCTCTTAAAGGCTTCAAAGTACCGAGATCTGGTGGATCTTCAGCACCTCCCTGCTGCCACAAGTACGGATCTCATGGATGGTTTGAATGAACACCGCCCTCATGTTGTCCATTTCTCGGGGCACGCCAGCTCGCTCGGTCTGGTAATGGAAGATGATATGGGTTCCGAAGACGGCAGAGATCTTGAATTCGACCTCTTAGCGCGCCTCTTAGGAGCAACCGACACTCCACCTACGCTGCTGGTTCTAAATGCCTGCGATAGCCTCTCAGGTGCCGATGATCTACTGCAGACGGTCCCTATCGTCGTTGCAATGGCTGACAGTGTTGTCGACTCAAGCGCGGTAGTTTTTGCCTCTCGCTTCTATTCGGCTATTGCATCGGCACAATCCGTCGGAAGTGCCCTGGAGCAAGGCAGGGTCGCTATGGACTTGGCCTCACTGGAAGGCTCGGACTTGCCGGAGGCTCGAAGTCGCGACGACGTAGACCTCTCCAGCATCATTTTGGTACGACCATAGCCATTCGCGCGCTCACTAGTCTGGCGTTTACACGGATCGGTCGTTACCTCGGATGCAGTTTCGCGTTCCTGGGACGGTCCCGTGAGGATGTCGACGGCAGCTAAGACTGGGCAAGAGCGCAGTCTTAAAACTAGTCTCATCCGCTCCCGTTCGGGGACGTTCAGCGAAGTTCTGAAGTCGCTCGGCGACGCTGCCGTGCCCCTCGAGGGATCTCTCTGAACTCCGAATCGGGGACTTGGAAAGCGTGTTGGGGGCAACCCCTCACGAGTTCGAATCTCGTATCCTCCGCCACTCTCCGAGCGGCCACCCGACCAGCTTTCCACTGGGCAATGTACGACGTGGTCACGCGCAGGGGCAGAACACACTGAGGGGCGGTTCCCAACCGGGAATCGCCCCTCAGTCATTTCGGCTCAGTTGGTTCGTGGGGCCGGGATTGCGTCTACGGCGTACAGGTGGCCGTCTTGGGTGCCTAGGTAGACGACGCCGTCCGCGACGACGGGGGTCTGTACGTGTGCGCCGAGCGGTACCTTCCACCGCACTTGGCCGTTCTGCGCGCTCACTGCCCACAGGTGACCGTCGGCGCTGCCGAAGTAGACGGTGCCGTCCGTCACTGTCGGGGAGGAGTCGACTTCGCCGCCGGTGGTGACGTGCCATCGGGTTTCGCCGGTGGTCGCGTTGAGCGCGTAGAGGCGATGGTCGCGGGAACCGACGTACAGGGTGTCACGGTAGATGGCGGGTGCTGTTTTGATGCTGCTGACACTCTGGATGTCGGGCCACGCTTGCCAGCGATGCGTGCCGGTGGCGGCGTCGAGGGCATAGACGTGAGAGCCCTGGCCTGCTGCCAAGTAGAGGCAGCCGTCGTGCACCAATGGCGTACCGGGCTCAACAGCCGGGGTGGACTGCTTCCAGCGGGTCATGCCGGTGGCTGGGTCGAAGGCCTGGACTGTATGCCGGGCGTCGTGTAGTCGTCCCTCACGGATACCGGCAGCGGCGAGGATGACTCTCCCGTCCGGCGGGGCCTAGATCCCGCTGAGGTGACCTGGGAGGGCCACCCGACCAGCTTTCCACTGGGCAATGTACGACGTGGTCGCGCGCAGGGGGCAGAACACGCTGAGGGGCGGTTCGCGGTCTAGGAGCCGCCCCTTGGTCATGGGGTCAGTGGCCGGTGGTGCCGTCTAGGGCTTCGCGGATGATGTCGGCGTGGCCGTTGTGGCGGGCGGTTTCCTGGGTCATGTGGAGCAGGATCGCGCGTAGGTTGGCTTCGGAGCCCCAGGGGGTGGTGACTACGTCATTCAGGTCACCGGCGGCCACTACTGAGCGGGCTCGCTCGCAGACCTGCAGGTACTGGGTGACCAGCTCGTCCGTCGTCTCGCCGGGTTCGGCGCGGAACTCCGCCTCGCGGTCGCCGGCGTACAGGTCTGGCTCGGTGGAGCCGCCGTAGATCTTGATGAACCAGCTGTGCTCGGTGTCGGCGAGGTGTTTGACCAGGCCGAGCAGGCTGAGGCCGGAGGCTGTCATGGGGCGGCGGAGCGCCTCGTCGTCGAGGCCGTCCAGCTTGCGCAGCAGGGTGGCGCGGTGGAAGTCGAGCTGCTGGGTGAGCGCGTCGCGCTCGTCGGCCAGGCGGTCCGGCGAGGTTCTCTCTACAGACGAGGTGAACACCATGTGGTCAACGTATCCGGGACAGAAGGCCTTGAGCACGAGCTTCCTGTACGGCGGTATTGCGGTCGCTGGCGTTGAGTTTCGCGTAGATGTGGCGGATATGGGTGTTGACCGTGTTGAGGGAGAGCAGGAGGTCGGCCGCGATCTCGGGGCGAGTGAGGTTCGTGGGCAGGTAGCGGAGGACACGGAGCTCACTGGGGCTGAGTGGATCCACCGGGGCTGATGGAGTGTTGTTGCGGACGGCGTCGAGGATGGCAGTGACGAGGGCCGCGTGCTTGGTGTCCCAGGCTGGTAGCGCCTCAAGTAGCTGCCAGGCGCCGGTGATGGCGAACGGGAGGATCAGACGGTCTGGCTCCGCCAGGTCCAGGGCCTGTTCCAGAGCAGTGGTGGCGCTGCGTTTGTCGTCCAGGTCGCAGTAGGCGAGGGCTGTCAGCAGGTGGGCTTCGACCCGAGTCAGGGTGTCGCCTCCGGCAACAGCGGCGGGAGCTGGGTTGCCTTCCATCAAACCAAGAGCTGCTGCCGCAGTGGGGAGGTCACCGGCGGTAGCGAGCGCCGTACGAGCCTGGTCGAGCATGCCAGCGCGAGCTTGAGTGGCGATCGCCCAGGCGGTCACCTGGGTGGACAGGGTGTGCTCACCCGCCATGCTCGCCTGGACCTTGCGCGCGGCGGCGAAGTCGGTCAGAGCGTCGTAGTGGTGACCGCGCGCGGCCGCGACGAGTGCCGAGACCACGTACACGAGGAGCTGCACGCCGGGTTCAGTGTCGGTCTGGTGGACCTGTTCAAGCCGGTACGACGCTTGGTCGAACTCGCCGGTCTGGACGAGTACCCAGGCCAGGGTGGCGTGGGCGGGCGCGGCCACCGCCTCCGTGTCCCAGCCATGTCGAGCAGCGAAGGCAATCGCCTCCTCGCAGCGTTGCCGGGCCAGCGCGAGGGACCGTCCAGTGGAGGCAAACCCGAGATACGCGAGACAAGACACCTCGAGGTAAGGACGGTTGAGGTCGCGGGCGAGCGCCGCGCCCTCCAGCAGGTGGCGTTCGGCGTCGGCGAGCCGCTGCGACCACGCCTCGGTGACACCGAGGTTCAGCAGGACCATGGCGCGCAGAGCGGGGTCGGCGAACGGTTGGACGCCGTCCTGCGCCACGACACAGTCGAAATGACCACGCAGTCTGGCCAGCAGCAGGTCCAGCGCCGTGAGCAGCATCTCGTGCTCACCCCTCAGGCGGGCAACCTCAAGGTGGGCGGCAGCCTCATCGAGGCGCAGGGTGCCGAGCTCATCGATGGCGTAGACAAGCGCGAGCGAATCACCGGGAGCAGGAAAGGCGTGCAGGAGCGTCCGGACAAGCGACCCCTGCCCGTCGAGTGTCAGACCGAGAGCGTGCTCAGTCAGCAGGCGCGTCGCCTCAGCCCAGTCGCCAGCTGCCTGGAGGTGTCGGATGGCGTCGGCCGGCTGCCCGTGCTCCGTGAACCACCCAGCGGCGAGCCGATGCAGGGCAGGGATCTCGTCGGCCTGTGTACGGCGTAACTCCAGCCGCAGCAGTCCCGCGAACAGATGGTGATAGCGAAACCACGTCCGCTCCGGATCGAGTGAGACGACAAACGCGTTCGCCTCCTCCAGATCCAGCAATATGCGCTCCGCCCCGACCGCACCGGTGAGCAGATCAGCCAGCTCGCCGTTGACTCTGTCCAGCAGAGACGTGCGCAGCAAGAGCCGCTGCACGTCGGGACGCTGCCGCTCCAGCATCTCGGCCATCAGATACTCGGCCACAGTCCGATCGCTACCGGAGAACTCGGTCACGAACCGCTCGGGATCCGGATGCCCGGCCAGCGACAGCACCGCGAGCCGCAATCCGGCCGCCCAGCCCTCAGTGCGCTGGTGCAGCAGGTCGACGAGCCGATCAGGCAGCGTGATCCCCGCCGCAGCCAGGAGCTCCCGCGTCTCCGCGACAGTGAAGCGCAGCTGCGGGCTTCGGATCTCAGCCAACTGCCCAGCCAGCCGCAGCTTGTGCAGGTGCAGCGGCAGCTCACCCCGAGTGGCAACGATCGCGTGTGCGAGGGGCGGGAGGTCGGCGAGCAGCTCAGCCAGGTCCTCTGCCGAGCTGAGCTCGTGTGCGTCGTCTATGACCAGAACGAACGGGCCTTCGATCGCATTGACCTCAGAGAGCACCTTGTCGTGCCCGTTGCACCCAGGTGCCGCGAACGGCGGCTCCCCACCGCAGGCGGCCCTGATCGCACTCAGTACGGCGAACCAGAACAGGTGCGCGTCCTGACCGGGCTGCAGCGTCACGAAGGCAATCCGGTGGTTCTGCTCCGCACGGTCGGCCCACAGCCGCAGTACCGACGTCTTCCCGCTGCCCGCAGGCGCAGCGAGGACCGTCACCTTCTTCGTCACCGCATGGTCGAGCGCGGCGACCAGGTCATGGCGGTCAATCAGCCCGGACACACTGCGAGTCTAGAGGCCGAATCACCTGATTCAGGTGATGCCTGCTCACCTGGCCGGTGGCGACGCTGGCCATATGACAACAGAACTCCCGGACTACGCACCGGTGCCGCACTCTTCACTCGGCCCGGCCATGAACGAACAGGGCTTCTACGTCGGGCGGGTGGAGAAGAACCTCTACTGGGTCACCGACAGCGGCTACCAAGCAGCGTTCCTGACCACACCGGACGGCGTCGTGCTCTTCGACGCGCCCCCGACGCTCGGCCACAACCTGCAGCGGGCCATCGACCGGATCGCGTCGGACAACGGCGTGTCCAACAAGGTGACCCACATCGTCTACTCACACCACCACGCCGACCACATCGGCGCCTCGTCGCTCTTCGGCCGCGACGTCGTCCGAGTCGGCCACGCCGAGACCAAGCGCCTGCTGCTCCGCGCCGACGACCCGGCGCGCCCGACCCCCGACCTCACCTTCGACGCCAAGCACACCCTCGAGGTCGGCGGCGAACGCGTGAACCTCGCCTGGCAGGGCTCCAACCACACCCCCGACAACATCTACATCCACCTGCCCGACCACGAGACGATGATGCTGATCGACGTCGTCATCCCCGGCTGGGCCTCCTTCGCCGGCTTCAACGTGAACGTCGATGTACCGGGCTCGCTCGCCGCGCCGGACCTCGCCCTGGCCTACCCGTGGAAGCACTTCATCGGCGGCCACCTCGGCCGGCCGGGTACGCGCGAAGACCTGGATCTGCACAAGCAGTACCTCGCGGACATCGTCGAAAACGTGCGCACTGCCTTGGCCACAGTCGACCCGATGCCCTTCTACGCCCGGTACGGCGACAACGCGTGGGCCGCGGTGAAGGGCTACCTCGACACCGCCTCCGCGCAAGCCGCCGCACCCGTCGTCAAGAAGTACTCCGGAGTGCTCGGTGCTGCGGACGTCTTCATCACCAGCACCGTCTTCGTCATCCTCGAGTCCATGCGCCTCGACCTCGGAATCGGCCTGCAGATCCACCCCTAGCCAATGGCGACTACGCGAGCCCAGTGCGGTGGGGCGTCCGGCGTGTACTCCGGATCGTCCTCATCCACTGCCCTCGCCGGCCGGGCGAAGAGACCGACGACAGTGCGGCACCGCGGCTGTGCGGAGGGCCACGGGGTCTGGCCGTCGGTCAGAACGACGATCACGTCCGGGCGCGACCGGAGCCCCTCAGCGAACCCGGACCGCAGGTCTGTGCCCCCACCTCCCATCAGCTCGAGGTGCTCAGCTCGACAGATCGGTACGGCGACCCCTGCCGCCGCGTCGCACGAGATCACCGACACCAGGTCGCGCCGGCCGCCCACCGCCCGTGAGATCGCCGCCACCTCCAGCAGCGCACTGCCTAGCTCCCCGTCGCTCACCGAGCCCGACGTGTCGATCACGATGCACACGCGGGGCGGCATCCGGCGCAGGCTGGGCAGCAGCACTCCGGGGAGCGCAGCGGATCGGCGAGACGGACGACGGTAGGTGTGGTCATCGCCCACTCCAGGTGCACTGACCGCGGAGCGGATCGCCGCCCCTAGCAACTGTCGCCACGGCTGTGGTGGGTGGAACGCCTCGTCCGCCCATCGCCGCCAACCCGCCGGTGCATCACCCGGCCGGGCCCTGATCCCCGCTGCGATCCGGTAGCGGACCGCATCCTGCTCCTGCCTGCTCAGACCGTTCGCTCCGTCTGGACCGAGTTCCCACGGCCGGGTGTGCCCGTCTGCCCCGCTGCCACAGTCCAGCCACGACAGCTCTACCGGTAGCCCGGACATCGACGTACTGCGCAGGTACTCCTCCATCAGCCACCCCTGCGGTAGCTCCAGCAGCGAGGGCAGCACCGCGCCGGCGGGCTGGGGCAGACCGTCACCGTAGATGTCGTCGTTGATCTCGAAGTCGGCAGCGATGTTCCGCCGTAGCCGCTCACCAGGCCCGTACGCCGATTGCTCCCGCGCATACCGCTCTCCGCGCCCATGGTGGTCTCGGAGCAGGTGGGAGACCTCGTGCACCCAGACCCCGGCAAGCTCCTCCACCGGGGTGCGCAGCACAAAGCCGGGAGCGACGTAGCAACGCCAGTGCGCATCCACTGCCATCGTCAGCACCGTCCGGTCTTCCACCACCTGCAGTGCGAAGAGTGCGCCGGCCAGATAGGGCCGGACCTTCACTGCATGCAGCCGAGCGGCCAGGAGTTTCTCCATGTCCAGTGGGACCCCAGAGTCCCGTACGGCGGTTCGTACGGGTCGTGGGGGCATCGGCCGAGGTACTGGGTTCCCCGTCATCGGCCCGCCACCACTGCGGTGCGCCGTACCGACTGGTCAGCCGTCTGGGAGAGGCCAACCACTCCGGTGAGCCGCTCGACCGCTGCGGGCACCTCCCAGTCGTCGCGGCGCAGTGCGGCGAGCGCCATCGCGGGAGCGACCAACAGATCCGGTAGGCCGGTCTCCAGCGCCCGGATCAGCACCGCCCAGCCCGCCTCCCAGCGAGCGCGCTCCGGCTGTGCACCTATGGCGGCTATGACTGCTTCCAGCGCGGCCTGCCGCAGGTCGCCGCGCTCAGGCAGCTCGGCGGCAGCTGGATCGGCCAGCAGGGACTCCGGGTCCGGTAGCTCCATCCGGTCGAGATGAGCGAGGAGTTCGAGCCCTGGCCCGTCCCCCACCGTTCCACGCACCAGCAGCGCCAAGACGTCCCGGGACGCGGCGGCCGCCGTACCGAAGGCTAGGAGAGTCAGCGCGGCCTCCCAGCTCCGGGGAGACGGCCAAGCTCCACCGCGGCGGGTCTCAGTGGTCGGTAGCCGGTGAATCAGTGTGGGCCGCGCTTCGAGGAAGCTGCAGACTGCACGGCGGGCATAGGCCACTGCCTCTGGCAACCGCTCGGGGACCAGCAAGGGCAGCTCCGCCCGGGGCCAGGTCCCGCCCAGACCGCGCACCACTACCTCTCGGTCGTGCACCCAGTAGAGATGGACGAAACGGTTCGCCAGCGGCGGGCTCAGCTCCCACCCGTCCGCCGCCGAGGCACGCGGGTTGGCAGCTGCCACGATCCGTACTCCTGGCGGCAGTTGCAGTGCTCCGACTCGCCGTTCCAGGACAACGCGGAGCAGTGCGGCCTGAACGGCCGGGGTTGCCGTCGACAGCTCGTCCAGGAACAGCAGCCCACGCCCGGCCTTCACAAGCTCCACTGCCCATTGCGGCGGTGCCATCGGCACCCCTTGCTCCGTTGGGTTGTCGCCCACGATGGGGAGCCCGGAGAAGTCAGTGGGCTCGTGGACACTCGCAATCACGGTCGTCAGCGGCAGGTCGAGGGAGGCGGCAAGCTGAGTGAGGGCAGCGGTTTTACCGATGCCTGGCTCGCCCCAGAGCAGGACAGGCAGGTCAGCCGCGACGGCAAGGGTGAGGGCTTCGAGCTGTTCGTCGGGACGCGGCTCGGTGGTAGTGAGCCGCAGCAGGCCAAGGAGGTCCTCTGCGACCGTGAGACGGGAAGCGGGCAGGGCAGTAGTCATAAGCATCACCTGGTGTTTGGTTGAGGTCAGGACAGGTCGGTACGACGCCGTACCCGGCTGGCGCGCTTCGGGCGCAGCGTGGCGCGCGTACGGCGGTCGAAGCCGCCTGACGCGTACCTGGAGTTGAAGGCCCGCCCAGCGAACCGCAGGTCCGCACGGAAGAGACCGTGGTCGACACAACGGGCAGCAGCCGATTCCAGCTCCTCCCGAAGCGGTCCGTCGCGCAGGATCGCACCGGCGCCGAGCAGCCGCTCAATCACGTCCAGCGCGCCGGCGAAGTCACCGTGATCGATCCGCTCGCGGACGGCGGGCAGGTCGTCCGGATCGCGATGCACCGCGTCAATCGCTTGCAGGCAAGGCAATGCGGGACCGCCGAGCGCCACCAGCAACTCTTCGCGGCGCAGCTCTACCGGGTCGTGATCGACCGCCGCCAGCACTCCGTCGCGCAGCGCGATCCGATGGATCTCACCCCGACACTCCACCCGATGCGGATCGTCGCCGGGCGTCGTGGTCGCAGCGGCCGAGTCGCTCACCGGCAGTGCGGCCGCGACGAGCGGATGCAGCTGGTCAGACGTGATCAGTCCGGCCTGCAGGAGCTCCAGATCAGGGAGGACCCGGACAGCAGCGTCCGGCAGCATCGGGAGCTCCGCAACCTCCGGACGCGCCGCCGACCGGAGCGTCGGCACATGACTGTTGTCAGGAGCAACCAATTCGAGGACCACGTGGTGCCGTGCACTGAGCCGCACGGTGAAAAACCCACTGGGACGACCCAGCAGCAACTCGGCCTCCGCAGCCCACGCCGCTCTACCCACACCGCAGCGCCGCGCGAGTTCGCCGTACCGGGATGAATCCCAGAGATGCCGATGCAGGTCGAGGCGGAAACGCCGACTGGGATGCGGATGGTTGCTCGGGGCACCGACCTCCCACAATCCCAGCGACATTCGCTGGCCGGCATCCGCCCACGCCGGCGGCGTCCGCACGACCAACTGCAGGCCTGGATAGCGACATAGTGAGACGGTCAGTCCCGGCCGAAGCAGGCCGTCGGGAGCGATCCGAGGCATGTGCCAGCGCAACAGATCGGGCGCCAACCGCCGGAGATCCGCTCGCAGCAGGTTGACGACTTCGGTGCCGTGACGGTCGCGCACGGCGCGCAGATCGAGA
Organism: Kribbella sp. NPDC051587; assembly: GCF_044453945.1. NCBI lineage: Bacteria > Bacillati > Actinomycetota > Actinomycetes > Propionibacteriales > Kribbellaceae > Kribbella > Kribbella sp. NPDC051587. The sequence continues at coordinate 358,419 of NZ_JBITDE010000005.1, forward strand.
TCGACATCCAGACGGGCTGCAGCACAAGCGCCGGCCCAGTCACCCACCGAACGTCGTACGGTGGCTGTCTCGATCATGGACGGCGGTACGGCGTACTCACGCACGCGCCGCCACATCAACAGGCGGGATGAAACCGGATTCGCGGAGTGGTGCATCAGCACTCACCTGGCGCGAACGATTCCCCCGATCCACACGAGAAGTTATTCATCCCCGGAATCATAAGCACCACACGAAGGATCTGTCATGCGTGATGGGTGAAGGCCGACCATCGACAGACCGTCCGAGGCGAAGGTCAGACGGAACCACCCACCCCGGTCAACGATCGTCGGCGGCGAGCAACTGTGGGTAGACGCCAGGTGAGCCAGCACCACGGGAATCAAGTCACCGTGAGAGCAGACGACCGCCCGACCACCCCGATGCCGAGCAGCGACCTCACCCAGTACGGCGACCCCGCGCGCCGCCGTCCACGCCCCACCCAAGGCTTGCCCGATAGGCGCGAACACCCCGCCAACCCAGTCCGCCGGCTCGTCGAACCCCTCCCGAAGCCGTTCATCAACAGTGACCGGCACCCCAGCCGCCGCAGCCAACGGCCCCACCGACTGACGGCAACGCAGCGCCGAACTCGTGTAAACACCCCGCACACCCTCAGCAGCCACCGCCGCCAAAACCTCCGCCTCCCGCAACCCCTTCTCACTCAACGGCCGCTCATCATTAGCCCCGGCCCACTCCCCCCGCGGCGTCGAGGAGCAATGCGGCAGCAGGTCAATCACAGTCACCTCGTCAGACATGCCCCTATTCTGCTGGGCTTTCGATGGTGATGATGTGGGCTTGGATTTTGCCTTCCAGGGGGCCTGTGCCGTAGCGGTCGCTGAGGGCCTTGGCGCAGGCCGTGGTGGCGGTGGCGAGATCTGGGGTGGCGCGGGCTTCGATCTCGGCGCGTACTGGGGTGCCTTGGCAGTAGGCGATGGCCACTGCTTCGGCTGAGGTGGCGCGGCTGCGGGCGGTGATCGTCTCGTGGTGGGGAGTGCTGGTGAAGCCGGCGGTGGTGAGGTCGTGGGCGATGGCGTCGAGATCGAAGTATCCGTGGGGTGTGCGGACCATGAACTGTGGCGGGTCGGTCGGGTACAGGTCGGCGAGAGTGCTCATGACGGTGGCCGCGAACTCGTTGTCCTCAATGCGGTCCCACACGTTGAACAGCAGCGTGCCGCCGGGACGCAGGACGCGGCGCATCTCGGCGAAGGCCTGCGCCTTGTCCGGGAAGAACATCGCGCCGAACTGGCAGAACACCACGTCGAAACTCGCGGATTCGAACGGCAGGTCCATCGCGTCAGCCTGCTGCCAGCGCACCGGTCGCGTCGTACCGATCGCTTCGGCGCGATCGAGCATCGCCTGGTTCAGGTCCGTTGCCACCAGCTCCACCGACTCGGGCAACAGCCGCGCCGCAACCCGCGTGACCACGCCCGTCCCCGCGGCAATCTCCAGCGCCCGGTCCGGCGCGAGCTCCGCGACCCGGCGCGCCAGATCCTCGGCGTACACCGCGAAGATCATCGGCACCATGTACTCGTCGTAGAACTCGGGAATCGACCCTACGAAGACCGCATCCGAACTGTCCATGTGACACCCCCGTTCGATCGTACGACGTTCCCGCGTCCTGGCTACCCCTCTACGTGGATGGGCTACTGAGGGTCAGGTGGGTGCGGACGACCTGACAGACCAGCGTGGAGACGTCCAGATCGTCCAGGAGGTCGAGGGTTTTGGTGGCTCGGAGGGTGGCTAGGCCGTGGAGGTTGGTCCAGAGAGCTACGGCGCGGAGTTGGGCGTCTGCGGGGTGTGATTCGGCGACCAGGTCGATGAAGGTCTGCAGGAGCGGGAGGGACTGGGCGCGGAGGTTGCCGCCGGCGCCTTCGAGGAGGTCGTGGCGGAAGATCAGGTCGAACATGCCAGGGCGGTCGGCAGCGAACTCGAGGTAGCGCTCGGCGGCCGCGACCAGGCGGTCCTCGACCGATCCGTCGGCCGGCAGGGCGAGGCAGGTGGCGAGGTCGGCGAGGCCGGTGGCGGCGATGGCGGCCAGCAGGGCGTTGTGGGTGGGGAAGTAGCGGCGCGGTGCGCCGTGGGAGACGCCGGTACGGCGGGTGATCGCGCGCAGGGTCAGGTTCGCCAGCCCCTCGGACTCGAGGAGTTCGACGCCGGCCTGGACCAGGCGATCGCGCAGCGGGGTCTCGGTCACGAGGCCATTGTGAACTCTTCGGCCGGTTATCATCTGACACGTGACTACCGGGTCGGCGAAAAGCCATTCACGAGTTGGGTTCCCGGTCGCTCTCTGAGCGCCGAAGGGGCCGCCCGCGGGCCGCCCTCGCTTCTCTCTCCCCAGCACCAGCGCAGTACCCCCCAACCGAGAGAAGAGAATGCCGAACCCTTATACCGATGCACTGATCACTGAGTTCCGCGCGAACGACGGCCGGCTGAGCGGGCCGTTCGCGGGCGGAAGAATGTTGCTGTTGACAACGACTGGCCGCCGTACGGGCCGGCCGCACACCGCGATCATCGCGTACTACCCGGACCGCGACCGGGTGCTCGTCGTCGGCTCGGCCGGCGGCTCCGACAAGCACCCGGACTGGTACCTCAACCTGCTCACCACCCCCGAGGTCACCGTCGAGACCGGCCTGTTCACCTACCAGGCGGACGCCGTACCGCTCGAAGGAACCGAACGGGACGAGGTCTTCGACCGCCTCGTCGAGGCAAACGCGGGCTGGGGTGAATACCAGGCCGGTACGACGCGCGCGATCCCGGTGATCGCCCTGACCCAGAAGCAGATCGGGCCGCCGCGTGGTGGCGGTTCGTTCGCGGACTTGCTCATCCGGATCCACACGGCGTTCCGGCGCGAGCTCGCGTTGATCCGCGAAGAGGTCGCCACCTCCGGTACGGCGGGAGTCGGCGCGCAACTCCGCGTCAACTGCCTCACGCTGTGCCAAGGACTGCACCATCACCACACCGGTGAGTCCGCCGGCGTCTTCCCCGCACTGCTCCAACAACACCCCGAGCTCGCCGACGAGATCACCGCACTCATCACCGAGCACGACCAACTCGCCGTACACCTGGAGGAGCTGGAGAAACTCCTCCAGACACCTCAGCCCAACCTGCTCCCCGAGGTCGACCGCATCGTCGCCCTCCTCACCGCCCACCTGGATCACGAAGAGGCAGCACTGCTGGCGTTCTTGTGAGCCAGTAGCGCATAGGCATTCGGCAAGCGACCGGACCACGCAGCAGCCGTGGTCCCGTCGCTCGGCCGCCAGAACGGCTCGGCGTACTCCTCCAGTACGTCGAGCTGTAGTCCCGCGCGCGCGATCGCGGTGACGAGCTGACCGAGTGTCCACTGCCATTCCCGAGCGCCGTTGCCGGGGAACGTGTCGTTCACATGCGATTCGGCGAAGTAGCTGCGGTCCGGACGGATTCGCGGCTCGTCCTCGTCCCATGTCCATAACGGCACCGCGGGATGCGCGTCGTACACGAAGAGACTGCCGCCCGGCCGCAACACCCGCGCCACATCCCGCGCCCACGCGTCGATGTCGCGCATCCAGATCACCGCGCCCTTGCCGGTGTACACCAGATCCGCACACCCGTCCCGCACCGGTACGCCGGACACCTCCGCCGCAACGTATCGGCACGGTACGCCGACCTCCACAGCCCGCCGCTGGGAAGCCCCCGCCGCCACCACGCTGTAGCCAACCCCCACCACCAGCCGAGCCCCCGCCCGCACCAACGCCGGATCGTCCACCCCATGCCCGCTCTGAAAATGCACCACCGTCGGCCCACCCGCGAGCACCGTCCCCAACAACTCCAGCTCCCGCGGAAACAGCCCCACCCCACCCCGAGCCTGCTCCAGCAACTCGTCGTACTCCCGAACATGCTTCGTCGAAGCCTGCTCCCAAACCACCCGATTACCCCGCACCACCTCGTCCATCCCCCGACCTTGTCAGCGCATCTGACCGGTCGCTACCGAATTTTGACTACCCAGTGTCAGTGTAACCGTGCGTGACGTGACGATTTTTGGAAGATGGTGGGTATTGGGGGAAATCGTTCGGGGAAACGGCGAAAAAACCGTACGGGAGGTGTAACGGACGGCTGACCGTGACGATAAACGGGTGAGCGTGCCGGTTGGGGGGCCAGCGGGACGCTCCGGTGCTTCTTCGGGATCACCGAACGTTGGGGGGAAACGAACAGGTGCTCACCCGGGGCGGGGTGAGCACCTGTTTCTTTTGTCGGCGCCGGTCAGCCCTTGATGCCGACGTTGGCCATGCCTTCGACGAAGCGCTTCTGGGCGAAGACGAAGAGGATGATCATCGGCAGGGTGGCGAGCGCCGTACCGGCCATCAGGTAGGGCCATTGGATCTCGGCCGGGTTCTGGGAGAAGATCGCCAGCCCCAGTTGGAGTGGGCGCATCTCGTCCGAGGTGGTGATCATCAGTGGCCAGAGGAATCCGTTCCAGGCGGCTTCGATCTGGAAGACGGCGATGGTGATCAGGGCCGGCTTGATCAGCGGGGTCATGATCCGCCAGAAGATGCCGAACTCACCGAGGCCGTCGACGCGGGCCGCCTGGGCCAGTTCGTCCGGGAGCGAGACGAAGAACTGCCGGGCCAGGAAGGTGAAGAACGGCGCGGCGCCGAGCGGGATGATGAGGCCCCACCAGGAGTTCAGCCAACCGATCCCGCCCTGGCCGACGATGTTGTTGCCGCCGAACAGCGGGATCGACTTCACGATCATGAACAGCGGCACCAGGATGATCTGGAACGGCACCAGCAGCAGCACGATGAAGTAGCCGAGCAGCGCCTTGCCGCCCCGCAGCGGGCTCTTGGCCAGCGCGTACCCGGCCGTCGTACAGACCACCAGCGTGAACGCCGTCTCGCCGATCGCGATCAGTGCGCTGTTGCGGAAGTAGCGCAGGAACGGCGCGGTCTGCATCGCCTCGCTGAAGTTGCTCCAGCGCAGCTCACCAGGCAACCACGAGAACTTGAGGATCTCGGACTCGCTCTTGAACGCGGTCAGCACCATCCACAGGAACGGTGTGACCATCAACAGCGCGCCGATCACCAGGACGACGTACAGCAGGATCCGGCCGGGCCGGACCGCCGACGGCTTGGTCGAGGCCTGAGCGACCGCCGGCAACGTGGCGCTAGTCATTGGTATCCGCCCTCTGGAGCAGGCGCCCGACACCGATGAAGACGGCGATCACGATCATCATGATCACGGTCTCGGCGGACGCGTAGCCGAGTTTCAGGTCCTGGAACGCGTTCTGGTAGATGTCGAGCACCAGCACACGGGTCTCACTGCCGGGCCCGCCGCGCGTCATCACATAGACCAGGTCGAAGACCTGGAACGTGCCGACGATCGACGTGATCAGCACGAAGAACTGCACCGGGCCGAGCGCCGGCAGCGTGACGTTGCGGAACTTCTGCCACCGCGAGGCGCCGTCGATGTCGGCCGACTCGAGCAGGTCGCGGGACACGCCCTGCAACGCGGCCAGGTAGATGATGATCTTGGTGCCGAGGCCCTGCCAGATACCGACCACCATCAGCGAGCCCAGCGCCGTACCGGGGTCTGCCAGCCAGCGGTTCGGCGCGAAGCCGAACAGGCTGAGGAACCCGTTCGCCAGGCCGGAACCCGGGTTGTAGATCCACAGCCAGATCGTCGCGACCGCGACCGTCGCGGTGACGGTCGGGACGTAGAACGCCGTCCGGAAGAAGCCGATCCCGCGGATCTTCTGGTTCAGGCCGAGCGCGACGGCGAGCGAGATCGCCATCGAGATCGGGATCACGATCAGCGCGTACAGCACCGTGTGCCACAGCGCCGCGAGGAAGTCGACGTCCCGGAAAAGCTCGCTGTAGTTGCCGAAACCGACCCAGGACCAGGTGTCACCGAAGCTGTAGTCGGTCAGGCTCAGCACCAGGACCGAGATGACCGGGATGACGATGAAGATGCCCGAATGCAGCAGAGCGGGGGCCAGCAGCGCCCAGCCGGTCCGGACCTGACTGCGGGTCAGCGTGCCTTTGTCCTTGGCGGCCTCGGACTTGCGCGAGGCCGCGAGCGCCGGGCGCTCGAGTGTTGTGCTCATCGGCTTTGTCCTGCCAGGTTGTGCAGCACCTTCGCGGGATCCTTCTGTCCGAGGACCGCCTGGGTGAGCTGGATGTCGAAGTTGCCCCGCATCTCGAGCCAGTTCGGCGGGACCTCGTTCTCGTTCGCGGCCTTGTCCAGACCCTCGGCGACGAACTTGCTCAGCGGGTTCGATTTCGCCTGCGGCGAGTTGGCCGCGTCCTTGTACGCCGGGAGCTTCTTGTTCAGCTTGGCCATCGCGTCGAGCGTGCTCGGCTGCGTCATCGACTGGATGAACGACCAGGCCGCTTCCTTGTGCCGGCTGCGGGACCCGATCGAGGCGAGGTCGCCACCCATGTACTCGATCTCCTTGCCGCTGTTGAAGCGGAAGAACTTCAAGTCGTCACAGGTCTTCTGGCCGATCCCCTTGCCACCGGTCGAGCAGTCGACCGCGCCGCCGACGATCCCCATCGCGGCCTCGCCCGAGTAGACGAGCGGCTGCTGGGCGGCGTTCACCTGACCGTACGGCTGGACGTTGTTGATCATCGACTTGATCCACAGCAGGGTGTCGAGGCCCTCTTTGTTGTCGAAGTTCGGCTCGCCGCCGATGTAGAGCGGCTTGCCGGTCGAGGCGAGGAACGTCGTGAACGACTGCCGGAAACCGGTGGCCGACGCGAGGTCGAACCCGCTCCGGGTGATGTTGCCGCTCTTGTCCCGCTTGGTCAGCTTCTCGGCCGCGACCTTGATCTCGGCCAGCGACGTCGGCGGCTTCTCCGGATCCAGCCCGGCCTCGATGAACGCGCTCTTGCGCAGCGCCACCGCCCGGGTGTCCGCGAGCAGCGGATAGCCGTACATCTTGCCGTCGTAGGTGACCGCGGGGATCAGCGCCTCAAGGCTCTTCTCCTTGATCACGTCCGGCGTCAGCCCGAACTCGCCGAGGTCGGCGAAGATCCGCTTCGACGCGAACGGCTGGATCCAGCCGACGCCGGTCACCATCACGTCGTACGGGATGCCGGCCGCGATCGAGGTCGACATCTTCTCGTTCAGGTTGTTGTACGTCGCGAAGTCCGGCTCGACCTTCATCTTCGGATAGGCCTTGTGGAAGTCGTCGACGACCTTCTGGAACTGTTGCCGCCCCTCGTTGCTGGGCGGGAACGACGGGAGCAGCACCCGCAGCGTCCCGGTGGCCTCGGCCGGCGGCACGCCGTCCGTGCTCTTGTCGATCACCCCGCTACCACAACTGCTGACCACAACGGCAAGGGCCGCGGCCAGCAACGTCAGTCCCACGGAACGTCTCACAGGGGAACTCCTTCGCATCAAGTGCAGCGAAAGTATGGGAAAGGGCTTTCCTCGTCAAGACCTCAACGCTCGAATGATCACTTTCGATCAGTTCCGGAACTCGAGTGATCAGAGTTCCGCGCAGCGGTCAGCGCTGCAGCTCAGGCCCACGCTCAGGAGACGCCTGAGTCCCCGACCGCCGAGACCCCATCCGGTCCTCGCCCAACCGGCTGGCCGAGCTCAGCGGCTCCGACCCAGACCGACTCGCATGTACGGCGGTCGCCAGGTCGGCGGGCAGCTCCGGCGGCGTCGCGCCATCGGTCGCCTGCGGTCCGGCCTCCTGCGGAGCCTGCCCGTTCTCCCGCCCCTGCTCAGCCGCCACCGCCCGCTCTACCCGAGCCTCCGGCGCCGGCTGCCCCCACTCCTTGCTCAGCTTGTCGACCTCGGCCAGGCCTGCCTCGGCCGACGCCGCACCCGCCTTGGCCGAGGTCCGGCGCTTCTTGTCCGGATCAGGCTCTTCCTTCAGAGCCTTCAGGCCGGACATCGACGGCTTCATCGACTCTTCGATCCGCCGGATCGCCGCGTCGCGCTCCTGCTCGGGTACCTTGCCGGGCAGATCGCTGCTCTCGTAGAGCATCTCCGCCGCCACCCGGAACTTCTGCTCCGCGTTGACGACCGCGAGCCGCCGGACCACCTCGGACGGTTCGACGCCTGCCTCACGCCCGATGACTTCGCTGAAGCGGCGCGCGGCGGGGGTGTAGTGGTCGTAGGACGTGCGCGCCTCCACCGACTTGATCCCGGGCGCGATCTCCTCGAGCCCGAGCTCGTCGATGTACTGGTTCAGCGTGTCGTAACTGTGGACCTCGGTGATGCCCTCTTCGAGTGCCTGCTCCGGAAGGTTCTGGAACGCGGCCTTGCCGTCGCCGGGCTCGGTGCCGTCCTCGGCGAGCAGGTGGGTGTTCTCGTGGTGAACGGTCTTGATCGCCGAACGATAGGACCGCAGCGTCTCCGGAGTCTGGTGGTGGACCCTGGCGTTGGCGAACATCTCCTTGAGCGGAGCGGTCACCGTACGATCGGAGTAGTTGATCGTGTGGTCCCACTCGGCGACGCCGTGCACCTTGCGGTCCGGATTTGTGGCACCGACCTTGCCGTTCCACGAGGAGTGGTGGGCACCGGAGGTTTTGACGGCGGCCCGGGCCTGCTCCGCCATCAGTTGGTCGTAGGTTGTGACCTTCACCCGGCGTCAGGATCGAGCGCCGTCATGAGCATGTGGAGCGACTCGTTCATCTCGACGATCGCATACGCCTCGTCCGGCGGGGCGGTGTCGGCGATGCGGCCGATCGCCACCATGGCCGCGTCGAGGCGCGCGACGCGCTCGGCCACGGTTCCGCTCTCGTCCGTGGTCGCCTCGAGGTGTACGCGGATCGCCTCGTTCATCGCATCCGACCAGGGCTCCTGCTTCCCTTGCTCGCCCTCCCGCAGGATGCCCTCGATGCTCTCGATGCGACCTTCTGCGCGCCAGCGCTCCTTGGGATCTTCGATGGTGGCGGCGAGTTCTTTCAGGCGGGCGATGTCGTCCGGAAGGGTCGGCGGGAGGACCTTCTCGTCGAGGACGTCCCAGACCTTTTCGCTCTCAACCTTGAACTGCTCGTAGTCCATGCAGCGAATCTACCGTTCGGGCTCCGCAGGAGGAGCGGAGATTGAGCGTCGGGAGCAGTGACAAATGCTGCACTGGGCCGGGCTTGGATTGGAGGTTGCGGAGGAGGAGGTCGCAGGCGGTCTCGCCCAACGCGAACTTTGGTGGGCAGACGGCGGTGAGGGGCACGACGGCGAGGGCGGCGGTGACGTCGTTGTAGACGACCACGGCCAAGTCTTCGGGGACGCGGAGGCCGCGTTCCATCGCGCGTTCGACCAGGCGCGCCGCCTGCTCGTCGGAGTGGATCAATGCGGCGCGGGAACCGAAGGCTTCGCACTCGGTCAGGAAGGCGTCGAGCTGAGCCAGCGAGGCGGGATCGTCGCCGGTCTGCGGGAGCTCCAGTGGGGAGATGTAGGTCTCGACACCGAGCGTGCCGGCTGCCTCTTCGATGCCGCGGCGGAGCCAGTACGCCGTGACGGTGGGTTGCAGGCTGATGGCGATCCGGCGGTGACCGAGGTTCGTGAAGTGGCGCAGGGCGAGCATGGCGCCGTACGCGTGGTCGGTGCGGACGTGGTCGTACTCGCGACCGATGTCGGGGAAGCCGAAGGCGCGCTCCATCAGGACCAGCGGTACGTCGATGTCCTCGAGGCGGGTGCCGATCCGGTGCGCCTCGCCGTCGCCGTACGCGGTGCTGAGGAGGAGGCCGGCGACGCCGACGCCGAGGACCTTCTCGATCCGCTCCAGCTCGGTGGTCGCGTCGTACCCGGAGACGCCGAGGACGAGGCGGGCGCCGTACCGGGCGGCCGTTGCCTCGGCACCGCGGATGACGTCGGTGTAGTAGGTCGACGCGCTCGGGACCACGATGCCGATCGTCAGCCGGCTGCCCGGCGCGCTCTGGTCGGCCGGGCTGGTGCCGATCGCGCCGCCGTGCACGCGGCGGAGCAGCCCGGCACCGTCCAGCTCGGCCAGATCCCGGCGTACTGTGATCGCGGAAACGCCGAGCTCGGCGACCAGCTCGTTCACCCGGAGCCGGCCGTGGCGGCGCAGGCTCCGCAGGATCAGCTCGTGGCGCTCCGGTGCAAGCATTCGCGTTCCCCTGTGGTTTCTGATGATTGTTTGTGATCATACGATCAACCCAGGCCCATCCGGAATGCGCACGACCTCAGGAGGCGAACCAGTGGAACAGGCCGGCGGCCGGACCAACGCGGTGTTGGCGAAACTGACAGTGGTCGGCGATCTGCTCCTGCTGCAGTTGACCTTCCTCGTGCTGAGCGCCGGGATCATCACGCTGTTCCCGGCGGCGTTCGCGCTGCAGCGGGTACTGCCGGACGCGATCAGCCAGGAGCGGACCGGCCTGATGCGGATGTTCTTCCGCGAGTTCGGCTGGGCGTTCAAGCGGTTCTGGCTGTCCGGCTTCGGCCTCTATCTCGGCGGCGTCATGCTCGCGTTCGGGCTGACGTTCTGGGCGCACGCCAGCGGGCCGGCGCGGATCTTCGCCCTCGTGATCCTCGTTCCGCTGACCGGAATGATCATCGGGCTCTATCTGAGCGGCCTGGCGGTCATGCGCGATGCCGGCGACGACGCATCGATGAAATCGGTGTTCCGGCAGGCGAATCTGTTCCTGCTGCGGCGATCGCTGCCGGTGGCGGGCGGAGTGGTCATTCTGCTGACGTGGTTCGCGCTGGCGTCGCAGGTACCGACACTGCTCGTGATCGGGTCCGGTCTGGTTCCGGCGCTCATCGCCTACTGGCTGGGCGGCGGCCGACGCCGTACCGAGGCTGAAGAAAAAGATTCGGGGGACGTGTCAATCTGAGGCACTCCGGTTCGACGTAAGGGTAGAGACGCTGTTACGAAGGAGATCCAGATGTACGCGACGACGACCGACACCCTGGCGACCACGCCGGCCACGCAGGGCGGCCGCGCGCGTTGGCTGGCTCTGTACACACTGTGCGCAGGCATGTTGATGATCGTGCTCGACGTCACCGTCGTGAACGTGGCGCTGCCGGCGATTCAGGACGACCTCGGTTTCACCAGCTCTTCACTGGCGTGGGTGGTGAACGCCTATCTGATCGCCTTCGGTGGGCTGCTGCTCCTGGCCGGTCGACTCGGTGACCTCCTCGGTCGCCGCAACATCTTCATCGCCGGGCTGGTCGTCTTCACGATCGCCTCGGTGCTGTGTGGACTGGCGACCTCGCAGGAGGTGCTGGTGATCGCCCGGTTCATCCAGGGCGTCGGCGGTGCGCTCACGTCAGCAGTGATCCTGGGCATGATCGTCACGCTGTTCCCCGAGCCGCGTGAGCAGGCCAAGGCGATCGGGATGTACGCCTTCGTCGCCTCAGCCGGTGGATCGATCGGCCTGCTCGCGGGCGGCGTACTGACCCAGGCGATCAGCTGGCACTGGATTTTCTTCGTCAATCTGCCCATCGGCATTCTGACCGTCGCACTGGCCGTGAAGCTGATCGAGAAGGACAAGGGCCTCGGGATGGGCCGCGGCACCGACGTACCGGGTGCAGTGCTGATCACTGCGGCCCTCATGCTCGGTGTGTTCACCATCGTGAAGCCGGCTGCTGAGCTGGGCTGGACTGCGGGCCGGACCATCGCCCTGACGCTGCTGACGATCACACTGCTGCTCTGCTTCGTGGTCCGCGAGGCGACTGCCGCCAACCCGCTGGTACCGCTGCGCATCTTCCGCTCCCGCAACCTGTCCGGCGCGAACCTGGTGCAGGCGCTCTCCAGTTCGGGCATGTTCGGCATCTTCTTCCTCGGCTCGCTCTACCTGCAGCGAGTGCTCGGGTACGACGCTCTCGAGATCGGACTGGCCTTCCTGCCGACCACTGTGGTCATGGGGCTGCTGTCCGTGAAGTACTCCGAGAAGCTGGTCACCCGCTTCGGCCCCCGACGCCCCCTGATCGCCGGATTGCTCCTCGTGACCGCCGGACTCGCCCTGTTCACCCAGGCCCCGGTCGGCGGCAGCTACGTCGTACACGTCCTGCCCGTCCTGACCCTGCTCGGCCTGGGCGGCGGCATCGCCTTCCCCGCTCTGATGGGCCTGTCCATGGCCGACGTACAGCCCGAAGACGCCGGCCTGGCCTCTGGCCTCATCGGCACCATGGGCGAGGTGGGCGCCGCCCTCGGCCTGGCCATCCTCGCCACCCTCTCCGCCACCCACACCACCGGCCCCAACCAGCTACAGGCCCTCACCAACGGCTACCACTTCTCCTTCGCCGTAGCCGCCGGCATCGTCGCCGCCTCCGTAGCCATCGCCTACCACTTCATGCGCCCCACCAAAAACAGCTAGTACGCCGACTCCCCGCGACCCACGTGGTCACGGGGAGTTTCGCGTCCCCGCGGCGTACCACTTCCACCAGGGCAGTCCGCGCCGACGAGCCGACTGCGACAGCATCACCGGCGCCCACACGACCCCACCGGCGCCGACAACTAACAGCGCGAATCCGTACCGCGGTGTGTTCGCATCCGCAGCCCACTTCTCCGCGTCGACCGTGGCCAGCACCACCGACGGGTCGGACTGCCGGTAGACCACCCGGAGTGGCGCCGCATACCTGGTGCCGGCCGCCGGCGGATGCACACCCTCCGCCATATCCTGCGAGTCGCTGTCGTAGTCGGACACGTTGACCTGCAGCTGCCGCCCGTCGCCGGTGGTGTAGCCGACCTGCAGTCGCTCGATCAGCGCCCCGCGCCGGCCTACCACCTCCACCTGCACTGATGAGGCCACCGCCGCACCACCGCCCCTCAGCAACTCACGACTGAGCTGCTGACGGTCGTGTGAAGTCGTGAAGAGCGCGAGTCCGATGAGCACCGCGACAACCGCGGGGACGCCGAGCCAGGTGCCGCCGCGGCCGGGCCAGTCGACGTCTTCGCTCACGCTGTCCGACGGCGGCGGCCGAGGGCGGCGGCGATGACGGCGATCAGGGCCAGGGCGGCGGCGATGAGGGCGCTCGGGGTGCGGTCCAGGAAGGAGCGGAGTAGGAGGAAGGCTCCGCAGCCGACGATGAGGACGACCGCCAGATTGCCGACGAGCGGGTGGTTGTGCTCGACGGAACTGATCCAGGGGCGGTATCGCGTGGGGGCGATGACGTCGGGGAGCAGCAGCCCGGCGAACAGGACTGCGGTCAGGATGCTCTCCAGATCGGGGCGCACGACGGCGCGCACGACGAAGAGCGTGATAATGCACAGCGGGAAGCCGCGCATCACCACGGTCGGTGGTCGGAGGGTGCGCTGGAGCTGGCTGTCGAACTGGCCCACGAGCTGATGATGGCACGGGAGTTGTCCACAGGGTGAGGGATCGGGTTTCGGGGTGGGGGGTGGGATGGGGAAGGATGGGGGTGAGCTGTTGGGTGGCTCGGTGGACAGTTGTCGTTGAAGGGGAAGCAACGTGGTGGTGCAGTCGGTCGAGCAGCGGATCGCCTTGGAGCTGGAGGTCGGCGAGAACCAGGTGCGGGCAGCGGTGACGCTGCTGGACGAGGGGTCGACGGTTCCGTTCATCGCGCGGTACCGGAAAGAGGTGACCGGGGAGCTCGACGACGCGCAGCTGCGCACGCTCGAGGAGCGGTTGCGGTACCTGCGCGAGCTGGACGAGCGGCGGAACGCCGTACTGGAGTCGATCGAGAGCCAGGGCAAGCTGGACGACGCGCTGAAGGCGTCGATCCTGGCCGCGGACACGAAGGCACGGCTCGAGGACATCTACCTGCCGTTCAAGCCGAAGCGCCGGACCAAGGCGATGATCGCCCGCGAGAACGGTCTGGAGCCGCTCGCCGACGGGCTGATGGCCGACCCGACCGTGGAGCCGCTGGCGGCCGCGGCGGTGTTCGTGACGGCCGACGTACCGGATGCGCAGGCGGCGCTGGACGGCGCGCGGGCGATCCTGGTCGAGCGGTTCGCCGAGGACGCCGACCTGATCGGCGCGCTACGCGAGCGGCTGTGGACGCAGGGCCGGCTGGCCTCGGTCGTCCGCGAGGGCAAGGAGACCGACGGCGCGAAGTTCTCCGACTACTTCGAGTTCGACGAGCCGTTCACCAAGATGCCGTCGCACCGGATCCTCGCCATGTTCCGCGGCGAGAAGGAGGACGTGCTGACGCTGAACATCGAGCCGCTGCCGGCCGGTGTCGAGGCGGACGGCCCGACCGAGTACGAGACCACCATCGCCCGCAAGGTCGGCGTCGAGAACGCGGGCCGCGCGGCCGACAAGTGGCTGGTCGAGACGGTTCGCTGGGCCTGGCGGACGAAGATCCTGGTGCACCTCGGCATCGACCTGCGGATGCGGTTGCGTCAGGTCGCCGAGGAAGAAGCGATCCGCGTCTTCGCGTCCAACCTGCGCGACCTGCTGCTGGCCGCCCCGGCCGGTACCCGCGCGACGATGGGCCTCGACCCGGGCTTCCGGACCGGCGTGAAGGTCGCCGTCGTGGACGCGACCGGCAAGGTCGTCAACACCGGCGTCATCTACCCGCACGTCCCGCAGAACCAGTGGGACAAGTCGATCGCCACGCTGGCCCAGCTGGCCGCCGCGCACAACGTCGAGTTGATTGCCATCGGCAACGGTACGGCGTCGCGCGAGACCGACAAGCTGGCGGCCGAGCTGATCGCCAAGCACCCGGAGCTCAAGCTCACCAAGGCCGTCGTCTCCGAGGCCGGCGCGTCGGTCTACTCGGCGTCGGCGTTCGCCTCGGCGGAGCTGCCCGGGATGGACGTCTCGCTGCGGGGCGCGGTCTCGATCGCGCGCCGCCTGCAGGACCCGCTGGCCGAGCTGGTGAAGATCGACCCGAAGTCGATCGGCGTCGGTCAGTACCAGCACGACCTGGCCGAGAACGCGTTGTCCCGCTCACTGGACGCGGTCGTCGAAGACTGTGTGAACGCGGTCGGCGTCGACCTGAACACGGCCTCCGCCCCGCTGCTGACCCGGGTCTCCGGCATCACCCAGGGCCTGGCCGACAACATCGTTCAGCACCGCGACGTGAACGGGCCGTTCGCCTCCCGCTCGGCGCTGAAGGACGTGGCGCGGCTCGGCCCGAAGGCCTTCGAGCAGGCGGCCGGCTTCCTCCGGATCCCCGGTGGCGACGACCCGCTGGACTCCTCCAGCGTGCACCCCGAGGCCTACCCCGTCGTACGGCGAATCCTGGACGCGACCGGATCGGACGTGAAGTCGCTGATCGGCTCGGCCGAGCTGAAGCGGCTGAAGGCGGCCGACTTCGTCGACGACATGTTCGGTCTGCCGACGGTCACCGACATCCTCGCCGAGCTGGAGAAGCCGGGCCGCGACCCGCGCCCGGCCTTCAAGACCGCGGTCTTCGCCGAGGGCGTCGACAAGATCGCCGACCTGAAGCCCGGCATGAAGCTGGAAGGCCAGGTCACCAACGTCGCCGCCTTCGGCGCGTTCATCGACATCGGTGTCCACCAGGACGGCCTGGCCCACGTCTCGGCCCTGTCGAAGAACTTCGTCAAGGACCCGAGCGAGGTCGTGAAGGTCGGCGACATCGTCACCGTCAAGGTGCTCGAGGTCGACATCCCCCGCCAGCGCATCTCCCTCACCCTCCGCCTCGACGACGAGGTCGGCGGCGGCAAGCCCTCCGGCGGCGGCCAGCGCGAGAACCGCGGCGGCGGTCAGGGCGGCAACCGTGGCGGCCAAGGCGGTCGCGGCAACCAAGGCAGTCGCCCCGGCGGCGGCAACCGTGGCGGCCGCCCAGCCCAAGCCGCCCCGAAGGCCGACACCCCCATGGACGAAGGTTCCCTGGCCGACGCCTTCCGCAAAGCCGGCTTCACCGTCCGCTAGCCCCACCCGCAGGCCCCGGCTCACCAAGCCGGGGCCTTTGCCTTGCCCAACCCGCTTAACGTCCGAAGGACCCGCGCGCGCGGTCGGCGTGCTTTCGGACGTTAACGACGCCGGGCCGCGACCAGCCGCCCGTCAGGGGCTGCTCGGTCACTGGGCGGGGATGGTTTGGGTGGGTGGGTTCGAGGTGCGGCGGGCCCAGGGGAGGTAGATGGCGGTGGTCACCAGCAGGCCGACGATCCAGGAGATGTCGGCGCCGCCCAACGCGTCGGTGACTGGGCCGGTGTAGAGCTTCTGGGCGAGAAAGGGGATCTGGGCAACGATCCCCACGCCGTACGAGACCAGGGCCGTGAGGTTCCAACCGCCGTACCGGCCGGAAGCGTCATACAGGGCTGGGATGTCGACGCGTTCGCGCGAGACCAGGTAGTAGTCGGTCAGGTTGATCGCGCTCCATGGGGTGAAGACCATCAGCAGGACCAGGACGAAGTTCTTGAAGTTGTCCAGGAAGTCCTTCGAGGCGAAGAGGGCGATCAGGACCGACACCAACAGAAAACCGATCGTGTACGCCGATCGCGCGGCGGGGCCGATGCGGGTGGCTCGGTTGAAGGCGGTGACGGTGGTGAGGAGCGTCATCGAGCCGCCGTACGCGTTCAGGCAGTTGACCGCGAGCTTGCCGATCACGATCACCAGGTAGATCAGGATCGCGATCGGGCCGGCCAGCGTGCCGAGGTAGCCGACCTGGTTGGCCAGGAAGCCGGCACCGCCGGCCGCGACCAGGGCGCCGAGCGTCATCGACCACTGGGAGCCGATCACGCTGCCCAGGAAGGTCGCGAGGAAGGTG
This sequence comes from Kribbella sp. NPDC051587, assembly GCF_044453945.1. Lineage (NCBI taxonomy): Bacteria > Bacillati > Actinomycetota > Actinomycetes > Propionibacteriales > Kribbellaceae > Kribbella > Kribbella sp. NPDC051587. The sequence goes on from NZ_JBITDE010000005.1 coordinate 375,042, forward strand.
TGTCGTTCGGGGGTGTCCGCGGGCAGGTAGCGGGAGTAGTCCGCGACGTACGGGCCGAAGGTGAGCTGCCAGCCGGCGCCGAGCGAGATCGCCAACAGGAACGACACCCAGTCGAACGGCTTCGCACCGAACAACGCGCCGACGTCCGAGACGACCAACAGCCGGATTCCCAAGTAGGTAAAGCCAAGCACGCCACAGACGGTCGCCAGCCGACCGAGCAGATGAATCCAGCGATATCCGAGCGTCGCAACGACCGCAGTCAGGGCCCCGAAGAGCACGATCCCAACAGCGGCCGGGCCGACGTGCAGGATCTTGTTCACCGCCTGGCCGGCGAGCACGGTCCCGGTGGCGGCGAAGCCGAGGTACATGACGACGACCAGGACGAGCGGTACGACGGCGCCGTACACACCGAACTGGGCGCGGCTCGAGATCATCTGGGGCAATCCAAGCCGCGGACCCTGTGCGGAGTGCAGCGCCATCACGATGCCGCCGAGGACGTTGCCGAGCAGCAGACCGACGATGGCCCACAGTGCGTCGGCTCCGAACACCACCGCCAGCGCACCGTCGACAACCGCCGTGACCTGCATGTTCGCGCCGAACCACAACGTGAACTGGCTGACCGGAGTCCCGTGCCGCTCAGCAGCCGGGACGACGTCGATACTCCGCTGCTCGACCACTGAAGTCATGCCCGCGATGTTGCCACGAGCCCCGATCGGTGGCGAGCGGAATCAGTCAGCGCATGTCGGCCAGATGGCCGCCTGGATCACCGAGATGTACAGCGGTCGCCTGCGGCGTGTAACCGACCCGGCGGTAGACCCGGTCGGCCCCGTCGTCACCCGGGGTGAGCCAGGCGAGTGTGGCTCCGGCCTGCTCGAAGGCGGCCTGCGTCGCGTATGCCGTGGCGATCCCGGCCAGCCCCTGCCGACGATGACTGTGGACCGTGCCGACCCCGGCCACCTCGGTGACGCCGTCGGCGACCGCGGTCCAGGCTGCCGTCGCGGCCGGTACGCCGTCGACCCGCACGACGACCGCACCGCCATCCGCGAGGACGGGCTGATAGGGGAACCCCACGTCCTCGGTCTCGTACGCATCCGCGGAGATCGCGTTCCCGTCGGCCTGCTCCGCGTCCGACGTCACCACCCGAACCGTGACGCCGGCCGGCAGTACGGGCTGCACCAGCTCATCCGGCTCGACGACCAGCAGCGGCGGCCGGGAGACGATCGTCATCCCGTTGTCCTCGAGCTCCTCGGCGAGTCCTGGGTTCGCCTCCTCGATCAGCTCGGCACTCAGCCAGCGGCCCTCGGCCCCGAACGCCTTGCGGACGATCGCCAGGGACTCCCGCACCTCGTCGGGATCGAACGGCGTACCGGGCTCGGCGGCGACCATCGTCGACAGGAACCACGTGTCCTCGTCGTGCAGGAGGCCCACCAACGGCCCCACCACGATCTGCCGGCGCGATCTGCCCAACCCGCTCAACTGTGCTCGCGCGATCCGCGCCCCGATCTGCATGAACCGACCCTAGTCGGCCCCGGTCATCGGCTCGACGAGATTTCGGCCAGCAGGACGAGATCCAGCAGCCGGTCGAGGTCGGCGGATGCGGGCGGTTGCCCGAGTAGGTCGCCGAGCGCGTCCAGAGTGCGAACCAAATCGTCCCGAACGGCCACCCTGGTACGACGCCCGCCGGCCGCGAGCTGTGCGACGACACGATCGGCCCGCTCCGAGCCGGCGAGCAGCTCGGTACCGACCGACGCGGTTGGCGTGGGCTCATCCTCGCCGATCCGCACCTCGAGCTGAGCCCCGAGCGCCGTGGCCAGCCGGTCGAGCGCGGCGACCGTCGGGTTGCCACGACCGTTCTCAAGGTTCGCGATGTAGGGCACGGACAGGCCGGCGTCCATCGCGACCGACGCGATCGTGCGCCCGGCCGCCTTCCGGCGATCCCGGAGTACCTCACCTAGTTCCACGGAGAGAGTCTATTCCCAGAGAACAGTCTTGCCAATCTCTGTTTTGTCAGGATAGCTTCCCGGCTTGTGAACAGCGATTTTCGGAGACTATGGATCAGCAGCGGGATCTCCAGCATCGGCTCCTGGCTGCTCGTGGTCGCGCTGCCGGTCCAGGTGTTCGCGCTGACCGGATCCGCCTCGGCCACCGGGCTCACGGTCGCCCTCGAAGCCCTTCCGCCGCTCCTGCTCGGGCCCTGGGCGGGCGCCTGGCTGGATCGGTGGAATCTGGCCCGCGCGATCTGGATCGCAGATCTGGTCAGCGCGGCCGCCGTGGCCGCGCTCCTGTTCGCCACCGCGGAGCGGATCTGGCTGATCTACGTGGCCGTCCTGGTCGAGAACGCGGCAACCACCGTGATCCGGCCGGCCGCTCGCGCGCTGGTCCCCGCCGTCGTCGGCACCGGCGCCGAATTGACGAAAGCGAACGCTCTGAGCGCCATCACCGCCAGCACGATCCGCCTCGTCGCACCGCCGCTCGGCGCGCTCCTGCTGGCCGGGCGCGGGATGACCGCAGTCCTGGTGGTCGACATCGCCAGCTACCTGTTGTCCGCGGCAATCATCGCGACGATCCGGCTACGTCGCCCGCCCGCGACCATCGCCACCACCTCCGCGGTCGGCGTGCGACCAGGCATCCGGTACGTCGTTCGCCACCGCGCCCTTCGCGGAATCCTGCTCGGCCAAACGCTCTTCCTGACCGCGAACGCCGGCCTGACCGCACTGCTCGTCCCCTACACCGTCGAGCGCCTGCACGCACCGGGCGCAACCGTCGGCTATCTGATCTCGGGGCTCGGCGCCGGCTATCTGATCGGGTCCGCCCTGAGCTCGAAAGCCCAGACCTGGCTAGGGATTCGCGAACTCCTGGCCGTCACCCAGCTCGCCACCTCCGCCGCCTTCTTCCTGCTAGTCAACTCACCGAACGTCATCCTCGCGATCGGCGCGGCAGTCCTGATCGGGCTCCCCGGCAGCATCCTGCTGATCACCGCCGAGACCACCATCCAGCGCACGGCACCGCCCGAGATGCTCGCCCGGATCGGCGCCCTGTTCTTCGCCGCCGACTCGCTCGCCCTGATCATCGGCGCTCTCGCCGCACCGGCCATGACACTGCTGATCGGTCTGCCGGCAACGCTCAACACCGTCGCCGGGTTCGCGGTCATCGCCGGCGCGCTGACGCTGATCGCCGTACCGGGTCATCCGGCCGCGTTCACCCGGCCCGCCCAGCGTCCCCATGTGTAATCAAATGGGCGCACAGGGTTAGCAGGAAGGGCGACATTTCCATCTGGTTCGAAAAGCCGGGCAGCTGGCCGAATCGTTATTGGTAAATCCGTGCAAACATTCTTGACAGACGATTCCGGCAGGCGGATAAGCACTCGGCCAGACCGCTCTGACCTGCGCGTTCGTAGGGTTTCCCTACTCTGCGTCAAGGCTCTGTAAAGGTCCCTTCGGAAGTGTTCCGGCGGACGCCGCGGTGAGGTGTTCTTTTCTCAGCACCGGACAAAGCCGTCCGGGGAGCCGACCGAGACTGCCGAAGGACCGCTGATGACCGAGACGCTGGAAACCCCCATCACGCATCGTCGGGTGCGGGTTTGGTTCGGCGCTCACCCGATCGCGGACCACACCGCCACAGCGGAGCAGGCAGTGCAGTACGAGGAAGCCATGCAGCGGCGCTTCGCCTCCCTCCGGGTGACGAGCGAGCCGGTGCCGGCGGACGCTGTGGCAGGGCCGGGTCGATGACCACCCGGCCGACGCTGCTCGGATATGTGCGGGCCGACGCGCTGAGTTGCGCGGAGGAGCTGGCCGCGGCGACGGATTCCCTCGCCGCCTTCGCCAGCGCCGAGGGGTTCACCCTCGGCACGGTCTACACCGAGCGCGACACGGCCGAGTCCGCGGCATTCCACGCACTGCTCGAGGAGGTCAAGCGGTCCGACGTGCGGGCGGTCGTCGTACCGGCTATGCACCACCTCGGTTCGGTCGGCACCCCGGCTGAAATGCGGCAACACCTCGAGTTCCACCAGGCGCACGTCTGGGCGGCGAGCCCGGGATAACTCCACAGACAAGCGGAGCTGACGTCTTGACCCCTGCATCGGCGTCGGTTCCGCTCTCCACCTCCACAGCTGCACCGGGAATGCCCGGGCGGTAGTGGACCACCAAGGCCCCACCGGCTGCTACCGGTGGGGCCTTGTCGATTGCCCAGGGCAACTATCTCTCGTCGCTGGCCTGGACCGGAACGAAGGTTCGATGAACGTCAAGTTTTCGGATCGTTCCGCGTGCGTCGAGGTGTGCTCGGCGCCGGATTGGGGTACCACTAGGACGTCCCGCGGTTCAGTCAGTGTCATTCGGGCATGGGTGAGACTCACCGAGCCGCGAGTTCTCCCACTGAGGGGCGGGAGAACGACCGGCCCCGGCGGGCGCATCCCAGGTGCGCCCGCCGAGCTCGGAATCCCGATGCGCCGACCAAGCCCGGGCCCTAGGCTCGCCGCATGATCGAGGTTCCGCACGTCTTCCGGCAGATGCCGCGCTGGTGGCGCGACGGGACCACCTGGCTGGACGCGCTTCCAGGACTGGTGGATTCGCAGTGCACGACCTGGGGTCTCCAGGTTGACGGCCCACTCTTCTGGGGCTCGAACGCACTGGTCATCCCGGTAACGTGTGGCACCGACGAGTTCGTCCTCCGAATGAACCCGCCCGGCCCCGAGGTCGACAAGCACGTCGCCGCTCGACCCGTACGACGCTGCCGCGGTCGGCGAGGCCGACAGCCGACCCCAGCCGCCCAACCCAGCCACCGGAAGCAGGCTCTGACTCACTACCAAACGGCCGGAGCGGCGAGAGGTCGCGCCGACTGAGTCGGCCGCATACGTGCCGACCCGAGCCGACGGTGCGGCTCCAGCCATGCGGCCGAGGGCGTTGGCTGATGGTGCTCGTCGCTGCGGCCGATTGGTTGTGAACCAGAGCCCCGGAAGCTGTGGCTGAGGCTGAGTGGCTAAGGGCCTGCCCGGGTGCGCCGCCCCCGTGGCTAGGCGGCCTCCTGGCGGGCGCGCGGGAGTCGTGGCTGACGGTCGATCCGCTGCTCTACCGCGGTGACATCGAGTACGACCTCGGCCGGGTGCTGTGGATGCAGCTCGACGAGATGACCGAGATCCCGCCGTACTTCGAGATCGTGGTCCAGGAAGCGGGCCTGGTCCGGGACCGGGCCCGCGACTGGACGGTCTTTCGCGCTGTCGACTACTGGCTGTGGGGCCTGGCCAACGGCCTCACCGAGGACCCCGTCCGCTGCGAACGCCTGCTCAAGGTGCTGTCGTAGGCGGACCGCCAGCACCGACTAACCTGTCCAGCGGCCGGTCCGGCACGCTCAGGCGGAGGCCGAAAACTGCCATCAGAGGCACTTGGTGGGTGATGGCGGTCCGCCTGCGCATGGGCACGGGATGTGGCTAGTGGGCCGGGGCGAAGTCGTGGAAGCCGATGAGGTGGGTGATGCGGCCGGCGGCATCAACGCGCACCAGGTCGGTACCGCCGGCCACCGGCTCCTGGCCTTCGGCCTTGAGGTGCCAGACCCAGCGCAGGTATTCGTGGTGCTCGTCGATGTCGCCGATCCGGACGAACGTCAGGCCGGGGAACATGTGCTGGGCGGCGCCCATCAGTTTGTTGAGCTCGTCGTGGCCGTGGGTCTCGAAGCTCGGGTCGACGAAGGTCGAGTCCTCGGTCCAGGTCGCCGCGATCAGTTCGGCCCGGCGGTCGGCGGCGGGCTCGTTCCAGGTCGCGAAGTACTGGTCGGCGAGGGTCTGTGCGGTCATCGTTTCCTCCTGTGTGGTTCGGATGACCAGAACCTTGCCGCGGAGTCCGCCGTACGGCGATGACGTCGGAGGTAATGGCGTTGTCTACGCAGCCGACTACGGTCGGGGTATGACAGAGACGTTCCAGCGGCCGGTCGGCGAACTGCTGCGCGGCTGGCGCGAGCATCGGCGGCTGAGTCAGCTCGATCTCGCGAACCGGGTCGAGGTGTCGACGCGACACGTGAGCTTCGTCGAGACCGGGCGATCGCAACCGAGCCGGGAGATGGTGTTGCGGCTGGCCGAGCATCTCGACGTACCGCTGCGCGATCGCAACCAGCTCCTGCTGGCCGGTGGGTACGCGCCGATCTACAGCGAGTCCTCGCTGCATTCGCCTGCCATGCTGGCGATCCGGACCACGCTGCGCCGGCTGCTCGAGGCGCATCAGCCGTATCCCGCGCTCGTCGTCGACCGCTGGTGGAACATCGTCGAGTTCAACAGCGGGATCAGGATCTTCACCGAGGGCGTCGACGACAAGTTGCTCAAGGCCCCTATCAACGCACTCCGCCTGACCCTGCACCCGGACGGGCTGGCCGGCCGGATCACCAACCTGGCCGACGTTCGCGCCGCCGCACTGCTCAACCTGCAGCGCCAGATCACCGGCACCGCCGACCCCGAACTCCAGGACCTGTACGACGAATTCCGCGGCTACGCGACCGACGATCGGCCGGCACTCACCGGGCCGGCCGAGGTCGTCGTACCGATCGAGCTGGAGTACCAGGGCCAGAAGCTGTCGCTGCTGACAATGATCGCGACATTCGGCACCCCACTCGACGTCACCGTCTCCGAGCTGATGATCGAGTCCTTCTACCCCGCCGACGAGGCAACCGCCGAAGTACTCCGGGAGCTGGCATGACCGAGCCGCCACGCACCGAGGCCGACACGATCGAGCTCCAGCTCGGCTGGCTCGACCACTATCGAGGTGTCGTCGAAGCCAAGCTCACCGGACTGAGCGAAGCCGACCTTCGGTCGAGTCGACTGCCTTCCGGCTGGTCACCGCTGGAACTCCTCCGCCACTTGGTGTTCATGGAACGTCGTTGGCTGCGCTGGGGCTTTGCCGGCGAGCAGGTTGACGAACCGTGGGCGGACTCCGGCGGAGATCCTGAAGGGCAGTGGATGCTGACCCCCAGGGACACTCTGGACGGGTTGCTCGAGCGCCTCTATGAAGGCGGCGCGATCACCCGTCAACTGGTCAGCGGAGCTGATCCAGCCACCCTGGGCGCAGTCGGTGGACGTTTCGATGCCCACGATCGACCGACGCTGAACTGGATCCTCTTCCACGTGCTCCAGGAGTACGCACGGCACGCCGGCCACCTGGACGTCGTACGGGAGATCACCGACGGCGCGGTGGGCGAATAGGCAACGGCCCCGATCCGGCAGCAGGGGGGAGGGTGCCGGATCGGGGCCGCTCGGTGGCGTCAGGTCTGCGCGGACCTGACGGAAATGGTGGTCACCGGCGGGCAGGGGTTCCGCCCGCCGCCTGCTCGCCGGTGACCGGTGTCCCTACCGGCCTGAGGAGGGGTGGCCGGTCGGGAAGGTGGTCGGGAAGCTCGGCGTCGGGACGCTGGGCTTCGTGGTCGGGAAGGACGGCTTGGTCGTCGGGAGCGACGGCTTGCCGGCCGGGTACTTGCCCGGGTCGGCGGTGACCTTCACGCCGCCGGAGACCTTGACGGTCGGTACGGCGGGCTTCGGCGCGTTCGGCTTCGGAGCGGGCACCGACGGCTTGCCCGGCTTGCTGGGCAGCGACGGAACGTTGGTCGGTACGCCGTGCACGCAGTCCGGAACCGTGGTCGGCACAGTGCCCGGCAGCGACGGCTTCGCGGTCGAGAGGCTGGGCTTGGCAGGCAAGCTCGGTGCAGGCACCGAAGGCTTCGGCAGGGAGGGCTTCGTGGTCGGCAGGTTCGGCTTGCCCGGCAACGACGGCTGGGTCGTCGGCAGGCTCGGCTTCGTCGGCAGGCTCGGCTTCGTCGTCGGGAAGGACGGCGTGCCGTGCGGCAGCGACGGCTTGGTGGTCGGGAAGCCCGGCTTGCCCGGCAGGGAGGGCTTCGTGGTCGGGAAGCTCGGCTTGGCCGTCGGCAGCGACGGCTTCGGCAGCGAGGGCTTGCCCGGCAACGACGGCTTCGTCGTCGGGACGGCCGGCTTCTGGTTCGGGTCGATCGTCTTGTGCACCGAGACCGTCACCACGGGGAGCTTCGGCTTGGCCGGAAGGCAGCTCGGGTCGACCGTCGGGAGCTTCGGGGTCTCGGTCGGTACGGCGACCACCGGCGGCTTCGGTGCACCGGAGAACAGGTTCTTCACCGGGGCAGGTCCGCCGACCGCGGCCGACACCGTGGCCACGGTTCCGGCCAGCGCGGTGACTCCGGCCGCGGCCAGTCCACGCCGTACCCAGGCGAGCCGCTTACCGCGCCGCATCAGGTCACCCGCGTTCGGGGTGAACGGCTCCACGTCGTATGAAAGAGCGTTGCGCAAGCGCTGCTCGTCACTCATCAGTTTCCTCCAACTACGCTGTCGATCAGGTCGGGTGCCAGACGCAACTTGGCCAGCGCCCGGGAGGCCGTCGACTTGACGGTCCCGGGAGCCATCGCCAGCAGCTCGGCTGTCTCGGCCTCGGAGAGATCCTGCGAGTAGCGCAGCGCGACGACGGCTCTCTCCCGAACAGTCAGACCGGCCAAGGCCGAGAGCACGGCCTCTCTGGTCTGCACCTGCTGGGCGAAGTCCGCTACCGCTCGCTGGTCCCAATCGTTCTCAACCGGATCACTGGGTACTTCGTTGTTCCAGTGCCGGCGGGCCTGGGTGAGGAACCGGTTGACCAGCACCCGGCGGACATAGCGCAGTTGATCGCCGTCCAATCGGTGCCATTTCGGATACGACCTCATCAACGCCTGCTGCACCAGGTCCTCGGCGGTGTGCCGATCGCCGCAGAGCATCTCCGCGAAACGGAGCAGCGGGGTTGACTGGGTCTGCACGAAGCGCTCGAAATCGGCGTCCGCGGTCCGGGTCATCGAATCTCCTCAGCCTCTGTCACACCCGTCCAAACCCTCTGGGTGACCGGCTAGGTTCTGTTCCGTCACCAACTAGTTGGAAGAAATTTATTCACGAGCTGTACAGGAGAGCGGTTTCTTTGTCACATTGGATGCCTCATGCAGTGACTTCACCGCCCCGGAGGTCTCGCATCATGCGTATCACTCGTAGTACCAAGCTCGCAGCCTGTCTCATCACAGTGCTCACCCTCGCAACCGTCACGCTGCCCAGCGCGGCCGCTCCACCACCGGCCGCTGCCCCGTACGACGGCCTCACCGAACTGGCGCCGATCCACTTCACCGCACCAACCTCGGCGGTCGTTGCCGGCTACCACCTCAGTACGCCGGCCGATGTCGACGTACGAGCCTGGGTCGGCAACCGCTGGTCGGAGTGGACCCCGGCCACCGCCGGTCAACCGACCAAGTTGCCTGGAGCAAGTGACCAGGTGCAGCTGCGGGTCATCTTCAGCGGTGCCAGGCCATCGATCACCGACGTCAGCGTGCAGCCGACAGACCAGGTGGCCCCCGGCCGGATGACTGTGCAGGCAGCACCGCTCAAGTCCCACGTCTTCGCCACCCGCGAAGGCCTGGTCGGCGGTACGACGGCCAACGGGCACGTGATCGTCAGTCGCGACCACTTCGTCGCCCTGCCTTCTCGCCGCGGCCTGGCGAGCAACGGCTCCGGCACCTACTCAGTGAAGGTCTGTACGGCGTCGCGCTGCGCCTTCGAGCCGGTGTGGGACGTCGGCCCGTGGAACATCAAGGACGACTACTGGAACCCGAGCGCCACCCGCGAGACCTTCAAGGACCTGCCGCAAGGCAAGCCCGAGGCGCAGGCGGCGTACCAGGATGGCTACAACGGCGGGAAGGACGGCTCCGGCCGTACGGTCGCGAACCCGGCCGGCATCGACCTCGCCGACGGCGTCTTCTGGGACGCCCTCGGGATGTCCAACAACGGATTCGTCGACGTCACCTACCTGTGGACCGGTGACGGCGGCCGCGGCACGGTCTCGATCACGTCCGGCTACCTGAACCTCCGCAGTACGGCGAGCTCCACGGGAGCGGTCGTCGGCATGGCCGGCAAGTCGGCGCAGGTCACGGTCGAGTGCCAGACCACCGGCCAGAGCGTCTCCGGTTCGCAGGGCACCAGCAACGTCTGGCTCCGCGTCCACCCCGGCATGTACGTCGCCAAGGCGTGGGTCTCGGCCGGCACCTTCGGCGCCTGCTGAACGACCGACAGGGCTAGGGGCCGTACGTTGCGTACGGCCCCTCATCGATTCCTGCGCTACTTCCCCGGCCTCTTGCTCGGCGTCGCCGCCGGCGGCCTAGGGGCGTCACTCGGCTTCTGGCTCGGCGTCGCTACCGGCGGCCTCGGCGGATTGCTCGGAACCCTGCTCGGCGTCGCCGTCGGCTCATCGCTGGGCTTCTGGCTCGGTGTTGCCGTCGGCGGCCTCGGCGCATCACTGGGCTTCTGGCTCGGTGTTGCCGTCGGCGGCCTTGAGGCATCACTCGGCTTCTGGCTGGGCATCGCCGTCGGCGGCCTCGGCGCATCACTCGGCTTCTGGCTGGGCGTCACGGTCGGCACCGGCGTGGGGCCACCGTCCGCACCGCCGCTGCGCGCCATCGCTGTACCGCCTACGGCGACCAGCACAACCGCGGCGGCCCCGATGCCGCCGAGCACGATCCGGGTCGTCCGCCGCTTCCGGCCTACTTCATCCATTTGTTGCCCTCCGCCACCAATTCGTCGTTCGGTCGGACTGAAGGACGCGGCCTGGTGGCGAAAAGGTTCTGCTCAGCTAGGAGTCGGCACGTCGGGCGCCTTACTCGGCGTGTTGGCGGGCGGGGTCTGCGGACTCGACGGCGGCGTACCGGTGGAGTCGCTCGGTTTCCGGCTCGGCGTCGCCACCCCCGGCGGCGTCGGCCCCGTCTGCTTGACGGTTGGTGTCGCCCTGCTCGGCAGCTCACTCGGAGTCGGCGACGGCTTCGGGGTGGGCGTGACCACCGGCCCCGGTCCCGCGGGTTGCGGCGCCTCGCCAGTGCCCTGACCGAGCACGAACCCCGCCGCAGCCACGGCTACCACCGCCACGGAAGCGGCCCCAGCAGCCAGGCCGCGGACCTTGCGGCGCCGCCGTGCTCCGGCGATCACTCGCGTCGGGTCCAGCGGTTCGATGCTGCCGTCCGGGGCCAGCGCAGTGCGCAGCTCGTCCTCGGTGTTCATCGCGTCACCTCACTCAGTTCCGGCGCGGCGCGCAGCTTGTCCAGGGCCCGGGCGTTGGCGCTCTTCACGGTGCCGAGCGCGATCCCGAGCACGGCGGCGGTCTCCCGCTCAGTCAGGTCTTCGACATACCGCAGTACGACGATCGCCCGCTCCCGTCGGCTCAGGGTCGCCAGCGCGGCCCCGACCGTCACCCGGCGGTCGACCGCCCCGGCCTGGTCGGCGACGGGAGTGTCGAGGGTCAGCAGGTCCAGCTCGGCCGCGGCTCCGCTCGGACGCTCGCGCCACGGGCGACGCCGTACCCAGGAAAGATGCTGGTTGACCACCGACTGCCGCACATACGCGAACGGATCGGCCATCTCGATCCGGTCCCAGCGCAGGTAGGCCTTCTCCAGCGCACCCTGCACCAGATCCTCGGCCAGGCCGGCGTCGCCGCACAGCATCCGGGCGAAGTGCACCAACCGACCGGACCTGGCCAGCACAAACGCCGTGAAGTCGTCGTCACGACTCATTCGTTCTCCGTCCACAGTGGTCACTCCTGAGGACGCGGTGGCCCCGCGAAAGGTTCTGCGGAGGATCAAGAAAGATCGGTGGGAGCCGCGGCGCCGCTGGTGACCGGGCGGGCGGGCGGCGCGGTGAACGCCGACAGATCGCCGGCCACGCGGACCCGGTTGCGGCCGGCTGCCTTGGCCGCGTACATGGCGCGGTCGGCGCGAAGCAACAGGTCGTCGACCGTGATCCCGTCGGCCGGGTAGACCGAGACGCCGATCGACACAGTCAGGTGGAAGGTGTCCGGATCCAGGTCCGGGCAGTCGAGAACCCCGGCGCACATCGCGGCCAGCGGACTGCCGGCGACCGCGTTGCGCAGCCGGTCGGCCGTCACCGTGGCCTCGTCGATCCCGGTGTCGGGCAGCGCGATCACGAACTCCTCGCCGCCGAACCGGCCGATCACGTCCTTGGCCCGGATCGCACTGCGCAGGATCGTCGCGACCGCACGCAGCGCCTCGTCGCCGACCAGGTGCCCGTGCCGGTCGTTGACCTGCTTGAAGTGGTCGATGTCGATCAGCAGCACGGCCATCTGCTCGCGCTGGGTCCGCGTCCGGCGCAGCATCTCCTCGGTCTGCCGGCGCCAGAAGTCGACCCGGGTCAGACTGGTCTTCGGATCGGTCTGTGCCTCGGACTCCAGCTGGCCGAGCAGCAGCGCGCGCTGCGCGGTCAGCGTGATCGGGATCGCCACGAACGCGAACCACGGGCTGATCAGGCACGCCCCGGCGAGCAGACAGCCGAACATCGCGGCCGTCGCGTCGATACACAGGTCGTCGATCCCGCCGACCGCCTCCTGGCGGCTGCTGCCCGGGATGATCAGGGAGATGGCCAGGCCGCACAGCACCGCGTCGGTCGCGACGAAGGTGACCGCGGCGGCTGCCATCGAGGCCACCAGCGCGAGCTCGCTCCCGCCGAACAGGTCGCGCGCGAAGCCGAAGGCGGCGTGCGCGGCGCCGACGGCGAGCACGTGCACCGACGTCGAGAAGGCCCACCGGTACGGGATGCACTTGCCGGCCCGGATCCGCCACCAGATCCGCAGCAGCACGACGACCAGGATCGCCAGCGCCGGATGCAGGATGATCGCGGCCGCGATCATCCAGGCCGGGGCGAGGTCCTTGTGCAGCGCACCGCCACGGCGGCGCCGGTTCTCCACCCGGCGAGCGCCCTCGACCGCGATCAGGGCCGAGACGGTCAGCGCGGCCACCAGGTCGATCCCGTGCCAGCTCGGTAAGTCGGTGAACGACTGGACGCCGTACCCGAGGGCTGCGAAGTCGACGAGCACGACGATCAGGAACGCCGGGACCGTCAGGGTCCAGAGCGCCCATTTCCGTACCGATCGCCTACTCTGCGCAACCATTACCCCCACGGTACGACGAGTAGGCGTCTGGTCCCAATCCGCGACGGAGCGGCTCCGGTGACAATGTGGAAACGAAACTCAATCCCGTCGGATTCAGTCGTTTGATCAATCATCAAACGGCAAAAACCTTTATATCGTTCGGTTTTTGGCGGACCGCTTGGTCTCGAAAAGGTTTCCGGACCAGCGGGTCCAGGGCCGGAGGATCGGCGGCCGGGTCCGCTCAGCGGACCCGGCTCCTAGCCCTGGAGTGATTACTTGCGGCGACGAGCGGCACCGAACAGGCCGCGGACGATCTCCCGGCCCGCGGTCCGCGCGAACTGCTTGAACGCCGACGAACCGATGACCTGCTCGACCATCGACTTCTCCGGCTTCGGCGCCCGGCCGTGCGAGGTGGGCTGCTCCTGCTGTTGCTGCTGCTTGGCCTGCTCCTCGGCCTGGGCCTGCTCGGCCCCGGCCTGCACCTTCTTGGCGAGGATCTCGTACGCCGACTCCCGGTCGAGCACCTGCGAGTACTTGGCGTTGTTCGGCGAACCCTGCACCGCGGCGGTCATCTGGTCCGCGGCGGCCGGTGCCATCAGCGACAGCGGCGCCCGCAGCCGGGTCCAGGCGACCGGGGTCGGCGCGCCCTTCTCGTTCATCACGGTCACGATCGCCTCGCCGATCCCGAGCTGGGTCAGCACCTCACCGAGGTCGTACGACGAGTTCGGGAAGGTCGACACGGTCGCCTTCAGCGCCTTGGCGTCGTTCGGGGTGTGCGCCCGCAGCTGGTGCTGGACCCGCGAACCGAGCTGGGCGAGGACGTCGTCCGGCACGTCCTTCGGGGTCTGGGTCACGAAGAAGACGCCGACACCCTTCGACCGGATCAGCCGGACGGTCTGCGCGATCGAGTCCAGGAACGCCTTCGATGCGTCGTTGAACAGCAGGTGCGCCTCGTCGAAGAAGAAGACCAGCTTCGGCTTGTCCGCGTCGCCGACCTCGGGCAGGTCGTGGAACAGGTCGGCCAGCAACCACATCAGGAAGGTGGAGAACAGGGCCGGCCGGTCCTGCAGGTTCGGCAGCTCGAGGAGCGAGATCAGGCCCTTGCCGTCGCGCTGCGCCAGCAGGTCGGCGGTGTCGAACTCCGGCTCCCCGAAGAACGCCTCGGCGCCCTGGTCGGCGAACCCGATCAGCGCCCGCAGGATCACACCCGCGGTCGCCGCGGACAGCCCGCCGAGGTCCTTCAGGTCGGCCTTGCCCTCGTCGCTGGCCAGGTGCGTGATGACCGCGCGCAGGTCCTTCAGGTCGAGCAGCGTCAGCCCCTGCTTGTCGGCGTAGTGGAAGATCAGCCCGAGTGACGACTCCTGGACGTCGTTCAGCCCGAGCACCTTCGACAGCAGCACCGGCCCGAACGACGTCACCGTGGCCCGGATCGGGATCCCGGTGCCCTGGCCGCCGAGCGCGTAGAACTCGGTCGGGAAGCCGGTCGCGGTCCACTCCTGACCGATCGTCTTGGTCCGGGCCAGCAGCTTGTCGCTGCTCTCACCCGGCTGCGAGATCCCGGAAAGGTCGCCCTTGATGTCCGCGGCGAACACCGCGACCCCGGCCGCGGACAGCTGCTCGGCCATCAACTGCAGCGTCTTCGTCTTACCGGTACCGGTCGCCCCGGCCACCAGACCGTGCCGGTTCACCATCGACAACGGGATCCGGACCGCCGCCTCCGGTTTCGGCTCGCCGTCCACCAGCAGCGCGCCGAGCTCGATCGCCGCCCCCTCGAACGCGTACCCCTGCTTGACGGTCTCCACGACGTCGCCTGTCTCGGCCATGTCAGCGTGCCTTTCCCCGGTAGACGGAAGGCGCACCCGCGCCCGGTGGGCAGCCTATTACCTGAAGATCTACAACCTGGGTATGACGTGTTTCTCATCCAAAAGGTTGAGTCTTGGTTCCGGACTGTTCCGGTGAGGTTTATGACCTCTCACGAGACCTCTGACACCGCTAGACTCCGGGGGGTGATCTTCAAGCGTGTCGGGGAGGAAAGGCCGTACCCGGAGCACGGGCTCAAGCCGAAGGACTGGTCGTCGCTGCCACCACGGCAGGTGCGGCTGGATCAGTTGGTGACGACCAAGGGCACGCTCGACCTCAATGCACTGCTCGACGAGGACTCGACGTTCTACGGCGACCTGTTCGCCCACGTCGTCGAATGGAGGGGTGAGATGTTCCTCGAGGACGGTTTGCACCGCGCGCTGCGAGCGGCACTGCAGCAGCGGCTGGTTCTGCACGCCCGGGTCCTGGTCGTGGACTGATCACGATGACCGCCCTCTACCCACAGCCCCGTCCGCAGCTGCGGATCCACTGGCGCACCCCGATCACCATGGTCGTCCTGCTGATGATCCTGGTCGGCGGCGGCTGGTGGGGCTGGAACTCGCTGATCAACAGCAGCGCCGGCCCGACCTGTGTCGAGCAGCAGCTGCCGAACAACCGCCTGGTGCCCAAGCAGGTCTCGGTCAACGTCTACAACGGCGGCGCCAAGGCCGGCACGGCCGCAGCCGTCGCCGAGGTCCTGCGCAAGCGCGGCTTCAACGTGGCCAAGGTCGCCAACGAGCCCAACGGCAACAAGGTCGACGTCCTCGAGGTCCGCGGCTTCGCCGCCGACTCCCCCGAGCTCCAACTCGTCGCCGGCCAGACCGCCCAGAAGCCCGTCCCCGTCGCCGACGGCCGCGACAGCCACACCGTCGACCTCGTCGTCGGCACCAAATACACCAAGCTCAACGCCAAGGGCCTGGCCTCCGTAGCCGTCCCCGCCGGCAGCGAAGTCTGCCTCCCCACCATCTACACCCCCCAACCCATCCCCAAGGGCCAGAACCCCAACTGATCGCGACCCGCCTCACCCCGGGTCCATCACGCTCGCCGACCGAAGCCACCCTGGGTGGCGAGCGAAGCCAGTGCCGGGCTCAGTGGTTTTCGCGGCCTCGTTCGCCGAACCAGCCGGCCAGGCGGCCGGCTCGGGAGATGGCGCGGAGGCGGCGGGCGGTCTGGTCGCGGAGGGGGCTGGGGGTGACGACGAGGAGGGAGTCGCGGGCGCGGAGGACGGTACGGCGTTCGGGGACGAAGGTTTTGTCGTCGCGGATGATCAGGGAGACGGAGACGCCGGCGGGGAGGCGGAGTTCGCCGACCTCGACGCCGGCGAGGCGGGATTCGCTGGGGACGTGGACCTGCAGCATGTCGGCACCGAGGGATTCCAGTGGGGCGACGTCGATCTCGACCTCGATGGCCGCGTTCTCGTCGAGGACGCCGAGTTTGCGGGCGAGCCAGGGCAGGGACGGGCCTTGGAGCAGCGTGAAGAGCAGGACCAGGACGAAGACGATGTCGAAGATCCTGGTGGCCTGAGGGACCTGTTCGGCGAGCGGGATGGTGGCCAGGACGATCGGTACGGCGCCCCGCAGCCCCGCCCAGGAGATGAACGCCTGTTCCTGCCAGGGCAGCTTGAACGGCGTCGCCGACACGACGACCGCGAGCAGCCGCCCGACGATCGTCACGGCGATCCCGATCACGAGCGCGATCAGTACGTCGTTCAGGCTGATCCGGCCGGGTGAGGCGAGCAGACCGAGCATCACGAACAGGCCGATCTGCGCCAGCCACGCCAGCCCGTCGACGAACGAGCGGGTCGCCATCCGGTGTGGGAGCTCGGCCCTCCCGAGGACGAGTGAGGTCACGTAGACGGCGGCGAACCCCGAGACGTGGAGCAGGACGGTGCCTCCGGCGTACGAGATGATCGCGAGCGAAACCACCGCGAGCGGGTACAGACCGGCCGAGCCAAGAGCGACCCGGCGGATCAGACCGACGCTGATCCAGCCGATCACGAACCCGAACAGCGCGCCGACCACCAACTCGTAGAGCACCAGCCCGGCGAAGTACGGCCAGCCGTGCTCACTCGTGGCACCCGTGCTGACCAGAGTCACGAGCAGGACGGTCGGAGCGTCGTTCAGACCGGACTCCGCCTCCAGTGCACCCCGCAACCGCGGTCTGATCGGCACACGACGCAGTACCGAGAAGACAGCGGCCGCATCGGTCGGCGACGTCACCGCCCCGATCAGTACGGCGATCTGCCAGTCCAGCCCGAGGATGAAGTGCGCGATGCAGGCCACGACCCCGACGCTGATCGCCACGCCGACCGTGGCCAGCACGAGCCCGAGCGGCATCACCGGCCGGACTTCGTTCCAGCGGGTGGTCAGACCGCCCTCGGTGAGGATGATCACCAGCGCCGCGAACCCGAGCGCATGCGCGATCTGCGCGTCCTCGAAATGAATGTGCCCCGGCCCGGACTCGCCGAGCAGCAGGCCCATCCCGAGGTAGATGAGCAGCGACGGCAGACCCAGCCGGCCGGAGAGCCGGACAGCCACCACCGCGACCAGTAGCACCACGGCTCCGGCCAACAGGATCTGGTCGAGCTCTGCCACGTTCACGATGTTGGGGCCTCTCGCTCAATCAGGTCCCGAGATACGAAGGCCCTGACGCATCACACGGCGCCAGGGTCTTCGGTCCTTCGTCCACTCCGGAGAGTGGTTGGCGGTGGCGGAGGGATTTGAACCCTCGGACGGGGGGTACCCGTCACGCGCTTTCGAGGCGCGCTCCTTCGGCCGCTCGGACACGCCACCGCCGCAGAGGCTATCAAGACCTGTGCCCGGAAAAGAAATCGCGCAGCCGCGCACCGGCCTCATCGGCCATCACGCCCCCGAACACCTCGGGCCGATGGTTCAGCCGACGATCCCGTACGACGTCCCACAACGAGCCGACGGCACCCGCCTTCTCGTCGTACGCGGCGAAGATGAGCCGCTCGATCCGGGACAGCACGATCGCCCCCGCGCACATCGTGCACGGCTCGAGCGTGACCACCAGCGTGCAGCCGGTCAACCGCCATTCGCCCACATGCCGGGCGGCCGCGCGCAGCGCCAGGACCTCGGCGTGTGCGGTCGGGTCGCCGGTCGTCTCGCGCTCGTTGTGCCCGCGGCCGATCACGACGCCGTCCGGGTCGACCACGATCGCACCGATCGGTACGTCGGGCAGCGCGAGCTCGGCCTCGTCCAGGGCGACCGCCATCAGCCGGGACCACTCGCGCTGCAGTGCCGGGCTAACCAAGAGCTTCGATCGCCTCGTGGAACTCGTTGCCGAACCCGAGCACGTCGGCGACTTCCTCGAGCATCTCCTCGGGCAGCAGGTCGACGTCGTCGCACAGCGCCCCGAGATCCATCGCGCTCATCCCGAGGTCCGCGACGATCGTCAGGTCGCCGGCCGGGACCTGCTCGTCGTCGTCATCGGCCAGCGGGATGTCCAGCTCGTCGACGACCTGCTTGGCCAGCGGCCACTCGGTCGCCGCGGTCACGTCGGAGATCAGGAACCGCGCCCGGCCTCCGTCCAGCCGGATCAGGATGAAGAAGTCCTCGTCGACCGAGATCATCCCCAGTACGCCGGCCTCACCGGGGTACCGGCGCAGCCCGGACACCACCGCGGCCAGGTCGGGTTCCCCGCGCAGTACCAACGGGGTGACGGTCCAGACCTCGTCCTCGGTGTAAGCCGCGACGGCGAAGTCGAGGTCGGTCACGAGCGGTCCCACTGTGGCATCGGACACAGGGTCATGGTGACAGAGTCCCGGAACACCCGGACGACCAGGCCATCACGATTACGTTTCGGCGGCGATACTCAGTGGTGGTACGTCGCTCTCCGCATCGCCTCGCGGAGCCGGCGAACCCGGGCGCGGCGCGGGGCGATCCGGTCCCGCAGCGCCTTCGCCTCCTCGAGTTCACGCAGGAACTCGGCCCGCCGGTGCAGCCGGTCCAGATCGCGGCGCGGCACCACCAACCGGGGCCGGGGCTGGTCGGGCACGTTCTCAGCAGTCATCGGCACTCCCCTGGGGCGAAGGCAGGGCACAAACCAATGCACTTCCGATGCTACGGGGCCGAGAAGTTTCGCGGGAGGAATCGCCGACGGTAGCGTTCCGGGTTATGCAGATCCTCGTCGTGGACCACCCGCTCGTCGCCCACAAGCTCACCACGCTGCGGGACGAGGCCACGGACTCGCCCACGTTCCGGCGGCTGACCGAGGAGCTCGTGACGCTGCTCGCCTACGAGGCGACCCGCGACGTGCGCACCGGCCCGACCACCGTGCAGACCCCGGTCGCCGAGGCCGACGGCGTGAAGCTGACCTCGCCGAAGCCGCTCGTCGTACCGATCCTGCGGGCCGGCCTGGGCATGCTCGAGGGGATGACGCGGCTGCTGCCGACCGCCGAGGTCGGTTTCCTCGGCATGATCCGCAACGAGGAGACCCTGGACGCCTCGACGTACGCCGAGCGCCTCCCGGAAGACCTGTCCGGTCGCCAGTGCTACGTCCTGGACCCGATGCTCGCCACCGGCGGCACGCTGGCCGCGGCGATCCAGTTCCTGGTCGACCGCGGCGCCGACCACATCACCGCCATCTGCCTGCTCGCGGCCCCCGAGGGCGTCGAGCGCATCGAGCGCGAGCTCACCCACCTCAACATCCCCTGCAACCTGGTCGTCGCCGCGATGGACTCCCACCTCAACGAGAAGGGCTACATCGTCCCCGGCCTGGGCGACGCCGGTGACCGCCTGTACGGCGTCGCCCAATAACGTCCGAAAGACGCGCTGACGTGGTCGGCGATCTTTCGGACGCTATCCACGTCCCCCAGCTAGCGTCCGAAGGAACCGCATACGTGGTCGGCGTGTTTTCGGACGCTGGCGATCAGACGAGAGTGTTGCGGTAGAAGAGGTTGGCCCGGCGGTCGCCGGCTACGCCGGAGGCGAAGCCGAAGTAGAGGCGTGCGGTGCCGTCGGTGGAGCCGTAGACGGCCATACCTTCGGCCTCGCGGTAGGTGAGGCTCTTCCCGGCCAGGGTCAGGAACGAGTCGACCAGCTGACCGGCGTTGATGTCGTAGCACCAGAGCTTCGAGTTCGCCTTGGTCTCGTCCGGCTCTCCCGGGTACGCCTCCCCCTCCCAGAAGTACGCATAGGCGCCGTACAGGGCCCAGCCCTGGAAGTCGACGCCAGGGGTCAGCGCCGGCTGCTTGAAGGTCGCCAGCACCTTGGAGAAGTCGCCAGTACGTGCGGCGGCCAACGAGTACACGTTGATGTGCATGCCGTCCGACAGTGAGTGGCGCACCCCCAACTGATTGAACCGCTGGTCGACTGCGGGCGTGTAGACGGTCCCGCCCGACACCGGCTTCCACTTGGTCACCGAGGCCGGCGTCAGCGTCTGCCCGTCCTTCCACGGGAACCGCGTGATCTGCCGGCCGCGCCCGTTCGCGGTGTCCACGTCGGTCTCGGTCCAGATGTACGACGTCGTACCGGACGCCTCGGCGCCGATCGATACCGCGTGGCCGAAGCCGCTCAGGTACATGTGGCCGAGCACGGTGCCGGAGAAGTTCAGCTGGCTGAGCGTCAGATCACCGCTGTTCGCGGGCGTACCGGATCGCAGCTGGCCGGTGAACAGCCGGTTGTTCGGGGTGTCGAAGGCGAACGACTGCATCACCGTCGGTCCCCACAACGGCTTGCTGCGGAAGAACTCGTTGGTCGTCGCGCTCATCTTGAAGCGCTTGGAGGCGGGCAGGTCAAGGCTCCGGGCGGAGGCGGTGGAAACGCCCAGGGAGCCGGCGGCCAGCAGACCGGCGGCACCCGTGAGCAGTCCACGGCGGGAAATATTGTCCATACCGAACGATAACTTCCGTGAACTACTCACGAACAGATGTTAGAAAGTCTCCGGGAGATCAGGAACCTCCAGCGAGACCAGCTGCGCCGAGGTCGGCGTCTTGAGCTCCGACATCCGGTGCGCCTGCCGCTCGGTCATCGCCTGGAAGATCTGCCGCGCCGACCGCCCGTTACCGAAGCCCTCGCCGCGCGGCAGCTGCTCGAACAGGGTGCTCAACGCCGTCCGGGCGTCGACCGTCAGCTCGTACTGGTGACCGCGCGCCTGATGCTCGACGATCCCGACCAGCTCGGCCGCGGTGTAGTCCTCGAACTGCAGCGTCCGCGTGAATCGCGAGGAGAGCCCCGGGTTCGAGCCGATGAAGCGGGACATGTCGTTGACGTACCCGGCCACGATCACGACCAGGTCGTTGCGGTGGTCCTCCATCAGCTTCACCAGTGTGGCGATCGCCTCGGCACCGAAGTCGTTGCCGATCCCGACCGGCGCCAGCGAGTAGGCCTCGTCGATGAACAGCACGCCACCCAGAGCCTGCGTGACCGCGGCCTGTGTCTTCGGACCGGTATGACCGACGTACTCGCCGACGAGCGCGGTCCGGTCGACCTCGACCAGGTGACCCTTGCGGAGCAGACCGAGCGCCTTCAGGATCCGCCCGTACAGCCGTGCGACCGTCGTCTTACCGGTACCCGGGTTGCCGGCGAAGACGAGGTGCCGACTGAGCGGCGGCGCCGGCAGACCGGCCTCCTCGCGCATCCGGACCGTCTGCATCAGCTTCACCATCGACTGGACGTCACGCTTCACCCGGTCCAGCCCGACCTGCTCCTCGAGCTCGGCCAGCACGTCCTCGAGCGTCTCGTCGTCCGGCGGCATGCTCTCGTCGAGCGCCCCCGGCACGTGCACCTCAGGAGTCGACGCTGCCCCCGCCGCGGCCGCGACAGGCTTCTCGCGCACCATCGCGACGCCGTCGATGGTGCAGTCCTCAAACACCGGTACGGCGCCGTCCTCCTGACCGATCGCCTCCGAACAGTCCCGGATGCGCAGGTGCTTGAACGTCGGAGTCGCCGTCTTCGCCAGATGCAGAGCCGGGTACTTCGTCCCGGTCACATCGCAGTCCGTGTAGGTCCCACCGGCCTTCTCGGCCACGTAGATCCCGTTCTTGGCCACCGTGCTCACTCGCAGCCCGGTCACCGTCGGAGTCGCCTCCGACCAGATCACCAGACCCGATCCGGCACAGTTCTCGATCGTGCTCGCGTCGATCGTCGCCGCCGCACCCGTGCCGACCACGATGCCCGCCGCCTTGGTCCCGGTGACGCGCACCGCATCCAGCGACGCCAGCCCCGCCCCGGCCAACTCAACGCCGGTGCCCACGGTCCCGGTCACCGAGGAGGTCCGCACGCTCATGGCTGTGGTCGACTCGAGCCGAATGCCCGTCCCGCCACCGACAATCCGGCAGTCCTCAGCATCGGCGTACCCGGCGTCCACGGCCGACAGTCCGGTCAGCCCGACATCCTGGATCCCGCACCGGATGAGTTCGACCCGCGCCGACGCGGTCACGTGGATGCCGTGCTCAACGCCTTCGCGGACCTGACAGTCGGTCAGCTTCACGTTCGCCGTACCGGTCAAGTGCACTGCGCTGTACGCCGGTCGGTCGAACCTGGTCGCGGTCACCGTCGCCGTCGCGGAATCCGAGACCAGCAAGCCGTTTGCGCCCGCATCGGTGATCGCACAGTCCGACGCGATCAGCTCGGCACTGTCCTGAGCGACCAGCCCGCTGGCCCGCGCATCGCGAACCCGGCAGTCGGTCAGCTCGCTGCGCGCCGACCCGGTCGCATGCACACCAGGCCCACCAGCCTTGTCGATGCGGATGTCGTTCAGCGTCGCCGTCGACCCGTCCTCCAGCAGTACGCCGGCCATCCCGGTCTGCTTGATCGTCCCGTCGGTCGACACCAGCCGGCTCGTCCCACGCAACCGGAACCCGTATCCCGAGGTCTGGTTCAGCCGCAGCCGCGACGCATCCAGAAACGCCGGACCGGACAGTACGACGCCGATCCCGTCGACCGTGTCGATCACGGAGTCCTCGATCTTGGCCTGAACCCGTCCGGACAAGTGGATCGCGGCCAGCCGTCCCTGCTCCAGCCGGGAACCACGCACCATCAACGTGGTCACGCCGTACCCGGCGAGGTCGGAACCCTGCCCGGTGTTTTCGTTGCCTCGGGCATGCACCCGGCCACCGCTGATCGTGCAGTCCTCGATCATCAGCCCGGCACCACCGGCCACCCCGATCGCCGGAGCGCCATCGTCGGCCGGTGCCTTGATCGTCAACCCGCGCACGGTGCATTCGAGGCCCTCGGCAACGACCGTCGGCTCACCACCCGGTACGCCGGTCACTGTCACCTGGCCGCCTCCCGGCTCGGCCACGATCGCGACCGAGCGGTCCAGCCGGAGCTGTTCGGCGTACTCGCCACCGGCCACGACGATCACGTCACCAGGCCCGGCGGCCCGCAGGGCGTCGCCGATCCGACGGAAGCTGCCACGCCCCTTCGGGCCCACATAGCGAGTCGTCACGGTGTTCCTTGAGGGCCGGGGACGGTAGGTACGGGGGTGACGCCAGGCGGCAGAATGACACCGCCCGGAGTCATCGTAGGCTGCGGGGCCGGCGGCGGAGGCGGCGGCTGCGTCGGGATGTGCGACCACGGCGGATCGATCCGGCCGCGGATCTCGGGCGTCAGCAGCGAGCCCATGCCCTTCTCCCACAGCCGCAGCGGCATGTTCAGGACCATCTCGCCGATGCCACCCTTCTGGATGTAGCGGCCGATCGAGTACTGACCGATGCCGGTCCGGAGCAGCCCGATGCTGTTCGCCGACACCAGGCTGGCCACCGCCGTGATGCCACCCTCGGCCACGGCCTGCCAGCCGTACACCTTGTGGCTCTTGCCGTCCGAGCCCGGTACGCCGAAGATCGCGGCGTTCATCGCGCCGTTCACGAACGCGGTGAACGGCAGCAGCATCATGCCGAAGCTGTAGTCGAAGACACCCGCGCGCCACTTCACCGCGCCGGTGTTCGCGGCCCACTCCGCACCCCAGGTGGAGGTGTGGTTCATCGGCCGGTTCGTGATCAGCTTGCCGCCGTCGAGGTTGGTCATGTTCTGCTTCATGTTCCGGAAGAAGCTGCCGAACATCTTGGTGTCGGTCAGCGCCGCTCCGGCGACACCCTTGATCGCCGTACCGACCGCCGCGTTCATCAGGGCCTTCAGCGCGTCGTTGCCGGTGAACGGCTTGTTCTGCGCCTCGGCGACGATGCCCGCGATCATCAGGGAGGCCGCGTAGTCGAGCAGGAAGTCGAACGTCATCGTGATCGCGAGCTTCTGGGTGAGCAGCCGCGAGAACGGCGCGTAGTTGGCCTCCCGCAGTACGGCGCTCCCATCCGGCAGCAGCGTCTTGTTGGCCAGCGTCCAGTCGGACTGCATCAGCCACGGCTGCCGCTGGACATCGCCGACCCGGGTGTTCCAGCCACGGAACTCAGTCAGCTGGCCGCGGAAGTCGAACTCGTTACCGGTGAGCCGCAGCTGGCCGTCACGGAACTCGAAGACCAGACCGTTGTCGGACCGCTCGCCGATCACCCGGCCGGTGTTGTCGTACAGCTTCCACTGACCATGGACCTTGTCGGTCTCCAGGAAGTTGTTCCCCGACGCCGCCCGCTCGCGGACGACCTTGTCGAAGTCGAACTCCTTCCACTGGCCGCGATCCGTGTGCCCGTTGGCATCCAGTGTGTACTCGCGGACGCGGGTCGGACGGCCGTCGCCGATGTGCGTCGGCGTCTCCCGCAGCAGCTGCGCCGGAGTGGTCGGCGTCGCCGGAATGCTGTCGCGGAAGTGGGTCGTGCCGGCGGTCCAGTTGTTGCCCCAGGTCCCATCGGCCTGCCGCCACTGGCGGTTCAGCTGCGTCGACCCGACGACCTCGACACCGGTCTTGTCAAACTCGCGCGCCACCCACTGGCCGCCGTCCTCCCACGACTCGATGAACCGGCGCTCGTCAAGCATCCGGCGGTCGCGGACAAGGTTGCCAGCGGCATCGAAATCACGGAACGAGTTGTCGTAGCTGATGCTCTCGTCGCGCGAACCCTTGAAGTGGAAGCGATCGCCACCCCGACCGGCGACCTGGACGCCGTTCTGGTTCAGCTCGTGCCAGCGCCAGCTCGACGAGTCCGCGTTGCCGGTGGCAACGACGTACTTGTGCTGGCCGACGTTGGCCGGGTCGGGGACCCGGTGCGACATCCCGACGACGTTGCCGTGCGCGTCCCGGTTGACCCAGATGTGAGTGTCCATCGGGTCCGGGTACTCGCGGACGACACCACCCGGCTGGCTCTCGCGGAACATCCGCCAGCCCTGACCGTCGACCTCGGCGAAGTCCTGCCAGTCGTTGCCGTTGTGGACCCGCCACCCGTTGACGTCACCGGCGGTCCACGGCGTGTCGGCGTGTGCGCCCGGCCGCGGGTTCGGATGCGGGTACGGCGTGGTCGGAGCAGTCGCGTGGTCGCCGACCTTGAGCTCGGTGCCGTCATGCAGCTTGCCCTTCGAGCGGACGAAGGCACCGGCCATGTCGACGTCCACGAAGGCCTCGTCGACACCAACGTACCGGATGCCGTGCTCGGCCGCGCCCGGGCCGCCGCTGGTGTTCCAGCGGAAGATCTGGAAGCGGTTGTCGTTGGCGATGTGCGCGACGCTGCCGACCGTCGGCGGGTTATCCAGGAGCGTCCTCCGGACCCAGACCGGCGGCCGCTGGTCGCCCTGCCGAACTGCGGCCAGCAAGGTGCCGTCAGGCAGCAGCTCACCCTTGCCGATCGCCTTGACCTGCGGCGACAGCAGCTCGAACGAACCGTCCCGGGTCGGATGCGTGGCACCCGGCTCGAGCTTGAACTCCTTGTACTGGCGGGCTGAGTCCGGACCGTGCCAGGTGCCGAACTTCTGCTGCGCGATCCGGCTGACCTCGGCGTTGCCCTCCATCACCCGGACGGTGTCGGTCCAGCCCTCGCCGATCGTCTCGAAGGTTCGGTTGCCCTGAGCAACGTGCAGGAACTGCGCGTCGTACCGGTGCCAGGTCCAGGCGCCACCGTTGCGAAGGGCAATGACGTGCCCGGTGATCTCCTTCTCGGCCTTGCCCAGCGGGCCGAGCTGATCGGCGATCGGGTTGTCGTACTTCTGCAGGCCCTGCTGGTAGCTGCGGACCGTATGCCAGTTGTGGTCGATGTCCTGCCAGGCGTTGCCGGCCGTGGCGTGATGCCGCTTGCCCCAGTTGGTCAGGTTGCCGGCTCCGTCGTACGT
The DNA here is from genome assembly GCF_044453945.1 of Kribbella sp. NPDC051587. Taxonomy (NCBI): domain Bacteria; kingdom Bacillati; phylum Actinomycetota; class Actinomycetes; order Propionibacteriales; family Kribbellaceae; genus Kribbella; species Kribbella sp. NPDC051587. The sequence continues at coordinate 401,008 of NZ_JBITDE010000005.1, forward strand.
CGTCCACGTCGTCCGGCGGTTGGTCGAGCCGAACCCGAGCGTGTCGGTCTTGCGGAAGCTGTCCAGGATCTCGTCGCCCGGCAGCCAGCGGCGTTCGAAGACCTCGACCTCCTTGGCGGTCGAGCTCTGCAGGCGGATCCGGCCGTTGTCCAGGCCGACGATGTCCACCTTGCCCTGGTGGAAGCCGAGGTTGCCGGGCGTGCCGTCGTCGGCGACCCGCTGCCAGGTGTTGTCGGTCCGGTTCACGACGTACTTGAACTGGGTGGCCTGGTTGTCGCGGACGACCCGGAAGCCCTGCTCGGTGATCTCACCGGACCGGTTGAACTGGTGGAACTCTCCGTTGCGCGGCCGGCCCGGCATGGTGATCTCGATCCGGATGCTGCCGGTGTTGTCGATGGTCGCCCGGTGCGGGATCGGCATCTGTACGCCGGCGTTGTCGGCCCACGTGACCACGCCATTGTTGTCGCGGGTGATGCGGCCGCCGCCCAGCGCCGCGTTGTGCCCCGGCAGGTCGGTCACCTCCCGGACGAGAGCGCCCTGCATGTCGAAGACGTCATGCCCGTTCGTCCGCGCGACGTGGATCTCGGTGCCGTGGATCGTGACGTTGCGACCGACCACCGGCTGGAACCCGTTGTCGAGCCACTGCGAATTCCCGCCGTTGACATGCAGCCAACCGTTCTCGCCGGGAAGCTGGATCTGGCGGCCGAAGCTGTTGAAGGCGCCATTGGCGTCGAACTGATCGAACCGTCCGTTGTCGACGACTCGGTAGCCGCCTTGGATGCCATGAACGGTCGCAGAGTCGCCGTTCGGGCCATGCAGGGTGAGCGTGTTGTTGACGTCGTGGACGACGGTCCGCTGGACGCCGGTCGTCTGATCCAGGACCGGCACGTGCCGCTCGAGATATCCCCCGGCGCCGTCGAAGTGTCGGCTGACACCGTTCGCGTCGACGATGTGGAAGGTGTTGGTGCCGTCCTGCGCCAGGTGCACCGTGCCCGGCCGCGCGGCCGCCGCATCGTCGACGAAGCGAGCCCCGCCATCGGGCGTCCGGTACAGGAACGTGTTGCCCGCATGTGCCGGGTCCTGGACCCGGATCCCGTGCGCGCGACCGACACCGTCGTTGCCGAACCACCGGGTGGTCGCGGTCGAGTCGTCGAAGACCTGGAAGTGCCCGTTGGGCAGGCCCACCACGCGGTGCTGCCCGACCGGTACGCCGTGCATGTCGACCACGCGGAGTCCACCGGCCCCGTCGGAGGCCGTGAACAGCTGGCCGCGCGGGTAGACGGTGTCGGCCAGCGACCGACCACCACCGAGGTGGGCGCCGGCCGCGTCGTACAGGTGGGTCTCGGCCTGCGGTCCGATGATGCGGAAGCCGCCGCCATTGGTGTCCAAGACGTTGAAGAGTGCGGTGTCCGCGCCGGCGACGTGCGGGCGCCCTGCCGTCGGCCGGACGACCCAGCTGTCACCGAACTGGCCCTGGAGCTGGATCCGGTTCTCGACGTGGAAGCCGTTCGCGTCGAAGCCGCGCGCGGTCCGGCTCTCGATCACCAGGACGCCGTTGTTGTTCAACTGCTGGATCGCGGCGTTCGGGACCGGCACGCCCTGCTGGTCGACGAGCCGGGCGCCGCCGGTGAGATTCTCCGTGAAGCGCAAGCCGTTCGGGTCCTGCAACCGCAGGCCGTCGCCGAGATGGGTGCCGTCGGCACCGAAGCGCTGTGCGTTGTTGCCCTCGACAACACGGAACTCGCCACCGGCCAGGTTGTCCAGGTGCGTGTTCGGGATCGGTACGCCGTGCATGTCGACGACCTGTGCACCCTCGGTGAAGCGCACACCCCGTGCATCCTGCAGTACGACGCCATCCGCGACGTGGACGCCGTTCGCGCCGTACCGTCCGGTCTGGCCGTTCGGACCGACCACGCGGAAGCCGTTGGCACCGAAGTCGTGGACGACGAACTGGTTCGCGTTCGGACCGGTGACGTGGGCCTGGCCGCCGTGCGGGCGGATGACCTGGCGGCCGCCGAAGACACCACCGAGCTGGTGCTGCTGGATCTGCGGCATCTGCAGCATGTTGACGGTGACCGGGTCCTGCGCCCAGGCGCCCGGCTGCGGCAACCGCATGAACAGATCGCTGTCGTGCAAGACGTTTCCACGCAGCTGCGCGGCCAGGTCGATCAGGTCGGTGCCCTTCCAGGGGCCCTTGCTGAACGCGGTCTCGCCACCGTCGATCTTGACCGACACCGTGCCGGCATCGACGTCCTTGCTGATCTGTACGTCGAGCTTGTCGCCGTACCCGGGCTTGTTCAGGGTGTGCGTGGTGATGTTGCCGTCGGCACTCTTCGTGGTCGTCACCGTGACGTCCTCGAAGCCCTCCCAGCGGTTGACCGACCCCTGGTCGAACGAGCGGACGAAGTCGTCGTACGCCGTGTCCAGCTTCATGCCGGGCCACTTCTCGGTCAGCAGGTCCGCGATCTTGCCCGGCGGGATCTGCTCGGCCTTCACCGGGATGATCCGCATCCCGTCCTGGATCCGGTCCGGCCCGGTCCGGGTCAGCGTGGTCGGCGCGAGCGTGACCTCCCACTGGCTGGGGTTCCACGCCTTGGCCGCGCCCTCGCCGGGCTCGTAACCCTTCGGGTAGGCCAGCGACAGCTTGCCGTGACCCGCCGGTACGTCGATCTCGAAGACGAACCGGTTGCTCGCGGCACCGTTCTTGGCCCACTCCTCCTGGAACCCGAGGTGGTTCGAGGTGGAGCTCGGCAGCCGGTCGACGAACTGGCCGGCCTGCGCGGCCTCCGGGTCCATCGACACCCCGCGGTACAAGGTCATCTGTCCGTCCGGACCCTTGAACAGCAGGTCCCGGGTGACGTTGTTGAAGTCGTTGACCTTGGCGGCCAGCGTGCCCTCGTTCAGCGCGGAGGGCTTCACGAAGCCTTCGTAGCCACGCTTGGACGTGAAGGCGCCGCCCATCACGTCCTTCATCATGTTCTCGACGGCCTTGTCGTCGATCGCCGCCGTGAGGTGGGTCCGCGACGAGTCGACCTGCGCGGTCCAGCGCGCCAGTCCGTCCGGATCGTTGACCAGGTGCGGTGGCGGGGTCGCCGGGCCGAGGTTGCGGGTGGCCGTCTGCACCGGACCGATGAAGTCGCCGTCCCGCGTGTAGTGCAAGGGACCGCCGGGCGTTGCGACGAACAGGTCGTCACCGGACAGCTTCCGCGGCCAGATCCCAGCGCCGTCGAGCGAACCGTCCAACTGACCCGCCATACCGCGCAGGTTGATGACCTCGCCGGCCAGCGGACCGTCGGTCAGCGTCATGGTGCGGCCGATCAGGTTCGGTCGTCCGCCGAAGCCCAGCCGGAACGTCCAGGTGTCCCCGGCGAGCTGAGCGCCGCCCTCGCCGACCCGGGTGACCACGACCTCGCGGCCGTTCACCGCCCCGTGGAAGGCGCCGGCCTGGGTACCCGAGAAGCTGACCACACCGTTCTCGACCTGGAACGAGACGTTCCCGCCCGGTACGTCGAAGAACTTGCCGGCGCCCTCACCCCGCGGCCGCTTGACGGCGCCCTGCAGGTCGGTCTGGAGGTCGTCGAAGTCCATGTCGTGCTTGCGTTTGAACGCCGCCCGGCCGCTGTCGAAGTCGGCCCGGGCGGAGTCCAGATCCATCCGGACCTGCTGGCCGACGGAGACGTCGGCCGAATGCCCGTCGCCGCGCGCACCGTGCAGGTTGACGTTGAGATCGGCCTCGTTCAGGTTGTATTGCGACTGCCGGATCCGGGAGAAGTCCTCCATCCGCACGTCGACCATCGCATCGGTGTCGCCGGCCCGCTTGAAGACGTTCGTCTTCGCGGCCAGGTCGGCGTCCCACTGCGGATGGAAGGTCTCCGCACCCTTGCCCTTGCCGCTCCACGCGCCCGGCTTCGAGATCGAGACGAACAGGTCGTTGTCGTGCAGCGTCCCGGCCTTGAGGTCGGTCGCGATGTTCGCGAACTCCTCGCGGCTCCAGCTGTGGTTGAACGACGACTTGCCGTCGGCGGTCGCGGTTACCCGGACCGAGTCGGCGTCGATATCGCGGGTGACGACGATCTTCAGGTCGTTGCCCTCGAACCCGGCCTTGCTGATGGTGATCTCGTGGACCAGGTTGTCGGTGGTCTTCGTGGTCGCCGTGACGCCGTCCATCCCGGGGAACTTCTGCACCGACGCCTGGTCGAACGCCTTCGCGAAGTCGTCGAACGCCTCACCCGAGTCCAGCCCACTCCACCGCTCTGTGAGGTAGTGGCTGATCTGCTCCTCGTTCATCTGCTTCGCGCGCACCGGGATGACGGTCAGCCCGTCGCGCTCGAAGATCGGCTCGCTGGTCCGCTCCAGGATCGTCGGCGACAGCGTCACCTCGAACTGGCCCTGGTTCTTCGGCGCGGCCTCGCCGACCCCGCGGGCGTAGTCGTCCGGATACGCCATCGCGAGCTTGCCGTGCGTCTCCGGTACGTCGATCTTGAACACGGCCCGCTTGGTCAGGTCGGTGTCCTTGGCCCACTGCGGCTGGAACTTCCACTCGCTCGACGTCGAGACCGGCAGCCGCTCGATGAACGTGTCCGCCTGCATCGCGGCCTTGTCCATCGCGACACCGCGGTACACCGTCGTCCTGCCGATCTTGCCGTCGACCAGCAGTGAGTGGGCAACGGTGTTGAACTGCAGCACCTCTTCCTCGAGGGTCCCGTTGTGGAACGCCGAGTCGACGTACCCGCCGTACCCGCGCTTGGAGGTGAAGGCGCCTTCGCTGATCGACTGCATCATGTTGCCGACGTCGTCGAGGTCGCGGGCCGCGGTCAGGTGCGTGCGGGAGATCTCGGCCTGGGCCGTCCAGCGGGCCAGGTCGTCGCCGATCAGACCCTCCGGCGGGTTGACCGGCGGCAGGTGGTCGGTCCGGGTCGCGCCGATCTCCACGAACTGGCCGTCGCGGGTGTACTTCGCCGGTCCGGCCGACGACGGGACATGGAACTCACCCGACAGGTACTGGACCGGGACGTTGCCCCCGGCATCGTCGTACAGGTGTGACTGGCCGGGCAGGCCGACCTCGATCTCGGCGCCGAGGCGCTTGCCCGCGAACGGTCCGCCGGTGAGTGTGAGCTCGTCCCGGTTCAGGATCGGCATCTGTGTGCGCTGGTTGATCGAGAACTCGAGCTGGCGGGTCACGGTGCCGTCGAAGGAGGTCTCGGTGACCTTCAGGATCCGGCCCTCGAACGAACCGGTGAACGCGTTGGCGTTCAGGCCGGTGAAGTTGACGACGCCGTCGTCGACCTTGAAGAACGTGCCACTGCCCGCGATCTCGACCGGCCGCGGCTGCGAACCGCCGGCGACCAGACGCGGGCGGTCCCGCAGCGAGTCGGCCAGCAGGTTGTCGAGGTGCTGCTGGATCCCCTCGACGTTCATGCCGGGGTACTTCGCCTCGAAGAGCTGCTTGGCCGTGGTGAACTCGCCCATCGCGTTCCGCAGGTCGACGCGGGCCAGGTCGCCGAGCGAGGCACCCGACGACGGGCCCTCGATGCGGTTGCCGTTGATGGTGAAGTTGTCCAGGGCCTTGCCGAGGTTGTTCTGCGCCTTCTGGACGGCCGTGAAGTCGTTGGCCTTCTGAAGGACGAGAGCGTCCGCATCGCCCGGCTGGCGGAACACATTCGTCCGGGCCAGGCTGTCGGCGTCCCAGGCGTCGGAGATCTGCGAGCCGCTGGCGCGCGTGACGTTCCACTCGGCGGGCTTGGCCAGGTTGGCGAACTGCTCGTTGTTGTAGAGCACGTTGCCGCGCAGGTCCGTGGCCAGGTTGCGGAAGTCGGTCTTGGACCAGGTCTGGTTGAAGACCGTCTTGCCGTCGGTGACCATCGTGACGCGGACCGAGTCGGCCTGCTCGTTGCGCATCACCGTGATGGTGAGCTCGTCTTTGAAGCCCGGCCGCTGCACGTGGATCGTGTGCATCATGTTGTCGGTGCTCGTCGTCGTCCGCGTGATCGCGTCGTCGAGCCCCTCGAAGTTCCGCAGGTTCGGCTGGCTGAAGGACTTCGCGAAGTCGTCGAACGCCGTCGCCGAGTCCAGGCCCTTCCACTGCTCGGTGATCAGCGACTCGAGCTTCGACGTCGGGATCTGCTCGGCCTTGACCGAGATGATCCGCATCTCGCCCACGAAGCGGTCCGGCGCACCGGTCCGCACCAGTGTCGTCGGCGCCAGCGTGAACTCGGACTGGTCCTGGTTCCACGCCCGGGCCTCGCCGCCGCCCGGCGTGTAATGGTCCGGGTACGACATCGCGAGCTTGCCGTGGTTCGCCGGTACGTCGATCTCGAACACGACGCGGTTCGACGGCACGCCGTTCTTGGCCCACTCGTCCTGGAACTTCATCGAGGTCGAGGTGGAGATCGGCAGTCGCTCGTCGAAACTGTGCGCGAGCGCCGCCTCCGGGTCCATCGAGACCCCGCGGTAGACGGTGATGTTGTCGGCCGGACCCTTGTGCAGCAGGTCCTGGGTGATCGTGTCGAAGGTCCTGACCTTCGTGACCAGGGTGCCGTCGCCGAGCGCGGTCGGGTTGACGTAACCGCCGTACCCGCGCTTGGAGGTGAACGATCCGCCGGTGACGTCCTTCATCAGGCCCGAGAGCTTCGAGTCCGAGGCAGCCAGCGTCAGGTGCGTGCGGGACAGGTCCACCTGCGCGTTCCAGCGGGCCAGTGCGGCTGGGTCGTCGAGCAGGTGCGGCGGCGGGGCCGGCTTGGGCAGGTGCCCGGCAGCGTTCTCGCCCGGGCCGGTGAAGGCGCCGCTGCGGTCGTAGTTCATCGGGCCCTGCGGCGACCCGACCGTGATCGTGTCGTCGGTGACCTTGACCGGGAACGACTTGCTGTCGAAGGTCATCGCACCGCGGTCGAACTGACCGAGCTTGCCCTCGAGCGCGACCGGCTTGCCGTCGAACAGGCCGCCGTGCAGCGGGAAGGACTCGCCGACCTGGTTGGCGCGGTTGCCGAAGCCGAGGTTGTAGGTCCAGCTCTGGCCGGTCGACTCCTTGCTGATCTTCAGCGTCGTGCCGTTGACCGCCGAGGTGAAGTCGTCGGCGCGGTCACCGTGCAAGGTGATTCGCTTGCCGTCGGCAACATCGAACTTGATGCCTGCGTTACCCGGTACGTCGAAGGTCTGGGTGCGGCCGCCACCGAGCAGCCGGGGGCGCTCGTTCAGCGACTGGGTGGTGATGTCATCGAGCTGCTGCTTGAGCCCGTCGACGCTGAGGTTGTGCTTGTTCTCGAACGCCGCCTTGGCGTTGTCGAAGTCGCGCTGCGCGCCGTGCAGGTCGATGTGCACCTGCTCGCCGACCGATGGCCCGGTGGACGGTCCGTCGCCGCGGGTGCCGTGGACCTCGACGTTCTCGTGCGCGATGTCGAGGTTCTTCTGGGCGTTCTGCACCGACCCGAAGTCCTGCATCTTGCCCTTGACCGCGAGGTCGGTGTCACCGGCCTTGTGGAAGACGCCCGCCTTGGCGGCCAGGTCGTTCTGCCAGTGCGCGGTGATGTTCTGGCCCTCGAGCTTGCCGGTGGCGCTGTAGTTCCAGGACGCGCCGTCCTTGCCGAGGATCTGTACGCCGCCGGTGTCGAGCCCGCGCACCTTCAACCCGTCCGGAACGAGCTTGCCGTCCAGACCGGTGACGTGGAAGGTGCCGTCGGAGCCCTTGACCACGATCTGGTCGGTCGGCCGCAGTACGCCGTCGGTCTTGGTCAGCCGGATGCCCTGGTCGATGACGATGCCGTCGCTGCCGAAGCGAGTCGTGGCGCCGGTGGAGGTGTCGGTGAACCGCACGTGACCGCCGCTGAGGACGTCGAGCCGACCGTTCGGCCCACCACCGTGCAGGTTGAACTGCGTCATCCCGCCTTCGAACCGCTCCACCTTGATCACCGCGCCCGGGTGATCAGGCAGACCGCTCAGCGGGATTTCCGACTTGCCCGGCGAGAACGAGTGCCCGCCACTGCCCGGCGTACCGACGTTGCCCGGCGTGCTGCCCACACCCGGTGCACCAATGTGACCGGGTCCTCCCGGAGTCACGAGCTGGCCCGGCCCGCCCAGTGCCGGGGTGGTGATGTGCCCCGGCCCGCCGACTCCCGGCGTACCGACGTGAGGGCTGCCGACGCTCGGCGTACCGACGTGAGCGGTCGCGCCAAGCTCCGGCGTACCGACATGAGCCGTGCCGCCCACTCCCGGAGTGCCAACGGCACCCGGTGTGTTGCCCACTCCCGGGGTGCCGACGTGGGCTGTGCCGCCGACTCCAGGAGTGCCGACCACACCCGGGGTGTTGCCGACTCCAGGGGTGCTGACGTGAGGCGTGTTGCCTACTCCCGGCGTACCGATGTGGGCGTTCGGTATCAGAGAGGTCTGGATGGGGACCTCGGTGCGGGGCAGATTGACGGGCTGGACGTGGGCGGTGGCGGGTGGGGAGGCGAGGTTCTGGGTGCCTGCGAGGCCGGGGTTCTCGACCTTGACCGGGCCGGTGGGGGCACCGACCTTGAGGTCGGACGGGCCGCCGTGCAGGAGGTTGAGGGCGCTGTTGATGCGGTCGACGGCGGGCGGGGTGACCGAGGCCAGGTGGCCGTTCGTCGCGCCCGCCGAGTGCAGGATCTCGTCGATCGAACTGGTGAAGTGCTGGGCCTGGAAGCCGTGTCCCGCCCCGTCGCCGATCGCCGTGGCGAAGTTCGGCGAGACGGTCGGCGCGTTGTTCCGGATCCCGGAGTTGACCAGGTCGCCGATGGCGCTCGACTGCGGGTTGGAGACGTGCAGCGAGCTGACATTCACGTTCGGCTGGACGACGTTCGTGTTCCCGGTGAGGTGCGCGAAGTTCCCGGTGCCGGCGCCCTGGGTGCCGTGCACCAGTCCGTTCGACGGGAGCGCCGGGAGCGCGACGTGGTTCGCGTTCGGCATGCCCTGGACGAGCCCCTCGATCCCGTTCACACCGTTCACCGTGGGCGAGGTGGTGTGCAGGCTCGAGATATTGGTCGAGACGTTCGCCACGTTCACCGACGGCGTACCGGCATGCATCGCCGGGATGTTCGTCGACACGTTGCCGACATTGCCGAAGGACGGCGTACCGGCGTGCATGGCGGGGATGTTCGTGGAGACGTTGCCGACGTTGCCCATCGCCGGCGTACCGACGTGCATGGACGGGACGCTGGTGGACACGTTGCCGACGTTCGCGGTGACCGGGATGTGCAGACCGCTCGACGTCGTCACCGTCGGCGGGTTCACCGCGCTGACCCCGACGTTGGTCGGCGGCAGCGGCGCCATCGGCGCGAGGTGGATCTCGTCGATCGCGGTGAACGCCTTGCCGGCGCCGAAGCCGGAGTCGGTGGCCAGACCGAAGTTGTTGATGTGGACGGCGGGAACCAGCTTCGGCGGTTCCATCGCCTGGTGGAAGAAGTTCTTCAGGTTGTCGACGAACGACAGATTGCCGGTGTGGATCGGGGCCGCGCTGATGCCGCGCCCGATCGCCGCCATCGTGGGCATCCCGAAGACGTTCTGGCCGAACACGCCACGGCCGATCACGCCGACCTTGAGCGCCGACGTGAAGGACTTGAAGTTGCTCAGCCCGAGGGCCTGGAAGGCGCGGATGTCGTCGGCCGCGACCGGCAGGAAGATCCGGGTCCACTGCAGGTTGCCGAAGTGCGCCGAGATGAACTTCCCGGTCCCGGTGAAGACCGTGCCGATGCCCTTGCCGATGGCACCGATCCCCTTGCCGACCGCGGACAGGCCGGCCGAGAACGTCAGCTGGAGCTTGCTGAAGGCACCGAGTGAGATGGTGCCGAAGTTGTTCACGAAGTTCGCGGCGTTGACCGGGAAGTTGCGCAGGTTCTTGACCACGAACAGGCCGGTCTCGCGGATCGAGAGGTTGACCAGGCTGCCCAGCCCGCGCAGGCCGGTCAGGCCCGACATCAGGAAGTCCTTGCTGAAGATGTTCCGGAAGGTGTTCGCGATCCCCTTCACACCGGCGCTGATCCCGCTGGCGACCCCCTTGATGATGCTGAAGATCGGCAGCGCCTTGGTGGTCGGCGCGATCAGGCCCAGCCCGGCCAGGAACAGGTCGAGGAAGCTGGCGTCACCCTTGGCGACGTCGACGATCGTCTTGATGAACAGCGCCAGGTTCACGCCGAGCGCGATCAGCGCGATCGGGCCGCCGAAGATCAGCGCCGGGATGATCAGGATGATCGCGAGCCACTTGAAGGCTTCCCAGAACGCCTCGCACTCCGAGATCGGCAACTGGATGTCGGAGACGCCGTTGATCCGGCCCGCGTATCCGCCGGCGGCGCTGGACTGGTCCCGTCCGGCCTGCTCGGCGACACCCTTCTGCCGGTCCCGCTCCGGGTCGTCCTCGGCCAGGCCGCGACCGGCGGCCAGCGCGGCGTCCGCCGTACGCTGATAGCCCTCGACCGCCGTCCGCCACTCGCGCAGAGCGGTCGCCGCGGTCTCGAAGGCGTTCGCCACGTCCTCGACATGGCCGCGCAGCCGGCCGTCGACCTTGCCGCGCAGGGCGTCCGCGGTGGCACCGACGAAGACGCTGTCGTCGTTCTTGTTCATCACCGTGTCGACCGCGGTCATGATCTCGCGGGCCTTGCCGCCGACCTTCTGCAGCACCTCGGCCAGCTGACCGATGGTCTCCGGCTCCCCGGGAGTGGGGTCCCCGCCCAGCCCGATCGCATCCCAGTCGCCCGGCCGTGGCATTCATCCCCTCCTCACGAGTCGGTCTTCCCGCCGTACTGACCACGGACGAGCCGGGCCGGAAGTTCATTCTGAATCGAAATGAACCTGGACGCCCGTTCCGGCGTGGTCACTACGAACGTGTGCGGCGGAGCGAGAGGTCAGGAGGGGTTGTGCCGGACAAACTCAAGATGAACTACAACCTGCTCAACGACGCCAAGAAGGATCTCGAGGATCTGGCGGGCAACATCAAGCCGACGTTGAACGACAGCCTGTTCAGCACGCTGGCCGGGCAGGACAGTTCGAGCATCCTCGGCAGCAGCGAGATCGACTCGGCGATCACCGAGCTGCACACCAACGCCCAGGGCACGATGACCAAGGCCGAGGACGGCCTGAAGAAGCTGGCCGGTTCGTTCGGCTCGGTCGGCGAGGCGTTCCTCCAGTTCGACGCCGAGATCGCCCAGGGCATGAACGTCACCAACAGCAACCTGGCGCTGTCGAACTACTACCGCGACAAGTCGCAGTGGGACTACTACCAGGCCCACAAGAGCGAGTGCGAGAACCTCCCGGCCGGGACCAAGGCGCCGGACTTCTGCAGCGCCACCAACCCGGGCGACCACCCGCCGCTGGACCAGACGATCACCACGGACCGCGGCAACATCCAGACCCACCTGACCGTCGACGACCAAGGCAACGTGACCAAGGAAGAGACCACGGTCACGTACGACGGGAAGACGTACCACTCGGTGACGACGTACAGCGACGACAAGCACACGATGATCACCGACAGCGACTACCCCGACGGCAGCAAGGTCCACGACGAGACCAAGATCAACGACGACCACAGCAGCACCTCGACGTCCACCAGCACGGACGCCGACGGCAAGAAGGACGTCACCGTGACCGATCTCAAGGGTGACGGCAGCGGCACCAAGAAGGTCACCGACTCCGACGGCACCGTCACCGACTACACCCGCGGCGCCGACAACGAGGACGGTACGTCGGCCGACTGGGTCGAGGTCCCGAAGCCCGAGGACGACACCGACTACTACCCGTATCCCATCGGCGTTTAAGAGTTTCGCCCACCCCCGAAAGGACCACCAGCAATGGCGTACGACGGCATCAACCTCGACTACGGCAAGATCGTCGATGTCACCAACCTGATGAAGAACGCCCACGACCAGATCGTCCCGCTGGTGGAGAACCTGCGGACCCGGGTCAACACGCTCGTCGACGACGGCATGGTGTTCAAGCAGTCCAGCGAGGTCATCCGCAACACCTACAACAACTTCGACACCAGCCTGAAGGCCGCGGTCAAGGGCATCGAGGACTTCCGCGAGATGTTCAACAGCATCAAGAAGAACGCCGAAGACTTCGACCAGGGCATCAGCAACTCCCTCAACCAGGCCAAGTAACCCCAGCTCGACGAAAGGGGCTCCAGGCAACTGTCTGGAGCCCCTTCGCTGTTGCTCGGCTTACTGCCTCCTCGGTACTGCCTCTTCGGTACTGCGTCGCTCCGATGCGGCCGGGATCCGTCCGCCGTGGTCGAGCGCCGCTGCGGCCGATTGACAGTGGGAGGGTGGCTGGGGCGGTCTTGGGCTGAGGGGGATGGCGAGGCCCGGCGATCGACGTACCGGTTGTTTGAGGTTCTGGGCTGTGGTTGCCGCAGTGGCGCCGAGGTCGGGTCAGGTGGCCCGCCGCCGTGGTCGCTGCCGCAGTTCGAGTGGAGTGGGGAGCACATCAGCCCACACCGGCACAAAACCCTCCCCAACCCAACAAGCAACCCCCGCATAAACCCCAGCCACAACCCAGAACCTCAAACAACCGGTACGCCGGCCGCCGGGCCTCGCCACCCACCCCAGCCACCGCAGTGCGCCACCCGAAGGCCCAGTGCCCGCCGAAGGCGGGCGATCCCCCCACCCCCGCCCCACCTTTGCGCGGATCTACTGCCCTATAGCGGCAGCAACTCCCCGCAAACCCCGCGCACCCCTCCCCACCACACCGTAACGTCCGAAAAACCGGAGGCGGGCCCTCCGATCCTTCGGACGTAACGGCGGTCAAGCGTTACGTCCGAAGACACGCTGACGACGTACTGCACCTCTTCGGACGTTAACGGGATGCCCGGCCTAACGTCCGAAAAACCGGAGACGGGCCCTCCGATCCTTCGGACGTAACGGCGGTCAAGCGTTACGTCCGAAGACACGCTGACGACGTACTGCACCTCTTCGGACGTTAACGGGATGCCCGGCCTAACGTCCGAAAAACCGGAGACGGGCCCTCCGATCCTTCGGACGTAACGGGGAGTCAAGCGTTACGTCCGAAGACACGCTGACGACGTACTGCACCTCTTCGCACGTTAACGGGATGCCCGGCCTAACGTCCGAAAAACCGGAGACGGGCCCTCCGATCCTTCGGACGTAACGGGGAGTCAAGCGTTACGTCCGAAGACACGCTGACGACGTACTGCACCTCTTCGCACGTTAACGGGATGCCCGGCCTAACGTCCGAAAGAGCGGAGGCGGGCCCTCCGATCGTTCGGACGTTGCGGGTTATTGGGGGCGGAGGACGGTTAGGGGGACTTGGATGGTTAGGGGTAGGGAGCCGGGGCCGGTGGTCCAGCCTCGGCCTAGGCGGGGGGTGGCTCGGGTGATGTTGGAGCCTACGCGGACGCCGATGAGTTCGCCGTCGGACATGGAGCGGGCCTCCAGCAGCAGGCCGCGGCGGGCTCGGCGGGCGGCGGAGGACCAGCCGCTGAGGCCGGACTGGAAGCCGTCGGTGGTGGCGGCGAATATCAGGCCGATGCCTTGGTCGCGGCCGGAGACGACGATGTCCTTGAGGATCTTGTCCGCGGCCGAGGTCATCACCAGGTCGGCGTCGTCGATGACGACCACCTTCGGGCCGTGGATGGCGTCGAGGGTGGCGCGCAGGATGTCCTCGGGCGGGTCGGCGTGTTCCATCAGCACCACCTGCGGGTGCCGCTGCAGCATGCGCAGCGGCGACTCGCGGGGTGTGATGACGATCAGCGAAGTTCCGCTGGCCAGCAGCGAGACCGCGAGACAGGACAGCGCGTTGCTTCGGCCCGAACCCGGCGAACCAAGGACCGCGTACGACGAGCTGACGCCAGCCAGGTCGACTCCGATCGCCCCACCCTCGTCACCGCCGAGGCCGATCAGACCCCACTGTGAACGCCGGTCGCTCGCAGCGACCTTCTCGTACGCCTCGGCGAACTCGACCGAGGTCGGCAGCTCCGCGATCGTGAACGGCCGCCGGTCGGGCGCGACCTTGAAGTCCCGCTTCTTCGCCTCGGCCGCGATTGCGCGGATCGCCTCGACCTGAGCCGACCCACCACCTTCAGCCAGTACGGCGACCTGCGTCTCGGTCCCGGTCAGCACATGCCAGCCGCGCCCGGCGGCGACCATGGCCGGTACCTTCGCCAGCCGCAGACCGGCCGCCTGGTAGTCGGTCCGGTCGGCCTGCCGGAGCAAGAGCTTGTGGTCGTTGTGCGAGGAGAGTCGACCACCGAGCAGCGACCGCTCCGACGTGGCGATCAGGTGGATCCCCAGACCACCGCCTTCACGCAGCAGCCGCAGTACCTCACCGAAGAGGTTGCCGCCATCGTGGTCATCGAGCATCGTCGACAACGCATCCCAGCCGTCGATCAGCACGATGATGTGCGCCGGCCGCTTCGCCTTCGGCAGCGCCTTGCGCAGCTCGTTCAGCCCGGTCGCGTTGTGCTGCCCGGCCAGCTCCTGCCGCTCGGTCAGCTCCTGGTTCAACCGGCGCAGCAGTCGGGTCAGCCGCTCCATGTCGTGCCGAGAAACCACCGCACCACAATGCGGCAGCGTCTCCAGCGGAGCCAGCGCACCACCAGCCGCATCGATGCCGTAGATGTGCACATCCGCCACGCTCAAGGACTTGGCCGCCGACGCCGCCATCGTCCGCAGCACCTGCGTCCGCCCGGACCGCGGCGCACCGATCACATACAGATGTCCGAAGGTGTCGAAGTCGATGCCCGCAACCCGCTGCTGCTGCAGCGCCGGGATGTCCTCCAGCGCATACGGCACGAACATCTCGGTCTCGCTGGTATCCGGCAGATCTTCCAGCAGGATCTGCGCGCCCAGCGCAGGCTGCCAAGGCTTCGGCTGTACGGCGAAGTCCGGCAACTCGCCGGCCGCCTCACGCAACGCCTCGACCAGCACATGCAGGTCCGTCAACGGAACCGTTGGAGCCGGCCCCTCGACCTCTTCCTCGACCTCGTGCTCAACCGGCCGCCCCAGCGACTCCCACGGCAGCTCAGTCACCGTGACACCCGACGGATCGACCGGCCCGGACGGCTCGACGCCTTCCTTGCGCTCGGCACCGACCCACGCGGTCTGGAACAGATCCGCGAGTCGCGGCCCGCGCCGAATCAGCGCCCGTCCCGGAATCCCCGTGCTGATCGACGCAGCCTCGTTCACGTCGACGACGTCCTGGCTCTCGGACTGGTCGGTGACCCGGAGCGCGATCCGCAGGTTGGTGTTCGCACGAATGTCACCGGTGACCACACCCGCCGGCCGCTGCGTGGCGAGGATCAAATGGATACCGAGCGACCGGCCTCGCTGAGCAAGGCTGATCAGACCCGGGACGAAGTCGGGGATCTCGGCAACCATCGCGGCGAACTCGTCGATCACCAGCAGCAGCCGCGGCAACCGCGCGATCGACGGATCGGCCGCACGCTTCATCTGGTAGTCGACCAGATCCTTGGCGTCAGCCGCAGCCAGGATCCGCTCCCGGCGACGCAGCTCGGCATCCAGTGACACCAGCACCCGCTCGACCAGGTGCGAGTCAAGGTCGGTGACCATACCCAGCGTGTGCGGCAGTCCCGCGCACTCCTTGAAGGCGCTACCGCCCTTGTAGTCGATCAGCACGAAGGTGAGCTCGTCCGGCCGGTTCGAGACCGCCAGCGACGCGACCATCGTCTGCAACAACTCCGACTTGCCGGAACCCGTCGTACCGGCGATCAGGCCGTGCGGTCCGTCCGCGACCAGGTCGACCGCGAACCGGCCGTCGAAGTCGGTACCCAGCACGAACGACGTACTGGCTGGGCGTCGGCGCCAGCGCTCGACGATCGGAGCGGCCGACGGTGGTTCCAGCTCGAGTTCGTCGAGCAGCTTGACCAGCTTCGGCAGGCCCGCGTCGTGGTCCGGGCTGATGTCGCGCACCGGCGCGAGCGCCCGGGCGATCTGCTCGCACCACTCGGGCGTAACCAGGTCGGCGCGCACGTTCTCCTGGTCGGGTATCCCCGGCCGACGGATGATCAGCGTCTCTTCCTCGGCCGCGATCACCGCGCCGCACTCCTCGGGCAGCAGGCGCTCATCGCGATCCAGACAGACCGAGTAGACCCCAACGGCCGGCCCCTCGGTCAGAACCTGGATGAAGCCCGGTACGTCGCGCAGCCGCCGCGAACCGTCCGCGATCACCACGACCTCGGTCTCGGGCAACCGGTTCTGCGCCGACTGTCCCTCGGCCGCGATCCGGCGGTGCCGGCCCTGGACCTGCGCGACCAGCTCACTGATCCGCGCGTACGTCGTGGACTCGTCGTTCGCGATCAACACAGCCGCCGAATCGACCTTGTCCGGGCGCAACTGCGGCAACCAACGAACCCACTGCCACTCGTCGACGGTCTCTTCATCAGCCAGTACGACGATGCGCAGCGCCTGCGGCGAATGCAGTACGGCGGCCTGGATCGCCAGCCACCGCGCAACCCCACGGATCGTCGGGGCCGGCCCAGCAATACCCAGTACGCCGTGCTGGCGCATCGGCAGCGCGATCGGTGCATCCGGGATCGTCCAGCGGATCGTCCGGTGGTTCTCCTCGCGCCCCTGGTCGTCGACCTCTTTCAGCGACTGCTGGTCCGCCGTACCGAGGCGGAGCAACAGATAGTCAGGATCGGTACGACGCCGCTCCCACAACCGGCTGCCCGGCCGGGTCGCGAGCTGGGCGATCCGGACCGGGTCGGGCGCGGTCAGGTTGCGGATGAACCGCTCCCGGGTGACCGCGGCCTCGATCTCCTCCTCGAGCGCTTCCATCCGGGCGAAGTACCGGCGGCGCGCCTCGATGTGATCAGCACGACCGGTCTTCCGGGCGCTGAAGAAGTTCATCCCCATCATCATCGGGCTGAGCATCGTGAAGACGAGGAAGTAGTACGAGTTGAACAACCCGACCATGACGAGGCCCAGGACGACGGGCGCCATCACGACCGGCCACGGGAACGGGCGCTTCTGCGGCGGTGCCGGCGGCGTCGGCAGCCGGATCTTCTCGTCGTCCAGGTGCGGTGCCAGTCGCGGCGGCCGGTTGTAGTCGAGCGTGAAGCCGTCATCGGCCAGCCGGACGGCGGCCTGCGGCTCCATCGAACCGCTGCAACGCAGCAGCACGGTTCCGGCGGCGAGGTCCTCGTCCGGCAACCACGCGCGCACCTCGCCGACCGCGGCGTGTCCGGGATCGACGACCCGCTGCGACTTGGCCGGGTTGTGGGCGTGCTCGTCGTCCTCGACCCGGATCGCCGTGGTCGCGGCGTCGTCGTCCGGCGGACCGATCTGCCGGCTCGCCACCGCGCCGGTCAGGTCGTCGGTCCGATGCCAGAACGCTTCACCAGCCGGTCCGACGGTCACCCACAGACCACCGATCGGTACGTCGTCCCCGGTCAGCTGGATCGTGCACAACGGGTCCGAGCCGATCTCGTGGCTCCCCGGCCCGACCCGCCACACCCGCCCGGACTCCGGACCGGAGACCGCGTGCAGCTCGACCACGACGGGAGCCGCACCCGACGGCTGCCGCTGCAGAAGATCCGGTACGTCGATCGGTCCGCCGAGGCCGAGGACGCCACCGGTCCGGACTCCTGAGCCGGCCAGCGGGGTCGTCGGGTCAAGCAGTCGCCGACCGAGGAAGAGCGGCGTACCGGGCTTGCCAAGACCTTCGGCCAGTCCCGCCACGGACAGACCGCGCGGGACACGGACGATCCGGTCGGCGCGCTCACCCGAGCGGGCTTCGACGGTGGTGAGGTTCAGCTCCACGAGGCAGCCTTCCGGGTCGGCTCACCGGCGCCGCCCGCGGCGGAGACGCCGATCGGGCCGTCCGGCAGGCTGAGGTCGTCGAGATCGTCGAGCGGCTCGGCCGCCAGCGCGGCGGTCTCGGTCCCGAAGTCGTGCGGTGGCAGGCGGCGGATCGACCGCGCCACAGCCCTTGCCAACGGCAACGGATCGATCCGGAGCCACTCGGCCGCGCCGTGCAGCCGCAGGCTCTGGTCCGGCAGAGCCTCGATCAGGCGGCAGCTGCCGCGCGACGGACCGAGGGTCAGCAACCGGCGACCGGCCGGCAGTGGCCCCTGCAAGGGCTCGGCGCCGACCACGAACCACGCACCGAGCCGGGTCAGCGCCTCGGCGAGCGGCAACCCGTCGTGCCGCGAATGGATGCCGTCGGCAACTTCGATCGCCCCGACCGGCAGCCGGACGTCGAGCTGGGCCGCGATCGCCTGAACCACCGGCCGAGCGATCCGATCCACGCCGTACACGGAGAGCGTGCGCGGTCCGGACAACACATCGATCATCAGTACGGCGCTGCCGCCGCTGTCCGTGCCGAGGCAGACCAGCAGCGGCGTTTCGGTGAGGCGCGTGGTCGGCTCCGGCAGGCTGTCCCGGTCGATCCACCACAACCGTGGGTCCTGGTCGTCGTGCTGCCACGGTGCAGGCAGCGGTACGTCGGCCTCCGGGCCGGCCACCAGCACGCCGACCCGCTTGCGTGTCAAGGCCACCGCGTACGGCGCGGTTCCGGGCACAAGGTTGTCGGCAGCAACAATCACCTGCTCGGCGGCGGCCCAGGCGGCCTGGTCCCGCAACACCTGCGTCAGCAGGCGAAGCCGGCGCCGGTACCGACGGCGGGCCGCGATCGGCTCGACGAACGCATGCACGGTCCGCTTGGTCTCGCGCTTGATCCAGCGTCCGAGCCGCTTCCAGCCACCGAGCTTCCGGACCAGCAGGTTGACCAGAATGATGACGAGCAGCGCCACACCGACGTACCCGAGGAATGCGCGAACACCACTGCTACCGAACCCCGTCATGCAGCGGCTCCGGCCCAATCTCCGCGGGTGAGTTCGGCGCGGATCTGCCGAACGGCGTTGTGGGCCCGTGATTTCACCGTCCCCAGCGGGACACCGAGCACGGCCGCGACCTCTTCGCCGGGGTGGCCGAGCAGATGGATCCGGGCGACGACCTCACGGTGCGCGGGCGACAACCGGCGCAGCACCTCGACCAGCACCCGGCGGTCGATCACCTGCTGCACCTCGTCGGGCTGCCGGTCGCTCTCGAAGTCCGGCGCGTCCAGGCCGACCGGTACGGCGCGGCCGTCGCGGCGGTGCTGGTCGATGACCAGGTTCCGGGCGACCCGGAACAGCCACATCCGGACCGGGCGGTCGGTCCACTCGATCCGCTCGGCCAGCTGCCAGGCCCGTAACAAGGTTTCCTGGACGACGTCCTCGACCGCATGACTGTCGCGGCCCAGGATGCTCGTCACATACCTGCGCAGGCTGTCTCGTTCGGCCAGACACAGGTCGATGACGATGGTCCGGCGCGCGCACTCGTCGATGATGGATCTCCCTCGTGGGCGACTCGGTGGAGGACCCCCAGATCACACGCCAAAGTAATCTGAGAACGCTCTCATCGCAACAACGCACGGTGAACGGACGACAACGAAGCGGTCACATGCGACGACCGGTCGGTTTGACACGGTGACCGGTACCACAGGCACACCACAGTTTGACGGGAGGGTGCTGACCGGGTGATCCTGCCGAGTGACAATGCCCTCAGAACCCTTGTGGGCATGAGCTCTTCCGCTCATATGAGCGCCCTTGCCCTACCGTCCCAGAGCACAGGAGCTGACGTGAGGTCACCCCGAATCCCCGGC
The DNA here is from genome assembly GCF_044453945.1 of Kribbella sp. NPDC051587. Lineage (NCBI taxonomy): Bacteria > Bacillati > Actinomycetota > Actinomycetes > Propionibacteriales > Kribbellaceae > Kribbella > Kribbella sp. NPDC051587. Next base: position 420,637 of record NZ_JBITDE010000005.1, read on the forward strand.
AAGACGGCGAAACCCTCGTCGTCACGCTTCGCGGACACCTTCGCCCAGCGGCCGGACCTGCCCCGGGTCAGCCGGATGCCGGACCGACGGGCCTGGTCGGCCACGCTGCTGGTGACCGGGTTCGTGGCCGGCATCGCCTTCGCCGTACCGGCGCTGATGCACTCCGACGGTGGAAATTCACCAGCCTATGCAGCCGATGCGCCACTCGTTGGCCGGACCCCGGCCGGCGCGATCCCGACTCCGGGCAAGTCGATCACCACGGTGCTCAAGCCCGGCGTGACCGTAACGTTGCCCCCGGCAACCGTGACGGTGCCCGGCAAGAACACCACGATGGTGGTCACCGTCCCGGGCAAGAACCTGACCGCGACCGTGACCTTGCCGCCGGCAACCACCACGGTGAACGCCACCACCACGGCGACCGCGACCACGACCGCCACGAAGACCACCAGCACCACCACGACGGTGAAGGTCCCGTCCGGCGACAAGACCGCGCAGAACATCACCGGCCAGCAGGCGCCCGGAGCGCAGCGGCCGATGACGCTCAAGAGCGACAGCTCCAACCGCTGCATCGACGTGAAGGATGCCGGTGACGGCGTCGGCCGCGACGGCACGCCGCTGATCGCCTGGGACTGCACCGGAAACGCCAACCAGAGCTGGGGTTTCCAGCCGGACGGCTCGGTCCGCTCGATGGGCCTGTGCATGGACGTGGCGAACGCGCAGAGCAACGACGGCACCCAGATCCAGCTCGCCAACTGCAACGGCGGCTGGGCCCAGAAGTTCCAGCTCACCAACCAGAACGAGCTGATCAACCCCAACACCCGCAAGTGCGTCACCGCCGACTCCGGCGACAACGGCGCGCGGCTGACCCTCCGCTCCTGCTCCGGCGCCCCGGTGCAGAAGTGGAAGAACCGCTGAGCTAGAAGGCGTACGGGTACGGCGACCAGTCGGCAGGGCGCTTCTCCAGGAAGGAGTCGCGTCCTTCGGCGGCCTCGTCGGTGCCGTAGGCCAGCCGGGTCGCCTCACCCGCGAACAACTGCTGGCCGACCAGACCGTCGTCGATCATGTTGAAGGCGTACTTGAGCATTCGCTGCGCCGTCGGTGACTTCGCGCAGATCTTCTTGCCCCACTCGAGCGCGACCGCCTCGAGCTCGGCGTGCGGCACGACCTTGTTGACCATGCCCATCCGGTAGGCGTCCTCGGCGGAGTACTCGTCGCCGAGGAAGAAGATCTCCCGGGCGAACTTCTGCCCGACCTGCCGCGCCAGGTAGGCCGACCCGAACCCGCCGTCGAACGACGCCACATCCGCATCGGTCTGCTTGAACCGCGCGTGCTCCGCCGAAGCCAGCGTCAGGTCCGCGACGACGTGCAGGCTGTGCCCACCGCCGGCCGCCCAGCCCGGTACGACGCAGATGACGACCTTCGACATGAAGCGGATCAGCCGCTGGACCTCGAGGATGTGCAGCCGGCCGGCCTTGGCCGGGTCGATGCTCTCGGCGGTCGTACCCTCGGCGTACTTGTAACCGTCCTTGCCGCGGATCCGCTGGTCACCACCGGAGCAGAACGCCCAGCCGCCGTCGCGCGGTGACGGCCCGTTGCCCGTCAGCAGCACACACCCCACGTCGGACGACATCCGCGCGTGGTCGAGCACGCGGTACAGCTCGTCGACGGTGTGCGGCCGGAACGCGTTGCGCACCTCGGGCCGGTTGAACGCGATCCGGACGACGCCTGCGTCGACCGCGCGGTGATAGGTGATGTCGGTCAGCTCGAAGCCGTCCACCTGCTTCCAGGCCGACGGGTCGAAGATCTCGGAAACGGTCACCCGCCCGAGACTAGTTCAGGCTCTCGCGGTGCTTTCGCGCAGGACGACCTCGGCCTTGAAGGTCTCGGTCGTCGCCTCGCCGCCTTCGATCGCCAACTCCAGCGCGCGCCGGCCCATCTGCTCCAGCGGCAGCCGCACGGTCGTCAGCCCCGGCCACACGTCCCGCAGCGTCGCGATGTCGTCGAACCCGGCCACACCAAGTTGCCCCGGTACGGCGACGCCACGCGCCCGCAGCGCGGACATCGCACCGACGGCCATCACGTCGTTCACCGCGAACAGGCAATCCACGTCGACACCGCGATCCAGCAACTCCTCGGCCGCGGCGTGTCCGCCGTCCCGGGTGAAGTCGCCGGTCTCGACCGCGACCGGCTCGAGTCCGGAATCGGCCAGCCCGGCGACGAATCCGTCCCGCCGATCGCGGGCGGTGGCCAGCGTGTCGGGCCCGCCGAGGATGCCGAACTTGCGCCAGCCCAACCCCACCAGCGAACGCGCCAGCTCGGCGGCACCCGCGCGGTTGTCAGGCTCGATCGTGTGCGCCGGCATCCCGGACTGACTCACCAACGCCAGGCCCGCACCAGAGTTCAGGAAGGAGGTCACCTCGGACGAAGTCCGGGTCAGGCTCTCGCTGTCCGTGCGCCGGCTGCCGATCATCACCGCGGCCCGAGCACGCTGGGCGCGCAAGGAGGCCAGGTAAGCAATCTCACGCTCGGCATCACGGAACGTGCTGGCCAGCATCACCAGCAGGTTGCGTTCGTCGGCGGCCCGCATCACGCCGTTCGCGATCGCGGCGAAGTACGGGTCCTCGATGTCGTGGACCAGAATGCCGACCACGTTCGTCGACGACTTCGCCAAGGCCTGGGCCTGGGCGTTCGGCGTGTAGCCGAGTTCGTCGGCGGCCGCCTTGACGCGTTCCTGCAGCTCCGGCCGGGGAACGCGGTCCCCGCCGTTCAGGACGCGGGAGGCCGTCGCGACGGACACGCCGGCGCGCTGTGCAACGTCCAGCAGTGTGACCGGTGCTCGCAGATTCACTGGCTACCCTTTCGTACCTACCCCCCGGGGCGGTGGCGGTCACCTTATCGGAAAGCCTTACCCGTGACGCTGTGTACCGGGCAAGTCGCGGGCAATCCGTCCAGCACCTGGCTTTGCGACACGCGAGTGACTAGCCTTCCCATCCATGACGACCGTCCGCACCAGGATGACGATCCTGGTCTCGTCCACCGCGCTCTGTTTCGGCGCCGCCATGAGTTCCGCCACGGCCGCGCCGGTTCCGGACGGCCCCGACGGCTCGCGCGCCGGGAGCCCGATCCCGGCCGGCCCGCCGGCGAACATCGACCAGCGCACGCACAGCACCGAGCCGGTCTACGACTACGCGAACGCGATCCGCGAGTCGGTCTACGTCGACACCACGATGGACACCGACTCCGACGGCAAGAACGACGTGATCGCGGTCGACATCGTCCGGCCGAGCGAGACCGCGCTGACCGGCCGCAAGATCCCGGTGATCATGGACGCCTCGCCGTACTACGAGTGCTGCGGCCGCGGCAACGAGAGCGAGACCAAGACCTACGACGAGAACGGCGTCATCCAGAAGATGCCGCTGTTCTACGACAACTACTTCGTCCCGCGCGGCTACGCGATGGTCGGCGTCGACATCGTCGGCACCAGCCGCTCCACCGGCTGCGGTGACGTCGGCGGCAAGGACGAGATCGACTCCGTGGTCGCGGTGATCGACTGGCTGAACGGCCGCAACAGCGCACACACCTCGGACGGAACGGCGGTGACGGCGTCCTGGACGACCGGCGCGGTCGGCATGATCGGCAAGTCGTACGACGGCACCCTGGCCAACGGGGTCGCCGCCACCGGGGTCAAGGGCCTGAAGACGATCGTGCCGATCTCGGCGATCTCGGCGTGGTACGACTACACCCGCTCCGGCGGCGTCCCGTACTCCGACGACTACATGCCCTGGCTCGGTGGGTACGTCGGTCACGACACTCCCGCGTGTGACGCGGTCCGTGCCGACCTCGGGGACAACGACGACGACGAGACCGGCGACTACACGAAGTTCTGGGCCGAGCGTGACTACGTGAAGGACGCGCGGAAGGTGAAGGCGTCGGTCTTCCTCACCCACGGCCTGAGCGACTACAACGTGCAGACCAACCACTTCTCGCAGTGGTGGGACGCGCTCGCGAAGAACAACGTGCCGCGCAAGATCTGGCTCGGCCTCGAGGACCACGTCGACCCGTTCGAGTTCCGCCGCGACGACTGGGTGAACGAGCTGCACAAGTGGTTCGACTACTGGCTGCAAGGCCTGCCGAACAACGTGATGCGCGAGCCGATGGCGTCGATCGAGACCTCGCCCGACGTGTGGAACGACTACAAGACCTGGCCCGCCACCAAGCACGCCGTACCGGTGCCGTTGGCCGCGGGCAAACTAGGTGCCGTCGGCAAGGGAACTGTCACCATCACCGACGACCCGGACCTGACCGAGGACGACATCGTGGCCACGCCGTCCGACGTGATCGCGGGCCGGCAGATGTTCCTGTCCGCACCGCTCCCGGCCACGATCCGGGTCAGTGGCACACCGACCGTGACGCTGCGGATCAAGGCCGACTCGACCACCACGCCGGTCACTGCCCGCCTCGTCGAGTACGGCGACGCGAAGCGGTACTCGGGCGTTCGCCGTACCGGCACCGAGACCTGCGCCGGCGAGAGCACGTCGTACGACGACAGCTGCTACTTCACCGTGCAGAAGCTCACCACGCAGTCCGACCACGGCATCGTCAGCCGGGGCTGGATCGACGCCGCGCACAGCGCTTCGAACGCCAAGCCGAAGCCGCTGACCCCGGGCAAGTGGACCACGGTCACCGTCCCGCTCCGGGCGCAGGACGAGATCATCCCGAAGGGCCGGATCCTCGGCCTGGCCGTCACCCTGTCCGACGTCGAGTGGACCAGCCCGAACGACACCGGCGCCACGATCGACATCGACCTCGCCGGCAGCAAACTCAACCTGCCCCTCACCACCGGCAAGCTGACCGCCCCGACGAAGCTCGCCCCGCTCGACGTGGACATCACCACCCCGAGCCAGCGCCCCGACCTGCACGACCCGAAGAACTGACCCCAGCCTCTTCCTGACAGGCGTCCCGGGCTTCCCGGGGCGCCTGTTCGCTGTCCCGGGTTTACTCATTGCGGAGTACTCCACAGTGTGTAGTAGTGTGTGGTGCAGAGAAGGAGGTTGGGGATGGATACGAGCCAGTTGCTCAAAGGGGTGCTCGACCTGGCGGTGCTCGCGGTTCTGCGCGACGCCGACGGCTACGGGTACGACGTTCTCCGGCGGCTGCGCGCTGCCGGGCTCCATGACGTGGCGGACGCGTCGGTCTACGGGACGCTCCGGCGGCTGTTCGCGGCCGGCGCGCTGACGTCGTACGTGCAGCCCAGCGAGGAAGGCCCGCACCGCAAGTACTACGGGCTGAACAAGACCGGCCACGACCTCCTCGACCAGTCCACCCGGACGTGGACCCACTTCGCCGACATCATGTCGGTACTGCTGTTGACCAAGGAGGCCGCGTGAACAGCACCCTGACCGGAGCGGTCGCGATGTACCTGAACCAGGTGCGCGCGGAGCTGAGCGACCTCCCGCCCGGCGAGCTGGCCGATGTCCTCGAGGACGTCAGCGGTCACCTGACCGAGGTCGCGGCCGAGTTCGACAGCGAGCCGACCATCACCGCTCTGCACGAGCGCCTCGGCACCCCGCGGCAGTACGCCGACGAGCTACGCACCGCGGCCGGCTACCCACCCCGCACGACCAAGCCACCGGCCGACCAGAACCCGGCCAAGAAGTCGCTCCGCTGGGGCCTGATCGCGGCCCTGGTCGGTCCGTTCTTCGTGATGATCGCGGTGTTCGCCGGCGGCAGTGGCGTGAGCGCCTTCTTCGGGTTCGTCGGCTTCGTCATTCTCTTCGGCGCGGCGTACTTCGGGGTCAAGGCCCTGCGCGGGAACGACCCGCGGATCGTCCTCGACACCCCGCAGGGTCAGCGCGGCGAGCGCGCGATCCGCGACCTGATCGAGCAGATCCCGCCGAACCTGCGCAAGGAGCTCGTCACCATCGGCCAGCCGGTCTGGTGGGTGCTGCGCGGCGCGGTCGGCGGTGGCGGCTTCTTCCTGCTCTTCGGCGCCGGCGCGGTCGCGGTCGTCGGTGCGATCGCCGGGGCCATCGTCTCGGTCTGGGTCGCGCGGCGTACGCAGCAGGATCACCGCTGGCTCTGGTACGTCGTCCCGCTGAACGTGGTCGCCGCGATCGCCGTACCGGCCTTCCTGTCCGCCGCCTTCCTCGGCGCGTACAGCGGTGTCTTCGACCGCGACTACAACAACAGCGGCAGCTCCAACTACAACCCGCCCGAGCAGGGACTGACCTGGAACGGCAAGGAGGTCAGCAACCTCTACCCGTTCGATGCCCAGGGCAAGCAAACCTCGGTCGCCCTGTACACCCAGGACGGGGAGGCGATCACCCTGCCACTGCAGGACTGCCTGACCGAGAACAACAGCAACAACAACAACGCGAGCCCGGGGAACAGCAACATCTTCCCGCACCCGGTCGCGACCTACCCGACGCCGCCGGAGGAGACCGGCACCGAGACCGAGCCCCCGGCCGAGCCGGTCTGCACGGACAACTCGAAGCCGCCGTTCGCTCCGCCGCAGTTCCCGAACCTGACGCCGACGCCCACCCCGACGCCGACGCCTCCGGCCGCATCGAAGCCGGTCCCGACGCCGACCCCGAGCGGGAAGCCGACAGCAGGCAAGCCGGGTGCGACGTTGACGGTCCAGCCGACGCGTTAGAAGTGCGCCGCGGCGACGCGGCGGTACGTGTAACCCAGGCGGTGGTAGACCGCGATCGCGGCGGGGTTGTCGCGGTCGACCATCAGCCCGGCCCGGCCGTGGCGCTTCACCAGCTCGGCGGTGACGAATCCGCAGACCTGCTGGGACAATCCCTTGCCCCGGGCAACCGCTCGCGTCGTCACGCCGGCCAGGAATCCGATCTCGGGTGCGCTCCACGCATCGGCCGCGACACTCAACAGTTCGCCGTCATCCGCCGAGATCGCGGCCCAACGCCGTACACCGGAACGACCCGGCCACGCGTACGACTCAGGTGACGCCTCGGTGAGCAACGCCTCGACCCCGTCGTCCCCGTCCAGCCATGCGGCGGTCGTCGTGACCGCCGGGACCTCGGCCGTGTCCATCCAGCCGAACGCAGCCGAAAACTCCAACCCAGGCACGCGATCCGAGAGCTCGCGGATCAGATCCTCCTCCCCGAACGGCCGGTACGACGTTCCTGCGTCGATCGAGGTGATCAGCCGAGCGACCGCGTCCGGCGGTCCGGCGACCGCCAGGCGATCGCGTTTCGAGAGCTCCGGCGATGCGACGGCCACCGCGCTCCCGTCGTACCAGGCCCGGACGCCAGGCGCGAAGCCCTGCCCGGCCCAGACGATCAGCGGATCCCCGGCGGCGGCGGTGATCAGGTCAGCTGTGGTGTGAATCTCCTGCACAGCTTCATTCTGTCTCAGCCCGCTGGAGGGCGTACGGGACGAGGTGGTGGTAGCCGCGGACGGAGACGCGGCGGAGCTTCCGGAGCCGGTACGACGGGTGCCCGTCGAGCGCGGCGGCAAGCTCCCGATCGACGAGGACGCGACCGGGTTTGCACTCGGAGGTGAGGCGGGCGGCGATGTTGACGACCTCGCCGTACACGTCGCCGAGGCGGATCAGGATGCTGCCGTAGCAGAGGCCGATGCGCAGCTCAGGCAGGTCGTCGACGGCGGCGACCGCGTCCTGGAGGGCTAGCGCGACGGCCGCGGCTTGAGCAGCCGTGTCGGTGACGAACAGGACCTCGTCGCCGATCGACTTGATCACCCGGCCGCCGTTCAGCGCGACGACGTCCGCGGCCATCCCCTCGAACCGCTCGATCAGCTGGCCGAGCTCGATCTCGGTCAGCCGCCGGGTCAGCCGCGTGTAGCTGACGATGTCGGCGAACCCGACCGCACGGATCCCGCGCGCCAGTTCGTCGGAACCTGCCACCGCTCGACCGGCCGCGGCGGCGAGGTGCCGGCGCCAGACGTAGGTCTGCAGCTTCTCCATCGCGGGCAGCAGCAACCCGGCCACCTCGATCGCCTCTTCGGCGTCCAGCGGCGCCGTCGCGAGGAACTGCAGGAACATCGCGGACTGCCACGAGGCCAGCCGCGACTGCGTCTGACCGAGCTTCCGGGCCAGCGAGGACTCCATCTCCGGGTCGATGAAGTTGTCGTCCTCGAGCGCCGCGACCAGCCGCAGCGCCTCGACATCCCCGTCGGTGAACGCCACCTCGTCGTCCGGCACCGTCGCGAACCCGAGCGCATGCCACATCCGCTCGGCGCGCGCGATCGAGATCCCGGCCCGCTCGGACACCTCGATCCGGGTGAACTTCCGGTCCCCGCCCAACAGCGTCCGCTCGAACTCGGCCGCCAGCGCGGTCAGGTCCGGCTGACCCTCAGGATCCACCGCGGCGCTCGGCGATGGTGGCGTCGATGGCTTCCCGGAAGTCCGGCAGCCGCCGGGTCAGGTCCTCGAACTTCTCCCGGGTGAAGTGCAGCAGCTGCAGCCGCGACTTCGCCGTGACCGTTGCCGTCCGCAACATGTTCTTCCGGACCCCGACCTCGCCGGCGATATCGCCCGGACCGAGCTCGGCGATCTCCTGGCCCTTCTCCCGGACCGCCGCCGTACCGCTCAGGATCAGGTACGCCGCATCCGGCGCGGTCTGCTCCAGAATGAGCGACCAGCCGGCCGGCACCGACACCTCTTCGCCGGCCCGGAAAATGTCCCGGATGTCCTTACCGGACAGATCCGCGAACAGCGGCAGGTCCCGCGGGGACGTTCTACCCAGTGCCACGTCGATCCTCCGAGTCGCTGATGTTTCCCGTCAGTAACTCTAACGGCTGCACCCCTCGCAGGTCATCAGCATCCCGGAACTGGTCCACCCGGACCGATTGGCACGCCGAACGAGCCGCTCCGACACTGAGCCATGACCAGCATCCCGATCCTCAGCGACGGCCCCGATCTGCGCCTGCGCGGCCACGAACCGGCCGATATCGACGACTTCGTGGCCATGTGTTCCGACCCCGGCTACCAGCAGTGGACCGACAAGCCGGTGCCCTACCCGCGCTCGCACGCCGAACACTTCGTCACCGAACTCATCCCGAACGGCTGGCGCAGCGGCGAGGTCCACGGCTGGGCGATCGAGTACGACGGCCGCTTCGCCGGCAACATCGACCTCGGCAGCATCCGGGCCGGTGGCGGCGACATCGGCTTCGGCCTGGCCGCGTGGGCCCGCGGCCTCGGTCTGATGACCCGAGCCGCCCGGCTGGTCGTCAGCTACGCCTTCGAGGATCTCGGCTGGGACGTCGTAATCTGGCGCGCGGTCGCCGGCAACGAGGCCTCCCGCCGGGTCGCGGTCAAGACCGGCTTCCAGCGCTTCACCACAGTCCCCGACACCGCCTGCCTGCGCGGCCACCGCCGCGACGAGTGGATCGCCTCCATCCGGCCGGGTGAACTTGCCAGTTAATGGTCTAGTGGAGTTTCTTGCCGGATCGGGTGGGCCGCCGGACGCTGAGGCCTACCAACCCCGTCCGTCCCGAGGACAGCCGATGCGACTTTTCCGTTGTTTTGCTGCACTTCTCCTCCTGCCCGCCCTGACCCCACTCGTTCCCGCCACCGCCGCGACCACGGTCGCCGGCCCCTGGGCGTGGACCGAATCGGTCTATACCAGTGTGTTCGACGACTCGACGCCCTCCGCCGACGCGGGCACGGCTGTCCGTCTCGACACTGCCCGGAACGAGTACGAGGCCGGGCAGATCGTCGTCCGCCGGCCCGACGCCTTCAAGATCAACCAGGTCGCGTTCACGGATCTGACCAGTGGCGCGAACCGGATCACCGCCGCGAATCTCGAGTACAAGTTCGTCGAGACGACGTACCTGAACCACAACTCGAACTCCGGCGGGGTCTATCCGGTGACCCGTCAAGGCGCCGGCGACTTCCCCGACGGTCTGTCCAACGACCCGACCCGTGACGTCCCGGCCCGGACCACGCAACCGATCTGGATCCGCGTGTTCGTGCCCGCGACCACACCGGGCGGTCTCTACTCCGGTACGGCGACAGTCCGGACGAGCGCCGGTGACCAGGCGGTGCCGGTCCAGGTCGACGTCCGGGCGGTCACCTTGCCTGAGGCAAGCAATGGTGGCTTCACGAACACCCTGTGGTCGTTGATGTTCGGGACCCTGGACACCGACGACCCGGAGGTCGGCGTCGGCGTCGAGCCGGTGCAGCAGGTGTTCGGGCAGGTGAAGTACAGCGACGGCTGGTGGGCCCTGATGGGCAATCTGGCCAAGGAGTGGAAGGCGCACCGGACCAACAACCTGACCATCCCGATGATGCGGGTACTGACCGACAGCCACAGCTACTTCGACGAGAGCACCGGGAAGTACGTCTTCAACTGGGAGCGCTTCGACCAGATCGCCGAGTTCTTCCTGGCCCGTGGCGGCGTCAAGACCATCGAGGGCTTCCTGATGGCCTACGACCGCGAATCGCCCACCTGGACGGTCGAGATGCTCGACCCGGCCACCGATCGACCCGTGAGGCGACTCCGGACCGACGCTGCGGCGACCCGGTGGCTCGACCAGTACACGGCGGCGCTGCGCTCGCACATCGAGGCGAAGGGGTGGGCGTCGAAGTTCTGGACCCACGTCGGCGACGAAACGACCGGCGAGACCGGGGTGGACAACTGGAAGGCGATCGCGGGCAGGATGCGCGCCGTCTGGCCGGGGATCAAACTCGTCGACACCATCTACGAGGAGCCCACCGGCAGCCGGCTGGCCCCGGAGTTGGACGTCATGATCCCCAACCTCCAGAACTACACGAGCAACCCGGAGGAGTACGACCGGCTGCATCGAGAAGGCAAGGAGCTGTGGTTCTACAACTGCACGATCCCGGTCGGCAACTTCCTCAACCGCTTCGTCGACCAGCCGGAATGGCACCAGCGGCAGACGATGTGGTTCACCTACTCCCGCGGCGGCACCGGCTACCTGCACTGGGCGATGGACAAGTGGTGGTTCACGATCGAGAACCAGACCGAGAAGGGTGACGGCTACATCGTCCTGCCCGACCGCGAGCACCAGACGATCAAGTCGACGGTCCGGTACGAGTCACTCCGCGACGGTATCGAGGACTGGGAGATCCTGAACCTGCTCGGCAAGACGGATCCGGTCGCCGCGCACGATCTGGCCGCGGGCCTCGTCCCGGACGCCGACACGTACACCCCCGACACGTCGTACATGATCCGCATCCGGCGGACAATGCTCGACCTCGCCGCGGGTCGCTCGGTGCCCACACTGCCGGCCACCACGACCACCGGCGCTGGGTGGCGTCAGCTCGACTTCGGCAAGCAGGTGCAGCTCGACACCATCCGGCTGCGCTGGACCGGCGCCGTACCGGCTTCGGTGAAGCTGAGTGTCTCGTACGACGGATCTCGGTGGACGCCGATCGCGGCGAGCACCGGTGTCAGCACGCCGAACGCCAAGGCGCGCTACCTGCGGATCGAGACCGGATCCACACTGGCCGCGGTCGAGACAACGGGTAGCGCGCTGAATTCCGCCAACCTGGCGGGTGGTCGCGCATACACCTGGTCGGAGGCGCCGAAGCAGGACGCTCCGGACAGCGGCCGGGAGGCGACTGACGGCGTACTGGCCGATGCTTGGGACGACGGCCTCACGACCGGGTTCGCGTTCGGCAACGGCCAGCGGCGGACGGTGTCGCTCACGCTCGACCTCGGCTCGACCCAACGCATCGATCGCGCGCGGAATCACGCGTACGAGGAGTACCCGGCGTACCGGCCGGACGAGGTCCGCGTGCTCACGAGTGTCGACGGGCGCCGGTTCACCTCGCGGTCAGCGCAGTCGACACCGCGCGGCACGGCAGGGATCTGGTACGACGTGAGCTTCGAGCCGGTGCAGGCGCGGTACGTGCGGTTCGAGTTCACCAAGACCGGGTCGGCCACTGCGAACGCCATGTACCTCGATGACGTCGAGGTCTACGCCGCGGCGACGACCCCGGCCGATCTCGCCTGGGGCCGGCCGGTCTACCGCAATGCCGAGCCGGCCGCTGCCTATCCCGACAGCGGGCAGGAATCCACCGACGGCATCGGTGGCGGCGCGTTCGGGGACGGCCTCAGCTACGGCTACCCGTTGGCCGACGGCGAGACGAAGTCCGTCGATGTCGAGGTCGACCTCGGTGCGCCCAAGGCCGTGAACCACGTGCGGGTGCAGGCCTACGACGACGGCGTGCACAACTACGCACCGGACAAGGTTCAGGTCGTGGTAGCGGGCATTGTGGTCGCCGAGGCCGTGGTGCCCGCGCGCGGCTGGTACGACCTGTCGTTCCCCGCGGTCACCAACGATGGCGTGATCGTGCGGATGACGAAGACCGAGGGCTACTACGCCGACTACCTGTTCGTCGGCGAGATCGCGGTCCAGGGGAGCATCGGTCCTGACCTGATTCGGTCCTATCAGGCCCCGGCGGCTCAGTACGCCGACAGTGGGTCGGAGTCGGCGGACGGCGTACTGGCCGGGCATTACAGCGACGGGTTGTCCTACGGGTATCCGGTCGACGGCTCGCGCGCGGTGGACGTCGTACTGGATCTGGGGTCGGTGACTCCGGTGTCGTTGGTGAAGGTCCGTGAGTATGCGGATGACGAGCATGACTACGCGCCGTCGGAGGTGATCGTGGCGACGAGCACGGACGGTACGACGTACGCCGAGCGGGCGCGGACGTCGACGGCGGCGGTGCGGTGGTTCGAACTGCCGTTCAGCGCTGTGGACGCCCGCTATGTGAAGGTGACGCTGCGCAAGACCGGTGGCGAGAACGCCGACTGGCTCTTCGTGGACGAGATCACCGCCCATCATTGACCGCGGTCCGCGGCGGGTCTACGGTGACGGGAAATCGATTTCTTCTGCCGCCTTCAGGAGATCCGCATGCGGAACCGATGGTTGTTCGTCCTTCCGGCCCTGGTCGGCGCGGCGCTGGTACCGGCCGGGCCGGCCATGCCGGGAGCCGTGGCCGCGCCCGTGCCTTCACCGGCCGAGCGGGTCGCCAAGCTGACCGGGCCACAGTCGATCAACGACACCGAGGCCCGGTTCGGCCTGAAGGCGACGGACCTCGGAATCCTGTGGGACAACGGATCCGGCGAGATTCTGACCGCGTTCGGTGACAGTTACGGCAGCGGATGGACCGGTCCGGGCGGTGGTGCCGGCGACCCGGCCACCCTCGACTGGCGATGCAATCTGCTGCTGCGCAGCAAGGACCGGAACCTGGCCGACGGGATGGCGCTGGACTCGGCGGCCGAGGACCGGCCGGGCCACGCGAAGGAGTTCCTCGGCTGCAAGAAGGTCGATCGCGACGAGCACACCGTCATCCCGACCGGAGGCATCTCGGTCGGGAAACGCCAGTACGTGCAGTACATGTCGGTCAACTACTGGGGCCCGGCCGGCTCGTGGTTCACGAACTACTCCGGCTTCGCGTACTCCGACGACAACGGCCAGACGTGGACGAAGTCACCGACCGCACGCTGGCAGAACACGCCGGCCTGGGACTCGAACTTCCAGATGGTCGCGCTGACCCGGTCCGCCGGCTACGTGTACATGGTCGGTACGCCGAACGGCCGGTTCGGGAACGCTTATCTGGCAAGAGTTCCGGAGCAGCGGGTGCTGGACAAGAAGGCGTGGCGGTATTGGGACGGCCGATCGTGGTCCGGTGCCGAGCGCTCGGCGGTCCCGATCGCGGTGGGTCCCGTCTCCGAGGTTTCGGTGCAGTGGAATGCCGCCCTGGGCAAGTGGTTGATGATGTACCTCGACGAGCAGCGGGCGTCCGTCGTACTGCGGACTTCGCTCTCGTTGACCGGGCCTTGGAGTGGGGAACAGGTTGTTGTCCGGGGCACCGACTTCCCGGGGTTGTACGGCACGTTCATGCATCCGTGGTCGTCGGGGACCGACCTGTACTTCACGATGTCGCAATGGGATCCGTACAACGTGTTCCTGATGCACACCAAGCTGACCGACGACGGGCAGATCACCAACCTGGTCACGGATCCCGGCTTCGAGGCACAGAGTGGCGCCACACCGTCGGCGCCCTGGCAGCTGAGCGGTCGGGGTGGGATCGATCGCGCCGGACTGGGGCACTCAGGGACGAACAACGCCTACCTGCGGGACTCGATCGGGGCACACGCCGTACAGCAGAACGTTGCCGTGCGCCCCTATCACCGATATCGCCTGTCCGCCTGGGTCCGGACGGCGGAGAACAACTCCGAGACAGTGCTGGGCGTGCGGGGCTTGCGCGGGCGGACCATTGCCGAGCGCGTTGGCGGTGCGCATCCGGAGTACACGAAGGTCAGTGTGGACTTCACTTCCGGGCGGGAGTCGCTCGTGCAGTTGTACGCCGGATTCTTCGGACACGGACAGGATGTCTGGCTGCAGGTGGACGACGTCGTACTGGAAGAACTGCGTTAGGGCAGGCGGAGGCCGCGCATCTGTGGGGAGGCGTAGACGTTGGTGATACGGACGCCGTCCAGCCAGGTGGTGAGGCGGTCGGCCTCGGCCTCGAGGGCCTGGTGCGCCTGCCTGCCGACGTTGTCGTGGATGACCAGGCGGACGGGCGCGGCGGGGTCCTCGGCGTCCTGGAGCCAGCAGCCGACGATCCGGCCGTTCCACCAGGCGGTGTTGCCGGCGTTGCCGTTGCTGTCGAACAGGTACGGCTTGTCGGCCGGGTCGAGGTAGAAGTCCCGCTCCTTCCAGCCCATCACGGTCGGATCGAGGCTGGGCAGCAGCGCCGCCCAAGGCTCTGGGCGTTCCTCCTGCGTGTCGTCCGGCAGGACCCAGCCGGTGCCACCACCGTCGAGGGTCACCTCAACCGCTTCGACGGTCGCGAGCGCTCGGCGTACGGCGGTCTTGGTTGCGCCCAGCCACCAAACGATGTCGGCCTCGGTTCCCGGGCCGAACGTTCCCAGCCAGCAGCGGACCAGCTCGGCGTACCCCTCGGACTCCTCCAGTGCTGTTGGCCGTTGGCCGAGCCAGTGCTCGGCTGACGTCCAGGCGGGCTTGTTGAGGCGCCAGTGGCCGGCGTTCACCGCGCGCAGCACGCGACCCTCGGCGCTGAGCATCGCCATCACCACCGGCCCGACCGGCAGCTCCCCCGGACCACTCGGACGCATGTACCCGAGCTCGGGGACATGCTCGCGGATCTCGCTCGTCGTCCGGGCCGTCCCATCCGCCAGCACGCCAAGGACCGCGCCGGCGATCTCATCGATCCACTTCTCCGGAGTCGTGATCCCCGTCGCCGCCAGGTCCTTCATCAGCTGGCCTCGCTGCTGTTTCGCGACCCGGCTCGCGGCACTCCCCAACGCGGCCGGGAGGAGATCGCGCGGGAACACGAACAGCGTGCGCCGCATCGCCAGCTGCTTCACCACGCTGCGCTCGTCGTACAGGATGCGCTCGATCTCCGCCACGGTCACCCCGGCCACGCGCGCCCACAGCGACAGGTGGACCGTCGCGGCCTCGGTCGCATGGAGCACGGTCATCCCCCGGACCGCGGCCTCGATCGTGTCGAACCGCCGTACCAGCCCATGCCTCGACACCAGCCGGTCGCGACGCTCAGCGTCAGAAATGTGCAGCACACCGCCATTCTGTCTGCTGCCACCGACAGATCAGGATGTCTTGGACCACCCGCGGCGCCGCCGGGACGTCTTGCGGCGGATCGGGCGGCGGGGACCGATCAGGCGCGGGCCGGCGAGCCGGTCCTCCAGGCGCCGGGCTTCGCGACGGATCGGCTGCGCGACGTACTCACCGAGGATCACGCCGGATGCGATGGCGATCGAGATTGCGACCGCCGTCGCCAGGCTGACGATCCCGATCAGGTTGCCGAGCCCGGTCAGCTCATAGAGGCCCTTGTAGATGGTGAGTCCGGGCAGGAGCGGTACGGTGCCGGACACGACCACCACCAGCGGCGGTACGCCGGACCTCCGGCCGAGCGAGTAGCTACCGAACCCAACCGCGAAGGCAGCCGCCGCGGTCGACCAGGCCGGTCCGAACTCGGCGCGCGTCATCAGCGTGTACACGAGCGACCCGCCGCCACCGATCACCGCGACCGGCAGCAACGCCCGCAGCGGCGCGTACGACGCATACGCGAACGCGACCGCCATCAACGCGCCGGCGCCGACCATGATCGGCAGGTTCGAGAGCTGGATCGTCTGCGCCTGGATGCCGACGTGGAAGCCCATCTTGATCCCGATCGCGAGCCCGAGGCTCACCCCCGCGATGATGCCGCCGGTCAGCAGCATCGCCTCCAGACTGCGCGCGGCCGCGGTCACGTAGTACCCGGTGATCGCGTCCTGCACCGCACCGGTCAACGCGATCCCGGCCAGCAACATAATGATGCCGGCGGCAACGACCAACGACGGTTCCACCGGTGCGTGGACGGCGTACAGGGCCAGCGCGACCGCCATCGCCACGAACGCCCCGGCGACCTGCTGGTAGAACGCCGGCAACCGCTGCCGGTTGAACCAGCGGTTGCTCAGATCAATCGCAATCGCGGTGACCACGGCAACCAAGGTGATCAGCCAGCCACCACCGAGCAACAGCGTCGCACCGCCCGCCATCACACCCCAGGCGACAACCGCGGTCCAGCGCGGGTACGGCGGGCCGGCGGACGTCAACCGGGCCAGCTCGCGACTCGCCTCGTCGCGGGTGACCTCAGCACGCGCATACCGCCGTACCAGACGATCGACCTCGGTGAGGCGGGAGAAGTCCTGCGAGCGGTACCGGACCACGCGCATGTGCGTCTCGGGCGCGGTATCCGGCGACGCCTGGTAGGAGATCGCGATCGACGTGAACGTGATGTCGACCTCACACCCGCGCAACGCACCCGCCGCCGCCACACCCAGGATGGTCGCCGTCGCATCCGCCGTACCGGCCCCACTGGACAACAGCACCTCGCCCACGCGGAGCGCCAGGTCCAGCGTCCGGTAGACCTCCCGCTGATCGTCCAGATCCGTCACCCCACCAGCACATCACACCGCCACCCCGAGCCGTCTGAGCGCATCCCTCAAGAACCCATCGCGCCGCTGCGTCGCTTGGGGCGTCCAGAGCACCGTGGGCGTGTTGAGCGCGGCCACCACATCCCAGTAGGCACTCCCGCCCTGCGGTATCAGCCCATAGTTGATCGCCATCTGCTTGCGCAGCTCACCGAAGTCCACCCCAGGATCCCCGACGCCCGCGGTCTTCCAGTCGATCAGTACACACTCGGTCGGACTCGCCCACGCCACGTTTCCCGGCCACACATCCCCATGCAGAAACACCGTCGGCCCGTGCGGCGCCTCGATCCCTTGTACGACGTCGTCCGCCAGCTCGAGCAAGGGCGTCGTCGCCATCAGCCCGTCACGCCGGTCCCGCGCGAAGTCGTCCACCGCAATCGGCCTGACCCGCAACGGCAACCCCGGCCGTGCCTCCAACGGCACATGGACCCGCCTCAGCGCCGCGTAGACCCGCCCAAGATCGGGAGGCTCCGGCCACGTCGTACTCCCCACCACCGTCTCCACCGACGCCGGCAACTCGAGATCCACCCCCAGCAACCGCGGAGCCGGTACGCCGTACTCCTCAGCGACCGTCAACGCCGCAACCCCGGTCGCGATCATCGCAGCGTCAACCCGCGGCGTCACCGCCCGCAGCACAACGCTCGTCTCCCCCACCCGCAAGAGCCAAGGCCCCTGCTCCCCATGCAAAGGCCGCACCGACACGACCCTCGCCCCGCTGCCCAAACACCCAGCGGCCCACTCCACAACACGCTCGGCCGGCATCCCGCCGCCTGCACTACCCTTCCCGCACTAACCAACCGTGCCATCCCCAACCCCCCAATCCAAACCCTCACCCCCAACAGTCGGTATCAAGCGGCACGCCGTTGTACCTCCCCAAACCGGTTCGGGGAGCCTGCCCGCCCTCACCAAGCCACAATGGGGAGGATCCACCGCCTGAATCGCTCCCAGATCCACCCCAAACCCCTTTGGGAGGAGCGCCACAGCCCACATGGCGCCGAAGTGCCGCTCGCCGACCCTGGACGCCCGGCAACGCCGTACCAACACCGCAGTGGACGGCTGCCGCGTACCGACGAACGGGTACTGGTCACCACATCCGGCCGCCGGCAGGCGTGATCGCGCTCGGCAACCGCACGCCGACCCGACCACCCACAGCCCGCCGGCACAGCGCCCCAGCGCCCGCGTGTCCACGGCACCTGTCCCGTGTCGGGCCTCCCATCCCCACAACAACACCCGCCCCCCGCCGCCCACGCCTCCGCCCCTCGACTGTCACCGCACCCTGAGCACGCCTCAACCATCCCCCCGCCCCCAATGTGGTCGATGGGCGCTCAAGGTAGATGGACCGCCGCACCCTGAGCACGGCTCACCCACCTCACCAGGCGCCACCCGGTCAAGCGGTGCCCAAGACGGATGCACCGGCGAACCTTAAACACGGCTCAACCACTTTGCCGGGCGCCATGTGGTTGAGGGGTGCTCAAGGTGGGTCACCGCCTTTGGGCGCGGCGCGGTTGATCCGGCGATCAGGTGATGGGGGGTGGCGGCGGGTGGTGCGTACCGACGGACTGGTAGTGGGCACCACATCCGGCTGTCGGTGGGCGTGGTTGCGGCTGGCGGCCGGGCGCAGGGCCACGTAGTCACAGTCCGTCGGTACGGCGTTCGCCGGCGGCGTGGTGGGGTGAGCGGGTGGTGTGTATCGACGGGCTGGTGGTGGGCACCACATTTGGGTGTCGGTGGGCGTGGTTGCGGTTGATGGTCGGGCGTGGGGCCGCGTAGTCACAGTCCGTCGGTACGGCGGTCGCCGGCGGCGTGGGTGGGATATCGCTTTCCGTTTCGGGTTGACTCGTCGTTTCGGCTCTCTTATGGTTGCGGAACACGCCTTGGAAAGCCCTTTCCAAGGGTTGGTGAGGGAGGCGCGGGGAACTGTGAGCGAGCGACGTATCGGGATCGTGATGAACGGGGTCACCGGCCGGATGGGGCTGCGGCAGCACCTGGAGCGCTCGATCGTGGCGATCCGCGAGCAGGGCGGGATCCAGGCCGCGGACGGGACGATGATCGTTCCGGACCCGATCCTGGTCGGCCGGAACGAGTTGAAGCTGCGGCGGATCGCCGAGACCTACGGGCTGACGCGGTGGACCACCGATGTCGCCGAGGCGCTCGCGGAGCCGGATGTGGAGATCTACTTCGACTCGCAGCTCACGCAGTTGCGCGAGAAGGGCGTGCGCGCGGCGGTCGAGGCCGGGAAGGCGATCTACTGCGAGAAGCCGATCGCGGACAGCCTGGAGGCTGCGGTCGATCTGGCACGGCTGATCCGGGACTCCGGGCTGAAGAACGGCGTCGTCCAGGACAAGCTGTCGTTGCCGGGGCTGCGAAAGCTGAAGCGGCTGGTGGACGGCGGGTTCTTCGGGAAGATCCTCTCGGTGCGCGGCGAGTTCGGGTACTGGGTGTTCGAGGGTGACTGGCAGGAAGCGCAGCGGCCGTCGTGGAACTACAAGTCCGAAGAGGGCGGCGGGATCATCGTCGACATGTTCTGCCACTGGCGGTACGTGCTCGACCAGATCTTCGGTGAGGTCAAGTCGGTCTACTGCCAGGGCGCGACGCACGTGCCGGCCCGTTGGGATGAGCAGGGCAACGAGTACGCCGCCACGGCCGACGACGCGGCGTACGGCGTCTTCGAGCTCGAGGGCGGGATCGTCGCGCAGCTGAACTCGTCGTGGACCACGCGGGTGTTCCGTGACGAGCTGGTCGAGTTCCAGGTGGACGGTACCGAGGGTTCGGCGGTTGCCGGGCTGCGGAACTGCCGTGTGCAGCACCGCTCCGCGACACCGAAGCCGGTCTGGAACCCGGACATCCCCGCGACCGAGAACTTCCGTGAGCAGTGGGCGACCGTGCCGGACAACGACAACTTCGACAACGGCTTCAAGGTGCAGTGGGAGATGTTCCTGCGCCACATCGTCGACGACACGCCCTTCACCTGGGACTTCGTCGAGGGCGCCAAGGGCGTTCAGCTCGCTGAGCTCGGACTGCAGTCGTGGCGCGAGGGACGCAAGCTCGAGGTGCCGGCGCTCGACCTCGGGTCCCCGGCATGAAGCTCCCGCTGAACGGTGAGCTGGTCGACTACCAGCTCTCCGGTACGCCGGTTGCCCAGGGCACCTATTCTCCCGCCAGATCGCGGTTGGCCTTCGCCGCGGCGCACGTCGTCGCCGACCCGCTCGGCGACAACTCGCCGGGCGCCCCCGCAGTCATCGACTGGGAACACACCCTGGGCTTCCGCCGCCACCTGTGGTCACTCGGCCTCTCGGTCGCCGAAGCAATGGACACAGCACAACGCGGCATGGGCCTCGACTGGGCGTCCACCCAAGAACTGATCCGCCGCTCAGCCGCAGAAGCACCCGACGGCCGTATCGCGGTCGGCGTCGGCACAGACCAACTACCCGCCACAGGCCAACCCGCCGCCGGTTCCACCAGGAAGAGCGGAGCGGAGAGCCGAGGAGCGAGCGCCACCAGCAGCACCGGAGGCAGCCGGAGCGGCGAAACCGCCGGAGGCAGCCGGAGCGGCGAAACCGCCGGAGGCAGCCGGAGCGGCGAAACCGCCGGAGGCAGCCGGAGCACCCGACCGGGCGAGGGCGGCGTTCACTCTCTTGACGCGGTGATCGCGGCGTACGAGGAGCAGCTCGCCGTTGCCGAGGACGTCCAGGCGCAGCCGATTCTTATGGCTAGCCGGGCTTTATGTGCTGCTGCGAGTGGACCTGATGATTATCGGAAGGTTTACGACCGACTGTTGAACCAGTCGTCGCGGCCGGTGATTCTGCACTGGCTGGGGTCGATGTTCGATCCGGCGCTGGACGGTTACTGGGGTAGCGACGACGTGGATGCCGCCGCGGACACCGTCGTACAGCTGATCGAGGACAACGTCGCGAAGGTCGACGGGATCAAGGTCTCGCTCCTGGACGCCGACAAGGAAGTTGCCCTGCGCAAGCGTCTTCCCGAGGGCGTGCGCCTCTACACCGGCGACGACTTCAACTACCCCGAACTGATCCAGGGCGACGGCGACCGCTACAGCGACGCCCTGCTGGGGATTTTCGCCGCCATCGCACCCGCCGCGGCCGCGGCGCTGAAGGCACTCGACGACAACGACCTCGACACCTACACCAAAGTCTTCGCACCGACGGTCCCGCTGGCCCGGCAGATCTTCTCTGCGCCGACCTATTACTACAAGACCGGAATCGCCTTCCTGGCTTGGCTAAATGGCTACCAACCCGGCTTCACAATGGTCGGCGGTCTGCAGACCGGTCGCGCACTCACGCATCTCGCCGATACCTTCCGCCTCGCCGACCAGGCCGGCGTACTGACGAACCCGGACCTGGCCGTCGACCGGTTCCGGCAGTTGCTCAGGGTCGGCGGGATCGACGCATGAACCGCTACAGCCTGAACCAGGCCACGACGAAGTACTGGCCGCTCGAAGACGTGGTGAAAGCCAGCGCCAACGCCAACCTCGAGTGGATCGGCCTGTGGCGCGAGCCCATCCAGGAGTACGGCGAGGAGCGGGCCGCCAAGCTGGTCGCCGACGCCGGGCTGAAGGTCTCGTCGCTGTGCCGCGGCGGCTTCTTCACCACCACCAACCCGCAAGAACGCCAGGCCAAGATCGAGGACAACCGCCGCGCGATCGACGAGGCGGCAACCCTCGGTACGTCGGTCCTCGTACTGGTCAGTGGCGGCCTCCCACCCGGTTCCCGTGACATCGACGGCGCCCGCGCGATGATCCGCGACGGCCTGGCCGAGCTCGCGCCGTACGCGGAGGAACGCGGAGTGAAGCTCGCCGTCGAGGCGCTGCACCCGATGTTCGCGTCGGACCGCTGTGTCGTCTCGTCCCTCGGCGGCGCACTCGACCTCGCCGAGCAGTTCCTCGCGAGCCAGGTCGGCGTGATCGTCGACGCGTACCACCTGTGGTGGGATGCCGACATCTACCGCCAGATCGAGCGCGCGGGTGAGCGGATCCTGTCGTACCAGGTCAGTGACTGGACCGTCCCGCTCCCCGTCGACAACCTGCTCGGCCGCGGCATGATGGGCGACGGCGTGATTGAACTCCGCCGGCTGCGGGAAGCGTGTGACGACGCCGGGTACGACGGTCCGATCGAGGTCGAGATCTTCAACCAGGAACTGTGGGATGCGCCGGGCCAGGAGGTCTTCGACCTGGCGTACGCCCGCTATCAGGAGCACGTCATCTAACGCTTGAGGAGCTAGGTATGACTATTCCCGCCGACGGTATCGGGATGCACCTGTACACCATGCGGGATGTGCTGGCGGAGGACTATCCGGGGACGCTGAAGCGGCTGGCCGACATCGGCTACCGCACGGTCGGCGTGAGCGGCCGGTTCGACCACAGCCCCGAGGAGATCCGCGGCTTCGCGGACGACGCGGGGCTGAAGATCGTGCTGGAGCACGTCGGCTATGCACGACTGGCCGACAACTGGGCCGGCGCGTTGGCCGACGTACAGACACTCGGCGCGCAGTGGGTCGTCGTACCGTCGATCCCGGTCGAGCAGCGGTCGATCGAAGGATTCCGTACGGCGGCCGCCGCGTTCACCGAGGCCGGGAAGGCCGCGCGTGATGCGGGGCTGAAGTTGTTGTTCCACAACCACGGTCACGACTTCGACGAGATCGACGGGACGGTGCTGTACGACATCCTGCTCGACGTCGACCCGGAGCTGCTCGGGTTCGAGCTGGATCTGTACTGGGCGGTCGACGGCGGTCACGACCCGGCGAAGCTTTTCCAGGAGCACCCGGGCCGGTTCCCGGCGCTGCATGTGAAGGACATGGCGCAGGACGGGTCGTGGGAGGACGTCGGTGCCGGGAAGCTCGACTTCGGCGCGATGTTCGAACACGCGGAGTCCGGTGGTGTCGAGCAGTACCTGGTGGAGCACGACAAACCGGCCGACGCCTGGGCCTCTGCGGAGCGCAGCTACCGTGGGTTGACCGAGATTTAGCGCTCTCCCTGTGGATACAGCCGCTCACGTTTGGTGAATCCGGCCTATTCTCGACACGTGATCGAGCCGACAGTACGACTGACCGCAGTCCGGCGGTTGTACGAGGTGAGTGCGCGGATGGGGGCCGGGCGGAGCCTGGCCGAAACGCTCCAGGCCGTGGTCGACGGAGTGGTGGACGGTCTGGGCTTCGGCATCGCCGTGCTCAACCTCCGCCAGCCGGACGGCAAGTTCGAGGTCATCGCGGTCTCCGGGTCACCGGAGGCCCGCGAGGCCCTGCTCGGCACGATCAGTGCCGCCGACATCTTCGACGCCGAGTTCGCGATCGCGGACGCGTGGGGCGGCCTGCGCTTCGTGCCCCACGAGCGGCTGCCCGAAGGTGACGTGGTCGGCTGGGTGCCCGACGTACCGATCGCGAAGGGGCCGGATGCGTGGCACCCGCTCGACGCCCTGTTCGCTCCGCTGTATTCCTCCGAGAACGAGCTGGTCGGGATGCTGTCGGTCGACCTCCCCGAGGACGAGCGACGGCCCGGCCCGGTCCACCGCGAACTGCTGGAGATCTTCGCCACCCAGGCCGGCCTGGCGATCGACAAGGCCCGCCTGACCGACGAGCTCCGCGCCGAGAAGTCCCGCCTGGAGGCGAGCGAGGCGACGTTCCGGATGGTCTTCGAGGGCGCCGGAAACGGGATGGCCACGGTCGCCCTCGACGGCCCCGAGGCCGGCCGGATCCTGCGCGTCAACGACGCCTTCTGCCAGATCACCGGGTACGACGCCGGCCACCTGGTGGGTGCGGCCGCGGGCACGTTCCTGCGTGACGAGGAGCCGGAACAGACCCGGCGCGAACTCGCCCGGCTCGCCCGCAGCAGAACGCCGTACCGGTTCGAACGCATCTTCTCGCAACCGAGCGGCAACGAGATCTGGCTCGGCGGTACGGCGGCCATCGTCGTCGAGAGCACCGGCCGTCCCCGCATCCTGCTCGTCCAGATCGACGACGTGACCGCCCGCAAGGACGCCGAACGCGAACTCCGCCACCACGCGGCCCACGACCCGCTCACCGGCCTCCCGAACCGCCGCCTCCTCCAGCACCGCTTCGACCTCGTCCTCGAACGCACCCGCGCCTCCACCCGCCCCGGCGCCCTGCTCTTCTGCGACCTCAACCACTTCAAACTCGTCAACGACAGCTACGGCCACGAAGCCGGCGACCGCGCCCTCCGCGAGATCGCCGACCGCCTCACCACCGCCGTCCGCCACGGTGACACCGTCGCCCGCCTCGGCGGCGACGAGTTCGCCATCCTCGCCGAAGACATCGAAGGCGTTGCCCTGGCCGCGTTGATCACCCGCCTCGAAGCCGCCGTCAGCCGCCCCCTCGAAGGCATCACCACCCAAGTCACCACCGCCATCGGCACCACCCCCATCACCCCCACCTCCCCCGACCTCGACACCCTCCTCCACACCGCCGACCAAGCCATGTACGCCGCCAAACACCACCGGCGCTGAACTGGCCGGGAGCTGCCAACCGCCGTCAGCCCCTACGAATCCCGCCTAGCGTCATTGCTGATGCCCACCTCCCGGCGCCGTAAGAAGAAACCCGCCCGGCCCAGCTCCGGCGGCGGGTCCGCCGTGTCGACGCCGCCTCCTCCGAACCCGCCGCGAATCTCCGCGCCGGACTGGCAAGCCAGGTTCGAGGCCTTGCAGCGACTACCCGACTCCGACCCCAGGAAATGGGCAGAGCACTCTGCCCTGCTCGCGGAGTTGCAAGCTGAGCTGCGCTGGTACGAACCGCCGATCGACACCCGGCCCAAGCCAGAGCCCTCTCGGTACAAGGGCTCTTGGCGGCTCGCCGCGCAGCGGGCCGCCGAAGCCCGCGAGGCGATCCGGGACGAGATCGAGCAGCTAGGTCCCCGATTGCATCGCTACCGGAGGGACTACGACAGGGTGGTGGAGCTGAAAGTCGACGCGCGCGACACCTACCTGGCGATCAAATCGGTGCCCGGCGACCCGACGAAATGGGTGACTCCCGGCTACCGCTGGTGGATCGAGAGACCGGTCGCCGGAGCTCGTCAGCCGGTCGAGATCACCCTCACCGTCCCTCCGAACGGCGGGGCCCAGCTCCGCTGCGGAAACGAGCTAGCCCCGGCCACACCCCAAGCGTGGAGGGAGTTCACGGCAACCGCCCTCCCCGACCCCCCACCCCCGAAGCGCCCAGCCCCCACCCCGCCCCGGCCATCACAGGTCCCCCGGCCCCCGGTACGACGTGCGTACCGGCTCCTGCGCGCGGCGTTAGTAGCCCAAGCCGTGTTCTCCCTGGAGTCCTGCCTCGCCGTTCTCCTTGTCGCTCTCGTGGTGAGTATCGCCGTCGTCATCGTGACAGCCCTCGCCAAGCTCTGAACGAATCCTGTCCGGCGCCCTGCGCTCGAATCCTCGACACCAGCCGATGGTGAGGGGGCCCAGGCGTGGGGCTGGGGTGCGTTACGCACCTGAATCGACCAGCAGAAGTCCCCAGCCTCGATGCTTTCAGGGAGTTTGGCTGAGGTGAGGGGGACGGTGTCAGGCAGCGCCCAGCTTGAGCAGCGCTTCGTCGGTGAGGCGGTAGACGGTCCATTCGTCTTGGGGGTGGGCGCCTAGGGACTTGTAGAAGTCGATGGCGGGGGTGTTCCAGTTGAGGACTGACCACTCGAGGCGTTCGTAGTTGTTGCGGACGCATTCTTCGGCGAGGGCCTTGAGGAGGGCTTTGCCGAGGCCGGCGCCGCGGGCTTCGGGGCGGACGAAGAGGTCTTCGAGGTAGATGCCGTGGACGCCGCGCCAGGTGGAGAAGCTGAGGAACCAGATGGCGCAGCCGACGATGCGGTCGTCCTGCAGCGCTACGTGGGCGAAGACGGCGGGGGATTCGCCGAACAGCGCCGTTTCGAGTTGGTCGGGGGTGAGGTGGCATTCGGTGGGGGCTCGTTCGTAGTCGGCCAGGGCGTAGACGAGCTCGACGATGGCAGGGACGTCTTCGAGGAGGGCGCGGCGAACGGTCATGGGGTCATCCTGCACCAGCAAGTTCACCCCAGCGACAGGCCTCCGACACCTGGGCAGAGAACAGTGAAGGCGCTTTCCAACCCTGAACCCGCCTCGTCCAGGAGGTATTTTTCATGACCGTTTCACGCCGCCGTTTCCTTGCCGTGGGTGGTGCGGGCTCGGCCGCCGTACTGCTCGGCACCGGCGCCTGGGACGCTTCGACCACGTACGCCGCGCCGGCTGCCGCCGGGAACCCGTTCACGCTGGGCGTTGGTTCGGGCGACCCGCAGTACGACAGCGTCGTGCTGTGGACCCGCCTCGCCACGGATCCGTTCGCCGTCGACGGCAAGGGCGGCATGCCCGCCAAGCCGGTTCGCGTCGAGTACGAGGTCGCCCTCGACGAACACTTCCGGTACGTCGTACGCCGGGCGAGCGTGGTCGCGACGCCTGAGCTCGGTCACTCGGTGCACCCTGAGGTCCGCGGCCTGCTCCCGGACCACGTGTACTACTACCGCTTCCGCACCGGCCACCAGCTCTCGCCGACCGGCCGTACGAGGACCACTCCGCACCCGTTCACGACGCCGCGCCAGCTCAAGTTCGCGTTCGCGTCGTGCAATGCCTGGCAGGACGGGTACTTCACGGCGTACGACCACATGGCCGACGAGGACCTCGACCTGGTCGTTCACCTGGGCGACTACATGTACGAGTCCGGTGTAAAGACCAACAAGCGCGGCGTCACCACGGATCCGCGGTTCCACACCGAGACGTTCGACCTTGCGCGGTACCGGCTGCAGTACTCGCTCTACAAGAGCGAGGCGCCGCTGCAGGCCGCGCACGCCGCGCACCCGTGGATCCACACGTTCGACGACCACGAGGTCGAGAACAACTGGGCCGGTGACATCTCCCAGGTCGACACCGAGCCCGACCAGGACCCGGCCGTCTTCCGCGCCCGTCGCGCGCAGGCGTTCCAGGCGCTCTACGAGAACATGCCGCTGCGGCACGAGCAGATGCCGGCCGGGCCCGACATCCGCTACCACCGGCGTCTTCCGTACGGGCGGCTGGCCGACTTCACCATCCTCGACACCCGGCAGTACCGCAGTGACCAGGTCTGCGGCGACACCGACAGCTCCACCTGCGGCGACCGCTACAACCCGGACAACACCATGCTCGGCGGCAAGCAGCGCGCCTGGCTGCTCGACGGCTTCAAGCGGTCGCGTGCCCGGTGGCAGATCATCGGCAACCAGACCCCGATGGGCCAGACCGACTGGACGCCCGGCCCGGAGACCCACGTCTGGACCGATCCCTGGGACGGTTATGTTGCCGAGCGCAACAAGGTGCTCGGCGCCGCGCAGGACAGCGGAGTCCGGAACCTGGTCGTCATCACCGGCGACCGGCACCAGAACTACGCCCTCGAACTCAAGCGCGACTACGACGCGCCCGCATCGGCATCGGTCGGCACCGAGTTCGTCGGTACGTCGATCACCAGCGGTGGCGACGGCGCCGACATGACCGACCAGGGCAAGCAGTTCCTGGCCGCGAACGAGCACCTCAAGTTCTTCAACAACCAGCGCGGGTACGTCCGCGTCACCGTCGACCAGAAGCAGTGGCGCTCCGACTTCCGCGTCCTCCCCTACGTGCAGACACCGGGCGCGGCGATCAGCACGCGTGCGACGTACGTCGTCGAGGACCGCAACCCGCACGTCCACAGCGCCTAGGTACTAGACGGACAGGCCGCCGTCCACGGAAAGCACAACACCGGTCACGTACGACGACCGGTCGCTGAGCAACCAGGCGGCGGCCTGAGCCACCTCGATCGGCTGGGCCGCGCGCTGCAACGGGACCTGCCCGACGATGAAGTCGATGGTCCCGGGCTGCGCCGTGTCCCAGTCCTGCAGCATCTCGGTCAGCGTCGCGCCCGGCGCGATCGCATTGACCCGGATCCCTTCCGGGCCATAGGTCTTCGCGGCCGACTCGGTCAGGCTGTTCCCGGCCCGCTTCAAGGCGCCGTACCCGGGAAGCTGTGGGTTGGCGCCCAAACTGCCGACACTCGACGTGTTCACGATGCTGCCGCGGCCTGTCCCGGCGCGGATCGCCGCGACCTCGGCGGTCATCGCGAGCCACAGTCCACGGAAGTTCACGGCGTACTGCTGATCCATCGCGTCGATCGGCAACTCGTCCATCGGCCCTGGCGGCTGACCGGTGGCGCCGTTGTTGAACGCACCGTCCAATCGTCCGTACGTCGATACTGTCCGCTGCACGGCTGCGGTCACGGAATCGGGGTCACCCAGGTCGCAGACGACGTACTCGCCGTCGATCTCCTTCGCGACGATCGCCAACTGCTCCTCGGTCCGGGCGGCGAGCATCACCTGGGCGCCCTCCGCGGCGAACAGCCGGGCCGCGGCGGCTCCGATCCCGCGGCCGGCGCCGGTGACGAGAATGACTTTTCCTTCGAGCAATCTCTCCATGCGGCCCACCTTGCGCGGCAGCGAGCGCGCTTAACCAGGAACCATCAGTACCTGGTTAAGCGCGCAGGGACGGGCACACTGGACGGTATGGACAAGGCGGAGCTGGCGGCGTTCCTGCGCAGCCGACGCGAACGCGTCACCCCGGCCGAGGCCGGCTTGCCCGCCGGGCGACGACGCCGTACGCCGGGACTCCGGCGCGAGGAAGTCGCCCAGCTCGCGTACATCTCGACGGAGTACTACGCCCGGCTCGAACAGTCCCGCGCACCGCATCCATCGGGCGAGGTACTCGCCGGACTCGCGCGAGCGCTGCGGCTGTCCGATGCCGAACGCAACTACCTGTGCCAGCTGGCCGGCGTACCGGTGACTCCGCCCGGACCGTCGCGGGTGGTGCGACAGAGCATTCTCGACCTGATCGAACGGCTGCCGACCACGGTCGCGATCGTGTTGTCAGCGACGTACGAGGTGATCGCCTGGAACCCGCTGGCCGCGGCGCTGCTCGACGACTTCTCGAAGCTGTCCCGGCCCGACCGGAACCTGCTGCGCCGTACCTTCCTCGGCCCACGCTCGGCGGACGGCAAGGTCTTCGGATCCTCTGGCGACCCCGCATTCGCTCAGCAGGCCACCAACTACCTCCGGACGACCGCGGCGCGCTATCCGGACGATCCGGAGGTGCAGGGCCTGATCGCCGATCTGCTGGCGGGCAGTCCACGATTCGCCGAGCTGTGGGAGGCGCACGACGTCGCCACCGAGCCGACCTTGTGCAAGACGTTCGACCATCCGCTGGTCGGGCCGATCACCGTGAACTGCGACGTGCTCACCCTGGCCGATCGCGACCAGCAGCTCGTCCTCTACACCGCGACACCGGGCTCTCCGTCGGAGGAAGCGCTGCGGTTACTTTCCGTCATCGGGACGCAGGAGTTCATTCAGTAGCGGGAGTACTGGATGCATTCGGATATTCCTGTTGGAGTTAAGGGTTCGCGTGCGGGAACTTGGAAGGTATGACGAACCCCACCCGCACGATCGGTGCTGTCCAGGTCAGCCCGATCGGGCTCGGCGGAATGCCGATGTCGATCGAGGGCCGCCCCGACGAGGCCCGGTCGATCGCGACCATTCACGCCGCGCTCGACGCCGGAATCACGCTGATCGACACCGCCGACGCGTACCACCTGACCGCGACCGACGTCGGCCACAACGAAACCCTGATCGCCAAGGCGCTTTCGTCGTACGGCGGTGACACGTCGAACGTCCTGGTCGCCACCAAGGGCGGTCACCTCCGCCCCGGCGACGGCAGCTGGACCCTCGATGGTTCGCCGGCATACCTCAAGCAGGCGGTCGAGGCGTCGATCAAGCGGCTCGGTGTCGAGGCGATCGGCCTGTACCAGTTCCACCGGCCGGACCCACAGACGCCGTACGAGGAATCTGTCGGTGCCATTCGCGACCTGCTCGACGCCGGCAAGATCCGTCAGGCCGGCATCTCGAACGCCAACCCCGAGCAGATCCGCCAGGCCAACGAGATCCTCGGCGGCCGCCTCGTCTCGGTGCAGAACCAGTTCTCGCCGAAGTTCCGCTCGAGTGAGCCGGAGCTCGACCTCTGCGACGAACTCGGGATCGCGTTCCTGCCCTGGTCCCCGCTCGGCGGGATCTCCAACGCCAGTGAGCTCGGCGAGAAGCACCCGGCCTTCCACACCCTCGCCGCCGAGCTCGGCGTCAGCCCGCAGAAGCTGACCCTGGCCTGGATGCTCGCCAAGTCCCCGGTCGTCATCCCGATCCCCGGATCGAGCCGGCCGGAGACCATCCGTGACTCGTACTCCGCGATCGAGCTCAGCCTCACCCCCGATCAGGTCGCCACTCTCGACGCCTCCTGACCCCGGCGGATTTCGCCGCGATTGCAACAAAGTGCAACTTGGACACAGATCCCCGGGAACCCCCTCCCGTCACCCACCGCGACCACTAGTCTCGGGACGGTCGACTCTCGGGAGGAACAAGTGGGGATCTGTGTCCGCTGCGGAAACCAGCGAGATCCAGCCAGCCAGAGCTGTCCGCACTGCGGAGCCGGGTCTGCGCCACCTGTCCAGGCGGCGCCGGTAGCGGCTCCGTTCGTGGAGACCCCTGGTCCGCCGACCAGTTCGCCGTCGTCCTGGCCACCGCCGGTTCCGACGTCACAGGTGCCCGGTCCGGCGCCGCGCAAGTCGGCCGGCGCGAAGATCCGGCAGCTCTTCACGCGGCCACCCGGGTACCAGAATGTCTTTGTCTGGCTGGTGACCGGGATGCTGCGCAACCCGCGCGGCCTGATCGCCGCGCTGCTCACCACCTGGTTCAACCTGCCGGCGGCGATCATGCTCGGCGGCGTCGGAATGGTTGCCGGAGGCATCGCCGGGTACGTCGGCGGCGCGCTCGGCGGCCATAACCAGGCAGACTCGCTGGCCAACAACATCCCGCTGCTGAACGGCCTGCTCGGGAGTGCGCTGCTGCAGGGCGGCGGCATCCTCGGCATGCTGGCGGGCATCGCGGCCGGTGCCATCGGCGGTTTCCTGCTCGGCCTGTTGCTGCCGTGGATCTTCATCGCCGCGGCCAGCCCGATCGAGGGTGTCGGCCGCTTCTTCGGCCAGCTCGTGGTCGCCGCGCTGTGCGGTTTCCTCTACACGATGTACAGCATCGCCGCCGAGGGCTGGATCATGCGGATCCAGGGAGCGCGGAAGCCCAGCCGCCGCGAGCGTGAGCTGATCGAGCCGGTGCTGCAGGAGTGTGCCCGCCGGATGGGCCTCACCTCGTTGCCACGGCTGCTGATGTCCGACGACCGGGAGCCCAACGCCTTCGCCGGCGCCCGCCACATCCAGGTGAACCGGGGCTTCCTCGCCGACTTCGAGTTCGAGACCGAGCCCTTGGCCGGTGTGCTCTGCCACGAGCTCACGCACTGGCGTAACGCGGACGCCGTCTCGAACATGTTCATCCGGGGCATCGCGCTCCCGCTCTACCTGTCGTACACGGCCTGCACCTGGTTGCTGCAGCTGACCCGCGGCACCATCGCGTTCATCATCATGTTCATCACCTGGCCGATCCTGGTCAGCATCAGGTACGTCCTGATGCCGCTCCAGGCCGCCGGCTGGCGCGCCGCGGAGTACCGGGCCGACCAGGGCGCCGTGTTCGCCGGTTACCGGGACGGCATCCGGCAGGTCTTCGTCAAGTTCCAGCGCACCTTCGACGGCGCGAACAGCGGCTGGGACCTGGCCATCCTCGGCACTCATCCGCCCACTGAGCTGCGGCTCGAGCGGCTCGAGGCGCCCGGCGTCGAGTACCCGCTGCCCGACGCCGGCGGCCCGACCGCGCCGACGCCGGTCATCATCACCGGGTCGCTGGCGAGGGACTGATGAACGCTTCCTGGCCGCAGATCCCGCCGTTCGGGCTCGAACCCCGCCGCCAGGTGTTCCTCGGCTGGGACGCCCGCGGCGGCTACAAGCGGTGCTGGAGTGCCCCCGAGGACTCGGTCGGCATCGTCGGCCCGCCGCGCTACGGCAAGACCTCCGGCCTGATCATCCCCTCGGTGATGTGGTGGGAAGGTCCAGTCGTCTGTACGTCGACCCGTGGCGACATCCTCGGGTTCACCGGAGACCGCCGGCGGGCGCTCGCGGCGCCGTACGGGGGAACTGTCCGGGTGTACGACCCGTTCGGGAGCGAGTTCCCCGAGCTGTCGATGCGGTGGTCGCCGCTGGCCGACTGCGAGAATCCGTCGGTCTGCTATCGCCGGGTCGCCGCGATGACAGCCGTTGCGGGACAAGGCGTTTCGGACGGTGATCACTGGCGAGGTGGCGCCGCGGCGATCCTGCGCGCGTACTTCCATGCGGCGGCGTTGGAGGGGTTGCCGATCTCCGTCGTACGGCGATGGCTCACGGCGCAGGAGACGCGTGACCCCACGGCGATCCTGCGGTTGTCGTCGAGCCCAGGAGCCATGTGGGCCGACGATCTGGACGCGGTCAAGCTGCTCGGCGATCGTGAACGCGGCAGCTTCTATTCCGTTGCCCGCAACACGTTGGAGGCGACCTCCGAACCGACCGTGCTCGCCTCGTGCTCGCAGAACGACCTGGACATCGACGAGTTCCTGGAGAGCAGGTCGTCGCTGTTCATCATCGGTCCGTCGCACCAGCAGCAGGCGATCGCGCCGCTGATGGCCGGCCTCGTCGACAGCATCGCGCAACGCGCCTCCGAGCTGGCGGCCGCCCGCGGCGGCCGGCTGGACCCGCCGCTGCTACTCGCCCTCGACGAGATCGCCAACATCGCACCTCTGCAAAGCCTCCCGTCCCTGGTCAGCGAAGGCGGCGGCCGCGGCATCATCACGCTCTGGGCCACGCAATCCCTTGCCCAGTTGAGGAACCGGTACGGCGTCGAGCAGCAAGCCGCCATCCTCGCCGCGACGACCGCCAAGCTGATCTTCGGCGGTATGTCCAACGGCGAGGACCTGCACAACATCTCCTCCTGGGCCGGCGAACAACTCCAGTCCAACACCAGCACCCAGCTAGGCCCCCAAGGCGCCCCCTCCATGACCGGCTTCGGCACCGGCCCCACCGGCGTCAGCGGCAACACCAACACCCAGGGCACCACGGTAGGCACCATCTACCGCCCAGCCCTCCCCATCAACGCCATCCAGATGCTCCCCCCGTTCCACGCCTGGCTCTTCTGGCGCAGCGACCCACCCTTCCAAGTCGAATCCCGCCCCGCCGGTGCCATCCCCGAGTTCGCCAACCTCAAAGGCTTCACCCATGACCGCTGATGAGTACGAGTACCTCGTCAGGGCCGCGACGGCGGAACGGCTGATCCAGGAGACCCGCGGCATCAGCGGCGCTACCGAAATTCACCTGAAGGGATCTACCGCATGACCACCGGCGACTACGAGTACCTGGCAGAGGTTTGGCCGAACGAGAAGGTCAGCGCTCCCAGCGCGTTGTGGCGTACCGGTGGTGACGTGCCCGAGTACCTGTCGTTGATCGACTGGGAATGGCACGCGGGCGCCCAGGAATTCACGGAGTACCCAGCCGGGACGCTCGTCGCGATCACCGCGGAGGACGCCCAGGCGCTGCAGTCCGACCGGCAGCGCTTCGTCCGGTACTGGTCGTACCAGATCCCGAACGACGAGTCGGAGCCCGCGAAGGAGAACCGGGTCTACCGGCGGCGCAGTAGCCCCGACAAGATCGTGGACGAGGTCTTCGGGCCGGACAACGCGTGGGTCGCCACACCGGTGATCCGCGAGTTCACCGTGGGTTCGCCGGCGGACCGCCCGGAGCTGGTCGCCATCGACCAGGCGGCGGCCGAGCAGCTGATCCAGCAGACCCGCGGCATCACGGGGGCCACGGAGCTGTGAGCTCACCGTGGTACGGCGTCGCCCACGAGGAAGGCCTGGAACTGACCGGGCCGCAGAACCACGCGGTCGAAGTCGCCCTCGCGAAGGCGAAGAAGCGCCAGCACGATCTCGATGTGATCATGTCGGGGGTGGCCGGAGGGCTCACCGAGCTCGGTAGTGAGCTGGTCGGTCTGGCGTACTCCTTGAAGAGCATCGACTCGGCACGCAGCAAGATCGCGCGCAAGGGGCTCGACAAGAACGACACCACCATCGGCGCGTTCACCTACGACTTCAACCGCTACACGATGACGTTCCCGGCGGATCAGTACGCCGAGGGTGCCCAGGCGGCCTTCGACCGTCTTGAGGCACAAGGGTTCCGGCCGCACAACCAGAAGAACCTGTGGAAGCAGCCCGACTACAAGGGCTTCAACACGACCTGGAGTACGCCGGACGGACACAAGTTCGAACTGCAGATCCACACGCCGGAGAGCTGGGCGGCCAAAGAGGACAACCACCTGCTGTACGAGATCGCCCGCGGCGGCGATCTCAACCGGCGGCAGGAGCAGGCCGTGCAGTACCTGCAGGCCGAGCGCTACGTCGACGTGGAAGAACCGGAGGGGCACGGCGACGTCATCACCCCCCTGGACGAGCCGGAGGAGCCGCTGCGCCCACCGACCGACGAAGTCCGGCAGCAGGTCGAGGACAAGATCGAGGCTCTGGAGGAGCTGAAGGCTCAAGCCGCGGAGCTCCGGGCTGAACGGGACCGCGAGGAGGAACGTGAGCGCGAACAGGAGGAAGAGCGCAAGCGTGCGGAGCGGGAAGATGATCGCTCCGAGGAACCGGATGCCCGGCCTCGGGTTCCGGACCCCGAGGAGGAGCGTGCCGACGAGGTTGATCAGTCGGAGCTGACCGAAGACGAGGCTGACACGGAGACCGTCGTACTCGACGAGACCGAACAGCAGCAGGAGTCGGACACCGAGACCGAACAGCAAGCCGAGGCGGACGCTCAGCGCGACGCCGATGACCAGGCCGACGCCGACCAGCAGGCGGAAGCGGACGCCGAGGCGGATGCTGATGCTGAGGCGGATGCTCAGCAAGAGGTCGATCAGCAGGCTGAGGACGACGCGCAGGTCGAGGAAGACCAGCAGGCCAAGGCTGAGGACGATGCTCAGCGCGAGTCTGACGAGCAGGCGGACCAGGAGTCCGAGCAGGAGAACGAGCAGACCGAGACCGAAACTCAGGCCCAATCGGAAACCGAGCAACAGCAAGAGAACGGCACCGAGGCAGACGCACAAGCCGACGCCGACGCACAGGCCGAGGCTGATCAGCAAGCCGACCAAGAGAACGGTCGCGATGGTGATGCCGACGCGGAGGCGGACGGCGAGGAGGTGCCTGCGCCTGAGCCCGAGGCTGACGCGGAGGCTGAGGCTCAGAGCGAGCCTGAGGTTGGTGCTGAAGCCGAGGCGGAGGCTGACACTCAGGCCGACGCTGAGAGCGAGACCGATGCAGAAGCCGACGCTGAGACCGAAACCGAAGCTGAGGCCGGTACGGAGACCGAAACCGAAGCTGGGGCCGGTACGGAGACCGAAACTCAAGCCGGGACCGAGACGGAAACCGAGAGCGAAGCCGGCGCTGAGACAGAGAGCGACGTCGACGCTGAGACCGAGGCCGGGACCGACACCGAGGCTGAGGGTGGGGTTGAGGACTCGGATGATGCTCGGGTGGCGGCTTCTATGGAGAGTTCTGGTGGGGAGTACGAGGGTGGGGACGACTACTCGTCTGAGGAGCACTCGGCTGGTGACGATATGGGTAG
Organism: Kribbella sp. NPDC051587; assembly: GCF_044453945.1. Classification (NCBI taxonomy): domain Bacteria; kingdom Bacillati; phylum Actinomycetota; class Actinomycetes; order Propionibacteriales; family Kribbellaceae; genus Kribbella; species Kribbella sp. NPDC051587. The sequence continues at coordinate 456,198 of NZ_JBITDE010000005.1, forward strand.
GGAGTGACGATGCCTAAGCCACCGTGGGTTTGGGACGAGAAGGAACCGCAGGAGCGCGAGAGCAACTGGGACAAGCTGGCTGCTTGGGTGGCTTGGCTTGAGGAGGCTTATGCGCCTTGGGTGCTGTTGCCGCCTTGCTGGCCGGTGCATGAGGGGCTGCGGACCGAGTTGACGATGTACTGGTACTGGCATAAGTGGGTGATGTCGGCGGCGGTGAATCCGATCGACGGGGTGCGGTGGCATCAGGAGATCCGGCGGTCGGCGACTGCTTGGCGGGAGTTGGCGACGTGCCGGCATGAACCGCCGGTGGCGCATCACGGGCAGATCATGGCCGCCCGGTTGGTGAAGCGCGACGAGTACCTTGCCCAAGCACGTCGTACAGAGGAGGCATGATGGTGCAGACCCAACCGGTCAGTCCGTTCGTCGAGCCGTGGCGGCCGTCACCGCGGGCGAAGACGGTGATCGCGGTGGTGACCGCGGGAGTTGTGGTGCTGAGTGCCGCGACGTATGTGGTGCAACAGGTCTGGCTGACGCCGCAGGCGACGGTCAAGGGGTACTTCGGTGCGCTCGCCGATCACGACGTCGCGAAGGCAGCGACGTACCTCAAGGACAGCCCCACGTCGACCAGCGACATCGTTGCCTCCGACAAGTACTCCCCGCCCGCGAAACTGAAGGTCGGCAAGATCGAGGACAACAAGGCGAACGTCACTTTCGTCGTCGGCAACAAGCAGGTGAGTGGCGCGATTCCCCTGCACCGCAAGGACGAACTCACTCTCGGCCTGTTCCGCGGCTGGGGCATCGACGGTGACCTGCCGACGATCCAGATCAGTACGGCGGCCCCGGTCGACGTACAGATCAACGGTAAGCCGCTGCCGGAGGACGCGAAGGAATCGCGCAGCCTGCAGGTGTTTCCCGGCCAGTACGTCGTCAGTGTGGTGGACAACCAGTTGCTCGAGAGTGAGCCGGTGACGATCGACGCGGCCTTCGGCGAGAACGAGGCGGCGTTGAATCCGAAGGTCAAGGAGTCCGCGCAGTCCGCGGCCGAGGCCCAGGTCAAGGAGTACCTCCAGGGCTGTGTGACCAAGAACGTGGAGTCCTGCCCGTTCACCTCCTCGGTCACCAAGCCGGTCTGGCGCATCGACTCCTACCCGAAGATCGAGCTGCACCTCACTGACGACGGCGCGGTCACCGTCGAGACCGGCACCACCGGGAAGGCGACCGTCACCGGCACCGGGTACGGCGGTTACCCGGCCAACGAAAGCTCGAACTTCACGGTGTCCGGGCGGCTCACCGTCGAGCAGGGCAAGCTGAAGTTCCAGCCGGAGCAATGATGAGCCAGCCGACCTCGCGCAAGGTGGCCGTGATCGCGTTCGCCGCGAATCTCGTGGTGTGTGGCCTGATCGGCACCGGTCTGCTGTTGGTGCGCACCCCGGGTGACCCGGCGGACGCCGTACCGAAGCCGACCACGAGCAGCACCCCGACCACCTCGACGTCGCCCACTCCGACCGCGAGCGAGAGCGAGACGCCGCCGAGCGAGCCGACCGCTCCGGCGAGTACGCCGACCCCGGCCGGGGACTACAAGGACGTGTTCGGCCCGGGCGGGGTCGTCACCAAGATCCCGAGCGGGTGGACGGGGAAGCCACGGGCCGGCAAGGCCGACACCCAGGCGACCGATCCGGCGCGCCCGACCAGCTTCCTCCGCTACGGCGGTTCGCAGTCGCCGGCCCAGCCGCTGATCGACGTGATGCGGAACGCCGAGCGCAACTTCAGCAAGCAGTACCCCGGCTACAAGTTGATCGCTCTGCGGCCGGAGACGTGGCGTGAGCATGAAGCGGTGACCTGGACGTTCGAGTTCAACACCGCCGACGGCCGCAAGCACGTCGACTCGACGTACTGGCGGGCCGGGCAGAACGACTACGTGATCTATGCGTCGGCGCTGGCCTCGAACTGGCCGGCCATGCAGGAGATCTACAAGACCGCCCGCGATGCGGCCCAGCCGTGACGGCGCCCGATCAGGCAGGACTGGACCAATGACTCTGCATCCCGACGAGGATCCCGCCGCGGCGGTCGAGCGGCTGCATCAGGAGCTGCTCGCGCAGCCCGACAACAACGACCTGCGCGTGCAGATGGCCTGGGCGATCAGGCGGATGACCGAGGCGTCGCTCGCGATCACCGTCTACGAAGTACGGCTGATCGCGAGTGAGCAGCAGCGCGCGATGTGCCGGGAGGCGGCCACGCGCATCCTCGAGCTGGCGCCGTGGGACGACGAGCTCCGGACCTTCGCGAACGGTCTCGCGGCCGAGGTCGAGAGTGGCGGGCAGTGGGTCTGGCAGAACAAGCCGATGGCGATCGCGCTGGCGGTCTGTGCGGTCGTCGTCGGGCTCGGGCTGGTCGTGACCGGCGGCCTCACCGGCGACGTCGTGATCATCGTCGTCGCCGGTGTGCTCAGCAGCGCGGCCCTGGCCGGCATCGTGCTCGGCTTCCGCCGTCAGAGCTGGCAGATCGCCGCCCGCGCGGCCGCGCCGGTCATTCAGTACGCCGGGATCTAACAGTCGCTGCGTTGAGCGGCGTACAGATCGGATACGGCGGGCGCGGGCGACGCGAACCTTCGAATTGGCTCCCCAAACCGATTCGGGGAGAGTTTGCTGCCGCGGAAAGGCCATCTGGGGAGGATCCGCCCCCCGAATCCGTCCTGGATCCGCCCCAAACCGGTTTGGGGCGGGGCTGAGGCGCGGGATGTGCGCTAGTCGGTAACTTTTCGGCGCTATGCGCCAAAAAAGTCACCCATAACGAGCAGGTGCACAGTTGGTCGCGTTCATTGGCAGGTTTTAGGGAGCGTCGGTCGCCAACCGAACCATCCCCCTCAGCCCCGCGCCGGGCCTCAGCCACCCTCTGCTGTCAATCGGCCGCAGCAGCGAGCACCCACATGCCGTACGAAACCGGCCGCATCGCAGCGATCAACTGCGGGGCGGTCGACCCATCCAGTGCCGCCAGGCGGCCGGTTCCGGAATTGTGGGGGGTGGACTGGCGTTACGCCGGACAAGATAGTTTAATAGTGAACTACACCAGTCGAAGGAGGACCCGATGCAGTTCGGGGTGTTCAGCGTCAGTGACGTGACCGAGGATCCGACCACCGGCAAGACGGTGAGCGAGGGCGAGCGGATCAAGTCGATGGTGGCGATCGCGCTGAAGGCCGAAGAGGTCGGGCTGGACGTGTTCGCGACCGGGGAGCACCACAACCCGCCGTTCGTGGCCTCGTCGCCGACGACCATGCTCGGGTTCATCGCGGCACAGACCTCGAAGCTCATCCTGTCCACCTCGACGACGCTGATCACGACCAACGACCCGGTGAAGATCGCCGAGGACTACGCGATGCTGCAGCACCTCGCCGACGGCCGCGTGGACCTGATGATGGGTCGCGGCAACACTGGCCCGGTGTATCCGTGGTTCGGGCAGGACATCCGCAACGGGATCTCGCTCGCGGTCGAGAACTATGCGCTGCTCCGCCGCCTCTGGCGTGAAGATGTCGTCGACTGGGAAGGTAAGTTCCGGACGCCGTTGCAGGGATTCACCTCGACGCCGCGACCGCTGGACGACGTACCGCCGTTCGTGTGGCACGGTTCGATCAGGTCACCGGAGATCGCGGAGCAGGCGGCGTACTACGGCGACGGGTTCTTCCACAACAACATCTTCTGGCCGGTCTCGCACACCAAGCAGATGATCGAGCTGTACCGACGTCGGTTCGAGCACTACGGACACGGCGCCGCGGACCAGGCGATCGTCGGACTCGGTGGGCAAATCTTCATGCGCAAGAACTCACAGGACGCCGTACGGGAGTTCCGGCCGTACTTCGACAACGCGCCGGTGTACGGGCACGGGCCGTCACTGGAGGACTTCACGCGCGAAACGCCTTTGACGGTGGGGAGTCCGCAGGAGGTCATCGAGCGGACACTGTCGTTCCGGGAGCACTTCGGTGACTACCAGCGGCAGTTGTTCCTGATCGACCACGCCGGACTGCCGTTGAAGACCGTGCTGGAGCAGCTGGACATCCTCGGCGAAGAGGTCGTTCCCGTGCTGCGCAAGGAGTTTGCCGCCCTCAAGCCGGCCCACGTGCCGGACGCACCGACCCATGAGTCGCTGAAGACCGCGGCCGCGCGGGCCCGCGATTTGGAGACACTATGACCGAGCGCGTGATCGCCGTCGTGACGGCCGGGCTGACGACACCGTCGTCCTCCCGGCTGCTCGCCGACCAACTGGCGGCCGCCGTACGCGATGAACTGTCGGCCCGTGGGCAGACGGCGCGGACCGAGACGATCGAGGTCCGCGACTACGCCCACGACCTGACCAACAACCTGCTCACCGGCTTCCCGTCGGCCGAGCTGGAGAAGGTCCTCACCACCGTCACGAACGCCGACGCACTGATCGTGGTCTCGCCGACCTTCTCCGCGTCGTACAGCGGGCTGTTCAAGATGTTCTTCGACGTCCTCGACGACCAGGCCCTGGCCGGCAAGCCGGTATTGCTCGGCGCGACCGGCGGTACCGAGCGCCACTCCCTGGTTCTCGACTACGCCCTCCGCCCCCTCTTCGCCTACCTCAAGGCCCTCCCCGTCCCCACCGGCGTCTACGCCGCCTCCACCGACTGGGGCCCGAACGCCGCCAAGCTCCGCCCCCGCATCACCCAAGCCGCCACCGAACTGGTCAGCACCCTCCACCACGAAACCCCCGTGAAGCCCGACCCCTACGCCAACCCGACCCCCTTCGAGGACCTGCTGAATAGCTGATACTTGGAGCATGAGGCGATGGGCAGCGTTGTGCTTCGTGCTGAGCGGGCTCGCGCTCGCGGTTGGTTGGACGACGCGCGATCTCGACCATCGGCTCGACGGGGCGCCGACGGCAATCGCGACGGTGCTGGATGTCACGAACCCCGTGAAGGCTGAGTCCTACCTCGACCTCGAGCTCACGCTGCCCGACGGGCAGGTTGTGCACACGACCACCTCGGACTTCCTCGACGTACCCAAGAAGGGCGACGAGATGCAGGTCGAGTACGCCGTGGACGGCAAGGATCTGCTCGTCCGCGAGGTCGGCGTGGGCTCGGATCGCCCCGGCCTGGGCAGCCTGATCGCGGCCGGCGCGTCAGCCGTGATCGGCCTGGTGCTCCTGATTCTTCGAACGCGAGGCGATCAGCAGAGCGATGCCGTCAAGAATCCGGTCCAGCCCGAACGCTAGTGCGTGGGCCGGGTCGACGGTGGACTGGAAGTATTCGCCGACTGAGGTGCCGACGCGGCCGGCGATGGGGAAGGCGACGACCGAACCGGCCATGACGTGGGTGAGGGTCGGCGCGATCTGACGCCACCACTCCTCGTCGCTCAGGCCGGAGTCGCGTTGGGTGCGGACCTGCTCGGCCCCGGCGCGCGCCGTACCGGTGACGTGGGTCAGCACCAGCGTGAGAGCTGAGTCCATCTCGACGTCGGTGAGGCCGAGGCCGTCGAGGGGGCGGAGCTCGGCTTCGTATTTCAGGGTGATGTTCGGGCCCAGCGCCGTCCGCATCGTGGGGACCTCGTGGATCCACGGATGCCGGACCAGTACGTCGAAGTTGCGGTGCGCGACGAACTCCAGCGCGGCCCGCCAGTCGGCCTGACGCGCCGGCTCGTCCACGTCGGCGTACAGGTCGCCGTACACGCGGTCGAACATCAGGTCGGTGAGCTCGGCCTTGCCCGGGACGTGCGTGTAGAGCGTCATCGTGCCGGCCTTCAGCCGCTCGGCGATCACGCGCATCGAGACCGCCTCGAGGCCCTCGGCGTCGGCCACCGAGATCGCGGCGTCGACGACCGCCTGCACGGTCAGCCCCGAGCGGCCGGGCTTGGTGTGACTGCCCCAGAGCAGCGCCAGACTGCGCGCCGGATCGGCCGCCGCCACCTTTTTTCCAGCCACCGGAACAAACTCCCACCGCTCGTCGTTGTCCCGATCGTACCTGAGTCGTACAGTGTACGGTACAGTCTACGACTCAACCCTGACAGAGAGGTGGAGAGTGACGAGGCAACAGGTGATCGAGGCCGCCGAGGTGCGGAAGAACTACCGCGGCGGCACCGAGGGGGCAGGCCTGAACGGCTTCGATCTCGAAGTCACCGCCGGAACCGTGACGGGCCTGCTCGGCCCCAACGGCGCCGGCAAGACAACAGCCGTGCGGATCCTGTCCACACTGCTTCAACTGGACTCCGGTACGGCGTCCGTCGCCGGGTACGACGTGAGTCGCCAAGGAGCCGAGGTACGGCGGCGGATCGGGCTCGTCGGGCAGTACGCGGCGATCGACGAGGTGCTGACCGGTCGGCAGAACCTCACCATGTTCGGCCGGCTCAACCATCTCGGCCACACCAAGTCGGTACGGCGTGCCGACGAGCTGCTCGAGCAATTCAGCCTGACCGCAGCGGCCGGGCAGGCGGTCAGCAAGTACTCCGGCGGCATGCGTCGCCGGCTCGACCTCGCGGCGAGCCTGATCGTGGCGCCGACCGTCCTGTTCGTGGACGAACCCACCACCGGCCTGGACCCCGGCGGCCGCCGAGAGGTCTGGACGGCGATCCGGCAACTCGTCGACAACGGCACGACCGTGCTGCTCACCACGCAGTACCTGGAGGAGGCGGACCAGCTGGCGGATCGGATCTCGATGCTCAAGGACGGCAAGGTCGTCGCGGAGGGAACGCCGGACGCGTTGAAGTCCCAGCTCGGTTCGGACTGGCTGGACCTGGTCCTCGTCGATCCGGCCGAGGTCGAGCAGGTACGGCGGCTGGCCGAGCCGCTCGCGGACGGCGACATCCGCGTCGAGGGCAGCCGGATCAGCGTTCCGGTCAAGGACCGCACCCGGGCCCTGACACTGATCGCCAATTCGTTACATGAGGCAAGAATCGAACCGGAGGACATCACGTTACGCAGACCGACGCTGGACGAAGTGTTCCTGCACCTGACCGGACCGGCCGCATGAGCGCGCTCGGTTGGACCATCGCCGACGGGTGGACGATCACCCGCCGTACCCTCACGCACTGGCGGATGCAGCCCGGGCTGATCATCTTCTCCTGGTTCTTCCCGGTGCTGATGCTGCTGCTGTTCGGCGGCCTGCTGGGCGGCGCGATGGAGTTCCCCGACGGGGAGTCGTACTACGAACTCCTGGTGCCGGGCATCTTCGCGCTGACCATGCTCTTCGGGCTCGAAGGCACCATGACCGCCGTCACCCAGGACAAGGAGAAGGGCGTGACGGACCGGTTCCGTTCGCTCCCGATGAGCTCCGCAGCGGTCGTTCTCGGTCGCTGCATGGCGGACATGCTCGACACGATCGTGGCGCTCGCCGTACTGGCTGTTACCGGGCTCGCGCTCGGCTGGCGCTGGCATGACGGGCTACCGTCGGCACTGGCCGCCTTCGGACTGCTGCTCCTGCTGCGATTCGCCTTGCTGTGGATCGGAATCTTCATCGGGCTGTCCGTGAAGAACGCCCAAAGCATCACGATCGTCCAGGTGCTCGTTTGGCCGCTCGGCTTCCTGTCCAGCACCTTCGTCGCGACCTCCACGATGCCGGCCTGGCTGGGCACGATCGCCCAGTGGAGCCCGCTGTCGGCCACCGCCACCGCATCCCGAACCCTCTTCGGCAACCCCGACCCATCGACCACCACGACCTGGATCGGCAGTCACTCGGTCCTGATGGCGGTCATCACTCCACTCCTGCTGACCGCCATCTTCCTGCCGCTCTCCGCCCACCGCTACCGCACCCTGTCCCGCTGACCCAAAGGGGGCTCCGGCACACCGCCGGGGCCCCTACGGCATCAACTGACCGCCGTTGACCTCGACGATCTGGCCGGTCACGTACGACGCCATCCGCTCCGAGGCGAGGAACAGGATCGTGCCGACACACTCATGCGGCGTACCGGTCCGGCCCATCGGGATCGTGGTGAGCATCGCCTTCAGCTGCTCCGCACCGGTGTGCCGGTCGTGGAACGGCGTACTGATCACGCCCGGCGAGATCGCGTTGACCCGGATCCCGTCCGGCGCGAGCTCCTTGGCGAGACCGCGGGTGAACGTGCTGACCGCGCCCTTGCTGGTCGCGTACACGACCGAGCCGCCACCGCCGCCGTGCCGCCCGGCGATCGACGTGACGTTGACGATCGACCCGCCGCCCTGGGCCCGGAACACCGGCACGATCCGCCGGCTGAGCGCGAACACCGACGTCAGGTTCACGTCCAGGATCCGCTGGAACTCCTCATCCGGTACGTCGACGATCGGTGACCGCTTGACCAGATCCCCGGCGTTGTTCACCAGTACGTCGATCCGCCCGTGCTTGGCCAGTACTTCGTCGACCAGCGCCCCGGCCGCCGCCGGGTCGGCCAGATCCGCTTGGTGGAGCGACGCCGTACCGCCTGCTGTTTGAACCGCACCGACGGTGTGCCGGGCGCCCTCCTCGTTGCGGTGGTAGTGCACGGCGACCGTGGCCCCGGTCTCCGCGAACCCGACCGCGGCAGCTGCCCCGATCCCGCTGCTCGCGCCGGTCACCAACACGATCTGGTCCCTGAAATCCAGATATCCCATACGCCTCATCCTGCCAAAGCCACGCCGGGTGGGGTTTCGTGCGCGCGGCCCGGCGGTAGATTCGTTGAATGGGATACGCGCTGGGGCGGCTCGATCTTCGGCGGTGGCGGACGGCTGATGCACTGCGGTTGACGCAGGCCCATGCCGATCCCGAGATGGTCTATCAGGGCGGGATCGTGGACCGGGCGACCGCGCTGGACTGGATCGGCCGGGTCGCCGATCTGGACAACGGCCACGTGTACGCCGTCGCGGACGCCGACGATCACCCGATCGGCTGTGTCGCGGTGACCAACATCGACCGCCATCAGGTCGGCTGGACGTGGTACTGGACACTCGCCGAGGTCCGCGGCCAGGGCATCGCCCGGGACGCCCTGCGCGCGCTCGCCGACTGGGCCCATCACGACGCCGGCCTCTACCGCCTCGAGCTCGGCCACCGCCTCAACAACCCGGCCTCCTGCGGCGCCGCCGCCAGTGCGGGCTTCCTCCCCGAGGGCGTCGAACGGCACCGCCTCGCCTACGACGGCACCCGGTACGACGTTGAGCGGCACGCCCGGCTCGCGACCGACCCCCTGGTCCCACCGACCCGGCCGGTCACGGTGACCGTTTAGAGCTGGTACGACCGCCAGCGCTCGTCGACGACGTACCCGAGGGCTGCGTTCGCCCCGAGGCTGCCGTCGTTGATCGCGGCGCCGCCGGTGCTGAACCGCGTGATGCCGATGTCGAGGAACGCGAGGATGGACGCGGCCTTCACCGCCTGCCCGACACCCCGACGCCGGTACGACGCGAGCACCGACGTGAACCTGGTGTCGCCCGAGCCCTCGTGCGACCGGATGACCGTCGCACCCACCAGCCGGGACCGATCGAACGCCCCGAACACCCGGTGCTCGGGCCAGAGCCCGCGGGTCTTCTCGAGCTCACCGACGACCCGATGGGTGGCCGGCGTGACCGGGTAATCGTTCTCGTTGAGCTTCTCGAGCGTGTGCAGCGCCTCGGCCGACTCAGCGCCGAGCTCACGCAAGGTCAACCCGGAAGCGGTCGCCCGGCTGACCGCGGTCTCCAGCAGATCCCGGTCGGGATTGGCGAGATGCGCGGCCCACGACTCGCCCACGACCCGGTACCCGGCCGCCTCGAGCTCGGCGCAGCGCGGGTCCGTGTCCTGAACGATCTGAGTGTCGGGCACACGTTGATTGTCGAGTGCCCGACACCAGACCTCAACCCGGTTTAGCCCTCGAGTTTGCGGAGCAGCGGGAGCACGTCCTCGGTGAACTGGGTCAGGAACCGCTCCTGGTCGTTCCCCGGGCCGTGCACGACGAAGTGGTTGAACCCGGCCTCGAGGTACGGCTGGAACTGCTTCACGACCTCTTCGGGGTCAGAGGCGACGATCCAGCGCTTGGCGACCTGCTCGATCGGCAGCTCGTCGGCCAGCCGCTCCATCTCGGTCGCGCTAGTCACGCTGTGCTTCTGCTCCGGGGTCAGCGACAGCGGCGCCCAGAAGCGCGTGTTCTCCAGCGCCTGCGCCGGGTCGCGGTCGTAGGAGACCTTCACCTCGAGCATCCGGTCGATGTCCTCGAACTTCTTGCCGGCCGCCTCGGCGCCTTCCTTGACGGCGGGGATCAGCTTCTCGGTGTAGAGCTCCATGCCCTTACCCGAGGTCGCGATGAACCCGTCACCCACGCGACCGGCGTACTTGGCGACCAGCGGTCCACCCGCGGCGACGTAGATCTTCAACGGGGTCTCGGGGCGGTCGTAGATGAACGCGTCGACGGTCTTGTAGTAGGGACCCTCGGAGCTGACGCCGTCCTTCGTCCACAGGTCGCGGATCAGCTGAACGGCCTCACGCAACCGCGCGTAGCGCTCCTTGAACTCGGGCCACTCGCGACCGGAGACGGCGATCTCGTTCAGCGCCTCACCGGTACCGACACCGAGCATCACGCGGCCCGGGTACAGCTCGCCGAGCGTGGCGAACGCCTGCGCGATCACGGCCGGGTTGTACCGGAAGGTCGGCGTGAGCACCGACGTACCGAGCAGGACCCGGTTCGTCCGCTCACCGACCGCAGCCAGCCACGCGAGCGCGAACGGCGCGTGCCCGCCCTCGTGCCGCCACGGCAGGAAGTGGTCCGACACCGTCACACTGTCGAGCCCCAGCTCCTCGGCCCGGACGGAGTACTCCACGAGATCCCGTGGCCCGAACTGCTCCGCCGACGCCTTGTACCCGACGCGAATGCTCACCCTGCGCTCCCAATCCTCGTCAACCCGTACTCAGACCCCAACGACCTGCAAGGCCGACTTTATGCCGCCCGTCGGTAAGAACACGTAGTAGTGCCCACGGCCCGCCCCGCTCAGGCGTGCCGCCCGTTCGGATCGGCCGCCGGCCCCGACCTCTACGTGTCGCTCCCGACGGCGGCGGTGCTTGACCCGCGGCTTCGGCATCGGACAGGATTGGGCCCGGCGCGGCCCGCGCCTCACCTCCGTTGACCGGCTCCGGCCCGGTCTCGTCGCAGGGGGCAAAGGGACTTCTCGTCTCGGGCCGCTCGTCCTGGTCAACTGCTGCGGACGGGATCGCCGGAGGATCGTGTCTGCGCATGCGGAAGGCCAGATGACAGCGCACAGGAATCTCAAGCGGCGGGTTCGCGCCCGCGCCGCCAAGACGGGTGAGTCCTACACGTCTGCCCTCCGGCACTTCCGCCCGACTCCATCAGGAGAAGACATGCCGGAAGTACTGGCAATTTCCGTCGCCCAGTCGACGGTGCACCAAGACCCCACCGACCCCTCGCTGCTGCGTTCCAGCGGCGCGGAGGTCCGCTCGCTCCTGAAGCAGGCGGCCGCGGCCGGTGCCCGCCTGGTCCACTTCACCGAGGGCGCGCTCAGCTTCCCCAGCAAGGTGATCATGTCGTCGCTCGGCCCCGACGAGATCGGTCCGTCCGACTGGACCAAGGCCGACTGGAAGGTCCTGCAGGAGGAGTTCGACAGCATCGTGAAGCTGTCCGGCGAGCTAGGGGTCTGGACGGTGCTCCCGAGCATCCACCAGCTCCCCGACGCGCGACCGCACAACAGCATGTACGTCGTCTCCGACCAAGGAAAGGTGGTCGCCCGGTACGACGAGCGGATGCTCTCGACCACGAAGATCACCTGGATGTACACCCCGGGTTCCGCGCCGGTGACGTTCGCGGTGGACGGTTTCCGGTTCGGGCTCGCGCTCGGGCTGGATGTGCTCTTCCCGGAACTGTTCACCGAGTACGACCGGCTCGGCGTGGACGGCGTACTGGTCTCGTACTCGACCGCGGGCGTGTCGCACCACGAACACATCGCGGTTCAGGCGCGGGGTTGCGCGGTGAACAACACGTGCTGGATCAGCCTGGCGGTTCCGGCCAACCCGGAAGGTGGACTCCAGTCCGGCGTGATCGATCCGCGCGGGGCCTGGGCCATCCACGCTCCGACGGACGGCTCTCCGGCGGTTGTCACAACCGACGTACGGCATGAGGACGTCACTCAGGTCGGGCGTACGTTCCGGCAGCGGACGCGGGAGCGCGTGAACGGCTAACCCCTCACACATTCGGGTGCTGGCGCGTTCCATGGGCATGAACAGGCACATGATCGTCAGCACCCGGATTGGTGAGCTCACGCTGGTCGCCTCGGACAACGCGTTGGCCGGTGTCTACTTCCCCCACCACTGGGTGAAGCCGATGCCGCTCGGCGAGCGGGTCGAATCCGACCCCGTGCTGTCCGAGGCGGCTCGCCAGCTCGACGAGTACCTCGACGGCGACCGGATCACCTTCGACCTCCCGACCACCCTGACCGGCGACGACTACCAGCTCCGCGTCTGGTCCCGGCTCCAGGACATCCCCTTCGGCACCACCACGACGTACGGCGAGATCGCGGCCGAGGTCGGCGGTCACGCGCAACTCGTCGGCAAGGCAGTCGGCCAGAACCCGCTCTCCATCGTCATCCCGTGCCACCGCGTCGTCGGCAAGAACGGCCGGCTGACCGGGTACGCGGGCGGTCTCAAGCGCAAGCAGTTCCTGCTCGACCTCGAGGAGTCGGCTGAGGCGCGGCTCTTCTCATAACCCGAGCCGGACCGAGAGCGCCTCGGCATCGAACGGCGACCGGACCTTCGCGTCATTGTCGAAGTACACATAGACGTCCCGGCGATGACGCGGAGGCCGATCGGGCGACGCCGTCTTGCCCCCGGTCGGCGTCCGCCCCGCGTGCCAGGTCTTGACCCGCGCAGCCCAATGGTCAAGGCCCTTCTCGTCGTATCCGCTGACATACAGCTCGTCGGCACCATGCAGTCGCACGTAGACGAAGTCCGAGGTCACGTCGTCGAGCATCGGCCACTTGCCGGCCGTGTCCGCACACACCAGCGCGATCTCGTGCTCGCGCAACAGGTCGATGAACTCGGCGTTCTCGAAGCTGTCATGCCGGACCTCCAACGCATACCGCATCGGCTGCTCGTGCTTCGCTTCCAGCACCACCCGGTCCTTCATCCGATCCTCATGCTGCTTGGCGATCTCAGCCGCCGCCATGGTTGTCCGCGGCAACGATTCGAAGAACGCGGCCAGCCGCGGCCCGTCGTACCGGAAGTTCCCCGGCAACTGCCACAACACCGGCCCCAACTTGTTGCCCAACGCAAGCAACCCGGACGCGAAGAAGTTCGCCAGCGGCGCCTCCACGTCCGCAAGCCGCTTCATATGGGTGACGAATCGCGGCCCCTTCACCGCGAACACGAAGTCGTCCGGCGTCTCGTCGTACCAACGCCGGTACGACGACGGCCGCTGCAACGAGTAGAACGACCCATTCAGCTCGATCGAGTTCAACCGCCGCGACACGAACTCCAACTCAGCCCGCTGCGGCAACCCCTCCGGGTAATAAACCGACCGCCACGGCCCATACCGCCACCCAGAAATCCCCACCCGATAACCCACACTTTTGATTATCCGCCCCAACCGCAGACCCGTGCCAGAACCCCCCACAACGACCACCGTCAACGCAACCCCTCCTGAACCCCACCCACAGCCCGTCAGCCCGTCAGCCACACGAACGCGATCGCCCACCGCACCATCCCCCTCAGCCACAACCCAAGGCCTCTGTGCCCGCCGCAGGCAGGCGAACCCCACCTACGACCGAAGCCGGAAATCGGTGGGGGGTGGGGCGTGCTTCTGGTTGGGTGTGCGGATGCAGGTCGATCGTGGGAGCTGGCCGGATGCGCGCACGCCGTGGGACGACGCGGAGTGGCGGCGCGAGGCGTTCAGCTGGCTGGAGGAGCGGCTCGCCGGGTTGGGGATTCGGGAGACTGGGGCGCGGCGGGTGCGGTTGCGGGCTTGGTCGGTGATTGTGCGGGTCGAGGCGACCGAACCTGTGTGGTTCAAGGCGAATCCGCCCGGCAGCGCCTTCGAGCCCGCCCTCACGACACGGCTGGCGCAACTGGTCCCCGACCACGTGCTCACGCCGTACGCCGTCGATGTCGAGCGCGGGTGGTCCCTCCTCCCGCACGGTGGTCAGGTGTTCAAGGAGGTTGAGCGCGAACCGCATCACTGGGCTGACCTGCTCAGCCAGTACGCCGAACTCCAGCGCGCGCTGGTCGACCACACTGGCGAGTTCGACCGGATCGGCGTACCGAATGCGAGGCCCGCCGTACTGCCGGATCTCTTCGAGCAGCTCGCCCACAAGCGGCCGGAACTGGTGGAGTGGTGTGCCGAGCTGGAGTCCTTCGGCATCCCGAACACGCTCGACCACGCCGACCTGCACGAGAACCAGGTCTTCTACGGGTCCCGCTACACGTTCTTCGACTGGGGTGACGCGGTCGTCTCGCATCCGTTCTGCAGCCTGACCGTCCCACTCGAACGCGTCGCCGACCAGCTCGGCCCCGAGTTCGTCCCGCGGGTCCGTGACGCCTACCTCGAGCACTGGCCCGGCTCCGACCTGCGCCGTGCTGCCGAGCTTGCCTGCCGGCTCGGGACGTTCGGGCGTGCGTTGTCGTGGCAGCGACTGTTTCCCGGTAACGCCACCATCACCGCCGATGGTCTCGTCGAGGCCTTCGATCGCCTACGGTAATCACATGGCGTTGATCCCGAAGGGTGGCAAGGTCGAGTCGTTCCTGACCGTCGTGGTCGGGGGCGGGTCCGCGTTCGGCCTCGTCGTGCTCACTTCCCGCTCCTGGAAGGCCTGCCACGTCGACGTCTCCGGACCGATGCCGAACGGCCTCACCCTGCTGTTCCTCGGGCTCCCGCTGGCGCTGATCGTCAACCTGGTGCTCTTCACGATCGCCTACCGCTACGCCGGCAAGACCCTGTTCATGGGGCTCATCGCCGCCGCCATCGCGATCGCCATCGCCGACCTGGCCCTCTACTCCTGGCAGGGCACCCCAACGGCCTCCCCGGGTATCTGCCCGGGGAACGTGCCGCCGTGGTGGCCGGTCTGGATCCCGACCTGAGTCAGTGGCTCAGAGCTTGGCGCCGACCAGCTGGTAGATGTCGTCGTGCGCGCCCGGCAGGTCGTCATGACCGAAGTCCGGGTACGCGCGGAGTTCCTTGGTCGAGGTGATCTTGTTGTACGCCGCGAACTGGGTCGACGGCGGACACGTCTGGTCCTCGAGTCCGACGAACAGCGTGACCTCGGCGCGGATCCGCGGCGCGAGGTGCTGCACGTCGATGTACCCGAGAGTGTTGAACACCTCGTCCTGCCGGAGATGCCGCGGGTCGCGCTTCTTGAACCACGTGACGATCTCGTCGTACGGGCCCTTGTCGAGGTTCAGGTCCCAGGTGCGCTGGTAGTCGCAGAGGAACGGGAACACGCTGGCGACGTACTTGATGCCCGGCGTCAGCGCGGCCGCGACCAGGCTGAGGCCGCCGCCCTGGCTCCAGCCGGTCGTCGCGATCCGGGTCTCGTCGACCTCGGGGAGCGCGCCGATGATGTCCGCGAGCCGGCGGGTGTCCAGGAAGACGTGCTTGTAGAGCAGGCCGTCCGGCCCGGCATCCAGCCCGTGCACCAGGTGGTTGTGCAGGTCGAAGTTGTTCGCCGTCTGCGAGACGGTCCGGAAGCCGACCTGCTCACGGACGTCCAGCGCGGCCACGGTGAACCCGCGCGCGGCATACGACAGCAGGTCGACCCACTTCGGCTGCTCACCGCCGTACCCGTGGAACACCAGTACGGCGGGGCCGGTCGGCTCGTTCGGCCGGATCACCTTGGCGTGCACGCGGTAACCACCGGTGCCGGTGAAGTACAGGTGCTGAGCCGTTGCCGTGGTCAACGGGAAGTCGGTGGCGTCGGAGAACTCGACCTCCGGGTCCGTCTCGTCCAGCTCGAGCAGCGCCTTCTCCCAGAACTGGTCGAAGTCGGCCGGCCGCGGGTTGGTCCCCTGGTAGGTCAGCAGTTCGTCGTACGAGAACTCGAAGGACAGCACAGACGCTCCTCAGTCATCAGTCTGGTCGGGGGCGGTCCCGTCCCAGATGGTGTAGCCGTGTGCGGTGTTCAGCTTGTCGCGCAGCGTGGTCTCGAGTGCGGGCACCTGCTTGGGTGCCAGCCAGGCGAGCGGCAGCAGTACGGTGTCGTCCGGCCGCTTGGTCCGCAGCGCGAGCGCAGCGCCGTGCGTCGTCTCGACCCGGCCGACCTCGGTGACGTCGGTCCAGACCGTCTTCACACCCCGTACGTCGATCGAGTCGTCCCGCAGCCGCAGTACGACGGGCGGCCGGGCCACGATCACCAGCCCGGCCAGCGCGACCAGGCCGCCCAGCACCAGCAACACCGCGACCGCGACCCGTGGTGCACTGAAGGCCCACGCGATCGCAGTCACCCCGAGAAGGATCAGCCCCGCGGCCAGAACCCCGAGGAACCGTCCTGCCCGCATCCGGTACGTCGTCGTCCGCATCGGGCCATGATCCCATCGGGCCTGCTGCGCTTTCGAAACTGGGGTTCAGAACGGGTCGACCTTCGACGTGGACGCGTTGCCACCGATCACCGGCGACAGCGTGATCGTCCAGTCGTACTTGCCGTCGAACCGGTCGTCGTACTTGGAGAACGAACAGCCCTCGGTGAACTGCCGGCTGACGCCGTCCCAGGCGCTCCCCGACTTGAAGAACACGTTGTAGCTGCCGCGGATCCCGCGCAGGTTGGTCTTGGAACCGTGACGGACGTAGATCGACGCCTGCGGCTGCCGCGGCACGCTGGTCGCAACCACCACCACGACGTCCACGGAGCCGTTGTTGGTGATCTGCAGCGTCCCGGCGCCGCGGGCACCGGATCGCTGGATGATCTGGCCGTTCGCGCCGCGACCGGTCATCTGGGGCGGCGGTGCGAGCGCCGGCGGCGTCATCCGGAGGCCGTAGTTGATGCCCTTGCCGAGGCTCCGGTTGACCTCCTTCGAGAGCTCGACGATCGACGTACGGATGCCTGTCTTGGCCTGGTACAGCCGGACGGCCGGCGCCTTCGGCAGGCCGCAGCCGGTCTTGGTCTCACCGGACGTCGCCAGATTCGCGGTGACGGAGGCGGCGTACCGATCGAAGGCGACCAGCGCCTGCGAGTGGCCGGTGCGGGCCGCGGCCGGCGGCTCAAGGTCGCCCAGCGCTTGCCGCTGGTTGCGGACCGCGTCCTCGAGTTGCGCCCGCGCCTCGTCGAACGCCGCCAAGGTCGGCGCGTTCATCACCCGTTGCACCCCACGCACCAGGTTGGTTTCGGAGTTCGCGATGGCTTTCTTGTAGCCCACCGGGCTCAGCGACGTCGTGGTCGGCGTCGCGGACGGTGGTTCTGGCGTGGGCGTTGGCGTCGGGGTGGTTGGTTGTTCGGCCGGGGCGCTGAGCGTCGTCGAAGGCTTGCTGCCCTCCGGTTCGCTACTGCACCCCGCCACGACCAACGCCGTACCGACTGCTACCGCCATGATGCGCCGCATGTGTGCCCCCCAGCTCTTCGGTGCGAGCATCCTTCCCCGAAGTCGCTGGTTCAGTCCACATTGTCCTGATGCTGTCAGTTCGTCCCGGTCTGGGTCGGGTCGTACGCGCAGGCGTCGTTCAGGTCCTGAGCGGCCCCCGGCGTCGCGGTCGCCTTGGCCGGCTTCTTCGTCCCGCTGGTCGGCTTCTTCGTGGTCCCGCTCGACGGGGTCGAGGCGACCGGCTTGGTCTTCGGCGCGATCGCCTTCTCGACGATCTCCTGCATGGCCGTGTAGTCCGGGTTCTTGCCGGTCGGGAAGTTCTTGCTCTTGTCCAGGTCGACGTTCGCGACCTTCGCGGACTTGACCTTCAGGCCGAGCTCGATGAACGCCGGCAGGATCTCCTGCGGGATGTCCGTGCGCAGCAGGTCCTTGCTGGCCGAGGCGATCTGCTGGTACTTCGTCACCAGGGTGGCCGGATTCACGCTGTTGACCAGCGCGTGGATGGTGCAGCGCTGCCGCTCCTGCCGCGACGGGTCGCTGAGGCCGTAGCGGCCGCGGGCGAACCAGAGCGCGTGGTACCCGTCGAGCTTCTGGTTCGGGCCCGGCTGGATGTAGCCGGACGGCTTCTTCGCACCCCGGGTGCCTGGTCCGGCGCCGTAGTCGCCGCCGATCGGCACCTTGTAGTTGACGTTCACGGTGATGCCACCGATCGCGTCGATGATCTTGCGAAAGCCGGCCAGGTTGATCTGCATGTAGTAGTCGATGTCGAGCCCGAGCGCCGCGCCCGCGGCCAGCTTGACCACGTCCGCGCCCATGTTGTCGGTCGCACCGAGCGCACCGGGGTGCTGCTTCGGGACGTTGTCGTACATCGAGTCCAGGTAGTACTCCGGCTGCTCGACGTTGCCGAGATTCGGGTCCCAGAAGCCGTCGGGGTAGATCTTGTGCAGCGGCGAGTCCTCCGGGAACGGCATCCGCATCCAGTTCCGGCTGAGCGAGATCAGGGCCGTGTCACCCGTCTTGGTGTCGATGCTCGCCACCATCACGGTGTCGGTCCGGACCCCGGTCCGGTCGGCGCCGTCGTCCGCACCGAGCAGCAGCAGGTTGAGCCGCGGCGTCTTCGCCCACGGGTCCGCCTTGTCCACCTTCGGCCGGGTCGCGCTCTTGGAGTTGTCCTCGGACTGGAACACGCTGCCGACCAGGTCGCGCTGCGCCATCACGGTCTGCGCGGCAACAGTCGTCGGTACGGCGATTGCGAAGCACAGCAGCCCGACGAACAGGGAGCCCGCCAGCCGACCGGTGTAGGTCATGCTCACCGGGCGGAGCAGCTTGTGCGAGGCGACCACGACCCAGATCCAGAGCACGCCCAGGACGACCACGGCCGCGGTCGCGATCAGGAGCTGCCGGGGAGACACGGCCAGCTCGAGAACCGAGTTCCGCTGCGTCAGACCGACGTACGCGGCGACGAGCAGCAGCCCGCCGGCGATCGTCAGGACAAACGCACCGAGCTTCGTACGGCCGCCCATGATCAGGCCGGAGCCCGGGACCAGCGCGCTGAGCAGGGTGAGACCGATGGCCTTGGACGTCGTGCGCGCACGCTGCGACCGGTGTTTGGACCGGCTGGCGCGTGGTGCGGACCTCCGTCCGGCGGCGCGAGTACTCCGCGTCATGGCTCCGTTTCCCTGATCGACGACGTGGCGGCCTTCCGTGGATCGCTGGCCGCGACCCACGGTACCTATGACGCCCACGTCCGCCGTTCGGTTGACGTGTGCTGGCGACCCCCGTCGGTGCACGCCAGGTTACACACGGGTCAGCCAACACTCCCAAACCGCCGCTCCCGACCCCACTTTGCCGCCGGACCTGCTCAACAGATAGTCTTGGTCGTCGTCAGTTGCGTAAGAACCTTTACGCGGCTCGTCGGAGGAGGCGTCGCCTAGTCCGGTCGATGGCGCCCGCCTGCTAAGCGGGTTGAGGGTAATCCCCTCTCGCGAGTTCAAATCTCGCCGCCTCCGCGCTTTGGGAGCGCCCTGTCCACGGAGAGCGTGGACGGGGCGCTTCGGCGCTTTCTGGGGGTGCAACCCCCAGACCCCGCCCGGAGGGCTTCGCCCCCGGACCCCCCGCCAGGCCGCGCCCCTTGCCCGCCGCAGCGCGGCTGCGGGCGCGGCTGCGGGGCGCGGCTGCGCGGCGGATGCGGGGCGCGGCTGCGGGGCGGTTGCGGGGCGTCCTCCCCCGCACCATTTGCCTGGCTAGGCAGCGCGCTTGGGGGTTCAGCACCGTGGTTAAGGGTGCAGAACCCCCAATTTGAGTGCCTAGCCAGCGAAATGGCTGGGAGCGGGCGGTTCGGAGTGGTCAGGCTTGGAGGAGGCGTTTGGCCTCGGCGATGCGGTGGACGGAGGCGGGTGTCATGGGTTCGGGGGAGATGATGAGGTGGTCGGTGCCCAGGTCGCGGTAGGTGGCGAGCAGGTCGGCCAGCTCCTGGACGGTGCCGGCGAAGGCGGGGCTGCCTTCTTCTGCGGTGGGGGCTTGGTCGGGTTCGCGGACGATCAGGCCGATGGTGGTCGTGACCGGGCGGCCGCCCTTGTCGACGGCGGCGCGGAACGCGGCCAGGGTCTGCGTGAGCTTCTCGTTCGGGGCGCCGTACCAGGCTGTGTTCCAGGCGTCGGCCCACTCGGCGGTCAGACCGAGCATGCGCGGCTTCGCACCGGCGACCAGGATCGGGATCTGCCGGTTCGGCGGTGGGGCGAGGGTGGCGTTGGCCGTCTTGTAGTAGGTCCCCTCGAAGTCGACCGTCTCGCCGCGCACCAGCCGCGCCACGATCTCCAACCACTCCGCGAACCGCCCGACCCGATGGTCGGTCGGCAGTCCGAACGCCTCGTACTCCGGATCGTGCCACCCCGCGCCGACGCCCAGGATCAGCCGGCCACCGGAAACCTCGTCCAGCGCCGCCGCCATCTTCGCGGTCAGCCCCGGGTCCCGGAACGAGGCGCAGAGCACCATGTTCCCGACCTCGACCCGCTCGGTCACCGCAGCCACCGCACTCAGCAGCGTCCACGACTCGTGCATCCCGTGCACGACCCCGTCCGGCGCCTGGTAGTGGAAGTGGTCGGCCAGCCACACCGAGTCCAGCCCGGCGGCCTCCGTCGCCTGCGCGACGTCCCGCACATCACTCCAGCGCGGCATCTCCCCGGTCGGCCCGTCGGACCCACCCACTGGCAACATCACACCGATCTTCATGCCGCCAACCTACGCACCCTCAGAACCGTCAGCGACCCATCTGCGGACAGAAGAACTGGTAATGGGCCGCCTTCCGACCCCGGCCGCACGCCGCGTCACGCCTGCACCACCCCGTAGGCGATGACGTACTACCAGTCCGTCTGTACACAGACAGCGCGGCGCCCTGGTCATGGTGGGACCAGGGCGCCGCGTGCTTCCCGCTGCCGGCTTCCGACTCGGCAGCGGAGTTCATCAGCCCAGGCGGGCCTTCAGGTTGTCGAGCTCGACCTTCAGCTCGGCCGGGACGGTGTCGCCGAGCTTGGCGAACCACTCCTCGATCAGCGGGATCTCGGCCTTCCACTCCTCGGCGTCGACATCCAGCGCGATCTGCAGCTCCTTCTCGCTGAGCTCCAGCCCGCTGACGTCCAGCGCACCGGCGGCCGGCACGTGACCGATCGCGGTCTCGACGGCGCCCGTCTGACCCTCGATCCGCTCGATGATCCACTTCAGCACGCGACCGTTCTCGCCGAAGCCCGGCCAGACGAACTTGCCGTTCTCGTCCTTGCGGAACCAGTTCACGTAGAAGATCTTCGGCAGCTTGCTCGCGTCGTTCTCCTTGCCCACGGTCAGCCAGTGGTCGAAGTACTGACCGGCGTCGTACCCGAGGAACGGCAGCATCGCCATCGGGTCACGCCGGACGACGCCGACCTGGCCGACTGCGGCGGCGGTGGTCTCCGAGGACAGCGTCGCCCCCATGAACACACCGTGCGCCCAGTCCCGCGACTCGGTCACCAGCGGGACCGTCGTCGCCCGGCGACCACCGAAGATGATCGCCGAGATCGGTACGCCGTTCGGGTCGTCGTACTCGTCGGCGAGGATCGGGCACTGCTCGATCGGGGTGCAGAACCGGCTGTTCGGGTGGCTCGACAGCTCACTCGAGGCCGGCGTCCACTCGCGGCCCTTCCAGTCGGTCAGGTGGTCCGGCGGGGTCGGCGAGTAGCCCTCCCACCAGACGTCACCGTCGTCGGTCAGCGCGACGTTCGTGAAGACCGAGTTGCCCTTCTCGATCGTGCGCATCGCGTTCGGGTTCGTCTTCCACCCGGTCCCGGGGGCCACGCCGAACAGGCCGAACTCCGGGTTGACGGCGTACAGGCGGCCGTCCTTGCCGAACCGCATCCAGGCGATGTCGTCGCCGAGCGTCTCGACCTCCCAGCCCTCGAGCGTCGGGTCGAGCATCGCCAGGTTGGTCTTGCCGCAGGCGCTCGGGAACGCCGCCGCGATGTAGTGCACCTGCTTGTCCGGCGAGATCAGCTTCAGGATCAGCATGTGCTCGGCCAGCCAGCCCTCGTCGCGCGCCATCGCACTGGCGATCCGCAGCGAGTAGCACTTCTTGCCGAGCAGCGAGTTACCGCCGTACCCGGAGCCGTAGGACCAGATCATCCGCTCCTCGGGGAACTGCACGATGTACTTCTCGTCGTTGCAGGGCCACGGGACGTCCTGCTGGCCGGGGGCCAGCGGCGCGCCGACGGAGTGCAGACAGGGCACGTACTTCGCGTCGGTGCCCATCTTCTCCAGTACGTCGGAACCGGTGCGGGCCATGATCCGCATCGAGCCGACCACGTACGCCGAGTCCGTGATCTCGACACCGAACATCGGGGTCTCGGCGGTCAACGGGCCCATGCAGAACGGAACGACGTACAGGGTCCGGCCGCGCATCGAGCCGCGGTACAGGTCCGTCATCAGGACCTTCATCTCGGCCGGGTCCATCCAGTTGTTGGTCGGACCGGCGTCCTTCTCGTCCACGGAGCAGATGAACGTGCGCTGCTCGACGCGGGCGACGTCACTGGGGTCGGTACGGACCCAGAACGAGTTCGGCTTCTTCGCCTCGTTGAGGCGGACCATCGTGCCGGCGTCGATCAGCCCCTGGGTGAGGGCGGCGTACTCCTCGTCGGAGCCGGTCACCCAGTGGATGGCATCCGGCTGCGTGAGCTCGGCCACCTCGGCCACCCATGCCAGCAGGCCCGCGTGCTTCGTCGGTGCGCCGGACAGGTCGTACGCCGGAGCCTGCGGCTCGCTCGGCGGGGCCTGGGTCACGGGCGCGATCGTCTCGTTGTCGGTGAGATCGGCGGTGTGGGTCGGGCTGGCGGTGGTCGTCATCGGCGGCTCATTCCCTCTCAGCTGTCGTCCCGGTCGCCGCTCGGTCCCTCGACGCTGAGGAACGCGGTACGGCACCGGCCGCCGGGGTCTCCAGCGGTTCGATCCAGCGGACTGGCGGTGTGATCTGTCGCAGACCAGTGATTGCAGTGGACGCATACCAGTGTGCAAGTGGTACTAACGGTACGCGACGAAGATGTCCGCTGTGAACCCGTCGTACGTGAACCCGGTCACAAAGTTTTGGCGACAACCGCTTTCCGGTCCCGCTTGTGAAAATGAGAACGGCCCGCGTGGGGACGCGGGCCGTTCGGTGAAGATTTTTCGGCGAATCAGGTGGTCTGCCGCCAGATGTCGTTCAGCAGCCGCTGGACGTCCAGTTCCTCACCCGGCTCACCAGTCACCACGACGCCGACCAGCCACCACTGACCGCCGCTCCGGAACGCCCGCGTCATCATCAGCGCGTACGGCTTGTTCTGAGTCGTCAGCCAGGTCCGCTCGTCCTTGGCCACGGTCGGGGCCGGCGACTTGTAGACCTTCGTCCACAACTGGTCGAACGCTGGGCGCTTGGCTGTGCAGTCCTTCAGGTCCGCGCAGACGGTGAGCGCGATCCGCGCGTCCGGCGTCTTCTTCTGATAGCCGGTCGGATCCTTGGTCTGGATGCGCCGGTAGGCCACGGTCGACGACTCACCCAGCGACGACACCGCGGGCAGACGCGGCCAGCCGATCGCGAACGGCAGGTCCGCGTTGGTGACCACCTGCAGGTCAGCGTTGACCGGGTAGGTCGCCCCCATCAGGCCCGGCTTGCCGTCAGGCCGCTGGTACGGCGCTGTCGTGATCTTCGGGAGTCCCGGGAGCAGCACGGTCTCCGGGAGGGCTGCGGGGCTCACCGCTGGGGGCGGGGCCGCTTCCGGCTCCGCCTTCTTCACCGCACCACCAACCGCGGCGCCCACCGAGTAGGTAAAGGTGAAGACGACCAGCACCACGACAGCCGCGACCACATAGATCCCGGCGCCCAGCTTCTTGGCAATCCCTTGGGGTTCTTCTTGGACCACCGCGGCCGGCGCAGTCGGCTCGGGCTGGTCTCCACCTTCCGCCGCCCCTCCGACGTACGAGGGGAACTCCGGTACGGCGCTCGGCGCGACGCCGCCGTACTGGCTGAGCAACGACCGCACCGCCTGCAGCGCCTCGTCGTCGTTCCCGAGGATCCCGTCGAGCGGGTCGACGAGGCGCTCGGCGCCGCACTGTCCGGGGACGAGTTGCGTGATCGCGTACGGCCGCGTTGCGCTGAAGTTCGCCGCCCACAACGGCGTCTCCTGCTGGCCCGGCTCAGCGCCGCATCCCGCCCGGCCTGCACCAACCGCTCCTGCACGCCCTGCTCCCGCGCGCCCGCCTCGGTCAGCACGAGCGCGACAACCTCCATCCCCGTGAAGGCCCGCCCGCGCCACACCTCCGCCAGCGGATGCTCCAGCAACAACTGCTCGAACCGGTACCCGGCAATCTCCGGCGCGCTCACTTCGTCTCCCAGATCGCCCGGTCCGCCAGCACGGTCGCAGCCTGCCGCGCAACGTCCTCCAACACCGGACTGGCCGTGTACTCCACCAGTACGACGACATCCGCGCGCTGCACGAGCACCCGCGTCGTGAACGACTCACCCGCCAGCCCGTTGACGGTCCGATCTCCCTTGGTCGGGTACGGCCGATCCGGCACCGCCTTCAACGGCGACCGGTCAAACGCCTTCGTCGCCATCGCCGTCGGCGAGAAAGGCGCCTCCCCAGCCCCCGCCAGCTTCCCGCCGTACGCGGTGATCGTCACCTTCACCGAAGCCGCCGAGAACGTCGTCGACCGCTGCCGGCTCGCACCAGCAGCACAAGTCACCGCATCCGTCCCCGCCTGCGTCAGCCGCCCATTCGATGCCTTAGGCAACAGCGCCGACACGTCCCCGATCCGCGCACACACGTCCGCGGCCAGCTTTCGCGCCGGCACCACATCCTCTTCCTGAACAGGCTTCCCCAGCGCAAACCCCACGCCACCCCCCACGACCGCAGCCACCCCAGCCGCGATCGCCGTACCCCGAACCACCCGATTCGCCATACCGGAGACCCTAACGATCCCCAGGTCCTCCGCCGGCTCAGTCGAGCAGCTTCTGCACCGACCCACCCGACTCGCTCAGCTTCGTCCCGAGCCCCTTCAACGCATCCCCGACCGCCGACAGAATGTCCGACAGGTCCCCCAGGTTCCCGGCCAGGCTCTCGATCTCCGTAGCCACCCCGCCGATCTGCCCACTCCCGTCATTCAGCCGCTTCGCCGCCGCATCCCCGATCCCCGGGATCTTGTCCAGCTCCCCAGCCAGCCCCGCCAGCATCCCCGCCGCATCATGCAGCCGATCCTTGGCCGAGTTCATCGTGCTCGCACTCCCACTGAGCGCCTTCCGAGCCCCGCCCTGCCCGTCCTCCCCCACCAAGGCCCCAGCAGCCTTCCCAGCCTGCTCCCCAGCCTCAGCCAACCCAGACCCGATCGTCTTCAACAGATCCGGCAACTTCCCAATAAAGTCCAGCGCCCCATCCGGCAGCCCCCGCACCAACTCCAGCACCTTCTGGAAGTCGTCCGAGTTCTCCATCACGAACCCGACCGCCTTCTTCACATCCCCCAGATCCCGCCCACCCAGCAAGTCCTCAATACCCATGACCCGGATGCTAGAGCCCCCTCCCCACCCCCGATTAGCATCGACCCGCCACCTCCCTGTATCGTTACTCGACGTTGCCCGGCGCTCGTAGCTCAACGGATAGAGCATCTGACTACGGATCAGAAGGTTGGGGGTTCGAATCCCTCCGAGCGCGCAAATCAAAAGCCCAGGATCAGCCCGCTGACCTGGGCTTTTGCCTGTGTACGGCGCCCCCGCAGCCAGCTACGCCCACTCCTACGTCGCGTGCTCGCCCGCCTGCCCCACCCAGCCTTTGACGCAGCTCATCGCCGCTTTCCCCTGCGGCTACCGCCGCCCCCTGCGGGCTACCGCCCGCCCGCCCCACCCGCCCATCGTGGCGCCGGCATCCCTCGGGACCTCCCGCGGCGTCACGGCCGACCGCGAGCCTCGCAACGACAGACTCCGGACTCTCTCCCCGTCGCTGGCTCCGGGCTCAACCTCTCCGGAACTACCTAGCCCCCTTCGCCACCAGCGGATACCCACTGGCCCAACGCACGTCGAAGAGCACGCGGCCACTCCCGACGCCGTCACCGGTCTCGTCCGACAGGCCACGGCCCTGGACATCATGACCGCCATCGTCCCGAGCCCCCACCACTTCGCCGCCATCGGCAGCCCGGTCGAGGTCAAGAACCGCCTAGAACACCTCATCGGAGGCCGGGTCATCCCCGACACCACCCCCTAATCCGGCGCGTCGATCCCTGCATCCGCGCCGGCCACGCCTCACCACCCCGCGCCCTTGCCCTGGCCTCGTCCTCACACCTCTAGGCAAGGGCGCGCCCATGTCCCGACCCAGCCGAACGGACACCCATGCCCAAACCCACCCAGCCATCACGCCCACCCTGCCCCACCTGCCGAGGGAGGGGCTGGACGATCGTTCAAAAGACGCGCATCAGAGATGGCAAGGTGGTCACCGAACCCGAGCCGTGTCCATCCTGCGGGGGATCAGGGACGACGGGAAGCTGAACGTGGCAGCCATGCTCGCATCCTCCGCAGTGTTCACTAGCAGGAGGGCAAAGGGGGATCTGCTACCAACGTGGTACGCGGTCAACTCCACCACCAGCGCCGAATATGTCTATCGGTACAGTTGTATCGTCAACAGTCGTCCAAGGATCGGCGCCTACGATCCGATAATCCATTTGCCGGTGGCGGCGTGCCCACGAGGCATAGGGCCGACTCTTGCTGCGATCGCGCAGCGACGAATTCACTAGGACCCAGTCGAATGCTCGACCGATAGCGTCAGAGACTTGATTTGCGTCATCGGCAGCACTGAAAGTAAAGCCGATCTGCTGCGGGCTCCGGATTTCTAGATGTAAGAGTAGCGACTCAACAAAGGAGTTTTTCACGTCGCGCCACAATGCAGGTACGTCTACAAATCTGGATCGCAGAAAGAAGTCTGCATGCCAGAGGTAGCCTTGTGCGCCAGCCAGATCTTCGACCGAACCTGTTTTCCACGGACGCTTGCTTGTCCGAACGTGCAGGCTGGTTTCGTAGTGGTCATAGGCGTGAACGAAGAGTCGTTGGGCAACCTCGTGTTCAGCGTCGATCCAGCCGCGAGTGACGGGGTCGTTGTTCGTCTCGGAGTCAGGAACCCAACGTTCGTTGTAGCTCGCAAGAGCAATGAACGCGCCACGCTCCAGGTCTCGTAGAGTCTGTTCGAGACGGTTTATGTCGTCGGAGTGCGGGCTGCGCATGTGCCCAATGCGATGTCTAATTCGCTTGAGGTCTACCTGGCGCCCGTCCCATGACCCCTTCTCAAGGAGAGCGTACCCAAGTTGCGCCCAGTTGTTATCGACTATCTGGATTAGCTGGCTATAGTCAAGATAGGCGAGAGGATTGTCATTATCCGGGCCGGACATATGGGTAAACGCGGCATCTTGGGCCAGCCGGCCGTTCGCTGCCTTGACTTCATCAACCCAGTTGCGGCCGTGAAGTGCTTTCAGTTCAACGTAAACCAGGGTGCGCAGCCAGCGCTCAAGCTGCCACCAGCGACCATACAGCACCGCAGAACTACCCTGCATGTAATGCGGAATGATTGAGTGCAGCGCAGATTCCGTGTCTCCATCCATCCAAGGAGCCTCCGCAAAACGGTCAAACCCCTCAGCATCTGATGGTGAATTCTTCTTTGACATTCCGTCTCCCCTGAACCGCCTGCACACCCCTGCGTGCACCGAGCAGCCTCTCGTACGGGGTAGGTCCGGCGCCAGCTCATATGACGGCCAGCGTCTCTGGATCGAGCAGACGGCCGGTTCGTACGCTGGGCTCCGTGCTCGGCTCTGTCACTGTGGTCCGACAACTGATCCGCGACACATGTGCGCCAACTGATGTGCGACAGGCTAGAAGCCTCGGCGACCTGGCAGGTCGGCCAACGCACGCCCATTGCCGAGTTCAGTGCGTTCTGTGCTGGCCCCAGCATGTCGGACAGGGAAGGTTGCGCGATGGTCGAGACTGTCCCCTGTGAAGGAACGACGGCTCATCGGCTACTGGCGCAACGAGATGCATCTCGAGTACCCCGACCCGATAGATCTCGTCGACGAGTCATGGGATGCAGAAGAGCGGCACATGGTCTGGTCCTACCTGTGCAGCGGGACAATGGTCGCCGCGCACATGGGGCTCTCACCGTGCCGCGCCTGTGGCAAACACAACGGTGCGCTGGAGTTCTCTGACGGCACTTATCAGTGGCCCGAAGGCTTGGCTCACTACGACTTCGACCACGCTGTTCGTTTACCAGCGGAGTTCGTCGAGCATGCGGTCAAGCAGCTCGACAGCCTGGAGGCTGGAAGTGCCACCCTCGACTGGTGGCTAGCGATCACAGGTCAGTGACCACGAAGTCACACTCACCTGCCGCGATACGTTCCTCCGCACAGCCACCCGTGCGCTGTGATCCGACAACTGATCCGCGACACACCTCAGCCAGCTGAGGCGCGACAGGCTAGAAGACTGGCGACCACCTGATGGGGTCGGCCAACGCACGGATCTGCCGATTTTCGGTCGCAAGCGAGCTGGCCTCCTTAGGCCCGTGAGCAGCCCTGGACAGCTGATCGAAGTTGACCTCGAGCAGGAGTCTTGAGGGCCGCAATGCTTGACTTGGGCGGTCCGGCTCGACCGACCGACGAGATTGCGTCCGCCTTGGGATTCGAGAGCGCCGCAGACGTCTCGGATGGAGTTTGGGCCTCGTGGAAGCGCATTCAGGAACGGTCTGCGCTCTCGGCTGAGGACAGGTTCCTTCACGAAAGGCAAGAGCATTGCCTCCGACGGGAGCCTCACGACTCCGGGATGAGCGTGCCGAATTGGCCGGCCAGCTCGGTGGATGGTCGGGGTGCGTCTTCCCGCCCAACCCAATCAGGACCTATCTGGAGCCCACCAGAGGGGGTGCGCGTGGTTTGAGCGGCAGGCGGGAAGACGCAAGGCTGGACTTGTCTCAAAGGAACGCGGTGGTCCGGCTCACCTCGACGGATCCGTGTGGCGTCAGGATGAGGCTGTGAATCCGCGCGACAGGTCGAGCGCGTACGGCGAACCGGGCGTGGTGGGGGTCCACCCGCGTTCGAGGGCAAGCCGAATGGAGTGTGCGACGGCGGAAGGCAGAACCGCCTTTGCTGTGCCCCCAATCCAGTTGCTGGGGTGCAACTGGTTCGTTGTGACCACGAGCGTCGACCCCGGGTCGTCGGCGTGGTCGACCGCGTAGATGCAGGGCGACCAACCAAGGCCTTGGTTGTACGTTGGCCGCCCGCGTAGCCGCCATCGGTACGAGATGCCGTCAACGACGATCGGTCGAGCGCCCTTCTTGGCCAGTGTCACGGGTCCCCCCTCGAAGCCGCAGGAGCGGCGAATCAACTGTCTCACCTCTCCACCAGCCATTTGCTAACAGGCGTGCGAACACCGACCCCGGATCAGCCCAGACGATCCTGGACATTCCCCGGACCGATACCAGCGTCCAGGCGCACAGTAGTCAGCGGTGGCACCAGCAGCAGATGACGGCGTGAGCGTGCGTGGGAGATCCGGGACGTAGGTCTATCAACCGTTCGAGGACCTGGTGTGGGGTCGGAGGTTCCGCATGTTCCTGTACGGGCGGCCGTGTCACTGGCGGCGGAGCTGCTGGAGGCGCCATAGGGCAGCTGGGGCTCGGGAGACCTAGAGCGGCTGCGGCGGCCGCCTGCGCGGAGCACGGAGACGGGCATGGGAAGGCTCTGGAGCGTGGGTGAAGTCGCCGCGTTTCGGGCTGGGCAGGGTTCCGTTGAGCCGGCTGGCGGCGCTGGCTCCGACGGGGCGTGGGAGAGAAGGCGCCGAGCGTTGAGCGGATGCCGGAACGAAGTACACCGCGCTGCTGACCCTGCCTCCCCGGAGGCGCTTAGAGGCGACTCCGGGGACGTGCTGGGTAGGCGGTTCAGCTACAGGTTCCGTCGCAGGGTTCGACCCAGACGGTGCCGCAGCCGCTTGGGCGGTAGTCGCAGTTTCCGGGGTAGCAGTGCAGGTCTCCGCACCAACCATCGGTCGTAGCGCAGGGGCAGGTGTCCGTGGTGCCGGTTGTTGCCCTCCGTGCGGCAGGGGCGGGGCCTAGTGTCCCGATCGCGGCGTAGGCCTCCGGCTTGCTGAATGCTTCGATCGCTGCGGTCCTCAGGGCGCTGAGCCTTGTCGTGTCGGCGGCCTGCTCCGGTTGCCAGATTTCGTGCCGGGCGACGAGGGCCTGTGCCTCGTCGAGGACCTTGTGCTGCTCGGGAGTGAGGCTGGGCCGGGCGGCGCGGAACTGATCAATGTGATCTGTCCACAGCCGGCTGCGGACCTCAGGCGCGGAAGCGACGAAGATCTCCCGACGGAAGGTCAGCGGATACTTCGCGAAGGTGGCGTAAGTGTCGGGCAGGGTCGCCCGGTTTGCTGCGACCCAGTCACGGGCCGACTGCTTCTCGATGTCGGCGAAGGCAGGCATCGAGCCAGTCAGGGCCATGCCTGCTACTACGCCGATCCCACCCGACAACCGCAGGAAATGTGCCCGGCTCAACTGCGCCGGACCGGTCGGGGCGCCCGGTAGTTCATCTGCCCGGCCTTCAGCGCGGCGGCGAAGCCTCCCCAGTGCCTGGATGACCCGGGCGCTCGCGACCAGCCCGAGTCGACGGGCGAGTGGAACCGCGATCGCACGCCCGGTCCATGCCCGAACCCGATCGCCGTCCACCCGCAGCAGGGTCGGTGCCCACACCGGGTCAGGGCCCAACGCCCGAACCCGGAGAGTTTGTACGTCGGCGTCCCCCAGCGGTCTGATCTCCAGACCCGGCCCGCATGCTTCCGCAACCGCATCGGAGACGCTGGTGCACGTTCCGCACGACGCGTCGAACGCAAGAATCCACTGCTGAACCATGGGCATCCCTTTCTCGTTTCAGCCGATCACGCTGGAGAACCAGCGTGATCGGTCACGCTACAAGGGCTAGAGGTCACGTCTTGTGGTCAAGCCGCTGCTCCCGGTAGCCAGCAGCAGAGGCTTCGGCCGTGGCGGAAAAGTGTTGCGTCCGACCGCTCTAGCGGCGACACTCCCTGGCCATCGCATTTACATAAGCACTGTCATTTCTGTCGGGAGGACCGGATGTACCCCCAGGTTGAGCCGTACGACGAAGGCATGCTCGACGTCGGTGACGGGCACCGCATGTACTGGATGGCGTGCGGCAATCCGGACGGCAAGCCAGCGCTGTACGTGCACGGCGGCCCTGGCTCCGGGTGCGGTGTACGTTCCCCAGGCCAGTTCGACCCCGCCGTCTACCGCATCGTCTCGTTCGACCAACGCAACTGCGGCCGGAGCACCCCTCACGCCAGCGAGCCCGTGATCGACCTGTCCACCAACACCACTGACCACCTGATCCGCGACATGGAGCAGTTGCGTGAGCACCTGGGCATCGAGAGGTGGCTGCTGTTCGGCGTTTCCTGGGGTTCAGTGCTCTCGCTGACCTACGCGATGCGCCACCCGGAGCGAGTCTCGGAGATGATCGTGACTGCCGTCGCCACCGGCAGGCACTGCGAGATCGAGTGGCTGATCCGCGGCTTCAGCGGCCTGGCCCCCGAGGCGTACGAGCGCTTCGTCGCCGGCGTACCCGATCCTGGCGAGGACATCTCGGCCGCCTATCACCGCCTCCTCATGGACCCCGATCCCGCCGTACATCGCAAAGCAGCAGAGGATTGGTGCGCTTGGGAGGATGCGATCGCCACTGTCCCGCCAGGCCGCGACGTCGACCACGAGCCGTGGGAGCCTCGGTTCCAACTCGCCTTCGCCCGACTCGTCACGCACTACTTCAGCAACCGCTGTTGGTTGGCAGACGACCAACTGGCCCGCAGCGGGCACCTTCTCCAGGACATCCCCGGCGCCATCGTGCACGGGCGGCTCGACCTCGGCGCACTCAGCGGCAATCCATGGGTGCTGCACCACGCCTGGCAGGGATCAGAACTGGTCATCGTCGAGCACGGCACGCACGCCGCCGGAACGGCAGAAGCTGTCATGGCCGCAACCAACCGCTTCGCCAAAGCCCCCGTGCAGCGCGTCACCGCGGCTTCGTCCAGTACGCCGACAGCCAGCGACTGAGCTGACGAGGACCGGTCTGAGGCTTCTTGGGAGCCGTGTCTAATCCGGCGTCGGCCGTTCGACGCATAGGCAGATGGCGCCCACAGGGGCCCAGTCGACTTGAGAAAGCAGGAGGTCGAAGTGTCTACATCCATCCTCGACATGTCGATGTCACTCGACGGGTACATCGCCGATCCCGACGACTTCCTCGGCGGGGAGAACGGCGAACTGCTCCACGAGTGGTTCAATGCCGGCGGGCCTGCGGGACAGTTCGAAGCCGAGTGGAACGCCGCCGGTGCCGTCCTCGCAGGGCGGCGGACCGCGGAGCTGATGGATCACTGGGGCGGTGACCACAACGGCGCCCCGATCTTCGTACCCAGTCACCGACCGCCCGGCCCGGCCGCCCGGTGGAACTACCCGTTGGTGACCTACGTGACCGACGGAATCGAAAGCGCCATGGCCCAGGCGAAGGCCGCCGCCGGGGACCGGGACGTCCAGGTACGCGGCGGATATGTCGCGCAGCGGGCAATCGAGGCAGGGGTGCTCGACGAGGTGCAGATCCATCACATCCCGGTACTACTCGGTGCCGGCCTCCGACTCTTCGATGTGCTGCCCTCGCTCGTCACCCTGGACATCATTCGCGTCATCGAGACCCCGCAGGCCACCCACATCCGCTACCGCGTCCGCCGCTGACCTACCCGCCCTATCGGGACGGCTCGGCGTTCATCCGGCTGTCAGCATCAGGCCATGTCCGCCCAGCGTGACGTGTGCGCCGTTAGCTTCGCAACATGGCATTGTTCACCGAGGCAGAGATAGCCACGCAGAAGAGAGCCGTCGAGGCCTATGTGAAATCGCATGGGCGACCTCCAACCCAGGCTCAGGTATTCGACATCCTGGGCTGGGACTTCCAAGCCTTCAAGCGCGACTTCGAAAGCGCGAACAGTGATCCCGACCCACTGAAGTGGACCTGGCGCCACCGAAAGCTCCGCTAGCCGGCTGTACGACGCGGCGGTCACGGGCTTCTCGAGCTCTCATCGCTCCGGATGACATGCTGGCGGTGTGAAAGATCTGGTGTGCGTACGGTGCCAAAGGCCCGTCCGCGTAGGCCGCGAGAACTACGAGGTCTTCGAGCGGATGCACTACGTGTGCTTCCACTACGAGTTCGAACACGGAGACGCCGACGTTGATGAAGAGTGCGCGGCGGCCGGCTGCCCTTCGGCGACTCTTACCAGCGGTCGCGACCGCGTCATCGCCACAGCAACGGAGCTCGCGGTCGAAGCGGCGTCGGGAGCACCATGGAGAAACTCAGAGACACACGAGTACCTTGGAGCATTCGCCGCCTGGCTCTCTGACTCGGGCGGCTACTCCGCCGGCCGAGGACGGGTGCCTGCCGGCAACGGCTGGGAGATCGTCAACGATGCACTGAAGGCCGCGACTACCTACGAGTGATCGGTCTGCCACGACATGGCCGACGAGCGTCCCGCTGCCTCTGCTGCCATAACAATCAGGCGCGGGCCTGCGGATGCGGCCTTCGCAAGGGCTTCGTGACTCCGGGGTGACCGTCGCCGATTTGGCCGGCTGTCTCGGAATGGGGTGTCTTCGCGTCTTCGTTCAACCAGTCACGACCTATCAGGAGCCGACCGAGAGGGAAGCTGGGAGCTGCTGGGCGTTGGTCCTAGGAGTTCGGCGAGTGGTGATCTGAGGTCGGCGGGGTAGAGGCCTAGTTCGTCGAACTTGTCGGCCCCGACCCACATCAGTTCGGAGAAGTTGTCCGTGCTCTGGGCGTCCGCTTCGTCGCCGGACAGGACTGGTGTGCCGGTGACCTCGGCAATCAGGAAGTACGACGCGGGCCTGCCGTTGTGCTTGCCGGTCCACAGCAGGCGGTCGATTCGGCCGGTGAGTGCGGTCTCCTCGTTCAGTTCCCGTACGGCGGCGGCCTCGGCGGTCTCGCCTTCCTCGACGTGTCCGCCAGGCAGTACTGCGTAGTGGTGGCCAGGGCAGTCTGGACGGTTCCAGTTGCGGGCCTCGCACATGACGCAATCGCTGGCTGACTTGTACCGCAGATAGCGCTTGATCACGAGCACACGAAGACCTTCGGTGACCACGGCTGCTGCTCTTGGGATCGGCATGCGGGCGACAATGCCAGGCTGATCCGACAATCTGCTCAGGCGGACTGTGCTTGACCCCGGCTGCGGACCACGAGGTTCGAGGGCACTGAGCTGTACAGGTGGGGACGCGGTTGGGATCATCGCGTGATGGGGACCACGCTGAGGCTTCCACTTCCCGTCGTACCGGATGTATCCGATCCTCGTGCGCGCCAAGCGCTTCTCGACGTGGTCGCGGATGGTGTGCCCGTTCGCATGCTGTTGGATACCGGGACCTACCGCAGCTCGGTGCCGTACCGGGACGCGCTCGCGGGTCGCGTCCAGCGGGACGCCAGCTCGGGGAGTGGTGTGTTCGGCAGCGGTGACGTCAACGAGACGCTCGTGCAGCTGGGGGCGTTGGAGTGGGGACCGCTGACGGTGCGGGATATGACGGTGACTATGGACTCGGCGGGCTGGCCGCATCCTCCGTTGCTGGGGATGGATGTCCTCGGCTCGCATGCATGTCATTTCCGGTTCGACGAAGGCAGCCTTGAGCTCGACGGGCCGGCGCCCTCCGAGGCGCTTCTGCCGTTGCAAACTCCCTCTCACAAGACGCCCGTAGTGCCTGTGCACTGGGAGGAGACCACCATCAACGCGGTATGGGACACCGGTGCCGGCATCACGCTCGTTGACCAAGCGTGGGCGGAGGCCCACCCGGAGATCGTCGCTATCGCTCAGGAGTTCGGTACGGGCACAGACGTCCACGGCACCACCAGCCAGCATCCCATGGGGCGGCTGGCGCCGTGTCGCATTGGTCAGGCGACCTTCCCTGAGCAGGAGTGCGGCGTACTGGACCTGTCCGGCATCAACATCGAGATGATCCTCGGCCTGCCGCTCATCAGTCACGCCAACTGGTACATGGATTTCCCGCAGCAGCGCTGG
Organism: Kribbella sp. NPDC051587; assembly: GCF_044453945.1. Taxonomy (NCBI): domain Bacteria; kingdom Bacillati; phylum Actinomycetota; class Actinomycetes; order Propionibacteriales; family Kribbellaceae; genus Kribbella; species Kribbella sp. NPDC051587. The sequence goes on from NZ_JBITDE010000005.1 coordinate 491,252, forward strand.
AGCAATCAGAACTCATGACGCGCTGACCCGATGTCGGAGGCAGCCCGGTACGACGGGTGAGGCGGTGAGTGGTGAGGTTGTGCATGAGGTGCTCAGCTGTGCACAACGGCGTCGTACAGGCTGGTCGCAGGGCGAGAGTTGACCTCACGACGAGGAGGTCACTTATGAACAGGTTGATGAAGTACGCGGCGTCGGTACTGACTGTCGGCGTACTGACGACCGCACTGGCGGCGCCGGCGGCGAATGCCTCGGATGGTAGAAACGGCATCGGCGGGAGCCCAGTGAATTGCACACGCAACTGGATCGTTGGCCCCGCGGTGCCCGCGAAGGCCAGTGATGGCAGGGTCATCGGCTACTCACAGATGTGGTGGTCCAACAGCTGTCAGGGAAACTGGACCAGGGCTTGGACCGTCAGCGGTCAGGCCACCACGATGGAGAGCACCATCGCGCAGGGCATTCCGCCAGGCCCCAATCGCAGGTTCGCCATCGCCAATGACTACGCCAACGTCCACTTCACTTTGTGGGTGCCGGCCAGCCCCACCGAGAAGATGTGCGGCAGCACGCAGATGTGGGACACGCACACACTCAACTGGGCCTTCACCGGCGTCTACTGCAGGACCTAACACCAGTAAGCAGTTCCGCCCGGCCTCGAATCCCGAGGGATCGCTCATCACGGGGGTGAGCGATCTCCTGGTTGCCGCTTAGGGCCCCTGCGAACTTGTCACCGTTGCCGGCATTGGACAACAACGGCCAGTACGGCGCTCATGGTGTGAGGCCGTTCTCGAGGTAGGTGGTTGTCCCGATGTTTTGGCTTTCAGGGCGGCTGCTACTCGGGTGAACTGTCCAGCGTCGAGCAGGCGTTCAGCTCCGGCGGGGGTGACGAATCTGAAGGAGGGGTCACCAATCGGATGACGAGGAGCTCGACCACCGAGGGTCACGCCGAGGAGAGGCCGGCCTACCGGACCCCAGCCACTTACTAACCTCCGGAGCGACCGCGTGGCCACGCTCAGCCGCGGGCCGATGACTGCGTTCGGCGGCACTTGGTGAGTGGTGGACGTCCGCAAATCTCAAGCACCCGAGCAGTGGGTGAACCGGTTGCTTGGCTGGTGGGGGCGGCGGAGGGTTGGGGGGTGGATGAGGGTGAGCTGGCGGGGTTGTTGCGGAATGGGCGGTATCCGCGGGCTGCGGGGTATTCGGCTCGGTGGATGGTTGATGGGGGGATGGGGCCGAATCCGGTGTGGCAGGCGGAGGCTTTGAGCGAGGTGATGTCGCTGGAGCCTGGGATGCGGGTGCTGGATATGGGGTGCGGTACGGCGTTGAGTTCGGTCTTTCTCACCAAGGAGTTCGGGGTTGAGGTGTGGGCTGCTGATTTGTGGGTCAAGCCTGATGAGAACCTCCGGCGGGTGGAGGAGGCGGGCGTTGTGGGTCGGGTGCACCCGATTTCTACGGAGGCTCATGCGTTGCCGTTTGCTGAGGGGTTCTTCGATGCGTTGGTGAGTATTGGGGCGTATCACTACTTCGGGACCGACGACCTCTACCTCGGCTATTACTCGCGTTTCGTGAAGCGTGGTGGGCAGATCGGGATTGTTCAGCCGGGTCTCACCGAGGAAGGCGATCCGCCGCCACACCTCACGCCGTACTGGAAGTGGGACTTCTGCGCGTGGCACAGCGCCGCTTGGTGGCGGCGGCATTGGGAGAAGACGGGGCTGGTCGACGTCGAGGTGGCTGATCTGCTGCCTGAGGGGTGGCGCGACTGGTTGCAGTGGAACGAGGCGTGCGACTACGACGCCGGTACGCCGGGACAGGAGGAAGCGCGGATGCTTCACACCGATGCTGGTCGGGTGCTCGGTCTCACCCGGGTCGTCGCTCGCCGCAAGGAAGGGTGAAGTGACAGCAGATCAAGCAGAGTACTGGCGTTTCCGTAGCTGGTTGACCTACTCGCTCCACGAGCTGCCGATCGGCGTACTGGACGGGCCTGATGGGGCCAGCGCGGCCGCTTGTGAGGAGATGCTGGCGAGGCTCGAGGAGTTCGCTCGGCTGTGCGCGCGGCTCGGATTGGACGATCACCAGGAGTTCATCGCCGCCTGCCGGTGGCATTTCGAGCACTATCCGCACTATCTCGGTCGGCGGCGGCATTTTGCCGACTACGAGACATACACGCGGGATCGCCACGGACCGGTGGAGGTCGGCGGTCCGCCCAATCCGCCGCGGTGGCTGAGCAGGTAGGTGGCGTCGGAGGAGGCTGGTATGGCGTACCGTCCGTCAGGTGACCATTGATGCGTGGACCTTCTACGAGCAGTACGCCGAATCAGACAGGTCCTCGCTGAGCGAGCGTGAGCGACAGGTGCTTGCTGTGTGTGACTTCCGGCAGGAGGTCAACTCGGGCGGGTTCGACTCGTACTTCCGCTACAACGGCGGGGACACCGCACTGACCGCGATGACGGCGCTCCCCCGGCTGCTCGGGAGCCCGTGGGCCGCCCTGTTCGGTGAGGCGGTGGCGTTGCTGGGCGTGCCCTATCCGCGAAGCTCCGACGAGCGGGCCGAGAAGATCGACAACGAGTCCCTCGACGACATCCTGGCTGAGCTCGACGCGCGCTTCCGCACGCTCGAGGCCGCCGGCAACGCCGACGCGAAACTCACCGAGGCGCTCAGCTCCTAACGGTTGTCGCCACTGCCGCCGAGCGCCGCTCGCTGCTGCCGGTCGGCCAGCTTCGCAATGTTGCGCTGGGCAACATCCTCGAGCGGTACGTCGAAGTGGTCCGCGATCACGGCGACGTACCAGAGCACGTCGCCCAGCTCCTTGGTCAGATCCTCGACATCCCACTGCGCGAAGTCGCTGTCCCGGTCGCGAATGACCTTCTTGGCCTTCTCCGCGATCTCCCCGGTCTCACCGACCAGCCCGAGCAGCAGATGGAACAGCTCGTTCTTCTTGTCCTTGGGAGCAGCGGTGCGCAGCGCTGCCTGCTGATAGGTGTTGAGGTCCACCCGGCAACTCTAGGACCCTCGTTTGAGGGTTCCGCGGACCTGCGGGTCTTCGATGTAGTAGCGCAGCTGGCCGTCCTGCAGGATCAGGGTGATCGAGATCGTCTGGATGCAGGTTGTGCCGCCGTCGATCAGTTCGGTGACGCGGATGCTGTTCGCCGTACCGCTCTCCAGCCGCCAGATTCCCTGGCATTGCAGTTCCGGATACTCCACTGTCCCGAGGCTGTCGCCGACCGCACCAGACGTGACGGTGGCGATCACGCTGTAAGGCTTGCTGCCGCTCTGGTCGATCGGACCGCGCCAGGTGCCGACAAAGCCCTTAGGCACCCGGTACGGCGTTGCCGCGGCGATCGTGGTGACGGGCGCTTTCGTGGTGACCTGAGGAGGCGGCGTGATGACCTGAGGAGGCGGCGTGATCGGACCCGTCGTGATGACCTGAGCCGGTGGAGTGCTGACGGCTGTACCTGGTGTGGCGACCGGCTTTGCGTCGTTGTGGGCGACCACCGTCCCGATCACTGCGATGACGACGCCCGCGATCGTGGCCCAGCTGGCCCAGTACCCAACTCCCCGGCGCTCCGGACCCAATCCTGGATGCATACCTGCCAGCCCCCTGCCCCGATCGGCGGACGCCAGGCGTCAGCCGATCTCCCCTGCGCACAGCGCGTCCACACGTTCCCCAACGCTCGACGCTGTCCGCTCCTTGCCCGTGTATCGCGAGAGCGGCGGCAGCGTTACTGAACGCAGTAATCCGTCGGTGCTGACATGCCGTGGTGTTGCGGGAGGGGAGGCGGGCTGTTGTGCTGGAGCGGGGAGGGGGTGGGGTGTCGTGCGGGTGCGGGAGTGGCTGGGGTGGATGCTGCGCGTCTGCCGGACTCTGGGGGTGGAGTCGAGTTACCGGAATCGGTCGGTGTTTGCGCGGGCCTGGCCGGATGGGGAGCGGGTTCCGGCGGTACATGTGTCGACCATTCAGCGGTGGGAGAGCGGTCTGGTGCTGGTGCCGCGTGAGGCGCTGAAACGGTATGAGGAGCTGCTGCGGCTGCCGACTGGGCAGCTGACGGCGATGTATGACCTGCTGCCCGGGCTCACGCGACACTCGCGGCTCCTGCCGGTTGCGGCTGGCGATCTGGGGCAGCTGACGGCGCACGGGAGCAGGGCCGGTGTGCTGCTGGATCAGGTGTGTTCTGAGGCGGCTGTGACCGGGGCTGAGTGGGATGAGCTGACCGGACTGCTCGCTCAGTGGCCGGCTGCGTTTCTGCCGCCGCGCATGTGGGAGTCGATGGCTCAGCGCTTGCTGATGGAGATGCTGGTCGCTGACGGTACCTCCTGGGCCCAGCGGTACGAGGCCCTCTCCCGTCTGTTCAACCACCCCACCGGCGGTACGGCGGCCATTGACGCGTGCACCTCCGCTGCCGGGCTCCGCCACCACCAGGCGATGACGTCCACGGTCGCGGCGCTCGGGGCGAGCGATCACACCGACTCGATCACCGCACTGGTCTCGCAGGTGCACAACCCCACCAACGACCGGGCGCTGACTGGAGCGGTCGCCGGGCTGGCCGAGACGGTCTGGCGCGGCCGGCTCAACACGGCGCAACGCACCGAGGTGATGTCCGTGCTCCAGCCGCTGTCGGGTTCCGGCGACCCTCTGGACATCTGGTCCACCGAGATCGTGGAAAGGCTGACGACAAAGCAGCCGGTACGGCGTACGCCCGGGCCGGCGCCGGATGACCAGCGACGGCATGTGGTCGACCGGGTGACCAGCCGCGCGATCGCGCGATTCGACAGCCCGGGCGATGACGAGGAGCTCCGTGAGCTGGTCCATTGCCTGCTGTTCCATCGCAACCCGGACATCCAGCTCGCAGCCTCGTTCACGCTCGCGGCAACGCCGTACCGGCATCCCTTGGCTGCGGCTCTGAGGCAGGAGCTCACCGGCGCTTTGGCAGGGCCTTCCGGCTGGAGTACGACGGTTCTGTCCGCGCTCCGGGCGCTCGGTGGCGAGCCAGAGCTGCGCCTGGCTGAGCGGATCGTGACGGCGACTGGGATTCCCGCGGAGACGGTGCGGGTGGCCGCGTTTGCCATTGCTCACCTCGGTGATGGCACACCGCTCAGCTGGTGGCTGAACGCGCTCACCCAGCGGCTAGCTGCGGTGTCGGGTCCGGCCGACCTAGAGATCCTGCGGGGCCTCGCCTACAGCGCAGGCATCACCGGACAGCGCGCAGTCCTCGAGCAGATGCTGGCCGACCCGCGTACCCCGTTCGACTCCCGAGCTGCGGCGATGTGGTGGCTTGACCTGCCCCCGCACGTTCTGACCAGCGTGCACAGTTATTCGCGCGACGGAGACACGGACGGCCAGGCATGATCGCCGAGTGGAGTCCGAAGAAGTTCTGACCGGTGGAAACGTCGCTGCGGAGGTTGTGCGGGTCGGTGAGACGGTACGGAAGCCTGCTCTACGGCAGACGGCTGGAGTGGAGGCAGTGCTCGAACACCTTGCTGACAAGGAGTTTGCGCCACGCACGCTGGGCCGGGACGAGCGTGGGCGCCACGTGCTCGAGTACATACCGGGAGCGCTGGCCGACACGTTGCCTTCACTGTCGTTGGACGAGCTGCAACGGCTTGGCCGACTGATCCGGGAGCTGCACGACACCATGGCGCAGTTTGACCCACCAGCCGACGCGGAGTGGCACGTGGCAGTCCCTGACCCAGCGGGTGGGGACCTGATCTGCCATAACGACCTGGCGCCCTGGAACCTGGTCCGCAACGGCGACCACTGGGTCTTCATCGACTGGGACAACGCAGGTCCCGCCACTCGGCTCTGGGACCTCGGGTACGCCGCTACTGGGTTCATACCGTTCGTGCCGGATGGCGACGTACAGGTGGATGCCCCGCGCCTCCGTGCACTGGTAGACGGCTACGGTCTCGACGACGAGCAGCGCCGGGCGCTCCCGGCGCAGATTGCCGCACACACCCGAGGCATGTACAACCTGCTGGTCGACGGCCACCGAGCCGGCGAGCAACCGTGGGCCCGCCTCTACACCGAAGGCCACGGCGACTACTGGGGGCCGGCCGCGTCGTACATCGAACAGAACCACGACGCCTGGGTCGCCGCCCTGCTCTGACAACGCGAAGGGCCCAGGCAGACCGCGTCTGCCTGGGCCCTGGATGAGGTCAGCGGCCCCAGCCCTTCTTGGCCTCCTTCTTGGTGCGGTCGTCGTCCCAGCGACCGCCCTTGGCCTCGATGTTCTTGGCCGCCTTCAGGTGACCCGTCTCTTCGAGCCGCGGAACGACCTTCGATTGAGCACGGTAGAGCTCCGCCGCCTTCGCCGCAGCAGCCTCGTCCTTACGTGCCTGCCGGTCTTCAGCGCTCATGTTCACTCCTATGCGATTCGAGGAGAGGCCGCCCGTGGCCTCGTCGTCAACAGCTTCTCTCGCCCAAGGTTCACCAACCCCTGGCGAACCGGCGATGGACCTACGACGCTCCGCTGCCACCGCCGGTTCCACGGTTATTTCAGCGGGAAGGCGTTGATGATGGTCTGGTCCACCTTGTTGCCCGAGGCATCGGATGCGGTGGCTCTGAGCGAGACCGAGCCGGCGCCGGCGGGGTGCTTGAGGAGGGTGAAGGTTCTGCCGGCGGCGGTGTAGAACTTGGCGGGTTGCCAGGTGGTACCGCCGTCGTGGGAGACGGACAGGGAGTTGAGGCGCGCGGTGGCGCCGGCGTTGTGGTCGAGGAAGATCGGGACCAGCGTGGGGAGCTTGGCCGAGGCGTTCCGCGGTGGGGCGAAGCGGACAGCCACCAGAGGCAGTGGGGCCGGATCGGCGCCGGTGACGGTGTCGGAGTGGAAGGTCCAGTCGGCGAGGATGCGCGAGGACAGTGGGTTGTCTCGGGTGGCCTCAGTGTGGAGCTGGTACGTCGCTGGGCCGGCCGGGACCGCGGTGTCTTCCAGGTAGCCCGGGAAGTCGTAGGTCGCGACCTGCTTGCCGTCGCGCGTGAGGACGGTGGTGCCAGTGGCCATGGCGTAGCCGTAGTTGCCGGGGTTCTGGTCGGAGTAGAGCGGGATGTTGATCCGCACCAGGTCGCGGAACCGACCGGCGGACTCCACGCTGTCGGCGAACGACGGCAGGCCGGGGCCGAAGACCGGGAGGCCCCAGTGCTCGGTCACGGTCCGCCGGCGCTCGTACTTGCGCGGCGTACTGACGCTCTGGTTCGCGAAACCACGCCAGTCCTCAGGGTCTGTGGTCTCGACGAAGCTCTGGTACCACTCCGTGCCCGGCGAGTAGAACTCGTCCAGCGTGAAGGGCAGTGGCCTGGTGATGCCGCCGTCGCGGATGCCGTACGTACCGGGCTTGCTGCCGGTGTGATCCGAACGCACGTGAGCCAGGGAGCTGTCACGGACGCGGTGCACGAGTGTGGCCGGCACCTTGCCGAGGTCGTTGCGCTCCAACTGGTAGAGGTAGCTGGAGTTGGTCGGCGCTGCCTTCACCTCGAGCGTCAGGAACCGGAACGCGTCGGGAGCCGCAGTGGTCCGGCTCGGGATCACGAACGATCCGTCGAAGTTGGGCATGATCGCGGTCATCCCGGTCGACTCGTTGCCGCCCCAGGCGGTGTCCCGCGCGAACCCGTACGCCGCCGTCGACGAGACCGCGTCCTTCTGGTCGACCTGGAAGCCGACCGGTACGCCGGTCCGTGCGTCGACGGTCAGCTCGGTCGGCTTGTCGATGGTGACCGTGGGCTCGCCCAGGTCCGCCAGCTTGGTCCCGTCCTCGGTACCGATGTTGGCCTCGAAGTAGTGCTGCCCCTTCGCCACCCGGACGGTCGTCGTACTGCCCGATCCCTCGTCCGGAAGGACCGCGTGCGGCAGGTTCAGGTCGACGAACCGGAATCCGTACAGCGTGGTCGGCTGACCGTCGAACCCGACGAAGCTGACCTTGACGTCGTAGCTCTCCACCTCACGCGTGACCGCGATCGGCGTCCGGAGCGAACCGGCGGAGATCACGCCGCTGTAGGCACCATCCGCACCCGGTACGGCGGTGTTGGTGGTGACCGTCGTGGTCGCCTGGCCGCCGGCCGGGATGGTCAGTGAAGCCGGCGAGACCGTGAACATGCCTGCCGGAGCGGCCTTGCCGTCCGGACCCGTCACCGACGCGCTCAGGTCCAGCGTGACCGGAGCCGTGCCGGAGTTGGTGTACGTGACCTCGCGACTGATCGGCTTGTCGTCGTTGTGCGGCCAGCGGACGATGCCGTTGCTGATGCTGCCCACCGAGGCGCGCACCGTCGACTTCACCACCGCGGCCACGTCGACCCGGCCGGCGCCCTGCTCGAAGACAGTGAGCTTCGGGTTCACCTTCGCCGTACCCATCAGGGCGGCCTTCAGCTCAGCGGCCTTCCAGTCCGGGTGCTGCTGCGCCAGGATCGCGGCCGCACCAGCAGTGTGCGGCGCGGCCATCGACGTACCGGACAGCTGTAGGTGATCCGGACCGATGTTCGGGTACATGCCAGCGAGGACGCTGTCCTTCGCCTTGGCCGCAACGATGTCGACGCCGGGGGCGGTGATGTCCGGCTTGATCGCATCGTCCAGCCAGCGCGGACCACGGCTGGAGAAGTCGGCCAGGTTCTCGTCGTGGTCGACGGCACCTACGGTCAGTGCAGCGTCGGCCGAGGCCGGGCTGCCCGGCGTACCGCCACTGTTCCCGGCGGCGACCACGAAGAGCGTGCCCGTCTCGGCTGTGAGCCGGTTGACCGCCTGCGACAGCACATCGCTGCCGTCACTCGGCCAGTCGGAGCCGAAGCTCATGTTGACCACCTTGGCGCCGGAGTGCGCGGCCCACTCCATCCCGGCGATGATGCCGGAGTCGTAGCCGCCGCCCTCGTCGTCGAGCACCTTGCCGTTCAGCAGCTTCGTGTCCGGCGCGACGCCGCGGTAGACCTCGTCCTCCCCGGTCACGATCGAGGCGACGTGCGTACCGTGGCCGAACTTGTCCGCCGTACCGCTCGCGCTCTCGGTGAAGTCCTTGGCCGCGACGACCGCGTCCTTCAGGTCGTCATGCGTGGTGTCGATCCCGGTGTCCAGTACGGCGACCTGGGTCCCCTTGCCGGTCAGTCCGCTCTTCCACGCCTCCGGTGCGCCGATCTGCGGCACGCTCTTGTCCAGGAACGCCCGCACCGGCCCGTCCAGCCGGATCCACTGCTTCCCCTTGGCACGGAGCGCCGTACGGGCACCAGTCCAGTACGGCGTTGCCTTGCCGACCCGGATCGCCGTACCGCCGACGCTGGTCAGGCTGCGGGCGTGGCCGGCGCCGGACCGCAGTGCCGCCGGACCGCTGACGATCAACGGGATGTCGGAGCGCGCCTTGTCGCCGTACCCGTTCTTGAGCAGTTGGGTGACGTTGAACAGCCGCGCATCCAGTTCACCGGACCGCACTGCGGCCTCGGCGTCCAGCGGGAGCACGGTGAGGTCACCGTTGATCTCCTTGCGCTGGATGAACTTCACGTTCTCCCGGCCCTTGGCCGGTCGTATCTTGGCCGGCTGGTCGCCGTGCAGCGTGACCAGGTCGCCGGTGATCAGCGTGATCTCGCCGGAGACCCCGCGGCCGGACGGCTTCTCCGCCGTCGGTCTGGGGCCTGCCAACGGTTCCCCCGCGGCCGCCGTACTGGCGAGCATTGTGCTGCCGGTAGCCAGCACGGCCAGGGCAGTCACGGCGAGACGAGTACGTCTCTTCCTCATTGCACCTCCACTGAGTCCTCACAGATGGGTGGTCATAGAGGTGTATGTCCGGGGGATGCGAAAAGTTGACTGCCTGGGCGCATTCGATAGTCGTCGAATCGGTCTTAGGAAGGATTGACGTCCTTCACGAACACGATTCCGTCGATGCTGGACAGGTGGTCCGGGTGCAGAGCGGCGTACCCGAACCAGGGCGAGACTCTGGGCTTCAGGGGACCAGTGAGGGTGCTGGGGTCGATCAGCTGGTGGTCCTGCGCGTAGAGGACGCCTTCGATGGTGTCGGCGGGCGGAGTGCCGACTTCGTGGTGATGCATCGTGCCGAGTGCTGTGGCGAAGAACGCATAGTCCTGGCCGAGGTGTGCGTTGACCAGTGCGCCTGCACTCCACCAGTGGTGGTTGGCGCCTGCCATGTTCAGAGTGCTCTGCTCTCGCTGCAGATGAGAGTTGTGAGCGAACACCAACGTCGGAGCGCGGTCCACGAGGTCCAGCAGGTTGGCCGCCATCATCGAGTCCCGCTGCGCGAGCAGCCGCGCGATGCGGCGCGGTGAGGTGTCAGCCATCCAGTAGTGGTAGCGCAGCAGGCCAGTGGCGGTGCGCGCATAGAGGCGGGCGCGGTTCCACTCTTCGCGGGAGGAGGCGGCGATCAGGTACGGCGTCTGGGTGTCGACCAAGGCGGTGAGCTCACCCGCGAGCCACTGCAGGTACTCGGCCTCATCCGTCCGGCCGATCGACTGATCTGGTTCATACATGATGGCTGGGTTGGTCCAGCGCTCGTCCGAACCGAGCAGGTCGTCGAGAGCGTCCGCCGTACAAGGCAACAGGTCAGCCTCGAGCCAGTTCGAGAGGTAGGTGTGCAGAGTGGTGAGCGCATGACGCGGACTCTCCGGACCGCTGATCTCCAACGGCCCGTCGAACCCGGCAAACCGCACCGGCTCTTCCGGCGTCTCGTTGTAAGAGCGCATCCACTGCACCAACTGGCGATTCCCCTCCAGCCCACCCCACTCATGGCTGAACCCCCGCTTCATCACCTCATCAAGTTCCCCCACCCCTGACGTCACATAGTCGTCCACCACCAACCCCACCAAGCAGTCGGACTCCAACGCGATCGCCCGATACCCCTCCTCCACCACCAACTCCTGGAAGAGTTCATTACGCAGATAGAGCAGCTGATTCTCCTGATGCGTCGGCTCCCCCAACGCCAGCAGTCGCGGCCTGTTCGCAAGCAACCCCAGTACGCCATTCATAACTTCAACTTTATCGTTGAATCATTTCATTGAACCTTTACTCCAACATCCAGCGTCACCATCGAGAGAAAGCTTAAATACCCGGGGCGATCACGAGCGTGGGGCGTGGTGCGGCAGGTGGGGTACTACGTGTCCTTCGCGACCGATCTTCAGTTGTTGACGAGGGCTTGGAACATGCCGGGCTGGTAGGAGCCGGCGGGGGTTTGGGCGATGACGTTCATGCGGTTGGCGGCGTTGATGACGCCTACCAGGGTGATCAGGGCGGCGAGTTGTTCGTCGTCGAAGTGTTCGCTGACGGCTGCCCAGGTGGCGTCGCTGACGCCTTGGTGGTGGTCGGCCAGGCGGGTGCCTTCTTCGGTGAAGGCGAGGGCGGCGCGTTCGGCGGGGGTGTAGATGGTGGCTTCGCGCCAGGCGGCGACCAGGTGCAGGCGCTGGGGGTCCTCGCCGGCGGCGGTGGCGTCCTTGGTGTGCATATCGAGGCAGAAGCCGCAGCCGTTGATCTGGCTGGCGCGGATGTTGACCAGCTCCTTGACGGTGCCGGGGAGGGTGGAGTGCTCGATCAGCATCGCCAGGCCGGCGAACCGCTTGCTGAGCTTGCCGCCGAGTTCGGTCTCCATCAGGTTGATGCGCATCGGGGTGGTTCCTCTCGTATCTGTCGGTTGTGCTCACAAGATGCGCGCCGGGCCGGATCCGTGACAGGCTACGGATGTGACGAGGCCCACTGTCACGAGATCGTGGTGACCGGTGTCTGTTGGGCGACCCGACCATTGGAGGAGACGGCCATGGACCCCGCGACCGAATCGTTCGTTGCCCATCGCAACCTGCTGTTCACGATCGCGTACGAGCTGCTGGGTTCGGCGGCGGATGCCGAGGACGTGCTGCAGGAGACGTGGCTGCGCTGGGTCGGGGTCGAGCTGGAGACCGTCCGCGACCACCGTGCGTACCTGATCCGGATCACCAGCCGCCAGGCCCTCAACCGGCTGCGGACGGTCGGGCGGCAGCGCGAGACGTACGTCGGTCAGTGGTTGCCCGAGCCGCTGCTCACCACGCCGGACGTGGCGGAGGACGTCGAGCTGGCCGACAGTGTCTCGATGGCGATGCTCCTGGTCCTGGAGACGCTCAAACCGACCGAGCGTGCCGTCTTCGTGCTCCGTGATGTCTTCGCTCTCGAGTACGACGAGATCGCGCAGGCGGTCGAGAAGTCACCGGAGGCGGTCCGTCAGATCGCCCACCGGGCCCGGTCACACGTGGCTGCCCGCCGACCGCGCGGAGTGGTGTCGCCGACCGAGGCGAAGGGTGCGCTGTCCGCGTTCCGTCGAGCTGTGGAGACAGGCGACATTCAGAGCTTCCTGGACATGCTCGCTCCGGACGTGGTGCTCATCGGCGACGGTGGTGGGGTCAAGCAGGCAGTCCTCAACCCGATCGTCGGCGCCGAACGCGTCGGCCGCATCCTCAGCACGGGCATCCCCCGGTACGTCGGCGCTCTCACCACCGAGCTCATCCACCTGAACGGCGCTCCCGGCCTGCTCCTGCGCCTGGACGGTGAGATCGAACAGGTGATGGCCTTCCACATGCTCGACGGTCAGATCACCGGCATGTACGTCGTCCGCAACCCCAACAAGCTGGAGCGCCTCGAGCAGGAGACCACCCTGCTCCGCTAGTCACTCCGCCGCGATCGCAGCCTTGATGGCGGCGCCCAACTGCTCGTCGTCACCGGCCCGCCACTCATGGCCGGCCGGACAGGCCCACTGGTCGTGGTCAGGCACCATCACACACCCAGCGAGCCGCACCCGTCCTGCCGACGCCGCGCGCATCGCAGCCTGCGTCGGCAGCCCGTACAGAATCGGCACGCCCGTCTCACCACACACAGGACACGCCGGACCCGCAGAAACTCCCATGCGCCCAGCGTACGACGCTGCGTAGGCTCACCGAATGAAGTTCCCGGAGACACTGTCGGCTGAGCGACGGACGCTGATCGAGGACGCGGCCGCAAAGCTTCAGCGCGAGTACGGCGCCGGTTTCCTCGGCATGGTGTTGTCAGGGTCGGCCGGACGTGGGCTGGAGACAGAACGCTCCGATCTGGACGTCATCGTGGTGGTAACGCCGGAACTGGTGCAGCGACCGTTACGACGGGACACCGAACTGGAGTTGCTGCCGGTCACGCTTGAGCACCTGGAGACGCTGGCGACCTTCGGGGACGACCAGTGGGGCTATCGCTGGTCGTATGCGTGGGCACCGACCCTGCTCGACACCACGGGCGGGCGGATCGAGGCGGCGATCGAGCGGCAGGGGAGGCTGCGCCCTGAGGAGGCGGTCGCGCTTCTGGAGCAGCGGTTGGACGCGTGGATCAACCTGGCCTACCGCTCACTCAAGTCGGCGCGCGACGGCAATCTGCTCGCGGCCCGGATGGACGCAGCTGAGGCGATCACTCCGTTCCGGGACGTGGTGTTCGCGCTCGACGGTCAGGTCCGGCCCTACAGCAAGTACCTGAGCTGGGCACTGCACCATCACCCGCTCCAGAGCTGGCCAACCGCCGTACTGCTGGAGACGATCGAGCACTACCTCACCGGCAACCCCGAGGTCATCAGACAAAGCCTCAAGAAGGTGCAAGAGTCTGAACTACCCATTGTCCAGGAGACCTTCGACGGTTGGGCAGCCGAGCAGTACGACGCGCTACGGCGCTAGCGGCAACGCGTCGTACCAGATGTCGCCCATCTTCAGGAAGCCTGCGTCGGTCGGGTGCAGCTTGTCCGACGAGATGTCCGACAGCGACATGCGCGCGTTCAGATCCACAAACCGCACGTCGGCACCCGTAGCGTGCACTGCAGCAACCACTCCAGGGATAGCCGCGTTGTAGGCGTTGACGCGCTCGTTCAGCCCGGCATCGGGCGACGGCACGATCGAAGCGACCAGAACCGTTACCCCAGGCACCTTCTGCGTGATGCGCTCGACGAGGTCCTGGAGCCGCGCAGGTGCGTTCGGCAGGTCAGTGGCCTGTACGACGTCGTTGGTGCCGATGTGGAGTAGCACGTACCGCGGCCTGTTCAGGAGCAGCCAGTAGTCGATCCACGAACGCAGCTCGTCGATCCGCATCCCCGGGTGACCCTCACTGTCCCGGTCCGGGAGATTGCCCCAGTGGACCGAGCCCACGAAGTCCACCCGGGGCTCGTGGTCTTGGTAGTGCTGCCACAGCGAGGTGCGATAGCTGACCCCGGACTCGGGGTTGCCATAGGTGATCGAGTCACCCAGCGGCATCACCCGCACGCCGCCTGCTGACGGAACCGCCGGCCCGACCAGCAGCACGGCCGCGAGCACCAAGGGCACGGCCAGCAGTCGACGCTTCACGGAACCAAACGTTAGACCAGCGTTGCCACCGAGGTTGAAAAGTAGCTCCGCTGTACCCACCCAAGGGGCCGTCATCAGTCCCGGTGAGTACAGCGCAGCCGCCCTAGTTAGTTGGCTTCCTTGGTCGCCCAGTAGTGCCATTGGGGGGACGCGACCGGGGAACGGGTCAGGCCGTCCGGCCAGGTGGCCGGCAGGTCGTGACTCCGTGCCGCGTACAACGTCACCTCCGATGCGCTGCGGTCCCCGCGGACTGCGACGCGTGCGGCGGTTTCGGCGCGCATGTCGGCCAGGTAGTGGATGGCAGGCAGGAACTCCGCGCTCAGCCGCGGGCTGAGTCGTCCGACCGGTTCGTCGTCGAGACGGATCTCGACCACGTTCCGCGGCCGGTCCTGGATGCTGTCCTCCTCCTCGATCGCATGCATGGTGGCGTAGGCCCAGCACTCGCCTTCCGCGCGGAAGAACGGGACCAGGATCTCCGGATGCACCTCACTGCCCGGTACGACGATGCCGCTGCCGGGTGGTAGCAGGTGGAAGCTCCCCGGCGGGGGCAGGTTCACCGGGACGAGCATGTGCGGCTGGCCCAGGGCCACCGCGACGCTGGCGTGGAACTCCGTGCCGTCTTCGTCCTTACCGAGCCAGTCGGCCGGCTCCCACTCACTGACCCACAGGTGGCACGGCACCTGCGGTTGCAGTCCTTGGGCCACCAGCTCCGAAAGCACCGGGTGGTAGCGATGTGCGTCGTCCCTCGGCAAGTAGCCGACAACCTTCCCCTGCACGCGGACTGCGATCGATCGGGGGTCGAAACGGTTGTGCGGTTCCGGGACCAGGTCCGCCTCGGTGTCCAGATCTGCGCCGCGTGCCGGGATGGGATCAGGGAACAGGCTGCGAATCGCCTGCTCGTGCGGAGCCTCCCGCACGACTTCCTGACCGCACCACAGTGCATCGCCCCACAGACTGAACGGAATCAGTTCCATATGTGCCCTCCAGTCCCCGCTGACCGGTTTACTCGGCTCATCCCGTCCAGAGGCCTGGCCGTTACACCGAGTGAGCGTATGAAAACTAGACTGCCCCGTGAAGGGCCGTTTCACGCATGGAATCAGGCTCTGTTGTGCAACGGTAGCCGTGCGTCCGTACTGTGGACGGAGATCGTCTTGTGCAGCGAGCGAAACGGCGTAGATCGTGCAGATGCACGGGAAGGAACGTCATGCAGGGCAGTAGTTCAGTCGCTCGATGGACCGGTTCACCAGCTGTCTCACCATCTGTCACGGCGGACTCGATCGAGGCCGCTGTGGAGCGGCTCGACGGCGTCGCGATCAGGACCCCGTTGCAGCGCAATCCGAGGCTTTCCGAGCGCACCGGAGCGCAGATCTGGCTGAAGCGTGAGGACCTGCAGATCGGACGTTCCTACAAGCTGCGCGGGGCCTACAACCTGGTCTCCCAGCTCGATGAAGCGGTCAAGTCCGCCGGGGTCGTCTGCGCCAGTGCGGGCAACCATGGGCAGGGCTTGGCATATTCGTGCCACACGCTCGGTGTGCACGGAAAAGTTTTCGTTCCGAGGACGACTCCGCGCCAGAAACGGGACCGGATCGCCGCCCTGGGCGGCAAACAGATCCAGGTGATCGTGACCGGCGACACGTACGACGACGCTGCCGCGGCCGCGCTCGCGGATGCGGAAGCGACCGGCGCGACCATGGTTCCGGCCTTCGACGACCCGCGGACCGTGGCCGGCCAAGGCACGGTTGCCGTCGAGATCGTGCAGCAGCTCGGCCAGGCCCCCGACGTACTGGTGGTTCCGGTCGGCGGCGGTGGGCTCGTGGCGGGTGTCGCGAGTTGGCTGGCCGCTCGGCATCCCGGCGTACGGATCGTTGGGGTGGAGCCGGCTGGTGCCGCGAGCATGGCGGCTGCGTTGGCTGCTGGTGAACCGGTGACGTTGCCGCAGCTGGACAGCTTCGTCGACGGCGCGGCGGTACGGCGAGTTGGCGACGTCACGCTGCCTCTGGTGGCCGGCGCCGGGGTCGAGATGCTGTCAGTACCCGAAGGTCTGGTCTGCAGCGAGATGCTCGAGCTGTACCAGGTCGACGGCCTGATCGCCGAGCCCGCAGGCGCTTTGTCGACAAGTGCCCTGGGCAACGGTTTGACCGTGCGGCCCGGTGAGACAGTCGTTTGTCTGCTCTCCGGCGGGAACAACGATGTCAGCCGGTACAGCGAGATCCTCGAGCGGTCGCTGGTCTACGAAGGGCTCAAGCACTACTTCCTGGTCACGTTCCCGCAGGAACCCGGCGCGCTGCGCCAGTTCCTGGACGGGGTGCTCGGACCGGACGACGACATCGCCCTGTTCGAGTACGTGAAGCGCAACAACCGGGAGACCGGCGTTGCGCTGGTCGGGATCGAGATCAGCCGGGCCAGTGACCTGGACGGTCTGCTGGCCCGGATGGACGCTGCACCCCTCGACATCGAGCGGATCGATCCGAACTCCCCCGAGTTCAGGTATTTGATCTGACCCCGCCGCAGACCTCACTCCACGGCGGGATCAGACCGCCTCACAACCCCGTGTGCTTGGGACGTCGCGGGTCGTCCGGGTGGTTCCCGTCCGCCCAATGATTGTCGGCGTCTTCCTGGGTGCGGGCAACGTTCGGTACGTCACCCGCGTGCGGCATGTTGCCTTCTTCGGCCCCGTTGGTCGGCATCTTGCTGACTGCCTCGGTGTGGTGCTGGTCGGCCTCGCGGTCCGCGTCCTTGGCGGCCTCACGACGCTCGGTCGCACCGGCGGCGAGCCGACGGGCCTCAGCAGCCTTCTCCTCGGACTCGGCCTGGGCACGCTTGGCGCGGGCCTCGACCTCGTCGGCGGCCGCGTGCTGACGCTCGGCGTGGGCCGCGGCGATCCGGGATTCCTGTTCCTTGTCGTAGGCGTCCTGGCGATCCTGCTCGTCCTGCTGCCGCTGGTGCTCCTCACGACGCTTGGCCGACGTCTTGTTCGCACCTGCGAGCAGTGCGACCAGGATGACGATGACGGCGAGCGCGACGACGATCCAGAGGACGGTCATTCCGTCCATGGGTTCCTCCTCAGTCCGGGGTTCAGCCTCCGGTACCCGCCGCGACACCTGCTAACCAGCCCGGACCAGGAAGTGGTAGGTGCCTGAGGCAACATTCACGGCCACCGTCGAACCTTCATCAAACGCTTGCGATACATGCCGCCCGCTCTCCGTCACCAGCGACGGATCCGCAGCCGGCAGCCGAACCGTGGCGGTCGAGTTGGCCGGCACCGTCACCTCCAGCTGCAGACCACGCGCGGTGGTCTTCCAGTTACTGACCACCTGCCCGTACGGCGTCTCGAGCGCGAAGTCGGCCTTGGTGATCCCCACCCCCGGCGTCGGCGCGATCAGCACCTTGCGATAGCCCGGCTCGGCCGCCGAAACCCCGGCCAGCGTGCGATACATCCACTCGCCGACAGCGCCGTACGCGTAGTGGTTGAAGGAGTTCATGCCCACGTCGTTGAAGGTGCCGTCCGGGTTGATCGAGTTCCAGCGCTCCCACACCGTCGTCGCGCCCTTGCCGATCTCGTAGCCCCACGACGGGTACGACGTGTTCTGCAACAGCTTGTAGGCAAGGTCCGAGCGCCCGACCTTGGTCAGTACCGGCAGCAACCCGTCCACCCCGAGGAAGCCGGTGGACAAGTGCGTGTCCCGGCGCAGGATGGTGTTCGCGAAGTGCTCGCCGGACTTCGTGACATCGGGGATCAGGTCGTTGGTGAAGCCGAGGATGTAGCCGGTCTGGCTGTCCGCACCGACCTTCCCGTCCCCGGCAACGAACCGAGCGATCCACGCGGCCCGGACGTCGTCGTACAGCTTCCGGTACTTCGTTTCGTCCGCGCTGTTCCCGATGGCCGCAGCCATCTGGCTGAGCTGGCGGGCACCCTTGGCCATGAACGCCGTACCGATCAGGTCACCGGGCGTCGGGTCGTCCAGGTTCAGCCAGTCACCGTAGTCGCCGCCACCACGGATCAGACCGGGTGAGTGCGAGGCCAGGTAGTCGACGTACCGAGTCATGGAGGCGTAGTGCTGGCGGATCACGTTGGTGTCGCCGTACGCCTGCCAGAGCGTCCAGGGCACGTTCACACCGGCATCTGCCCAGCCGGCGTTCCCGAGGCCACCGTCGAACGAGTTAGGCACAGTCGGCGCGACGCTGGGGTAGGCGCCGTCAGCCGTCTGGCTGTCACGCAGGTCCTGCAGCCACTTGGTCAGGAAGGCTTGTGAGTCCAGGTTGTAGACCGCAGTGCGAGCGAACACATTGATGTCGCCGGTCCAGCCCATCCGCTCGTCACGGGCCGGAGTGTCGGTCGGGATCGACAAGAAGTTGCCCCGCTGACCCCAGACGATGTTGCTGTGCAGCTGGTTCACCAGTGCGGAGTTGGTGTGGAAGCTGGTCGTCTGAGCGCCGTCGGTACCCATCACCACGCCAGTGACCGCAGTGGGCTGCACGCCGCTCACCTCGATGTAGCGGAAGCCGTGGAAGGTGAACCGCGGCTGGTAGGTCTCCAGCTGGGTGGTGGCCAACGTGTAGTGGTCAGTGGCCTTCGCACCACGCAGGTTGTCCGTGTAGAGCGTCCCGTCCGGGTTCAGCACCTCGCCGTACCGGATGGTGACGGTCTGGCCGGGCTGTCCGGTCAGCTTGACGCGTCCGACGCCGACCATGTTCTGTCCGAGGTCGTATAGGTACTTGCCTGGTGTCGGTGACGCAATCGCCTTTGCTGCAAGCGTTTGAGTCACCCGCACCGGCTGGTCGGCCTGCGGAACCAGCAGCGCGGTCGCGCTCGGCCGCAACAACGCGGGCGACCACTCAGACGCCGTACGGCGTGCGTCGTAGCTCTCGCCGTTGAGCAGATCAGCAACCCGTACGGCGCCTGGTGCGGTCTGCCAACTCTGGTCCGTGCCGATCACGTCCGTGGTGCCGTCTGAGTACGTGACGCGCAGTTGGGCGGTCAGTGCGGTCTCACTGCCGTACTTCTGCGATCCGAACATCGCTACGTTGCCGGCGAACCATCCGGTGGACACCTCAGCGCCCAGGACGTTCTGACCGGCGTGCAGCTGCCGGGTGACGTCGTACGTCTGGGACTGGATCCGCAGCCGGTAGTCCGTCCAGCCCGGCGCCAACTGCTGGTCGCCGACCTTCTGACCGTTCAGGCTCAGCTCGTAGACACCCTGCGCGGCTGCGTACATCCGAGCGCGGACGACCTTCTTACCGGCCGGAATCGTCACCGTGCGCTTGAACACCGGCAGCGGCGGACCCGGAAGCCACAGGTCGGTGTTGCCCTTCACCTGCAGGCCGCCTGTCGGCAGCACCGTCCCGTCCGGGAAGGTCTGGTCACCGGCGGCAAAGACTGTGTCGACGAGCTTCTTGCCGGCGCTGTTGGTCACCACCAGGTTGTGCACAACGCCGCTCTCCGCACCGTTGGTGCGGAAGCCCACGATCCCGGCCGCGTTGTGGTCGGACCGCTCGCGCTGGTCGACCTGAACGTCGTCGATCCAGGTGGTGATGGTCTTGCCGGCGACTGTGATGCGCAGATGGTGCTTCTGGCTCAGGTCGACGTTGAGCGGGATCTCACCGAGGACGACGTACCCACCGCCCTGCTGCCGGACATGCGGCCGGAGCTTGTTGCCGTTGACCGTGTTGAGCTGCCACATGTAGCCGACGCCGGCCCGGCCGCGGAAGAAGACGCCCAGTGCGTCCTTGGCGACGGTGACGTCGGCATCGACCGTGTAGTCGGTCCACTCCGCTCCGGGCAGGCTGTCAGCGCCGATCCACTGTCCACTCCAGTCCGACGGCTGCAGCTGCGCAGTCTCGAAGGTGGCGGGGTCGGACCAGCGCGTGGCGCGACCCTGGTCGTCCCAGACCCGGACTGACCAGAAGTACTGCGTGTAAGGCTTCAGCGCGGTACCGGCGTACTCGACCTCGACGGAACGGTCGGAGCGGACCACACCGCTGTCCCAGGCGTCTGGATGAGCCAGCTTTGACGGACTGCTCGCGACGTGGACCTCGTAGCGGCTCTGCGCGACGCCACGGCGGTCGCTGTCGAGCTGCCAGCTCAGCCGGGGCTTGCCGGCCGCGATGCCGAGTGGCTCGCTCAGGGCGTTGGTCTTGAGGTTGTGCACCTGAGGTGCGGGCGTGGCCGATGCGGTGGAGACAGGCATCGCCAGCAGGGCTGCCAGGGCAAGCGCAGCCCAACGAATGTGTCGGGGCATTGCGGGACTCCTCGGTCAGTGGGGCGGAACTGCGGGAGTTCGGGGCGGTTGAGCCGGTCTTAGACCAAGCCGCGGCGGGCGGCCCAGACGATGGCTTCGATGGCGGTACTGAAGCCGAGCCGGTCGCAGATCAAGCGAGTGCGGCGGCGGACAGTCCGTTCGGACAACTGCAACCTGCGCGCCACCGCGTCCATCGGCAAGCCGGTGGCGAGGAGGCGGAGCAGCTGCAAGTCGTCATGGCTGATCTCCCGCGGCGGTACCCGCTGCGGGCGCATTTCCTGGGGGAGGACGGTCATGCGGAATCACCTTGTTCCGAACACCCGGGACTCGGCGGCGTCCCAGTCGGCCGGTTTGCCCTGCGGTTCGTAGCGCCGCAGGCGATGGGTGGACCGGACCAGCGCGCGCATGGCGGCCAGGTCCGGGAGGGGCTCGCCCAGTGCACGAGCTTGGACGAGGACGTTGCCCAGAGCCGACGCTTCGACCGGACCGGCCAGGACCGGCAGGCCGCAGGCGTCTGCGGTGAGCTGACACAACAGTTCGTTCTGGGAACCGCCCCCGATGACATGCAGTACGTCGACGTGTCGGTCCGCGAGCTCTTGAGCCGATCGGAGCGTCCGCCGGTAGGCGAGCGCCAGACTCTCCAGCACACACCGCACGATGACACCTTTCGGCGCGTCCCCGATCCGGGCAGGCATGTCACCGGGCGCCAGGAACTCTGGTGCGTCCGGGTCGATGAGCAAGGCGAAGGGTGGCGCGGCAGCCGCTTCGTCGAGCAGCCGGGGCAGGTCGTCGTCCTGCCAGACGCGTTGGCACTCCTGGAGAATCCAGAGCCCCATGACGTTGCGCAGGAAGCGGATCCGCCCATCTACTCCGCCTTCGTTGGTGAAGTTGGCGAGCCGTGCCTGCTCGGTCAGCACGGGCGCATCCAGCTCCAGTCCCACCAGGGACCACGTCCCCGACGAGATGTAGGCGAACCGTTCCTCAGAGGCCGGCACACTCACCACAGCCGATGCTGTGTCGTGTGAGCCGACCGCAATCACCGGGGTGCCTGCGTAGTCGCCAATCACGTCACCCGGCTCCCACAGCTGCGGCAGCAGGCGGGCAGGGACCGCCACGCGCTGTGCGAGCTCCACACTCCACGCGCGGCGGCGTACGTCGTACAGCTGGGTGGTGGAGGCGTTGGTGCGTTCCGCACCGATCACGCCGGTGAGCCAGTACGCGAGGAGGTCGGGGATGAGCAGGAGAGTCTCGGCCTGTTCCAGCAGGCGCTCGGCCTTCAACTGGTACAGGGTGTTGATCGGCAGTTGCTGCAACCCCGTAATCTGGTACAGCTCGTCGCCCGGCACTTCCTGGAGCGAGATGCTTGACCGGCCATCGCGGTAGTGGAACGGGTTGCTCAGCAGCTGACCGGTCGCGTCCAGGAGGCCGTAGTCCACGGCCCAGGAGTCGATGCCGAGCGAGTCGACCGCACCCGCGGCGCGCAGGCCGTCGAGCATGGAGCGGTAGAGGTGCAGGATGTCCCAGTGCAGGGAGCCGCGGAGGTCGACCGGGCCGTTCCAGAAGCGGTTGACCTCGGTCAGGCGCAGCAGGTCGGGGCCGACCTCGCCGAGCATGACGCGACCGCTGGACGCACCCAGGTCGACCGCCGCGACGCGCTTCATACGACGGTGAGCTCGAGGCGGAGGAGGTCGGCGACGGCCTCCAGGTCTTTGACGCGGTGGCCGGTACCGAGCGCCCAGTGATGCGCGACGCCGGACGCTGACCACTCGTCGGTCCACTCACCCGGGTCACGCCCGAAGTCCACCCGCGACGTCGTGTTCCCGATCTGCAGCAACGGCCCCGGTACGACGGTCCCCTCGGAGGCAATGAGGTGGAACGTCCCATCGCGCCGTTGGCCCAGCCCGCACAGCGTGACCGGGCCTTGGCGAACGTCGAACTCGACGGACACACCCCAGCCGCGCTTGCCGTGGTAGACGCCCAGCCCACGCAGCAACGGCTTGGCCGCACTGATCGCCAGATGCGCCGGTCCGTCGTGCCCCATCTCCACCACGTTGTCGTGGAAGTTCAGCGCCTGCAGTTCGGTGAACGAACCGCCCGCCCCGAGCTTGTCCATCACCAACATCGCCAGTGAGGTCCGCAGCTCGTACTCACCCGCTGCAGGGACGCCCCGCGCAGTCAGCAACGACGCCCCAAGGATCATCCCGGCAGCAACGCGTTCGTGCGCCTCACCGTCCAGACCGCGGTGGTAGTAAGCCAGCGTGGTCAGGTCGAAGTCCTCCACCAACCGGTCCAGCGCGACCGACACCGTCGCACCCCAGCGGAAGTCGTCTTCGACGACGGAGTCGTCCAGTGTGAAGACCTCCCGCGCCAACGCAATTCTGGCGTCCGTCTCGGCGGAGGTGACCTTCTCGACCCGCACCCGCAGGTCGTCGATCTCCAGGATCTCCACGTGCCCGCCGAGCTGTGCGGACACCAGCGTCGGGTCCGTGACCACGTCCATCATCCCCGGGTACAGATGCCCGAGCAGGCCGTGCCGACCGTGCCGGAACGCAGCCCGTACGCCGGCCGCCCGGATCCACCGGTCGATCCGCGCCCACGCCCGCTCGTCCTCCAGGTACCCGGACACCGAGCGGAAAGGCACCCCACACCGCTCGAACGCGTTGGCCATCTCCGGCAGCGGACAAGCCCCGCAGTACGCCAGCCACGCACCGGTGTCGAAGGTCGCGTGATCCATCGACTCCGTCGGCTGCAGGTTCAGCAGCAGCACCGGCGAACCACTCCGCTGCGCGACCGGTACCAGCATCGACGCAGTCATGTACGTGGTCAGGAAGCCCACGATCAGGTCGCAGTCCGCCACTCGCAGCTTCTCCGCGGCCGCAGCACCTTCCTGCGCGTCGGAGATGAACCCAACGTCCACAACCTCGCAGTCCAGTGCGGTGAACCGCTCAGCCACCCGCCGCGCAGACGCCTGCAACTGCGGCAGCAGAGAGGGGAACTGCGGCCAGTAGGCGCCAAGGCCGCCTGCGACAAGGCCTACGCGGGTCTTCCGTGGCTCGACCCACGGCAGACCGCCGTGTCCGTCGACCGACCGCTCTGGCTCCGCACTCCACATCACGGGCTCCTAGCGCAGGAACGCGGCAGCTACGCCGGCATCGACGGGAACATGAAGACCAGTGGTGTGGCTGAGATCCCCACCCACCAGGGCGAAGACGGCCGCCGCCACGTTCTCCGGCAGCACCTCCCGCTTGAGCAGCGTCCGCTGCGCGTAGAACGCCCCCAGCTCCGACTCCGGTACGCCGTACACGGCCGCCCGCTGGGCACCCCAGCCCTTCGCGAAGATCCCAGACCCCCGTACGACGCCGTCCGGGTTCACGCCGTTGACGCGGACGCCGTACTCACCGAGCTCGGCCGCGAGCAGCCTGACCTGGTGCGCCTGGTCGGCCTTGGCCGCGCCGTACGCGACGTTGTTCGGTCCGGCGAAGACGGCGTTCTTGCTGGAGATGTAGACGATGTCGCCGCCGATCCCCTGGTCGATCAACACCTTCGCAGCCGCGCGGGAGACCAGGAACGATCCCTTGGCCATCACGTCGTGCTGCAGGTCCCAGTCACGTTCAGTTGTCTCCAGCAACGACTTGGAGATCGAGAGGCCGGCGTTGTTGACCACCAGATCCACGCCACCGAAGGCGAGCACAGCCTCCTGGAACGCGAGGTCCACCGCGGATTCGGAGGAGACATCGGCGCCCACGGCAACAGCGACATCGGCCGAGCCGATCTCCTTTGCCACCGCTTCGGCGGCTGCCAGGTCGAGGTCCGCGATCACGACACACGCGCCCTCGGCCGCAAGCCGCTGCGCGATCGCCTTGCCGATACCCGAACCAGCGCCAGTCACCAAAGCAATCCGGGTCGCCAGCGGCTTCGCCTTGGGCATCCGCTGCAGCTTGGCCTCCTCCAGCGCCCAGTACTCGATCCGGAACTTCTCCCGTTCGTCGATCGGCGCATACGTCGACACCGACTCGGCGCCGCGCATCACGTTGATCGCGTTCACGTAGAACTCGCCGGCCACCCGGGCGGTCTGCTTGTCCTTGCCGAAGCTGAACATGCCGACCCCGGGCACGAGCACGATCGCCGGATCCGCGCCCCGCATCGCCGGGCTGTCCGCGTCCGCGTGCCGCTGGTAGTACGCCGAATACTCCTCGCGGTACTCCGCGTGCAGCTCCTTCAACCGCGCAACCGCGTCCTCGACCGACGCACTCGGCGGCAGGTCGAGTACGAGCGGCCGCACCTTCGTCCGCAGGAAGTGATCCGGGCACGACGTCCCGAGCGCAGTCAGCGACGCCAGCTTCTCCCGCGCGGTGAACTCCAGGACCACCTCTGAGTCCGTGTAGTGACCCACCTGCGGCTTGTCGGTCGACGCGAGTCCGCGGATCACCGGAGCCAGCGCCGCTGCGCGCGCCCGGCGCTCGTCCACCGGCAGGGCCTCGAAGCCAGGAACCACGGCACCGAACGGTTCCGCGACACCACGGTCGGCGAGGAAACGTTCCGCCGTCCGGATGATCTCCAGGGAGTTCGCCTCGCACTCGTCCGAGGTCTCGCCCCAGGCCGTGATGCCGTGACCGCCGAGGATGCAGCCGATCGCGGCCGGGTTCTCCCGCTTGACCGCGGCGATGTCCAGGCCGAGCTGGAACCCGGGCCGCCGCCACGGCACCCAGACCACCCGGTCCCCGAAGCATTCCGCGGTCAGCTTCTCCCCGTCCGCCGCCGTCGCCAGCGCGATCCCGGAATCCGGGTGCAGGTGGTCGACATGCGGCGCATCGACCATGCCATGCATCGCGGTGTCGATCGACGGCGCCGCTCCGCCCTTGCCATGCAGGCAGTAGTCGAACGCGGCCACCATCTCGTCCTCGCGGTCCACCCCCGGGTACACGTCGACCAGCCCGCGCAACCGGTCGAGTCGCAGGACTGCGAGACCCTTTTCAGTGAGCGTGCCGAGATCGCCACCGGATCCCTTCACCCACAGCAGCTCGACCGGCTGCTGAGTCACCGGATCGGTCTCGGTCCCCTTCGCCGACGTGTTCCCGCCGGCGTAGTTGGTGTTCCGCGGGTCCGCACCCAGTCGGTTGCTCCTGGCAACGAGTTCCATCACGCTCCCCATCCGGCCTGCTGGCCGTCGGCACGGTCCTTGACGATCTGCTCGAAGTACCCACTGCGCTGGTACGCCTTGATCGGTTCGGGGTCGAGACCCTGCGACTCCCGCAACTCGGCCAGCAGCGGCCGCACATCGGTGTTGTAGGCATCCATCAGTACGGCGTTCGCCTCCAGCACGTCACCTTCCAGCTGAGCCTTCTTCAATGCCTCGCGATCGACGAGCAACGCCTTCGCGGTCGCCTCCTGGACGTTCATCACCGAGCGGATGATCGCGGGGATCTTCACCTCGATGTTGTGACACTGGTCGAGCATGAAGGCGATCCCGCGATCGGGATCGAGCGCGTCACCGCGGACGATCTCGGACATGATCCGGAACAACTGGAACGGGTCGGCCGACCCGACCATCAGGTCGTCGTCGGCATAGAACCGGCTGTTGAAGTCGAACGCGCCGAGCTTCTTCACCCGCAGCAGGAACGCCACGATGAACTCGATGTTCGTCCCCGGCGCGTGGTGCCCGGTGTCGATACAGACCTCGGCCTTGGGGCCCAGCTCGAGACAGTGCGCGTACGACGTTCCCCAGTCCGGTACGTCGGTCGTGTAGAAGGCCGGCTCGAACAGCTTGTACTCCAGCAGCATCCGCTGGTCGTCACCCAGCCGCTCATAGACTTCGCGGAGAGCTGTCGCGAGGCGGTCCTGCCGGTCCTGGATGTCGTCCTGGCCCGGGTAGTTCGTGCCGTCGGAGAACCAGAGCTTGAGGTCCCGCGACCCGGTCGCATCCATGATGTCGACGCATTCGAGCAGGTGGTCAGTGGCCTTGCGCCGTACCCGGGGGTCGGGGTTGGTGACGCTGCCGAGCTTGTAGTCGTCGTCCTGGAACACGTTGCTGTTGATCGCACCGAGCCGCACGCCCTGCTCTTTCGCGTACGCCGCCAGCTTCGCGTAGTCGTCGACCTTGTCCCAGGGAATGTGCAGCGCGACGCTCGGAGCAACCCCCGTGAACCGGTGGACGACGGCCGCGTCGGCGATCTTCTCCTCCGGCGACCGCGGCACGCCCGGCTGCGTGAACACCTTGAACCGGGTGCCGGAGTTGCCGAACGCCCACGAAGGCAGTTCGATCTCCTGGCGTTGAAGAGCATCCTGCACGCTGGTCATAAGGTCAGTCCTCCGTCAGGTGAAAGATCTCGGGCAACAGCACGAAGGACTCGTCCGGCTGCCCCGCGGTGAAGAACTCCGTCATCTCGGCCTGCCAGCGGGCGTTCACCTCGGTGGCGGCCATCGCCCGCTGCGCCGCGTCCAGGTCCGGCGATTCGACGTACCCGATCAGTAGTCCGTCGTCGCGCAGGAAGAGCGAGTAGTTGTGCCACCCGGCTTCGCGCAGCGCTGCCTGCATCTCCGGCCAGACGTCGCGGTGCCGCTCGACGTACTCGTCCAGCCGGTCCGTGCGGACCTGGAGGCAGAAGCAGTAGCGCTGCATCAGAAGTTGAACTTGTCGATGTTGTCGGCGGTGAACTCGGTCGGCGGGCCGAGGACGATCTCACCGTCCGCGCCGACCGTGTACTCGCCGAGCTTGCCGGCCTTGAACTTCTCGCCTTCGGCCCCGGTGATCTGGCCCGAGCTCATCGCCGCACCGGCGTACGCGGCCAGGTAGCCGATGTCGGCCGGGTTCCAGAGCGCGAACTTCTTCACCGTGCCGTCCTTGACGTACTGGCGCATCTGGTTCGGCAGGCCGAGCCCGGTGATCGCGACCTTGCCCTTGTAGCTGGAGGCGCTCACGTACCGCGAGGCGGCCGCGATGCCGACCGTGGTCGGGGAGACGATCACCTTCAGGTTCGGGTAGGTCTGCAACAGACCCTGGGCCTCGGTGAACGACTTCTGATCGTCGTCATTGCCGTAGGCAACCTTGACCAGCTTCAGCTTGCTGTTCTCCGGCTTGGCCAGCTCGGTCTTCATCACCTCGATCCAGGAGTTCTGGTTCGTGGCGTTCGGGGTCGCGGACAGGACGGCGATCTCACCGGAACCACCGGCCAGCTCACTCGCCATCTTCACCAGGCTCTCGCCGATGCCCTGCGTGGTCGCCTGGTTGATGAAGGCGTCCCGGCAGGTCTTCGAGGCGTCGGAGTCGAAGGTGACGACCTTGATACCGGCTTTCCTCGCCTGATTGAGCGAGGGGCAGACCGCGTTCGGGTCGTTGGCCGCGACCACGATCACGTTCTGCTGCTGCTGGATCAGCGTGTTGATGTAGCTGACCTGCGAGGACGCGCTGGCGTCGTTCGGCCCGACCAGCTTGTACTCGCCCTTGATCTCGCCGACCGCGACCTTGCCGCCGCCCACCTCGACATCGGTGTACGGGTTGTTCAGCTGCTTCGGGAGGTAGGCGATCTTCAGCCCCTCCTTCAGCGGGGCGTTCGGATCCGCCTTGCCCGCCGTGCTCTCCGGGGCTTTGGTCTCGCCCTCGGTGCTGGACTTCGTCGTACCGCCGCAGGCAGTCAGCGCCAAGAGCGCCACCGCGACGGTGAGAGGCTTCCGCATGGTTCGTCCTTTCAGGTACGACGTTTGAGCAGATTGGGACCGAGCACCGAGGCGATCAGCAGTACGCCGGTCACCACGTTCAGCGCCTCGTTGGACACATCGGACAGCCGGAGCGCGTTCTGCAACGAGCCGAGCAGAACCACGCCTGCGATGACTCCGGGCAGGGCGCCCTTGCCACCGAAGATCGAGACACCACCGAGCAGTACGGCGGCGACCACGGCCAGCTCGAGTCCGGCGCCGTTGTCGGCGCGCGCGCTGGAGTAGCGCAGCGTCCACAGCACCCCGGCAAGACCCGAGATCACCCCACTGACGACATACAGCCAGAACTTGAGTCGACCTGGCCGGATCCCGGCGAACCGGGCTGCCTGTTCACCAGCACCGACTGCGAAGACAGCCCGGCCGACCGGGGTCGCGTGCAGGATCACGCCGAAGACCGCGGCCAGGACGATGATCACGATCAGCACGTTCGGGATCGCCGTACCGGCAATGGTTCCGGTCACCCAATCGGTGTAGAGGCTTGGGAAGTCGGCGACTGCACCGTCGCCGAGGACGACGAAGGCCAGGCCGCGGTAGAGCGCCAGCGTGCCGATGGTGACGGCCAGGGAGGGCAGGCCGAGCACGGTGACGAAGAAGCCGTTGACCGCGCCCAGGACCGCGCCGAGCAGCAGGCAGAGCGGGATGATCGTCTCGATCGGCTGGTTCGCGTTCCACAGGTAGCCCATGAAGGCGCTGGACAGACCGAGCGTGCTGGCAACCGACAGATCGATCTCGCCGGTGACGATCACCAGGGTCATCGGGAGCGCGACCAAGGCGATCGGCAGCAGGTCGAGGACCAGGAAGCCGAAGTTCTGACCCGTACCGAAGTTGTCGACACTCGCGGCGGCGATGATCAGCACCAGGACCGTGATCGCGATGATCGCGACGTTCCAGTTCGCCAGCCGTCCGACGCGAGTGTCCGTGAGCTCAGCTGACATGGGAGCCTCGCTTCTTCAGACCGGCCGCGACCCGTACGGCGACCAGCCGGTCGGCGCCGATCGCGAGCAGGATCAGGCCACCGACGATCGCCTGCTGCCAGAACTGGTTGATCTCGAGTACAGCAAGCGCGCTACCGATCGTTGTCAGCAGCAACGCTCCGAGCGCTGCACCCCAGACCGAGCCGCTACCACCGAAGACCGCGACCCCTCCGACCACCACTGCCGCGACCACGTTGAGTTCCTGGCCGGTCCCGGCCGCGGCGTCGATCGTGCCGAACCGTGCAGCGAACAGAACCCCAGCCAGCCCGGCCAATGCGCCACTGACGACGAACGCACCGACGGTACGGCGTGCGACCGGGATGCCGGCCAACTGTGCCGCCTGCGGGCTGGACCCCATCGCATACAGCTCACGGCCGACGCGATAGTTGCGCAGGACAACGCCGGTCACGACCAGCGTGAGAAGAGCGATCAGCACTAGCAGCGGAATCCCTAGCAGGGTTGCGTTTCCGAAGCTCAGGAAGCCGGGTGGGAGTTCGTCGGCGTTGATCTGACTGCCACCGGCCCAGAAGTACGTCACGCCCCGAATCACGTAGAGCGTGCCGAGGGTGACCACGAGCGCGGGGATATTGCCGTACCGGACCAGAACGCCGTTGACGACACCGCAGACCCCGCCGACAGCGGCGCCGAGGAGCAGCGCCAGCACGACCGGGATCCCCGGATTGTGTTGCAGCAACGTGCCCACCGTGAAGGCGCTCAGGCCGAGAACCGAGCCGACCGACAGGTCGATGTTGCGGGTGATCACCACCACGGCCTGGCCGACCGCCAGCACGGCCAGGATCGCGGTGTTGAGCAGGATGTCGCGGATGCTCTGCCCGGACAGGAAGCGTGGGTTGGAGATCGCGGTGACCGCGACCAGCAACGCGAGCGCGATCACGATGCCCAGCTCACGAGCACGCAGTACGACGCTCAACGTGTTGCGGCGCGCGACAGGCAGTCCGACAGCCGTCATACCGTCGCCTCCTGACCGGTGGCGGCGAACATGACCGACTCCTCGGTCGCCTCGATGCGGCTCAGTTCAGCGACCAGGCGGCCTTCGCGCATCACCAGCACGCGATCGGCCATCCCGAGCACCTCGGGCAACTCCGACGACACCATCAGGACGGCGACTCCTTCCGCGGCGAGGCTGGACATCAACCGGTGCACCTCGGCCTTGGTACCGACGTCGATCCCGCGGGTCGGCTCGTCGACGATCAGCACCTTCGGATCGGTCGCGAGCCACTTGGCGAGCACGACCTTCTGCTGGTTACCGCCGGAGAGCGTGCCGACCTCGTCGGAGAGACGTCCGTACTTCGTCTTCAGGCGCTCGGTCCATTCCTTGGCGGATCGACGTTCGTTGCTACCGGTGAGGAAGCCGAGCTGGGACAGCGAGCGGGATCGGGGGAGCGTCACGTTGCGCTCGATCGACAGCTCCATCACCAGGCCCTGCTGACGGCGGTCCTCGGGGACGAGCGCGACCCCAGCGGCCATGGCCTGCTTGGGGTTCTTCGGCTTGAGCGTCTTGCCGAGCACCTCGACCGTGCCGGCGTCGCGCGGGTCGACGCCGAAGATCGACTGCACCACCTCGGATCGGCCGGAGCCGACCAGACCGGCCAGCGCGACGATCTCACCCGCACGGACCTCGAACGAGATGTCCTTGAAGACCGGGTCGCGGGTCAGGCCGTGGACCTTGAGCACGGTGGCGCCCGGAGTGACGTCCTGCTTGGGGAAGAGCGCGTCGAGGTCACGGCCGACCATCCGGCGGACCATCTCGTCGACGCTGGTGTCTTCGAGGAGGTCGGTCGCCACGTGCTTGCCGTCACGCATGATCGTGACCCGCTCGCAGAGCGCGGTGATCTCCTCGAAGCGGTGCGAGATGAACAGCAGCGCGGCGCCGTCGTCGCGCAGCGATCGGGCGACCGAGAACAAGCGCTCGACCTCCACGCCGGTGAGCGCCGCGGTCGGCTCGTCCATCACCACGACCCGGGCGTCGACGGACAGCGCCTTGGCGATCTCGACGAGTTGCTGATCGGCGATCGACAGGCCACGGGCCGGGCGGTTCGGGTCGATGCTCACGCCCAGGCGGGTGAAGAGGCGCTCTGCCTGGCTGACCATGGCGGCACGGTCGATCGTGTTGAAACGACCCAGTGGCTGGCGTCCCATCGCGATGTTCTCAGCCACCGACAGGTCCGGGAACAGGGTCGGTTCCTGGTAGATCACGGCGATCCCGGCGGCCTTGGCGTCCGCGGGTCCGGTGAGGGCGAGCGCCGTACCGTCGAACTCGAGGGTGCCGGCGTCCGGGCGATGGACGCCGGCCAGCATCTTCACGATCGTGGACTTGCCCGCGCCGTTCTCGCCGACCAGGGCGTGCGCCTCCCCGCCGTACAGGTCGAAGGAGACATCACGAACGGCGGCGACCGCGCCGAACGACTTCGACACGCCACGGACGCGCAGCAGTGCCGTCATCGCGGACCTCCAGCTCGGGGCGGGCTGTGCTTCGGGGTTATGAAAGGTTTCAAAGTCTTGAGGAGGAACGTACGGTCCGGTCGCTGCGGGCGTCAAGAGGTGGAGTGCGGATTGCTCAGATCTCGCGGTACGCTTCCGTTCCTAAGACGTTTCAACGTTTGACCTGATCGGGGAGGTGGCGTGGCGGACGACACCCGGCGCCGCGGGCACACCGCCGGCGTGAAGGCGGTCGCGGCCGCGGCCGGCGTCTCCCTCGGCACGGTCTCGAACGTGCTGAACCGGCCCGAGATGGTCAGCCCGCTGACCCGGGCCAAGGTCGAGGCGGCGATGGCTACGCTCGGCTTCGTCCGCAACGAATCCGCTCGCCAGCTCCGGGCCGGCAGCAGCCGGATCCTCGCGTACCTGATGCTCGATGCCGGCAACCCGTTCTTCACCGACGTCGCGAAGGGCGTGGAGGAGGCGGCTCGCGCGGCCGGTTTGTCGGTCTTCCTGTGCAACAGCAACGAGGACGCCGAGCGTGAGGCCGACTACCTCGATCTCCTTGAGCAGCAACGTGTTCAGGGGGTGCTGATCACGCCGATCGACTCGCACTCCTCGCGACTGCGCAAACTTCCCGCCCGCGGTACGCCGGTCGTCGTGGTCGACCGCGCCATCGACGACGACGAGCACTGTTCGGTCGCGGTGGACGACATCCTTGGTGGTGAGCTCGCGATCGCGCACCTGCTCGAGCTCGGCCACGAGCGGATCGCCTTTGTCGGCGGACCGTTGACGATCGGTCAGGTCGTGGATCGGCGCGACGGCGGGCGCAACGCCTTACGTAAGGCCGGGAACCCCGCGGAGGATCTGATCGAGATCACCACCGGCGCCCTCACCGTCGCCGAAGGTAGGGGCGCTGGGCAACGACTTGCCGGGCTGCCCGCATCCCGTCGGCCGACGGCCGCGTTCTGCGCGAATGACCTGCTGGCACTGGGATTACTGCAGCAATGCGTCAGTCTGGGACTGCGCGTGCCGGAGGATCTGGCCATCGTGGGGTACGACGACATCGAGTTCGCCGAGGCGGCCGCCGTACCGTTGACTTCGGTTCGTCAGCCCCGGCAGTTGCTCGGCCGTACCGCTGCGGAGCTCCTGCTCGACGAGTCGTCGAACCCGGACCACGAGCACCAGCGCGTCACCTTCACGCCGGAGCTCGTCGTACGGACCTCTACTCGTGGAGCGCTACTTACCTAGGGTCAGAGTGGGGTCTGTGGCGACGGCAGCCAGCTGCTGCCAGGTCACATCTGGGTGCTTGACACCCTTGGGGAGCCCGTCGGCGACGCGCTTGAGGCTGTTCATGCCGAGTGCGGCCACGATGACCACCTGGCCGTCGGGGCGGACGTAGCGGATGAACTGGCCGCCGCTCTCGCGGTAGGTGAGGCCTGCAGAGTTCTTCACTGCACCGACCGCGCCGACGGTCACTCGGCGCCCGTTGGGGGCCAACCGTTCGGAGCAGGTCATCCGCAACAGGTCAGGCGTGTAGTTGGGGCCACACCACTTCTCCTTGGGCAGGGCCTGCTTGGGCTGCGCGATGGTGACCCACAGCGCTCCCGTCCCGCCGGACTGCTTCCACAGCTCGCGGAAGGTCACCTGCTTGAGCTCCTTGCCGTCTGCGACAACCGTCGGAGCGATTCTGTCTTTGCCAGGAACATACTTTTGCGACCTGCCGAGGTGTTCCTCCGCGCTGGCGACCACCAGCGCCAGGTACCGCACTCGAATCGCATAGGGCCGCGTGTGATCCACGGGCGTCTCGCTCGTCTGCGCCACCGGCGGCTTGCTGGTCTGTGCCACCGGCGCCTCGGCTGAGGAGGTCGGGAGGTACTGGGCGCCGAGTGCCGCCACTGCGGCGACCCCAGCGGCTGCGGTCACTCCACCAGCGACCCGGCGCCGCCGGAGGCCGCGGCGACCCCGCGCCACGTCAGCGGCCGGGTCGATTGCGTCCGGCGCGAATTCGGTCAGCACGCTGGTCTGCATGCGCTCGCGCAACTCCTGCTCGTTCATAGCTGCTCCTGAGTGAGTACGCCGGGCTCGGTCAACCGAGCGCGGAGATTGTCGAGGGCGCGGGCGGACTGGCTCTTCACCGTGCCAGTGCTGATGCGCAGGTCAGTGGCAACCTCTTCGACGCTCAGATCGAGCCAGTAGCGCAGTACGACGATCCGCCGCTGCCGTGGACCGAGAGCCGCCAGTGCACGGACGAGCTCGTCACGCCCGTCGAGGTCAGGGCCGGGGACGGACTCCTCCGGGAACCGCTCCGATGCCACCTCGCGACGCCACGACCGGCGTCCGGCATCGATGTTCGTCCGCACCAGGGTCTTGCGCAGGTAGGCGTCTTCGGCGCCCTGCCGATGGATCCGCGGCCAGGCCGAGTACAGCTTCACCAGTGCCGTCTGCACCAGGTCCTCAGCGGCGTACCGATCACCGCAGAGCAGGTACGCCGCACCCACCAGACGTGATCGCCGAGCCCGGACGAAGTCCGAGAACTCCTGGTCACGCCGTTCCGCACCACTCATCACTGCCCCTCGCGCCGGTCGATTGCCGATCGTAAAGACGGGCAGGTCCCCGGCCGGGTTGCATCTAGACGCCGTACGACGCGAGGAACACGTCGACCGCGCTCTCCGCGATGGCGTCGAACTCGTTGGGCTTGGGGCGTGCACGGGAGCCGGCGAACATCGCGCGGTTCATCGGTTTGTACATGACCAGGCCGGCGAACTGGTACGCGACGAGGGTCGGGTCGTCGAACTCCCGCAGCAGACCGCGCTCGGTCAGGCCGGCCAGCGCTTGTCCGAGTGTCTCCAGCGACTTCTCGAAACCGCCCGTGAACCAGGCGCCACAGACATCGGGGAAGCGGTCCGCCTCGGCGATGACCAGTCGCCGCAACTG
This sequence comes from Kribbella sp. NPDC051587, assembly GCF_044453945.1. Lineage (NCBI taxonomy): Bacteria > Bacillati > Actinomycetota > Actinomycetes > Propionibacteriales > Kribbellaceae > Kribbella > Kribbella sp. NPDC051587. Next base: position 525,838 of record NZ_JBITDE010000005.1, read on the forward strand.
CACGATATTGTCCGCGGTCAGGCTCTCGAGCAGCCGGAACGCCAGCGCCCGCAGGGCTTCGCGCGCATCGGTGGCACCGTTCAGAGTCTCGGCGTACGCCGCCGCCAGGTCGACCGCGAGCACGCCGTTCGTGCCGAGCACGATCTCGGCGAACAGCCGCTCCTTGTTCTCGAACTGCTTGTAGACGGTCTGCTTCGAGACCCCGGCCTTCGCCGCCACCTCGTCCATGCTCGCGCCGAGATAGCCGTGCTGCAGGAACACCTCGGTCGCCGCAGTCGTGATCGCACGCCGCTTCTGGGCGGTCCGGCCCTCCGGAATCTCAGTCATGTCCGAAATCATACTGGACAGTCTAGTTTCCGTCTGGGTACTGTACGGTCTAGTTCCGAACGATCCCCTGAGGAGATGCTATGAGCACCGTGAAGTCCGCCGACGGCACCCAGATCAGCTACGACGTGTACGGCGAGGGCCAGCCGCTGATCCTCGTCGACGGCGCCACCGCCCACCGCGCGGTGAACCCGCTCAACGCCGAGACCGCCAAGCTCCTGAGCGACCGGTTCCGCACCTACGTCTACGACCGCCGCGGTCGAGGCGAGAGCGGCGACACCGCGCCGTACGACGTCCAACGCGAGGTCGAGGACATCGCCGCCCTGATCGAGGACGCCGGCCAGCCCGCCATCGTCCTGGGCAGCTCCTCCGGCTCCCTACTCGCCCTGGACGCCGCAGCCGCCGGCGTCCCCATCACCAAGGTGGTCGCCTGGGAGCCCCCAGTCGTCGTCGACGACAGCCGCCCGCCCCTCCCCGCCGACTACGTCGAGCAACTCGAAGCCCACATCGCCGCCGGCCACCCCGACCTCGCCGCCGAGGTCTTTTTCACCGCCGCCATCGGCATGCCCCCCGAAGCAGTCGCCGGCATGCGCCAGTCCCCCTACTTCCAGCCCGTCGTCGACGTCGCCCACACCATCTCCTACGACGGCCGCATCATGGGCACCACCATGTCCGGCAACCCCCTCCCCACCGACCGCTGGGCAGCCATCGACGTACCGGTCCTGGTCCTGCACGGCGACAACACCTGGCCCACCCTCGTCACCGGCGCGCAAGCCGTAGCCGCCCACCTCCCCACCGCCAACCTCCAAGTCATCCCCGGCGCCGACCACGCCGCCGACATCACCCACCTCGCCACGGCCCTGCGCGAATTCGCCGGCTGACCACTCCCCAAGTGACCGGGGGTGATGAGACGCTTTGGGGGTGGACAGGGACGGGTTCTGGAAGATTGTGGAGGGTGCGCGCGACACGGTGGACGACACCGTCGCGGACCCGGATGGGGTTGCGGACGCGCTGACGCGGGAGCTGGGTGGGCTGGCGGCCGAGGAGATCGTGGAGTTCGGGGTCGAACTCGCGCGGTTGCAGGTCGAGTCCTACCGGTGGGACCTGTGGGCGGCGGCGTACCTGATCAACTCGGGCGCCTCGGAGGACGGGTTCGACTCGTTCCGGGGGTGGCTGGTCGCGCAGGGGCGGGAGATCTGGGAGGCCGCGCTGGTCGACCCGGACTCGCTGGCCGACGTGGTGGACGAGGACCGGCCGGACGGGTTCGAGGGCTTCGACGGGGAAGGGATGCTGCACGTCGGCAGTCACGCGTACAAGAACGTGACCGGGGACGAGGCGGCGTACTGGAAGGCCGTCGAGGCGGAGACGCCGGACACTCCGGATCTGCCGGTGGGTGAGGAGATCGACTTCGACGACGAGGACGACCTGCACGACCACCTGCCGCGGCTGGCCGCGCTCTACCTGGAGTAGACGGTCAGGCGGGTCCGCCACCGAGGCGTTCGATGGCGGTGCGGAGACGGCGGCGCCAGGCTGGTTGGCCGGCTTCGTCGTCGGCTGCGGCCAGGCTGACCAGGTGCTGCGCCATCTCGAAGCCCTCGGCGTACGGCGAGGCGTCCAGGTCGGTGACCGCCTGGGGCTCGTAGTCCGGTTCGTCGTGGTCGAAGCTGATCGGCCTGCTGGTCCAGCCGAAGCCGTCCGGGACCAGGAGCTCTGGGGTGATTACCTCATGGCTGAGGGACGTCAGGTCCTGATCACCGTTGCCGATGCTGAAGATCGTCGTACCACGACGCCGTACATCGCTGATCCGCTCAAGCAAGGTGTCGGCGGGGGCCTCCTCGGCCACCACCAGCAGGGACTCGCCACGACCTGCGTCGCGCAGACGGTCCAGTCCGATCGCCAGGTGCGGCGGTGCGTCGGCTGGCGGCGCCCAGCGCACGAGTGACGGGCGGATGTTGTTCACGCCGGCCCGGTGCAGCTCGTCGTCCAGGTGCGCGGTCAGGTGCCACGGCTCCTCGTCGACCGGGCCGAACAGCATCAGCCCGCCGGTGCGAGTCGTGTACCGCCGCAGTGAGTGACCGAAATCCCGAGTCTGCGTACCCAGCTCGGTCCCGGTCAGCATCTCCCGCAGGAGTGACGCCCTCGTCAGGTCCACGTCTACAACTTGATCACATCTGCGGACCTAGTGCGACCTCAGCCCAGCCGGTCCGCCCTCGACTGCAGGTAGTTGCGCTCCGGGACACTCGTCGTACGGCGGGCTGCCAGCAGGTAGCTCTCACGCGCAGCGGCCGCATCGCCCGACATCTCGAGCAGGTGCGCGCGGACGGCCTCCAACCGGTGATGCTCGGTCACACGGCCGTCTGCCTCCAACGGCTCCAGTACGGCGAGCCCCTCCTTCGGGCCGATCGCCATACCGACAGCCACCGCGTGGTTGAGCTTCACCATCGGGTTGTCGACCAGCTGCTCCAGTACGTCGTACAGCGCGACGATCTGCCGCCAGTCCGTGTCCTCGGCGCGTTCTGCGGTGTCATGGACCGCTGCGATAGCGGCCTGCACCTGGTACGGGCCGAGCCGGGTGTTGCTGAGCGCCTCGGACACGAGCGCTTCACCCTCGACGATCGCGTCCTTGTTCCACTGTGACCGGTCCTGCTCAGCCAACGGAACCAGTGCACCGTCAGCGGCGGTCCGAGCCGCTCGCCGCGCATCCGTGAGCAGCATCAGCGACAGCAGGCCGGCCACCTCACCGTCGTTCGGCAGCAGCTTCCGCACACCACGGACGAGCCGGATCGCCTCACCAGTCAGCTCGGCGCTATGCAACGCCGTACCGGATGAGGCTGTGTAGCCCTCGTTGAAGATCAGGTACAGGACATGCAGTACGGCGCTCAGTCGCTCGGACCGCTCGGCCTCCGGAGGCAGCTCGAACGTGCTGCCCGCCTGCTTGATCCCACGCTTCGCCCGACTGATGCGTTGCGCCATGGTCGATTCCGGCACCAGGAACGCCGCAGCGATCTGTGCCGTGGTCAGACCGCCGACGGCGCGCAGCGTCAGCGCGATCTGCGACGCCGGGGACAGCGCCGGATGGCAGCACAGGAACAGCAACGTCAGAGTGTCGTCCTGCGCATCCAGGTCGCCAATTTCGGGGCCTGCAGCAACAAACTCCTCCGGGGTGGCGAGCTGCGCGGCGTTCTCCTCACGGCGTCGCCGTGCCGTCTCACTGCGCAGCAGGTCCATCAGCCGACGCGAGCCGACCCGGATCAGCCAGCCACGGGGATTCTCCGGCACCCCCTCCTCCGGCCACTGCTGTGCAGCAGCCAGGAGGGCCTCCTGCACAGCCTCCTCGGCCAGATCGAAGTGACCGTAGTGCCGCACCAGCGCACTCAGCACCTGCGGGGCCTGCTCCCGCAGCAGCAGCTCGAAGCTACTCACATCTCCAGCCCGGACGGATCCATCACCGGCCGCACCTCCACGGCGACGTACTCCGCGTCCGGCATCCGCGCCGCGTAGCCGATCGCCTGGTCGAGGTCGCACTCGACCACGTAGAAGCCGGCCAGATGCTCCTTGGCCTCAGCGTAGGGACCGTCGGTCGTCATGGTCGCTCCGTCACGCACCGACACAGTCTTGCTCGTGATCGGGTCAGCCAGCCCACCTGCACTGACCAGCAGCCCTTGCTCACCGAGCTCCTGGAACAGCTCACTGTGTGCACGCGCGATCCCGTCGCGTTGCTCGGCGGACAGTCCGGCCCAGCTCTCCGGACTGCTGTAGATCATCAGCATGTATTTCACGGGCACCATCCTCTGGCTCAGGAGACTCTCTCACCCGGTACGTCGAAACACGACCACCCGTCTTCGACACACCGATGTCGATCCGCTCCGACCAGTTCCGACGTCCCGTCCGACGACAGACCACCCATCGGACTGGAGAAGTCACCATGGTTTCCGACTCCAAGCGCTGGTTCGCACTGGCGCTGCTGTGCCTCACCGGGTTCATGATCATCCTGGACGCGTCGATCGTCCTGGTCGCCGTACCGTCGATCGAGCGTGAGCTCACGTTCTCGACCGGTGGCGTGCAGTGGGTGCCCAGTGGCTATGCCCTGATGTTCGGCGGGCTACTGCTGCTGGGCGGCCGCATCTCCGACCTCCTGGGCCGCCGCCGCGTGCTGATCGCCGGACTGCTCCTCTTCGGCGCCGCCTCGCTGTTGTGCGGCTTCGCATGGAGTGGTGACGCGCTGGTCGTCGCACGAGGCGTGCAGGGCGCGGCCGCCGCCGTACTGGCTCCTAGTGCGCTGTCGATCGTCATGACGACGTTCCCGAGCGGAGCGGATCGCAACAAGGCGCTAGGGATCTGGGGCGCGACCAGTGGCGTCGGCGGTACGGCGGGCTCGCTGGTCGGCGGACCGGTCACTGACGGGCTCGGCTGGCAGTGGATCTTCTTCATCAACGTCCCGATCTGCCTACTCGTCGCCGTACTGGCGCCGAAGGTACTGATGGACAGCCGTGGACCAGGACGCCGCGGGTTCGACGTCGCCGGCGCGGCCACGGTCACCGCGGCGCTGATCGCTCTCGTGTACGCCGTTGTCCAGGCACCGGAGTCGACTTGGCTCCGCACCGTCTTACTGCTGGTTGTCTCCGTGGCGCTGTTCGGACTGTTCATCGTGGTGGAGCGGCGCTCGGCTGCCCCACTCGTCCCACTACGCATCTTCCGCACGCGCTCTGTCGTCGCAGGGAACCTGATCACCATCGGCTGGGGCCTGGCTGTGTTCGGGCTGAACTACACCTATACGCAGTACGCACAGCTCGCAGTCGGCGTCTCTGCGGTCCGCTACGGCCTGATGTCCGCCGTACTGGCTGCGACTGCGGTCTGCGGCTCTATGGTCGGCCAGAACCTCGTCACCCGCATCGGCCCGCGCAAGGTCGCAGTGGGCGGACTCTTGCTCGCAGGAGCCGGCACAACAGTCATGACCCAGCTGACAGCGACCTCCGGCTACTTTGAGCTCGCCTTCTGGGGACTGCTCGTGTTCGGCGCCGGTCTGGGCGCAGGGACAGTGGCTGGTTCGATCGCATCGCTCAGCGATGTCGAGAGCGCGGACTCCGGCGTCGCCTCAGGACTACAGAACGCGAGCTTCCAGATCGGCGGAGCGATCGGCGTCGCCGCCCTGGCCGCAGTAGCTACAGCCAGTACGTCGGGAGCTACGCCTGGTGCGTTGACGCACGGCTATCGGGTCGCGTTCGCCGCGGTGTGGCTCTGCATCGCGGTCGGTTTGGCCGGGTGCGGCCTGCTGGCCGGCGCCCGTGGCGAATTGAAACGTCCGTTGGAGATTGCGGTTCCGCGTGGTGGGCACTAGAGGTCCGGCCGCCGTTCATCCGCCTGGCGGCCCCTGTAAGGAGGCACGATGCTCATCCTCGGTTTGATTCTGTTGTTGCTCGGGTTCCTGCTGAAGATCTCGATTCTCTGGACGATCGGTATCGTCCTGCTCGTGGTCGGTGCAGTGCTGTTCCTGCTGGGATCCACCGGTCGCGCTGTCGGGGGACGCCGACACTGGTTCTAAAGCCGTAACAGAACACACGCCCCGCGGACAGGTCGTCGGTCCGCGGGGCGTTCTAGTGCCAGGGGAAGCGTGGCGTACGGCGCTCGCCGAAAGCCGCGATCCCCTCCGCCAGCTCACCACTGGCGATCGTCTCGCGGTAGCGGGCGAGTGCGGCGGCATCTGCGTCGGTCTCAGCCAGCAGCGAGTTCACTGTCTCCTTCGCCGACCGGATGGTCAGCTGCGACCGCGACACCAGCGTGGCGGCGAACTCGTCGACCTCTGACTCCAGATCGACCTCGCTGACGATCCGGTCGACCAGTCCCTTCAGCTCGGCTTGCTCGGCGGTCAGCAGCTCGCCGCTGAAGAGCAGGTATTTCGTCGTCGCCGGACCGACCAGGTCGAGCAGCACCCGCACCGCCGCCGGCGGATACACGACCCCGATCCGGGCCGGAGTCACGCCGTACGTCGAACCGTGCGCAGCGAACCGGAAGTCACAGTTCATCGCGATCTCCAGCCCACCGCCGATGCAGTGCCCGCGGACCATCGCGATCGTCGGCTTCGGGAACTCCCGCAGCGCGGTCTGCGCCCGCAGGTTGAACGCCCGCAGCTCAGCCATCGGATCGGCCGGATCGGCGCCGGAGATCAGCTCGCCGATGTCAGCGCCGGCCGAGAAGCTCGGCCCGGCCCCGGTCACGACGAGCACCTTCACCTCGTCATTCGCCGCCAACTCGGCCAGCAGCCCCGGCAGCGCCTCCCACATCGCCCGCGTCAGCGCATTGCGCTTCGGCACCCGATCGATCACGAGCCGGGCGACCACCCCGCTCCGGACCTCGAACCCGAGCTCATCCATCCCCGCAGTCTCACAGGCAGTGCCCCCTCCGCGCCGCCTCGCAGATCACATCGAGCGCTTGATCTCGGACCGATCACATCCGCATAGCGGTCAGATCACGCTCGAAGCCCCTTCGACATGTTCGCAATGCGTTAAAAACGCCGGTCGATTGCGAACCTTCGGCGGATCTGTGTTTGACTCCTCCGGTCGATAACGTTTTGGTCTCGGCAGATTGGGTTCAACGTAATGACTGCAGGACGGCACAGACAGGCGCGGCACAAACAGGCGCGCCCGAAGCTGATCGGCCCCGGCCTGGTGAAGGTGGCGATTCCCGGAGCAGCGGTTGCTCTGGTGGCCACCGGCTCCGCGGCGGCGCTCCCCGGTCAGCATGACGTCAAGGTGGACACCCCGATCGCCAGCTCGTCCCTGCAGCTGGCGCGCGACACCGCCACCAGTCGGGACGCTCTGCGTCCCCCGCTGAACCTGAACTCGGTCAAGCCGACCGCGGCTCCGACGGCGAAGCACCTGAAGAAGCAGGCGCCGATCCCGAAGCCGACGTCGACCAAGACCCGGGCGGCGGCCGCGCTGCCGCCGAAGATCGTCGGCTCGAAGTTCACCACCACCGACGTGAACGTGTGGACGGTCCCGCTGACCGGCGTCCTGCTGGACGTCCTGAAGCGCGGCTCCAAGGTCTCCGTCAGCGGCAAGATCGACGGCATCTGGGCCGAGATCGTCAGTGACGGCAAGTCCCGCTGGGTGAAGGCGCAGTACCTGTCGGCCACCAAGCCGGTCGAGGCCGTCGCGGGTGGAATCTCGCAGGCCGCCTGCAAGTCCGGTTCGTCGGTCGAGTCCGGCGTCACCCAGGACGTCATCCGCGTGCACCGCGCGATCTGCGCGAAGTTCCCGAACATCACGTCGTACGGCGGACTCCGCTCCGGCGACAGCGGTTCCGAGCACTCGTCGGGCCGTGCGCTCGACATCATGGTCAGCGGTTCGGAGGGCCAGGAGGTCGCGGACTGGCTGCACGCGAACTACAAGAAGCTCGGCATCAGCCAGCTGATCTGGCAGCAGCACATCTGGACGGTCCAGCGCAGCAGCGAAGGCTGGCGCGCGATGGAGGACCGTGGCGGCACCACCGCCAACCACTACGACCACGTGCACGTGAGTGTCTACGGCAACTCCGGCACGGTCTGAGTTCTCCACCCGGCAGTCCGGTCCCACCCTCCTAGGGACCGGGCTGCTGTGCTGTTTCTGCCGTTACGGCTTGAGGTTCGCGTTCAGGTGGAAGAAGTTGGCCGGGTCGTAGGCGCGCTTGACCGCACGCAGCCGGTCCAGATCCGCCGGGCTGTACGACGTCTCGGCGCGACCGTGGTCGCCGAGGAAGTTCACGAACGTCCGGCCCGAGTTCGGCAGCAGCCCGACCGGGAGTTCCCGGTCGATGATCAGTGAGAACTGCGCCTGCCGGTGACCGACCGGACCGGCGCCCGCACCCGGGTGGGCCATCGCGCCACTCCAGTGCCGGAGCTCGATTGTCGGCTCCTCCTCCAACTCTGCCAGTACGTCGATGACGTCGTCGGTGAGTTCGTCCAGGAAGTCCAGGTGCCGGGCCGGCGTCCCGCCCATCGCGGCGTCGGCGTACTCGATCGTGGTCAGCTCACCGGCCAGCCGTGATCCGGCGACCTCGAACAACGGTTTGAGGAGATGTTCGGCCAGCTCCGAGCTTCCGGCGTACAGGACCTTGATCGCGACCGCGCGCTGTTCGGTGCCGGGGATGCGAGTGAGGACGACGGCGGTGCTCAACTCGTTGGGGATCGTGGCGGTCCAGTCGCGATAGCGGCGCAGGATCTCGGCTGCGCGGTCGATGCCGTAGTAGACAATGCCGGCGTGGACCTGGCGGACCGGGTACAGACGGAACTCGAGTGAGGTGACGATGCCGAAGTTGCCGGTACCGCCCCGGATCGCCCAGAACAGATCCGGGTGCTGCTCAGCGGTCGCCGTCACCACCCGACCGTCCGCGGTCACGACCTCGGCCCGGACCACGCTGTCGGCCGCGAACCCGTACTTCCGCGCCAGCCAACCGACCCCGCCACCCAGCGTGTAGCCAGTGACGCCCACGTCCCGAGACGACCCCGACAACGGCGCCAGCCCGAACTGTCGCGCCGCATCGAGCACCGCACCCCACCGCGCGCCCGGCGCCACCTTGGCGATCCGCCGCTCCGGGTCCACGAAGACCGCTGTCATCTGCGTGGTCTTCAGCAGAATGCCGCCATCAGCCGGCAACCGCGTCCCGTGACCAGTCGCCTGCACAGCCACCGGTACGCCGTACTCCCGCGCAGCGTGCACAACCGCCTGCACGTCACTCCGGCTGAACGCCTCGGCCACCACCGCCGGTCGCGAGTCCACCGACGGCACGATCGCCCGCCGCTGCACGTCGTACTCGGCCTCACCCGGCAGCCACACCGCGCCGTTGAACCCAGCCCCCAGCAACCCGGCCACCAGGTCCCGCCCTGCCGCCACCACAACCTGCGTAGACATCTCGTTCCCCTTCGCCGTTTTGCTCTCACCAACACGTCGAAGAAGAACCCCCCAGATTGACACCCCCACCAAACTTTTTTGCTGCGTAGGCTGACCTCATGTGGAACGGAGCTGACTACCAGCAGCGATTCGACGCGCTCGCCGCGTCCGGGGTGGACGTCCATGGTGAGGCGACGTTCGTACGGGCGTTCGCGCCGAAGAGCGTGCTGGACGCCGGTTGTGGCACCGGACGGGTGGCGATCGAGCTGGCCGCACACGGCATCGAGGTCGTCGGTGCGGACCTGGACGAATCCATGCTCGCCCATGCGCGGGAGCTCGCGCCCGGGATCACCTGGGTGCGCTCCGACCTGGCCGAACTCGATCTGGGGCGTACGTTCGATGTCGTCGTGATGGCCGGCAACGTGCCGCTGTTCACCGAACCGGGCACCCAGGACCGGCTCGTCGCCGGAGTCGCCAAGCATGTCGGAAGCATCCTCATCGCCGGCTTCAGCCTCGACCGCGGCTACTCGGTTGCCGACTACGACCAGCACTGCGCCCAGGCCGGTCTGAAGCTTGCCGAACGCTTCGCCACCTGGGACCGGGCCCCGTTCCAGGACGGCGACTACGCGGTCTCCGTCCACGCATCGTAGCCGTCTACCTCTTCTTCGGTACGCCCCTGGCTATCGCTCGACGGTGAGGGTGGCGAGGCGGTCGGGGTCGGCGAGGATGTTGAGTTCGGTGATCTTGCCGTTGGTGATGGTGAAGGCGGAGACCGACTGGATGTTGCCGTTGACGACCGTGATGATGCCGGGGGCGCCGTTGACCAGGGCGTGCTCGGTGTAGGGGGCCAAGCGGCTGAACATGAGGGCTTGCTCGACGACGGCGAGTGCGCCGCGGACGACCTTCGAGACGGCCGGGCCGCTGGAGGCGCTGGCGCCGGCGTCGGCTCGCAGTACGACGTCGGGGTCGAGCAACAGGAGCAAGCCTTCGAAGTCGCCGCCACGGGACGCGGCCATGAAGGCGTCGACAATGGCACGCTGACGGCTCGGGTCGGTGTCGTTGGCCGGTGCGCCCTGGACTCGCCGCCGGGCGCGACTCGCGAGCTGCCTCGCCGCAGCGGGTGTCTTGCCGACGACCTCTGCGACCTCGTCGAAGCTCAGCCCGAACATGTCGTGCAGTACGAACGCCAACCGCTCCGCCGGCGCCAGAGTCTCCAGTACGACGAGCAGCGCGAGCCCGACCGCGTCAGCCTGCACCGCCTCGTCCTCAGGCGCTTTGGTGTTGGCCTTGAGCGAGACCGGGTCGGGAACGAAGGTGTCGAGTGAATCCTCCCGACGGGACTTGCGACTCCGGAGCATGTCCAGGCAAACCCGCGACACCACAGTGGTCAGCCAGCCGGCCAGATTGGCTACCTCGCTCACGTCGGTCCGGCTGAGCCGCAGCCACGCCTCCTGTACGGCGTCCTCAGCCTCACTGCGCGAACCGAGCATCCGGTACGCCACCCCGCGCAGGTGCTCCCGCTGCTCCTCGAAACTCCGCGCCAGCTCGTCCACTGCTCGTTCTCCCTCGTCTTGCCCGATCAGTCATAGTCTCTGACGGATCGGACCAGCATCATGTGACAGGGGTCTTCCAACGAAGGCCACCTATGCGCTGCGTGACGCCCTCCTGACGCTGAGCATCCCGCCAGAACAGGAACTCTGGTGCTGGGTAGGATTGCGGTCATGTTCATGCGCGCGGGGATGTGGTGGGCCGTCGACTAGACGGCTGCTTCCGCGTGTAACCACTCCGGCCGTCTCTTACGAGGCGGCCGTTGTCATGTCTCCTCGTAGGTGCGGCCCCTGCTTCGAGGACTGCTCATGGCACCAGCACTCCGGACCTGGTCCGGTCTGATCTCCGCACTGCTCAACGGCGCCGACCTGACCATGGCCGACACGAGCTGGGCCATGGACCAGGTAGTGCTGGGCGATGTCTCTCCAGCTCAGATCGCCGGGTTCCTGATCGCTTTGCGCGCCAAGAGCGAGACTGCGGCTGAGCTTCTCGGTCTGGCCTCAGTACTGCGTTCACACGCGACACCGGTACGGATCGATGGGCCCTTCGTCGACATCGTCGGTACTGGTGGTGATCGGACCGGTGCGATCAACATCTCCACCATGGCTGCGATTGTGGCCGCCTCGACCGGCGCGACAGTGGTCAAACACGGTGGACGCGCAGCCTCCTCGTCAGCAGGCGGCTCTGCTGACCTGGTCGAGCAGTTGGGTGTGCCACTCGACCTGTCTGCCTCAGACGCTGCCCGGATGGCTGCGAACGTGGGGATCACCTACTTGTTCGCACCACGGTTCAACACCGCGCTGCGCCACGTAGCCGTCGTACGGCGGGAGCTCGCCGTACCGACTGCTTTCAACGTGCTCGCGCCACTGCTCAACCCAGCTGATCCCCAGCATCAGCTAGTCGGCGTGGCCAATCCGCGCATGCTGCCTGTGCTCGCTCAAGCCCTTTGCCAGCAAGGGAAAACGGCACTCCTTGCACGTGGCGACGACGGCCTGGACAAGCTCACCACAACGACGTTCTCGCGGCTATGGCTCATCAAGGACGGCAGTGCACGCGAGACGGTCTTCGATCCGCGGGGGCTCGGTCTGCGACCCACAACGCTGTCTGAGCTGCGTGGTGGTGATGCGGCTGCCAATGCCCGGGTACTGCGCGCTCTGGTCGACGGAGAGCCTGGTCCGGTCCGGGACGTCGTACTGCTCAACGCTGCAGCCGCTCTGACCACGCTGGACCTCCAGACCGACAACTTCCTTGACCAGTTGGCGTTCTGCTTGGACCAGTGCCGTGCTGCGCTGGACAGTGGCCGCACGGCCGCAACACTCCAGCGCTGGACGGGCGCATAGGCTGGGCGCCGTGTATCTGCGCGCACTGCAGCCCACCGACATCGCGACCTACGCGGACTGGGGCGCTGACCGCCTCTTCTGCCTGCACGCCGGGTGGACTGTCGACCTGCCTCGGTCCGCGCACGAGGCCAGGTGGCGACGCATCATCGAGGACCCGGTGCTCGTCCGCCTCGCAGCGGTCCGCGACGACGACGTGATCGGGTACGTCGATCTGCACGGCACTGAGCTCGGCTACGTCGTGGGGCCACCCAGTCGCTGGGGGCAGGGCCTGGGCGGTGCTATCGCCCAGCTGGGGTTGGAGCACGCCTTCAAGGTTCTCGGCTTCGACTGGGTCGACGCTGAGGCAGCCGAGACGAACCACGCCTCGCTCCGGATCCTGCAGTCGCTGGGTATGTCCGAGACCGAGCAGCGTGGGGAGGACACCTACCTGGGTGTCCTCACGCCAACCCGGTGCTTTCGGATGACCCGTGAGTCATACCTGCGTCAGAACCCAGTCCCTGAAGGAAAGTAGCGCCGCCGTATCCCAGTCGTGCCCGTCGGTGTTCCGCTCTGCGGCGGCCACCGGCGTGGCGCTCCGATAGCAGCTCAGTGCCTGGTCGATCACCGGCTGGTGCGCTGCCGGCAGGTGCTCACGCGCCCACACGGCACCCTCCTCCTTACTGAGGACGCCACCCGCCAGCACCCGACAAGCGTTCAGCACGCCGTAGTACGGGGACTTGAGCAGGGCCTCTCCTGCCAGCACGTCCTGCAGGTCCGTCATCACGGCTGACCGGTAGTCGTCGTACGGGACTGGCGCAAACACCTCTGCCGGCGGCGGCCCACTCAGGGTCACCCCGCGCTCCCAGACCACACTGATGTGTGCGGCCAGATCTGGATCAGTGCCTGACCCGCCGTAGTCCAGTCGGCCCTCAAGAATCGCGTCGGTCCACATCGCGGAGTAGTGCACCTCATACGGCCGCGGGTGCTCATGCGTTCGCGCCTGCGCTGCCGTGAGTACCGAAATCTCGAGATCACCGAGCACCGGCCGCGCCGCCGCCGTACCGGCGAAGCCTCTGGCCACCCGCTCACGCTCTACCGGTGTGAGCGTCTCAGGCACGACCACCAGCAGGTCCACATCGCTCTTGGCCTGGTAGAAGCACCCCATGGCCAATGACCCGTGCACGTAGACCCAGCTGTCCGCCAGCCCAGCCGCCCGCACCGCGTTGAGCACATACGCGCGGACGTCCTCATCGCAGTCAGCCCACGACTGCGCCCGCCCACTCGGATGCACCACCATGCTCGCGACAGTAGCCCGCACCTGTCACGCAGCGCACAGTCTTTTCAGCGCCCAATGGACCCGTCGATCTGCTCGCGCAAGATGTCCGCGTGCCCCGCATGCCGAGCCGTCTCCTCGACCATGTGCACCAGCACCCACCGCATCGACATGCCGCCCCGAGGCGCCTCGGCCTCCAGCTGCGACCAGCCCTCGACCACCACATTCGCCTTGCGCGCGGTCTCCCGGTACGCCGCGACCACCGACTCCACCGTCTCGTCAGCCTCAGGTCGCATAGTCCCCGGCCAGCTCCGCACGTCCTCCCCCAGAAAGAGGAACCGCTCCACAGCCGTCAGATGCTTCACCAGCCCCAGCACATTCGTCCCGGACTCCACCCCACCCGTCCGCACCGCCGGCTCCGGCGCCCCCTCAGCCTTCCGCGCCACCGACTCCCGCAAGTAGTCCAGAAACCCAACCAGCGTCTCCTTCTCACTACCCCCAGCAGGCGGCGGCCCCACATCTCTCCGAGTCATACCACCAGCATGCAGAGTCCCCCACCCCACACCAAGAAACCTTGCCGATCCGCAACCCTGCACGAGCGGTCGGCTGGGGAGCCGAACTGACCTGAATCGACAGGCAGAAGTCCCCAGCCCCACAGCCGGTCAGGGCGCCTTCAGAGGGAGAATCCGCCGGCGCGCGAGTAGCCGGCTTTCAAGGCCAAGCTGCCCGAACCGACAAAATGTGCGCCTGACCTGCATGGACGCCAGAAGCTGAAGCACTCGCAGGCGGCGCCGCTGCACAATCTCTGCACAGTAACCACGCCGAGCTGGACCGGTGAAAGGAGTCGCGTGGTGCGGTGGTGGTGTCCTACTCCTGCCAGAGGGTCAGCACACACTGAAGTTGGGTGTCCAATGAGACGAATGACTCGACGGCGGCAGTCGGGGTTCGTAGGCGATTGGGGGAATCATGCACAGACGCCTTGCACGTGGGTTGATCGCGGGGTCCGTGCGCTGTCTAGTGTGGATCGGTCGAAAAGACCAGTTTCTCGACAACCGCGGTGGTAAAGAACGCACACGACAGGTCGGCAAGCTCCTCCATGCATTTGGCGGCATCGAGTTGATGCGCGCCGTTCATGCCGAGGTCAGGCACCAGTTGCCGTACGGGGGCGGTCGCAGTCTCGAAGCAGCCTGGGACGGCATCGGATCGTGGCGAAAGTGACAGCGCCGCCCAAGGCGTCGCTTCCCCAATCCGGGACTAGAGCGAATCAGCCCCCGGCCCGGAGTGGGGCGGGAGGCTGATCGGTAGGGGCGGCCAGGCCGGTGTCAGCGACTCCCTGAGTCGTCTGAGGCGCACGCCACGGGTGCGATGGAGTCGACCGCCATTGCACGGATTCTGCATAGATGGCCGAAGCTGGCGGCTTCCAGTCGGACACGGCCGGACTGTCACACAGAGACCTCTTGTTGCGTTTCCGCAGGTGAGAGGTCTGTTGGTGCCTGCTGAGCGGAGGGCGTGGGATTCGAACCCACGATGACGGTCACCCGCCATACCGGTTTTCAAGACCAGCGCACTCGGCCACTCTGCGAGCCCGCCTGGCTGGACCTGGGAGCACCAGAACGCGTTGTATAGCAGATGATTCCCCCGTTGAGACCCGGTTGGGTGCCGCCAAGACGCTGACGGGGTAGCGCGGGCACGCATAGGGCACGGACTGACGAAATGCCCCTTCGGGACGCCCCGCCGCCAGGCTGGGGTGAAGTTCGAGCCGGGCCCGTCGACCCGGCTCGCGGGTCAGCCATCTACAGCGCATCGCGTTGGGTCATATTGGCTGCTCTTGGCCCAATCCACGAGCGGCTTGGAGCCAGCCCAGCCGGGGTCGACGTGGCGGCCCAGGACGACGGCGACGACGCTTCGAGCTCCGGCGCTCTTGAGCGCGTGGCTCATCGACTGAATCCGCGCGCCTGTTGTCCAGGTGTCGTCAAGGATCAGCACGTCGGCATTCTGACAGGACTCAGTTACGAACCAGTCGGCATGAAACTCCCGGTCGCTGTAGGGGACGTTCACGCCGACTTGGATCCTGGGGAACTGATTCATGATCGGTCCGAGCATCGAGTCCAATGGATGCGGTCCAGGACGCCCTTTCGTACTCGGAATCATCACCAGATGCGACAGCCCGTAGCCAATCCCGGCTGCACTGCGCAGGCACGGCAGGTGATCCCGCAGGAACAAACTCCCGAGATAGTGCAGTGCGACCTGTGCAGCTGCTGATCCGGGGTTGGACTTGTAGGACGCCAAGTGGTGGGCGTGCTGCCCGCCCTTGAAGGCGTATGACACGGGTACAACCACGTCTGCAGTGAGGTCGGTTGCATTCTGGTGCAGGTTGCATTTGTAGCACCGCTCCCAGCCGCCACTCATAGTCTGACGGCAGACAGCACAGACCCCCTCACCGGCAGGGAGGGGGTTGCTGAGGAAGATCGATTGGCGCTGAACTGACTCCTCGTACGGGAGCCAGAGATTAGACGGCAAGGCGGGGTATCTCCTGTGGATAGCCGCCGTCTGGGTCGACTTCGGCGATCAGCTTGTCTACGACCCTGAGCAGCTCGTCGGGATCGTGCACCACGAAGACACCGGGGTACTCCGCATACTCGCGGGCCCAGTCATGCTGCAGGAGATCGTCGGGCATAACTACCGGCCGGCCGTGCTGTAGTGCGAGGCGTGCCTGGATGCGGGCCCCGCTTTTCCAGGGAGCTTCGACGACCACGGTTGCGGCGGCATAGCCACTCATGACCGCGTTTCGCATCGGGAAGCTCTGCTTCGTCGGCGGTGCGTCTGGCCAGAACTGGCTGAGCACGAGACCTTCGTTGCAGATCCGTTCTTGCAGCTCACTGTTCTTCGCCGGGTAACTACGGCGGATGCCAGTACCGATGACCGCGACGGTCCGCCCTCGAGCCGCGAGGGCGGCGGTGTGTGCCGCGCTGTCGATGCCGGCGGCCAGTCCGCTCACGACGGTTACGCCATTCTGCGCGAGCGTGGTAGCTACGGTGCGGGCGATGTCTAGTCCGCGCTCGCTTGCCTGTCGTGTGCCGACGACGGCCACAGATCGTCGGTCATCGCTCAGTTCACCACGCGTGAAGATGACTGGCGGCAACTGATGGATGTCGCGCAGCGGCGCGGGGTAGTCCTTGTCGAAGAAGGCGTGCACCCCCATGCCTTCAGACTCCCACTGGGCGACGTCCTGAGCTGCATCGGTGAGTGCGGCTTCGACAGCACCTGATGAGAACAGCGTGTCGGCGGAACCGAGGCGTGTCTCGAGCAGCCGTACCGCGCCTCCGCACTCCAAGATGTCGATGGCCACCTCGGACCAGCGAGCCTTGGGCAAGCGCAGGAGCGCGACGAGCGCAGCCTTCTCCACGGGTACCGGGTTCACGGGGTCGATGTTAGCCAAACCTCCCACCTCGCTGCAGGTGTCTCTACCGCCGTCGCTGATCGAACATGTGTTCTACCAGAATAGACCAGGCCAGGTGGCTGATCTACCCGTCCCCGTCTCTCATTTCGACTCACCTGGTCACTCGATTCTGGGGCACGGGCGCTCAGGATCGCCCGCTATTGGCATCTGCGTGTCTTTGTGGCTCAGAGCAACGATGACGCCCCGCTTAGCCTCACCGTACGTCACTTCGATCGGATCGAGAGCCTGTTCCTCTAGTCCGTCCAGGACCTTCGCGTAGATCCGCATCAGGACCTCCAGAGATTGCCCGGCCCACTCGGCAACTCGCACTCCCTCCACGCCGGCGGCGAGCCAGGTTGAGACCTCCGCATGGCGAAGGTCGTACGGGCGTTGAGCCAGGATCGAGGTTCGCGCGGCCACTTCCCCGAACACAGCAACCCGCGCCAACTGCCACGCGACCTGGTAGGTCTTCCAGGGGACCATGCCGCCACGTGCACCTCGGAACAGGCGACCATCCGAGTCGGTCCCGTAGGTAGATAAGTGCTCATGGAACAGCCTCGTCATCTTGGATGGGCAGGGTGCCCACCGGTTCGTCCCAACCTCGCGGTGCTTCAACTGCCGGGGATCGCGTTCTTCGCCTGTATCGGTCCACGCGCCGCCAGCCCAGGGTGCGGATTCCGTCAGGAGGAGCTTGCCGCGGCCCTCGTGCGGGATGTGAAGGTTCAGCTCGCGCAGGTTGACGGCCTCGCCGGGCCGCAGGGCGCAGTAGTACATGCTCCCGAAGAATGCCTTCAGCTGCGGTCCTGAACCAGGCAGGTCCCCAACCGCCTCGAGCAGCGCCTCAGCCTGTTCTGGGTTCGGCACCGATGCCGGATCAACTTGGTCGTTGCCTTTGGCCCGTTTCGGCCGCGACGATGACTTCACGAGCGTGATCGGATTCACCGGCAGTAGACGCTCTTCGACTGCCAGCTCGCACATGTTCCACACCATCGAGCGTCTGCGCGCAGCATAAGTCTTTGACGCCATTCGCCCGTCCAGCTTGTTGCCTACCGCAGCTAGTACCGCTCGGATTACCTCAGGCTTGGCCAGGTCGGACAACGGCCGACTGTTGCGTTCGACCCAGTCGAGCAAGGCACGAGCTTCGCCATCAGCCGACTGCCGATTCCCGCTATTGAAGGCGAATTTGTAGAGAACCGAACCGGAGCAGCTTGGCGTCCGGACCAGCCTTTTGAGATCTCAGCATCGCCGGTGTCATGGCCACCAGTGCGTCTGCGGTGCTCCGTCGGGTATTCGCCGCGGTGGGTCCAAACCCACCACCAGGCCATGTCCAAGGGCGCGCGCGACCGCGAAGGCGCCCTCGCCTGCCTCAAACACGTCATCACCTACACCGCCATCACCACCGCCCTCGGAGCGCTGGTCTGGCTCAAGTTCGACCTGCACATCAGCCTCACCGGCTTCATCGCCGGCCAGGCCGTCAGCGCGATCACCCACTACTTGGCCGACCGCCGGTACACACTCGCCTGGCTCGCCTCCAAACTCGGCAAGACCGGCTACTACAACAACGGCGGCGCCGCCGCCCTGGACCAGTCCTGACACTGGACCTGGCTCGGAGTCGCCGCCTTCCTCACCGCCGCGATCTAGCCCCCTATGTTCTAGCCCCCAAGCGAGCCATCGGGCTCCAGAACGCCACCTCGCGCACGAGCATCACCGGCGATGCCGGACACACCAGTCTGAAGGAGAACCACCATGGGCAAGGTAGTCATCAACCGCAACGGCAAGACCACCGTCATCGAGAACGGCAAGGAGCGCGACCTCAAAAAGGGCGACATGGACAACTTCGACGTCGTCATCAACGTGGCACCGGAGACATTCACACTGGAAACGGCGACCAGCATAACGTCATCGTCACCAAGCCCACCAAGCGCAACCGCTACTACTGAGATCTAGATAGATCCCCCGCAGACCAAGGTCTGCGGGGGCCTGAAATGTGGGCTACAAGGATTCCCGAGAGGCTGATCCCAGAGATCTTTCGCGCTCTCCAAAGACTGGAGGATCTTCAGCCTTCCCGACTAACGCAGAAATAACTGTCACCGTAGCCGTTCCGCGCTTGACCGGCTCCTCGATGAAAGTAAGCATCCGTTCTGCGGCTAGGAATCTTGAGAACTCAAGCGGTTGGGAGAAATAGGCACGCAACTGCGCAGCGGCCGATTCCTGTGTTCGCATGAAGGTTCGACCGATGTAACCAGCCAGGCCTCCGCCTGCCAACCCCAGAGCTCCTGCCGCGCCAGCCGCGACTGCCGTTGGGGCGAGTATTGCTAGTAATGCGCATAAGACAATCAGCGCGAGGCCAAGCCAAGCTGCGCGCTGACCATAAGCGAAGCTTTTCTCGGCTTGACCGGTAGCGATATCGTGATAGTAGTCCAGTCTTCGCTGCGTTACGTTCCAAAGATTCTCAAAATCAGTCACATTCTCAACAGGGCCGCCCATCAGGCTGCTTTCTGCCTGTTGCAGGGCGGCGCGGGATCGCTCAATCAATAGTCGATCCCTAAATAGACGCCGATAAGTCTGGCGGGTCCACACCCAGAAATACCCCGTAAGGATTCCCGAGGCGAACAGGAACAGAACGCCACCAGAAATCCGTAGCTCGAGAATTGAGGTTGTCTCATCGGCCAGCACTCTTGGGCCTACATAGCCACCCAGCGCTAGCCCCGCGGAATTAATCAGAAGACCAAATAACCATGTCTTCCGAATCAACCCGCGCCGTTCCGGCGATTGCCGCCAGCCAACCCGCTGAGCAGCACGATCAAGTTCGTCCGCCTGCTCAGTCCCCCGAGTCGAAGAATCCGAAGCACCTGTCGCCTGCCCGCGCTCGTTTCGTTCTCCCCATCGGGCGATTGACTCGCGTCGGTTCGATCCGGATCGCTGGCCGCGGGATCGCCCCCGCCCAGCGACCCGCCGCCTAACAACTGGGGCCTTCTGCTCCATCGACACCTCCCCTGGGTCGTTGAGCCTATTGGAATCCCAGTGCTCCACGAAAGACCTACGAGTTGGTTCGCTGGGCCTATCGCACTGCGCTACGTACACCATGTTGCTCCTGCATCTTGGCTCACCGGAGCTAGAACATAAGGGGGGCCGGGTCTCGTTTCAGCCGCTGCTGACTCCAGGTCGACGGACGTCGGTGACTCTCGTTCTCGCGAGGCGATCGGCGGCACGCGGGCACGCATAGGGCATGAAGAGCCGAAAGTGCCCGCCAGAAGCCGGACTTAGCCAGACCTACCTGGACCATGCGGTGCTCAAGGTAGTTCCCTAGGTCAGCGGCCATCTGAGACCACTTCAGCGGAGGGCGTGGGATTCGAACCCACGATTACGGTCACCCGCAATACCGGTTTTCAAGACCAGCGCACTCGGCCACTATGCGAGCCCTCCTGGCGGCTTGCCGCCGAGGGTTGAGGATAGCGCAGGGGCGGCGGTACGGTGCGGGGGAGCTGGGCGGAGGAGCTGCCTGGGGTGTGGGGACGGAGGTGCGCTGATGTCTCGGATGGTCGAGGTCAGGGTCGTCACCGTCCGGTCGGCGGGCTGATTCGGCGCTGACCGGGCGCACGGCCGGCGAGTGAGCCGGCTGGTCCGGTTGTTTCGTCATGCCCTCTGGAGCTCGGATGCCATCTCTTCGTGAAACTGTGCTGCCTGCTGCGCTCGGCGCGGACTTTCGGCGGATCTGGCCGGCGGCGGTCATCTCCAATCTTGGTGACGGGGCGCTGCTGGCGGCGGGGCCGTTGCTGGTTGCTTCGATCACCAGTGCGCCGGCGGCGGTGGGGGCTGCTGCGTTTGTGCAGCAGCTGCCGTGGTTGTTGTTTGCGTTGTTCAGTGGTGCACTGGCTGACCGGCTCGACCGGCGGACGATGATTGTTGCCGCTGACCTCTTTCGGGGCGTAGTCCTTGCTGTGCTGGGGGTTGCGGTCCTGGTCGGCTCTTCGCCGCTCTGGGCGATCTACGTTGCCCTGTTCCTGCTCGGTACGGCGGAGACGCTCGCTGACAGCGCATCCGGTGCACTACTGGTGAGCGCCGTACCGAAAGACCAGCTGGGTAAGGCGAACGCCCGGCTCTTCGCCACGGGGACCGTGCTGCAACAGCTCGGCGGTCCGCCGTTGGGGGCGTTGCTGTTCGCGGTGGGCGCTGGAGTGCCACTGGCATTCGACGCGGTCACGTTCGTCGCGGCTGCAGCGCTCATAGCGCGAGTCGCCGTTCGGCCAGTGCCTACCGAGTCCGCTGGTACGGCGCTTTGGACCGAGGTCCGCGATGGAGTGCGCTGGCTGTGGGGACACGTGGGCGTGCGGACGCTGGCCTGCTCGATCCTGGTCATGAACATCACCTTCTGCGCCGCCTTCGCGACCTGGGTGCTGTACGCGCGGGAGCGGCTCGGGCTGAGCGACACCCAGTTCGGATTGCTCGTGGCGGTCGGTGCGGTCGGCGGTGTGTTCGGGATGCCGGTGTACCACCTCCTGGAGCCGCGAGTGGGTTCGCTGACGCTGCTGCGGGCCGGGTTGATCATCGAGACGACGGTCCACCTCGTTCTGGCGCTGACTCGGAGTCCGTGGGTCGCTGGCGCGACTATGGCGGTGTTCGGCGTGCATGCAGTCGTGTGGGGCATCGTGTCGACGACAGCGCGGCAGCTGGCGACACCTGATGCACTGATGGGCCGGGTGAACAGCGTCTACCTGCTGGCCTCGGTCGGTGGGGCGGCGATCGGGTCAGCGTTGGGCGGCGTCCTCGCGCAGCGGTTCGGCCTGACAGCTCCATTCACTGCGGCTTTTGCGGCTATGGTGCTGATGACGGCGGTCGCGTGGCGCCCGCTGCGACATGTCTCGGTACGGCGGACGTCCGTCGTACCGGACTGAAATCGGGTCGCGGCCGAGCCGGGTGCTGGTAAGGATGGGGTCATGCCCTCAGCCACCTCGCTCGGCCTGCCGAATGTCCGTGGGCGGCTACCGCTCCTGATCGGGCTGGCGATCGACTCGTTCGGTGGTGGCGTCGCAGGGCCGCTCATGCTGCTGTACTTCATCCGCGTCGCCGGCATCCCGCTCGGTACGGCGGGTGTGCTGCTGACCGTGGCCACACTGTTCTCCATCGCGGCGCCGGCCGCGGTGGGGGTCGTGATCGACCGGCTCGGACCGCGCAACCTGGTCGTCGGCGCGCAGTTCGCCCAGGGGCTCGCTTTCACGGGCTTCTTCTTCGGCCGGTCCACGTGGCTGCTGTTCCTCTGCGCCCT
Organism: Kribbella sp. NPDC051587; assembly: GCF_044453945.1. Lineage (NCBI taxonomy): Bacteria > Bacillati > Actinomycetota > Actinomycetes > Propionibacteriales > Kribbellaceae > Kribbella > Kribbella sp. NPDC051587. The sequence goes on from NZ_JBITDE010000005.1 coordinate 547,871, forward strand.
GGTCTCGACGACCGGTCAGCGGGTGTTCTGGTCGTCGATCTTCAGTCTGCTGGCCGACGTCGCTGATGAGGGCGAACGAGACCGGTGGTTCGGTCTCGGCGGGATGATGCAGGCCGGCGGCTTCGCACTCGGCGGTCTGGTCGCGGGCGCACTGCTTGCCGCTGGTGGGACCACACCGTTCCTGATTGCGATGGTTGTGAACGCGGTGAGCTTCTATCTGGCCGGAGTGCTCCTGCTGGGCCTGCACGCCTCCCACCACCAGCGGGCCACTCAGGATTCGGGTCCGGCGCCACTACTGCGCAAGGACAAGCCGTTCCTGGTGCTGATCGCCGTGAACACCCTCTTTGCCCTCTGCATCATGATGCTCGGCGTCGGAGTCCCGGTGTACGTGTCAGAAGCGCTGCCAGTGCCGAAATGGTTGGTCGGCGTGCTCCTGGCCGCGGCGTCCGTCGTACTGGCGGCTGGGCAGACGCTGGTGGTGCGGCACACCGAGAAGCTTCGCCGTACGTCGGTGATCGTCGTGGCCGGACTGGGATGGGCAGTCTGGGGTCTGTTGATGGCCTCGCTGACGCAGGTACCGAACGCGCTGGTTGCGGCGATGCTGGTGCTCGCAACGGCCGTCTACGCGTTTGCTGATCTGCTGCACGCGGCGACGAACAATGCACTCGCCGCGTCGGTCGCACCGGCAGCCGGGCGCGGGAAGTATCTGTCCTACTGGCAGTACAGCTTCGCGTTCGCGAGCGTGCTGGCGCCGGCCTTCTTCGCCCAGCTCTTCGAGGTCCGGCACGAGCTGCCGTGGCTGGCGACAGCCGCACTCGCACTGGTCGCCGCAGGCCTGCTCGCCGCGGTCGGCCGAGTCCTCCCGAACCAGACCGATGCAAAGCCGGCCACCGGGGAGCAACAACCCGGCAATTGACTTGTCAGGATGTTATGTCTCAGGACATCGGTGACAGTTCTGGTTCTAGAGATCGGTGACGGTTTCGGGGTTTTGGTGGTGACACTTCGGTGAGCCGGTGCCGCG
>NZ_JBITDE010000006.1:0-441188 GCF_044453945.1 Kribbella sp. NPDC051587
GCGGCACCGGCTCACCGAAGTGTCACCACCAAAACCCCGAAACCGTCACCGATCTCTAGAACCAGAACTGTCACCGATGTCCTGAGACATAACATGATGGCGCTACTCTGACCGACGAAGTTCAGGAGATGTTGTGAAGCTGCTACTCACGTCCGGAGGCATTACCAACGCGAGCATTCGCGACGCGCTGGAAGCGATGCTGGGCAAGCCGATCTCGGAGTCCAACGCACTCCTGGTCCCCACGGCGCAGTGGGGCCACCCGATGCTGGGGCCGGCCACAGTGCGACGCACTGTGGCCGGCGAGCCCCCGTTCCTGCTGGCCAGCCTGGGCTGGGCCTCCGTGGGCGTCCTCGAGCTCACCGCCCTGCCCAGCATCGGCGAGGAGCGTTGGGTGCCATGGGTCCGAGAGGCCGACGTGCTCCTGGTGGACGGCGGCGACGCGACCTACCTCCATCACTGGATGCAGGAGTCCGGTCTGTCGAAGCTCGTCCCGTCGCTGACCGACACCGTCTGGGTGGGGCTCAGCGCCGGCAGCATGGTGATGACCCCGCGCATCGGCGACCGCTTCGTCAACTGGCCGTCCGCGCCGGACGACCGCGGTCTCGGCGTCGTCGACTTCTCCATCTACCCGCACCTCGACCACGAGTCCATGCCCAGCAACACCATGGCCGACGCGGAAAGCTGGGCCGCCGAGCTAGCCGCGCCGGCCTACGCGATCGACGACGAGACCGCGATCAAGGTCGTCGACGGGACCGTCGAGATCATCTCCGAAGGCCACTGGAAAGCCTTCCCCGCGTAGCTCTAGCGGGGTTCGTTCATCCGGGCTCGGAGGACGTCGAACTCGCAGCCGGGGGTGTTGGGGTCGAAGCCGTGCTCGATGAGCCAGCGGGAGGCGCTGAGGCTGCGCAGGGACCACCAGGCACGGACTACGTCGTGGTCGATGCCGGGTCCGTAGCCGACGGCGACCTCGGCCAGGCGATCCTCGTGTCCGAGCGTGAGGGTGGCCAGGTCGAACATGGGGTCACCTTGGCTGGCCTCGGACCAGTCGATGATGCCGGTGACCTCGTCCTGGTCATCGATGAAGACATGGGTGATCTGCAGATCGCCGTGGGCGAAGACCGGGGTCCAAGGGCGAAGCGCGGCCTGGGCGATCTCGCGGTTGTGGGTGACCAGGTCCGCGGGGAGGGAGCCGCTGGAGACGAGCCACTCGCACTCGGTATCGAGGCGGGTGGTGATCTCGTCGAGAGTCCTCCGGCCGGTCCACGGCGGAAGTGGTGCGTCGTGCAGCTTGCGGATAGCGGCGCCGGCTGCGGCCCACGCAGCCGGCGAGTGGGGTGACGGCGCGCCGAGCACGCCGAGCGCCGTACCGGGGACGGTGGCGAGTGCGAGGGCAGGTGGTTGCCGCCAGAGGATCGTCGGCGTCGGGACCGGCGCGAGCGCCATCGCCTCGACCTCGATGTCGAGGTTCCGCTGTTCGGAGTCGATCTTCACGAAGACCTCGCCGACGCGCAGCGTCACGCGCTCGCTATGGGCAACGACAACCTGGACCTCATCCACGGCGGCCATTGTTGCGGGGAGATCGGCCGGCGTCACGGCAATTACGACAGGGCCTGCAGGAGGGCGGCCAGACCGAGTGGGTCACGGCGAGCGATGTTGTGCCCGACGGCGATCTCGTGGACCTGCCAGCCAGGGTCGTTGCGCAGCCGCTCGGTCAGCTCCAGGAACGGACTGCCGGGCCACTCGCCGCCGCTGATATAGGTGCGCTGGTACGACGGGTTGGCCGTGTTGCGCAGCTTGATCGACTGGACGAAGGTCGCGAGGGACTGCGGTTGGGCGCGGGGGTCAAGTCCTTCAGGAACCGCGACCCAGCGACCGTCGCCACGAGAGCCCGCGATGAACATCTCGCGGAAGGGGTCGCTGGTGAGGGACCAGCAGGAGTCGCCGTCGTCGGGCACATAGGCGTCGATGAAGACAAGGTGATCGAGGCGGTCGCCGAGTCGGTCGGCAACCCCGGCGATCACCAAACCGGCGTAGCTGTGCCCGCAGAGCGCGATCGGGGTGTCGTCACTACCTTCGATGATCGCGGTGACTTGCTCGATGTGGTCATCGAGGTTGGGGACGCGGTCTGCTTCCACCTCGGCGAGCGTCACGGCCTCGACCTCGTGGCCCGCGCCGCGGAGCTCCGCAGCAACCTCGTCAAACACCCAGCCACCTTGCCAGCCGCCTGGCACCATCACGAATCTCACCGCGCCATCCTAGGCAAACGGCGGTCTAGCCGAGCCCGCAGCAACCTGTGCGTGGATCCACCCCCAATCCGCCCGGCCGCGCGCTTTGTGTGGATCTGCTGCCACATAGCGGCAGCGATTCCCCGCAAACCCGGCGCACCCCAACCCGGCGCCCTCAACCCGCCGTAACGTCCGAAAGACCGGAGGCGGGCTCTCCGATCGTTCGGACGTTGTGGGGGCTGGGGAGGCGTGGCTCCTAATGGAGGCGGGATTCGGCGAGCGTGAGCCAGTGGTCGACGTCGGCGGGTGTGAAGTGGCGGATTGCCCAGTCGGTCATGCGCAGGCTCATGTGTGCCCAGAGCGGGCGGAGAACGTCGGGCGGGAGGTCGTTGAGGATCGTGTCGAGCTGAGCGATGACGGCGGGGTCCTGTGGAGCGCCGTGCAGGCCGAAGCGCAGGGTGACGAGGTCGAGGCGGTGATCGCCGCGGCCGGCGCCGTCCCAGTCGATGATCCCGGTGAGCTTGCCGTCGAGTGTGAGCAGGTTGCCGGGGTGGAAGTCCACGTGTACGGCGTCATCGCCGGCGAGCGGACCGGGATGGGCGGTTCCGACGGCTGTGATCCAGTCGTCGAGGCGCGCCGTACGGGGGTTGTGTGACCTCAAGGGGCCGTGGAGGCAGAAGCCTGGGCCGTCAACGGTGAGGTAGAGGTCGAGGCTTGGGACCTCGGACTCGCCGCTGAGCAACCCGCGAAGGCTTTGGCTGAGGTCGAGAGCTTGGCCGAGGAGGTTCTCGTCGAGGGTTGCGATCGGTGCACCGGGCAACAACTCCTGCACGGTCGCGATCGCGGATTCGAGCTCCACCGCCAGCTCGGTGCGGGGGACCGGGAGCCCGGCGAGCCGAGCAGCCTCGGACACGGCCAGCGGGCCGGCTTGGTAGTCCTTCAGGTCGGTTCCGGGCCGCCACTTCAGCACCGACCGACGGCCGTCGTCCCAGCCCACGTAGGCGGCGCCGACCTCGCCGCCGGAGCACAGCCCTTTGACTTCGAGCAGTACGCCGGTCCGTTCCGCGACCTCCTGGACGACCGCGCCGACGTCCAGCCGCGCGACTCGGCTCCAGGTGGACGTCATGCTCCGACGCTATCCGATGGCGTCCTTGAGGCTGGTCGGGGTGACGGCGTCGGTGAGCAGTTGCTTGCCGTTCACGAACACCGCTGGCGAGTGCTCGAGCGGGAACTTGTAGGAGGCGTCGGTGACGCTGTTGAGCCAAGCGTCATACGAGTTCGAGGTCAGTTCCGCAGAGAACTTGCCCTCGGGTACGCCGAGCTTGTCGCCGAGCTCGATGAGTTGGTGGTCGGTCCAGGCCTTGGCGAAGTCGGCGTAGTACGCGCGGAGGAAGCCACGGCCCTTGCCGTTGGCGGCGGCCACCGCGAACAGATGCGATACCTGAGGCCGCACCTCGTTCGAGTTGAGCGGCCAGTAGGTGACGGTCGCGGTACCGTCCTGCAGCAGGGTGTCGAGCATCTGGCCGTTGGCCTTCTCGAACTCTGCGGCGCCCAGGTTGTCGAACTCCAGCCAGATGTCGATGGTCGCCTTCGCGCCCGGCTCGCCGAACGTGACTCCCTTACCCGCGGTCCCCGGGCCGGTGATCAGCGCGGGCTCGGGCCCCGCCTCGACGTGGACCGGTGAGTGCTCGCGCCAATAGCCGACGCCCGCGCCGGCAACGATCGCCAACACCAGCGTCGCCGCGATGACGGCGGCAGGGATCCACTGCAGCCGACCTCGCACCTGCGTTGCTGCGGCCCGGTCGACGGTGAACCAGAGCAAGGCCGCGCAGGCGACGCCGAGCAGAGCGAACGGGATCCCCTCAAGGGTGTAGCCGTACCGTCCTGAGCCCAGGATTGCTCCGACGGCCGCAATCGCGACGGCGGGCAGCAGCCCGAGCGGTCGTGGAGCTACGGCCGGTTGGCTCGCGACCGGCATCAGCCGGACGGCAACGGTGTACCAGAGACAGGCGAGGAGGGTTGCGCCGAGCGCGTCGCTGGCACGATGCCAGCCGAGGTTCTGGACGGCTGCCGCGATGAAGGCGAGCCAGAGGAGGCCGACGCCGGCGACGTACCGGCGCGCTCGTGGACCGGAGACGAGGATCGCACCGCCGACGACTCCGGCCGTGATGGCGACGTGGCCGCTGGGGAAGCTGGTTTCGATCAGCCCTTGCGACGGGTCGGCGAAGTTCGGGCGCGGCAGGATGAAGCGGTTGAGGGCGAAGGTGGTCGCCGCGGTGGCGACGGGCACGAACACGCTCGCGGCGGCGAGCCACCAGCGTCGACGGACGAGCGCGGCCAGGGCGATCAGCGCCACCCCGATGAAGAAGGTGAGCTCCTCGCCGCGGATCGGTGGCGGGCCGATCGAGTACTGGATCTGGCCGAGCCAGGTGTCGCTGCTGTATCCCCGGAGCAGGGAGTCTTCGAAGGTCTGGCCGAACGGAGTACAGACCGCGAGCAGGTACAGCGCCGCGAAGGCGATCACCAGCCCGATCGGCAACCGCATCCGCACGGCGAACTTCCTGGGCGGCAGGTCGGAGTTCACCGCCGGATCGTAGATGGCCCGTGTTACAGAACCGACTCAGTCGCGGAGGAACTCGGCTCGCCACCGGGTGGCCGTGGGATCGCTGGGGCTCGGGGATTCGTCGACCTCGATCAGCCGGAGGTCCGGGGCGGAGGCGAAGGACTCGATGGTTGCCCTGGTCAACGGCCAGGGCGGACCCTCGACCTCAGCATCAGGTTGACCTTCACGGCGAGCTGAGGCAATGACTACGAGCGTGCCCCCGGGGCCGACAAGCTCACCGACCTTCTGTACGGCGGTCGGCTGCAGGCTGATCGGCAAGGCCTGCACTGTGTAGATCTCCACGACCAGGTCGAACGCGTGGTGCCAGTCGGCCGGTTGGTCGAGGAGGTCGGCAACGACGTACTGGGTTTGGGAGTCCGGGTGGTTGCGCTGTGCGGTGTCGACGGCGGTGGGGGAGATGTCGAAGGCCGTGGTCTGGTAGCCGCGGTCGGCGACCAGCTCGGCGTCCCAGCCGGTGCCCGCGCCGATGACGACGGCGGTCTTCCCGTTGCCGTTCGGCTCGGAGGCCTCGAACCATTCGGTCAGCAAGGGGTTGGCCGTGCCGCGGTCCCACGGGACGACGGCCCGGCCTTCGGAGGCCGCGGAGTACAAGTCCTCGAACCAGCCGGTCGGGTCCTCACGGTCAAGACCAGCGCGGGCGATCCGTCGGGTGTGCACATCCGGGTCTTCACTCATCCGGCTCACCTTCTCCGTCGGTTGCGTCGAAGCCCTCGTGGATCGCGCGCACTGTCTGCACCGTATCGACCTGATCAGGTGTCTTGTCCTCGCGGTACCGCAGCACGCGGGCGAACCGCAGCGCCATCCCGGCCGGATAGCGCGGCGAGTTCTGGACGCCGTCGAACGCGATCTCGACCACGATCTCGGGCCGGATGTAGACGGTGTAGGAATCCTGCCGCTCGGCCAGCTCCTGGAACCGCTCGGTCTGCCAGCGCAGCAGCTCGTCGGTCAATCCCTTGAACGTCTTGCCGAGCATGACGAACTCGCCAGTCGTCTCGTCCCGGGCACCGAGGTGCAGGTTCGACAGCCAGCCGGTACGACGTCCGTGGCCCCACTCCGCCGCGAGCACCAGCAGGTCGAGGGTGTGGGTCTGTTTCACCTTCACCCAGCCAGAGCCGCGCCGACCAGCCTCGTACGGGACGGTCAGCGATTTCACCATCACGCCCTCGTGCCCCCGCCGTACTGCGTCGGCGAAGAACCGCTGCCCTTCGTCGGCGTCCTCTGTCACGAGGCGCGGAATGCGGCTCTCGGCCGGGATCAGCTTGCTCAGCCAGGCGTGCCGCTCGGCACCGTCGAGCCCGAGCAGGTCCTGCCCGTCCTGGTGCAGGATGTCGAAGAAGTACGGCGTGAGCGGCACCGACTCGGGTCCAGTGGCGGACCGAGTCGCTGTCCGGGAGCCGGTCACCTGGAACGCTTCCGGTCGGCCGTCCGGTCGCAACGCGATCAGCTCGCCGTCGAGCACTACCTGCTGAGCGTCGAGGGCTCGAACAGCTGTCACCACCTCGGGCACGCGAGCTGTGATGTCGTCGAGCGTCCGCGTGTAGACGACGACGTCATCGCCGTTGCGGTGCACCTGGATCCGGATCCCGTCCAGCTTCCACTCGAGCGCGGCTGGCGTACCGGTCTTGGCAAACGCCTCGGCTACCGTCGTCGCGGACTGCGCCAGCATCGGCTGCACGCCCTGACCGACCTGCAGCCCGAACTGCGCGAGCCCCGCCTCACCCTCGGTCAGTACGGCGACCGCCACCGGAGCCGCCGCTCCGCGCAACATGGTCGCGGCCCGGATCTTGTCGAGCGGGATCCCGGTCGCCCGCGCGACGGCGTCAGCCATCACGCCATCCAGCGCGCCTTGTCTCAGCTCGCCACCCACGAGCAGCCGCAGGAACGTCTGCTCAGCCTCGGTCGCCTGACCGAAGAGCGCGTCGACCGCCTCCCGTCGCCGCGCCTGCGAGCCCGCGCCGGAGATCTCCGCCAGCTCAGCGAACGCCTGGTCGACCGCCTCAACCGTGAGCGAAGGCTCGGCCGCCGGAGCGGGCGCGTCCATCAGCGTCCGCCACCCGACCCCGGTACGACGCTGGCGCAGCTCGCCCGACAGGTATGTCACCACGATCGCGGTCTCGACCGGCTCCGTGGCACGGGACAGCAGCGCGGCGATGAACTCGGCCTTCTTCAGCCGCGACCGGGTCCCGGCCAGCGCGGCGGACGTCTCGACCACCTCGGTGAGCAACATGAACCCAGTCTTACCCACCCCACCGACAGTTTCAGGGAGCCGGCGGAAGGTCGTCGAGGAAGGCGGTGGCGGGGGTGAAGAAGTTGGTACCGGTGACGGCGGTGGAGAAGTCGAGGATGCGGTCGTGGTTGCCTTCGGGCTCGCCGATGAACATCCGGTGCAGCATCAGTTCGGTGACGGCCGGGGACTTGGCGTAGCCGATGAAGTAGGTGCCGAACTCCTCGGTGCCGATCTGGCCGAACGGCATGTTGTCCCGGAGGATCTGCAACTCGTTGCCGTCGGCATCTTCGATGACGTTGAGGACGATGTGCGCGTTGGACGGCTTGGCGTCGTCGTCCAGTTCGATGTCGTCGAGTTTGGTCCGGCCGATCGCGAGTTCCTGCTGCTCGGTGGTGAGGGAGTTCCACGCCTTGAGGTCGTGCAGGTACTTCTGCACGATCACGTAGCTGCCGCCGGCGAAGTCGGAGTCCTCGGCACCGATCAGTACGGCGTCCTCTGCCTCGCTGCCGGCCGGGTTCTCGGTACCGTCGACGAAGCCGAGCAGATCGCGCATCTCGAAGTACTTGAAGCCGTGGACCTCGTCGACGACGGTGGCGGCATCGCCCAGCACGTTCATGATCTGGCGGGCGAGCTCGAAGCACTGGTCGAGGTGGCCGGCGCGGATGTGGAACAGCAGGTCGCCCGGCGTCGAGACCGCGTGATGGGTCGCGCCCTTGAGCTCGATGAACGGGTGCAGTTCCTTCGGCCGCGGACCGCTGAACAGCCGGTCCCACACGTCCGAGCCGATGCTCGTGACACACGACAGACCGCCGGACGGGACCCGGAAGCCAACCGAGCGAGTCAGCCCGCTGACTCGCTCAAGGAGGTCCCGCGCAGTCTCCTCGCCACCGTCCTCGATCTGTACGACGAGGAAGATCGCCGACCCGGTCAGCGGGGTCAGCACCGACTGCGGCAACGCTCGCGTCGCTGCTGCCGGTCCCGGGGTTGGATCAGTCACCACAGCGCTCTCCTCCGACCTGTACCTGACCTGCCACAGGCCCATCCTTACAGCCGGGAACAGGACTACTGCGCTTGGGCCGATCTTCTAGAGTCCTTGCATGCACCCGCACTCAGGCGAGCCGCGCCCCGAGGACACGCCCCAGGCCCCGCCCGGGCAGTACCCACCGCCTCAGAGCTACCCGCCGCCGCAGGGATATCCGCCGCCACAGGGATACCCACCCCCGCCGGTGCAGGGGTATCCACCTCCGCCGGGATACCCGCAGCAGCCCGGCTACCCGCCCCCGCCGTACCCGCCTGTCCAGGGCCACCCGGGATATCAGCAGCCGCCGGGCTATCCGCCGTACCAGCAGCCTCCGGGCTACCCGATGGGGCACCAGCAGCAGGTCTGGCCCGGCCCGCAGTGGCAGCCGATACCCAAAGGCCCGCGGATCGTCGGGGCCCCGGCCGGTACGCCGTTCCACCGGCTGGCGCGGACACCGAAACATGCCGCGTGGCGCTCCGTGGTGGGGACCATGACGCTGGGCATCGCCGTCTTTTTCGCGTCGCTCCTGGTCTTCGGCATCTGGTTCGGCATCCACATGCTCCTGGGCGGAGCAGAGCCGTCGCTGAGCAGCGACGGTACTCAGATCTTCGGCAACCCCACCGAAGACCTCGCCCTGAACCTCGTCCTACTCGGCGCGCTGATCCCGCTGGTTCCACTGACGGCCTGGCTCGTCCAGCGTCGCCCGGCCTGGAGCGTGGCGTCCGTCCTCAACCGCATCCGCTGGCGCTGGCTCGCGTGGTGCTGCCTACCGGCTGTCGGGTACGTCGTCCTGAGCTTCGGCCTCGGACTGCTGGTCGACCAGATCGTCCCGGCAGACGACAGTACGGCGGACAACGGTTCCTGGATCGGATTCGCCAAGTTCGTCGTACCGCTGTTGCTCGTCGTCTTCCTGGTCCCGTTCCAGGCGACTGCTGAGGAGTTCATCTTCCGCGGGTGGCTCATCCAGGCGGTCGGTTCCTTCGGCCCTGACAGTGCGGAGGGCCGGGCCCGTTGGGTGCGGGTGCTGTTCCGCTCGCCTTGGCCGGGCATCGTGATCGGTGGCGCCGCGTTCGTCTCGGCGCACGGCTATACCGGCTGGGCGATGCTGGACATCTTCCTGTTCGCGGTTCTGGCCGGCTGGCTGACCGTGCGAACCGGGGGACTGGAGGCCGCGATCGCTCTCCACGTGCTGAACAACTTCTTCGCGTTCCTGCTGCCGGCTGCTTTCGGTGGGTTGGACGACTGGGCCGACCAGGGCGGTGCGCCGTGGACGATCCTGCTGTCCGACGTCCCGAGCCTCGCGTTCGTGCTGTTTACCGTGACCTGGCTGGCGAAACGGCAGCGGATCGCCCGGGTCAGCGAAAACCAGGAGCGAACTGTCGGAGCTGTCTGACAGGGTTGCCGACGTGACGAAGACTGAGGCTGTTCTGTTCGACTGGGGTGGCACGCTGGCGACCTGGCACGAGGTCGACCTGCGCGCGTTGTGGCGGTCGGTGGCGGTGCTGATCGACGAGGAGCGTGCCGACGAGGTGGCTCAGCGTTTGGTGGACGCGGAGCACTCGATCTGGATGCGCTCGCGCGACCACCACCTCAGCAGCACGCTCGAAGAGGTGTGTCTGCTCGCCGAGGTGGAGATGACCGAGGCCGCCCACGCGGAGTACGAGCGCGGCTGGCATCCGCACACGGTCCTCGAGCCGGACGCACTGGAGACACTGCACGGGCTGCGCGAGCGCGGCCTCAAGATCGGCGTGCTGTCGAACACGATCTGGTCGCGGCGCCGCCACGAGGAGATCTTCGCGCGCGACGGCGTCCTGGAGCTGCTGGACGGCGCGGTGTACACGAGCGAGATCCCGTACACGAAACCGCACCAGGAGGCGTTCCTGGCGGCCATGAAGGCGGTCGGGGTCACCGACCCCGCGGCCTGCCTGTTCGTCGGTGACCGGCTCTTCGACGACGTGTGGGGTGCGCAGAACGTCGGCATGCGGGCGGCGCACATCCCGCACAGCGCGATCCCGGCCAGCCAGATCGGCCACACCGAAGGCACCCCGGACGCGACTGTGCATCGCCTGGCCGAGCTGCTGCCGCTGATCGACAGCTGGAACCAGCGCTAGGAACTAGAAAGACCCCCGGGCCAGGAGGGTGGCTCGGGGGTCCTTCGGAGGGGTTTCGGGGTACTGCTTACGCGGCCAGCGTCGGGTCGGCCATCAGCCGCAGCCGGCCCAGCGCCTCGCGCTCGATCTGACGGACGCGCTCGGCGGAGATGCCGTGCACGGCGCCGATGTCGGCGAGCTTGGCCTGCCGACCGTCGTGCAGCCCGTAGCGGCGCCGGATCACGTCGGCCGACCGCGGGTCGAGCTGATCGACCAGGCTGAACAGTCCGGACCGGTCGGAGGCGTCGGCCACCAGTTGGTCGGGTCCCGGCGCGGTCTCGGCCGCGATCAGGTCGCCCAGCGAGGTCTCACCCTCGTCGTCGATCGGGTTGTCCAGGCTGATGTGGTCCCGGCCGATGCGGATCAACTCCGTCACCCGCTCCTCGTCCAGGTCCAGCTCCGCCGCGATCTCTTCGACCTCCGGCTCCCGCCCGAGCTTGCGCTCCAGCGTCCGCCGCGCCGACCCGATCTGGTTCAGCTGCTCCACCACGTGCACCGGCAGCCGGACCACTCGGGCCTGCTGCGCGATACCGCGGGTGATCGCCTGCCGCACCCACCAGGTCGCGTACGTCGAGAACTTGAATCCCTTCCGGTAGTCGAACTTCTCCACCGCGCGGATCAGTCCCGTGTTGCCTTCCTGGACCAGGTCCAGCAGCGGCATCTGGGATCGTCCGTACCGGCGAGCGATCGACACCACCAGACGCAGGTTCGCGGTCACGAACCGCTGCTGGGCGCGCTGGCCTTCCTCCGCCAGCCACTCCAGCTCCTCCGCCGTGGCATATTTGGGCGCTCCGCCCTTCTTCCGTCCAACCCGCCCCTCGGCCAGCAGTTGCTCCGCGAGGAGACCTGCCTCGACCGTCTCAGCGAGCTCGACCTCTTCTTCAGCCGTCAGCAACGGGGTGCGGGCGATCTCTTCGAGATACAGACCAACACTGTCCTTGCCGTCGATACCGTCGTCCGTGCTGCGAACGCGAGTCATGCGAGCCACCGAAACTCCCTTCGTCGTTACATGGAGAGCAACGCTCGAGTGAGGTTCAAGATTCCATGGCAGTGTGTAAACTCCCTGAACTTTCCCTGAGAGTTCCCGGCGCGGCTCACCCTGCATTCCGGTACCCATCCGCACCGCTGTCAGCGTGATCGGACGGTCCTGAAGGGTTTTCCTCCGAACTCATCAGGTTCTGTCCAGCGGCTCGCCGCCGAAAAGCCTGAGAATCGGTTCAGAAAACCCCCGATCCGGCCCTCCTGATGTGTTGCACAACACACCGGATCGGGGAGATATTCCGCGACCAACGCTCAGTTTCCGGCCAGACCGAGGGTGTCCAGCTCCCAGGCGAGGCTGAACGCGACCTCGCGCCAGGCGTCGTACCGGCCGCTGCGTCCGCCGTGGCCGGCCTCCATCTCGGTCTTCAGCAGGACGTCGACGTTCCCGGCCGCCGTGGACCGGAGTTTGGCCACCCATTTCGCCGGCTCGACGAAGAACACCCGGGTGTCGTTCAGCGAAGTGATCGCGAGGATCCGCGGGTACTGCTGCGCGGTGACGTTCTCGTACGGCGAGTAGGACTTCATGTACGCGTACACCTCCGCGTCCTGGAGCGGATTTCCCCATTCCTCCCACTCGATCACGGTCAGTGGCAAGGACGGGTCGAGAATGGTGGTCAACGCATCCACGAACGGCACCTCGGCGACGATTCCGCCGAACGCCTGCGGAGCCAGGTTGGCGACCGCGCCCATCAGTAGGCCGCCGGCGCTGCCGCCCTGGGCGACGATCCGCTCGGGCCGCGTCCAGCCGGCCTCGACCAGGTGCTCGGCCGCCGCGATGAAGTCGGTGAAGGTGTTGCGCTTGGTCAGCGTCTTGCCGTTGTCGTACCAGTGCCGGCCGAGCTCGCCGCCGCCGCGGATGTGCGCGATCGCGAAGACGACGCCGCGGTCGAGCATCGACAGCCGCGGGATCGAGAACCACGGGTCCATCGAGCTCTCGTACGACCCGTAGCCGTAGAGCACGACCGGCGCGTTGCCGTCCTTGGCGACGTTCTTGCGCGCGACCATCGACACCGGGACCTTCGTGCCGTCCGGCGCGGTCGCCCACTCGCGGTACTGCGTGTACGCGCTGAGGTCGACACCGCCTAGCACAGGCTGCTGCTTGAGCAGTCGCCGCTCACCAGTCGCGACGTCCACGTCGTACGTCGTACCGGGTGTCACGAGGGAGGTGTAGCCGAAGCGGTACCGGGTGTCGTTCCACTCGTCGTTGCGGCCGGGGGAGACCGTGTAGATTGGCTCGTCGAACTCGAGCGCCTCGGGAGCGCCGAAGCCGTCCTCGGTACGACGCATGATCGCCAGCTCGGTGAGAGCGTCGCGACGGCGATACAAGATGACGTGATCGGCGAACGCGTCGGCGCCCAGCAGCCGGCTCGACTCGTCGCCCTCAATGATGGTCGTCCATTCACCGGGTGCGTCCAGCGAAGCCGTGGCCAGCGAGAAGTTCGCCGCGTCCGCGTTGTGCGTGATCAGCAGCCGGTCGCCCGCGTGCTCGACGTCGTACTCGACGCCCTCGCGACGCGGAGCGACGACCTTCAGCTCGCCGGTCGGGTCGTTCGCATCGAGCAGGTAGACCTCGCTCGTGAGCTTGCTGCCGAGCGAGACCATGATCGCCTGCTCGTTGCGGGTCAGGTCGACACCGACCCAGAACCGCTCGTCCGGCTCCTCGAGCACCAGTACGTCGTCCGTCGTACCGAGGGTGTGCCGCCAGATCTGGAAGGGGCGCCAGGCGTCGTCGACCTTGGTGTAGAAGATCGTCGAGCCGTCCGCGGACCACGCCGAGCCGTAGTGCACCTCGGGCAGCTCGTCGGGCAGCAGCTCGCCGGTGCTCAGGTCCTTGATCCGCAGCGTGAACCGCTCGTCACCCTTGAGGTCGACCGAGTACGCCAGCAGCCGGCCGTCGGGGGAGACGTCGACGGTGCCGAGGGAGAAGAACTCCGAATCGCCCGCGACCACGTTGCCGTCGAGCAGCACCTCTTCACCGGCGATCTCGGCGTCCAGCGCCGGCGGCTCGTCGCCGTTCACCTTGACCCGGCAGTGGATCCCGTACTGACTGCCTTCGACCGTGCGCGCGTAGTACCAGTACTCGCCGCGCCGGGCCGGCACACTCAGGTCGGTCTGCAGCGTGCGGTCCGAGATCTCGGTGAAGATTGCCTCACGCAACGATTCGAGGTGCGCCGTACGGGCCTCGGTGTACTCGTTCTCGGCCCGGAGGTACCCGAGCACCTCGTCGTCGGTCTTGTCCCGCAGCCACTCGTAGTCGTCGACGAACGTGTCACCGTGGTGGACACGTTCGATCGGCTTGCGGGCGGCAACAGGAGGCTCTACAGAGTTCAACTCGGACATGCGGGCGAGACTACCCGCCCCGGTGGGCGGTGCGCTGCGGGTCAGACGCCGTACGTCGCGACGACCGGCGCGTGGTCGCTCCAGCGCTCGGCGTACGTCGGTGCACGGTGGATCTCGCAGCCGATGGCCAGCTCGGCCAGGCCGGGGGAGGCGATCTGGTAGTCGATGCGCCAGCCTGCGTCGTTGTCGAACGCCTTCCCGCGCCAGGACCACCAGGAGTACGGGCCGGGTCCGTCGCCACCGAAGCGCCGGCCGAGGTCGACCCAGCCGGCCTCGAACAAGCGATCCATCCAGGCGCGTTCTTCCGGGAGGAATCCGCTCTTCTTGCGGTTCGCCTTCCAGGCCTTGAGGTCCTCTTCGCGGTGCGCGATGTTGAGGTCGCCGCACATCAGCACGTGTCGGCCGTCGGCGCGCAGCTCGGTGAGCCGAGCAGTGATCGCGTCCAGGAACGCGTACTTCTCCTCCTGCCGCGGAGGCGTCTCGAACTCGCCGGTGAAGACATAAGTGCTCACCGCCGTCAGCGTCGACCCGTCATCCAGTACGACGTCCGCCTCGACCCAGCGCCCAGTGTCGGCGAACCGCTCCGGCCCGACGTCGATCCGCACATCCTTGATCGGCCGCCGACTCGCGACAGCCACCCCGGCCCGCCCCTTGTGCCCGTCGATCGCCGGCTCCGCATGCGCGAGGTTCCAGTCGCTGCCGAGATGATCCCGCAGCACCTCGTCGGTCGCCCGAACTTCCTGCATCAGCAACAGATCCGGATCGGTCCGCTCCAGCCAAGGCGCCATCCCGCGGCGATAAGCGGCCCTGATCCCATTCACATTCACCGTAGCGACCGTCAGCACGCCCGAACCCTAACCCGAACCCTCGCCCCACCCACCTCCCGCCACGCGCCACATCCCGGCGGCGCGCACACCCACCAGTGGGCGTGAACAGGTCATACCTTGCGCACGCCCACCCCGTTCCTGTTCACACCCCGCGGACGGCGGCCGGCGCCCCCTCGGATGCGGCCGGAGATGTCGACGGTGGCTGATCACCGCTGTGGCCGATTGACAGAGGCGGGCGGCTCGGGCGGTCTTGGGCTGAGGGAGATGGTGCGGTCGCCGACCAGGGTTTCCGCTGCCTGAGCTCCCGGGCTTTGGTGCGGCCGGTGCGGGCGAGGTCTCCTGGCTCACTCGTCGCCGTGGTTGCCGTCGCCAGACCACCTAGCCGAGTCCTGTCCCACTGAACGCCCCACCCCAGCCAGTGAACCCACTCAGCGCGTGAACCCGGCCTGCGGGTGAGCCCAGTCTCCGAGTGAACGCGCTCCGCGGGTGAAGCCGGCGTGCGCGTGAACCCGGTGTACGAGTGAACCCGGCCTGCGGGTGAACGCGCTCCGCGGGTGAACCCAGTGTGCGGGTGAACGCGCGCTCCGCGGGTGAACCCAGTCGGCGAGTGGGGCTTGTGTGGTTTCGAGTGTGCGGACTGTGTCGCCGGAAATCGATATGCAGCGACACGGTCCGCACACTCGAATGCCGGACGCACACTGGCGCCACTCGACGGGGTCGTGCTTGTCGGGCTGGGGAGTGCACCGCACCGGCATTGATGGGAAAGGCTCCCCATCGGGCCGCGAGTGACCACCGCGCAAGTTGGCGAGCGCTGTGGCGACAGCAAGGGCTGGGGGCCAGGGGATGTCTACTGCTGAATAGCGGCAGCCGGCAAGAGCGCTCACCGTGACGCGACGTCCGAAGATACGCCGACCAGGTGTGGCGAGCGTTCGGACGTTAGGGGTGGGTGGTGGAGAGGATTGCTTCTAGGGAGCGTTCGCAGAGGTGTTCGAGGTTGGCGGGGGTGATGGTCGGGTCCTCGATCCAGGTGAGGAGGGTTTGTTCTACGTAGCCTTGCCAGCCGATGAGGGCGAGCTCGACGACCGGGGTGATCTCCAGGCCGCTTTCGCGGACGGCGCCGATCACCCAGGTGCTGAAGACGCCGCGGAGTTCTTTGTGGAGCGTGCGGACCTCGGGGTCGCCGGCGGCTGACATGAGCAGGGTGGCTCGGTAGAGCTGGGGGGCTTCGAGGACTGCGCGGACGAAGGCGCGGATGCCGGCGCGGAGTTGCTCGGCCGGCGGTAGCGATTGGTCGGGGGCGGTGCGGAGGAGGATCTCGGCGGCGGCCTCCTCGATCACGGCGTACTGGAACTTCTTTTTCGAGCCGAAGTAGTGGAACAGCAGGGCGGGGGAGACCTTCGCCTCGGCGGCGACCAGCTCGACCGTGAGCTCGCGGTGCGGGTCGGCCAGCAGGACCCGGCGGGCGGCTTCGAGGATCTGGGCGCGCCGCTCGTCGGGGCGCAGCCGGGCGGATGAGGTCTGGGTCATAGCGGCCAGTCTATTGAGTATTGGGTCAATAAGCACTTACTGTTGAGTATCCACTCAACAGCTCGAGCCGGAGGAATCAGATGCGACCGCTGCCCGGACAGGTTGTCCTCATCACCGGAGCGTCCCGCGGGATCGGGGCCGCGGTGGCCCGGAGCCTGGCGAAGGACGGTGCCAAGCTCGCACTGATCGGTCTGGAGCCGGACGAGCTGAAGCAGGTCGCCGAGGACTGCGGTCCGGACGCGGGCTGGTGGGAGGCCGACGTCACAGACACCGAGTCGCTCCGTACGGCGATCGAATCCGTGCACGCGCGCTACGGCCGCATCGACGTGGTGATGGCGAACGCGGGCATCGCAGCGCCCGGATTCACCCGGAGCATGGACCCGGCGGTCTGGGAGCGCGTCCTCGACGTCGACCTGTACGGCGTTTGGCGCACCGTGCACTTGACCCTGCCGTACCTGTTGGAGAGCAAGGGCTACCTGCTGCTGGTGTCGTCGCTCGCGGCGGTCGTGCACATTCCGGGGCTGGCGTCGTACAACGTGGCGAAGGCCGGGGTTGAGGCGATGGGCGACACGCTGCGGCCCGAGCTGAAGCACCTCGGTGTACGGGTGGGCGTAGCGCACATGACGTTCGTCGACACCGACATGGTGCGTGGGGTCGACGACCACCCGGTGTTCGGCAAGGTGCGGACCGGGATCCCGTTGGCGAGCAAGGTGTACCCGCTGGAGTTCGCGGTACAGAAGTTCACCGACGGCATCAAGCGGCGCAAGCGGACTGTGCACGTGCCGGAATGGATCGGTGTCCTGAAGGTCTTCCGCTGGCTGATCCCGCACGTGATCGAGGCCGGCTCGCGGTTCAGCGTGCCGAAGGCCGACCGGGCGGCGCTGGCCGACATCCAGGCGCGCGGCGCCTCGGTATCGTCACGCGCTTCGGGCGCCGGCGGTCTCGCGGACACCGAGAAGGCCACCGGTCGATGAGTCGCCGGTACGACGTTGTCCTGCTCGGCGCGAGTGGCTTCACGGGAGCACTCACCGCGGAGTACCTGGAGAAGAACGCGCCGGCCGAACTGAAGTGGGCCGTGGCCGGGCGGAACCGCGCCAAGCTCGAGCCGTTCGGTCGCGACGTACTGATCGCGGACGTGACCGACGCGGCGTCGTTGCAGGCCCTCGCGGAATCGACCAGGCTCGTCGTCACGACCGTCGGTCCCTACATCCAGTACGGCGAACCGCTGGTGGCCGCGTGTGCCGAAGCGGGAACGGACTATCTGGATCTGACCGGCGAGCCGGAGTTCGTCGATCGGATGTACGTGAAATACCACGCACGCGCTCTCCAGACCGGCGCTCGGATCATCCACGCGTGTGGGTTCGACTCGATCCCTTATGACCTCGGCGTGCAGTACACGGTCGAGCAGTTGCCGGAGCGGGTACCGATCGCCGTCGACGGACTGTTGCGTGCCGGTGGGAAGCCGTCGGGCGGCACGTTCCACACGGCGATCACCGCGTTCTCGCGACCGAAGCAGAACCTGGATGCGCACACCGCCCGGAAGAAGGCCGAGGCACGGCCGGTCGGGAGACGCGCGAGAGCGGTTGCTGGGCGGATCCACCGGCAGCAGGGTTTCTGGGCGGTACCGCTGCCGACGGTCGATCCGCAGATCGTCGGGTACTCGGGCCGACAGCTCGACCGCTACGGTCCCGACTTCCGTTACTCGCACTACGCGGCCGTCAAACACCTGCCGATGGTTGCCGGAGGCATCGGTGGGGTCGCGTTGCTGGCGACGGCCGCGCAGATCCCGCCGGCCCGGCGAGCTTTGCTCAGCCGCCTGCAGCCCGGTGACGGGCCGAGCCCGGAGGTGCGGGCGAAGTCGTGGTTCAAGGTGCGCTTCGTCGGCCGCGGCGGCGGCAAGCAGGTGATCACCGAGGTCGCCGGTGGCGACCCCGGGTACGACGAGACCGCCAAGATGCTCGGGGAGAGCGCTCTCTGTCTCTCTCTGGACGATCTCCCGGAAACGGCCGGCCAGACCACCACCGCTGCGGCGATGGGTCCGGCACTGCGCGAGCGCCTGGTGAAAGCAGGGATGACCTTTGCCACCCTCAGCACAAGCGATTACTAGCACCGACGGAACGCGGATAGCGCTCTACGACTACGCACCTGAATCCGACCTGCCGGTGCTCGTGGCAGTGCACGGCTATCCCGACAACGCCCGCCTGTGGGCGCCCGTCGCCGCGGAGCTTGCCGACGAGTTCCATGTCGTCACGTACGACGTGCGCGGCGCGGGGGAGTCCGGCCAGCCGCGGGAGAAGGCGGCATACCACCTGGATCGGTTGGAGGACGACTTCCTCGCGGTAGTCGATGCGGTGTCGCCCGATCGGCCGGTGCACCTGCTCGCACACGACTGGGGTTCGATCCAGTCGTGGCACTTCGTCACGAGTGAGCGCTCTCTCGGCCGGATCTCGTCGTTCGTGTCGATCTCGGGACCGTCGCTCGATCACGCGGGCTTCTTCTTCCGCAAACGCCGGCCGATCCGCGAGTCCCTCGGCCAGCTCCTGCATTCCTGGTACATCTTCTACTTCCACCTGCCCTGGCTGCCGGAGAACGGCTGGCGGCGCGGGTGGGCGAATCGCATCTTCAGCCGCCTCGAACAGTCGGCCGATGGGCGGCCCTCAGAAACGGGAGAGCGCTCCCTGGGCGACTATGTGAACGGTCTGAACCTCTACCGGGCCAACGTGCTCCCGCGCCTGCTACACCCGGTAGAACGGCAGACCGACGTACCGGTTCTGGCTGTTTCTCCGGACGGCGACGCGTTCGTGACGACGCCGCTGCAGACCGACGTCGAGCGCTGGGCCCCGAACCTCACGGTCCGGGTGGTCAGGGGCGGCCACTGGATGCCCCGGAATGATCCCGGACTTGTCGCGCGGTTGGTCCTCGAACACACCCGTGAGCTGGCACGCTGAGAGTATGAGGACGCTTCTCAACCTGATCTGGCTGGTACTCGCCGGCTTCTGGCTGTCGGTCGGCTACGCGATCGCCGGCATCATCTGCTGCGTGCTGATCGTGACGATCCCGTTCGGCATCGCCTCGTTCCGTATCGCGGGCTACACGTTGTGGCCCTTCGGCCGCACGATCGTCGACAAGCGCACCGCCGGCGCCGGCGCCCTGCTCGGCAACCTGATCTGGATCATCGTCGCCGGCTGGTGGCTGGCCCTCGGTCACCTGGTCACGGGAATCGCTCTCTGCGTCTCGATCATCGGCATCCCGCTCGGCATCGCGAACTTCAAGCTGATCCCGATCTCGCTGCTGCCGCTCGGCAAGGACATCGTCCCCACCGACCGCCCGTTCGCCACCGCCCGGTGAGGTCGCTGACGGTCCTCGGTTCCTGCGGAGCCTGGCCCGAGCCGGGTCGTGCGTGTGCCGGGTTCCTGATCGAGTACGACGGTTTCCGCGTCGTACTCGATCTCGGCTACGCCGCCCTGCCGCAGCTCCTCGCGCACCGCCCGCACGCCGAGGTCGACGCGGTGGTCGTCACCCACCAGCACCCGGACCACTGCGTCGACGTAAGCGCACTGGCGCGCGTCCGGCACTACGAAGCACCAGATGCGCCGCCGATCCCACTGCACTGTCCGCCGGGAGTGATCGACGTACTGCGGGCACTGGAGCCGAACCCAGACCCGGCGACAGTCCTCGCCGTGCACGACCTCGCGACCACCACTCGACTGGGACCCTTCACCGTCGAGACAGTCACTCTGCCGCACTACGTGACGAACCTCGGCATCCGCCTCACCGCACCGGGCGTCTCACTCGCCTACACCGGTGACAGCGGCCCGTCCGACCACCACACCAAGCTGGCGCGAGACACCGACCTCTTCATCGCCGACGCGACGCTGCAAGGCCCATCACCCCAGACCACCCCGCGCTACGTCATGACCGCAACCGAAGCCGGCCGAGCAGCCCAAGGTGCACGCCGCCTACTGCTCACACACTTCTGGCCCGGCTCCGACCGGTCGACCTCCGTCGCGGAGGCCCAGGCCGAGTTCGACGGCGAAGTCATCGCCGCCACCGAAGGCCTGACCCTGCCCCTCTGATCGTTGCCTCAGGCAACGGTCAGCTGTAGACGTTCAGGACCTCGTTCACGGGCTGCAGGTGAGCATGAGACACCAGCTGATCTGCCCGCGGACCATGAAAGCCGATCACCACCGAGCCGGCGTCCGCGAACGCGGCGACGAACTCACCCGCGCGATAGGTCGAGAACGCTTGCTGCCTACCGTCGACGGAGAAGTTTTCAGACTGCCAAGGCGGTTCGCCGCTGATCTCAACCAGCTCGGCCAGCTGTCCCAGCGACATCGTGCTGCCGGGCGATGAGACATACCCGAGCAGCACGAGCCGCGCGACGTCCACCAACGCGGAAGCCGAGCGCGAGGTGCCGACATCGAGACGGCCGTCGGTGATGACCGTGATGCCGGCGCCCGAGGAGTCCGTGTGCGCGAGAGCCAAGTACCACAGCGGCCCGGTGATCCCGTCTCCCAGGCGGTTCCAGACATCGACCGCGCGGCTCCCAGTGAAGCCGGGCCCCAAGCCATAGACCGGGAACGTGAACTCGGGGAGCGGGGGACGAACCGGGGTCATGAGATCACCCTAGATCCGGTGCCGGCCCCCGGTGCGGCTATTTGGAGTGGGCCTGTTGGACCAGCTTGCGGACGTTTTCGATGTCGCCGCAGCCGGACTTGATCAGGCGGGCGCGTTCGTCGGCGAAGGTGGTGCCGAGGGTGTGGCGGGTCTCCTCGGAGACGTCGGTGCGGGCCGGGTTGAGGACGTCGCGCTCTTCCTCGTCGAGGTGATGGGTGAGCGCTTCGGAGAGCTCGTGGAGCTTCTTACCGAAGTCGTCGCTCGCGGTGTCCTCGACCTCCATCAGGTCGAGCAGCGCCTCGTTGCCCTCGTCGTGCTCGTGCTCGGAGTGCTCGACCTCGTCGGCGTCGATGGCGTCCTTGCGGCGCAGCGCCGGGTAGACCTTCGACTCCTCGGCCTCCGCGTGCGCGATCAGCACCGTGGCCAGATCGGCGAGGACGGCGGCGCGGTCGCTCTGCACGTCCCGCAGCTCGCGCAGCGCCTCTTCGAACCAGCGGTGATCGGCCAGAATGACCTCGACCACGTCTCCGCCGGTGGCCGGCAGGATCTTCGGCATCAGTACCTCCACAATCAGTTGGGCGCCCGGTACCCCGGTTACCCTGCCGATATGCCTGCCGCACTGGTCCGCCGCCCGAGTCCCCGCCTGGCCGAGGGCCTGGTCACGCACATCGAACGCACACCGGTCGACCCGGACCTCGCCGTACGGCAGTGGGAGGCGTACGTCGCTGCCCTGCAGGAGCACGGGTGGACGCCAGTCGAGGTAGCACCGATCGACGATTGCCCCGACGGCGTCTTCGTCGAGGACACGATGGTCGTGTACGGCGACCTGGCGGTGATCGCGCGGTCCGGAGCCGACTCGCGGCGTCCTGAGGCCGCGGCGGCCGAGGAGGCCGTCCGTGAGCAGGGCTACCGCATCACCCACGTCACCGAACCCGGCACCTTCGACGGCGGCGACATCCTCAAGGTCGGAAGCACCGTGTACGTCGGCCTGGGCGGGCGCACGAATGCCGAAGGGATCCGGCAGCTCCAGACCGCGCTCAGCCCGCTGGGTGCCGAGGTTCGCGCGGTCCCGGTGGAGAAGGTGTTGCACCTCAAGTCGGCTGTTACCGCGCTGCCCGACGGCACGGTCATCGGGTACGAACCACTCGTCGACGACGCGACCGCCTTCGACGCGTTCCGCGCCGTACCCGAGGAGGCCGGAGCGCACGTCGTACTGCTGGGGGAGGAGCGGCTGTTGATGGCGGCCTCCGCGCCGAAGTCCGCGGCCTTGTTCGCGGAGCTCGGCTATACGCCCGTCGTCGTCGACATCAGTGAGTTCGAGAAGCTCGAAGGCTGTGTTACCTGTCTGTCGGTGCGCCTTCGACGGTGAGCAGTTTCTGCGCGGCCTCGACAGCCGCCAGATCGCGCTTGCGCCCACGCGCAGCACCCACTGCGCATGCTTCTCCGAGCGCATCTCGATAGACAGCCGTGTCCGGGTGGTCAACGCCGAGCGCGGCCGTCGCAGCAATCACCGACGCGCTCAAAGCTTCGAGAGCCGGCGCAATCTCGCCACCTGCAAGCAACGCACGCCCGAGCGCCGCCCGGTCCCGGATCAGCTGCGGGTCGTGCGTGGCCAGGTCGCTCGTGTCGACCGCGACGATGTCGGTCAGCAGACTCGCCTCCGACCTCGGGCCGCCGACCATCAGCCGAGCACCGGTCGCGCCCTCGTTGGCGGAGCGAGTCAGCTCGTGGTGCGCACCGAACACCCGGTTGAGCTGCGGAGTCACCAACTCGAACCACGCGATCGCGCGCCCGTAGTTGGCGGTCGCGAGCATGCCCTGCGCGACGCGCAGCCGCACCCGCAGCGTCGCCGGATCATCGACGGGCAGCACGCTCTCCCGCAGCGCGAGCGCCGCTTGGTAGAACGGCAGCGCCTGGCCCGGCTCCTTGGCTTCCCAGAAGGACTCGGCCTGCCGGTACGACGGATCGCGCTCGAGCTCGGGATGATCGGCGATCGCCGACACGGGCTCACCCGGTGTGGCCGCGACCCGGCCGAGGATCACCTTGCGCGCGACATACGTCCGGCGACCGGTCGGGATGATCCGGAACCGGCCCGCCTTCGCGAACGGGATCCACAGGAACGTCGTGTAGAGCGTGCGCACCGACGAGCCGCAGTTCTCGCAGACGTCGCTGTGACCGTAGAACCGGTTGCCGACGCACGGCACGCCGCCGGGATCGTTGACCCGCCAAGCCACCGATGACGCCGTACAGCTGCCGCAGAACGGGTAGACCCCCCGCCGTTCTTCATTCATTTGGCCCATTGTGTCCATTTTCGGCGTCGGCGTCTCCCTCCGCCGCGGCGGGTGCCGGTTTTGTCAGCAGCGGATCGTCGATCGCGAAGGTCCGGACCGGACCGGGAGGCGACTCCGCGGTCTCGAACCGGACGGTGACGCGACCGCGTCCCGAGCCCCAGACCCAGCCCAGGCCGTGCTCGGGATGATGCACGTCCTGACCGGTGTAGTAGCCGCCCTGATCGCGGGACCGGCGGTCGGGAATCTCGATCACGTCGACCACCTCAGCTGTCTCCGCTGCCTCGGCCGCCTCGCTGTCGGTGAAGAGGTCGTCCTGGATCCAGTCGGCGAGCGACGAGACCCCGACCCCGAGCAACCGGATCCCGCCGGCCAGATCGGTGTCGTCGAGCAACCGCCGGGTCACGCGGGCTATCACCCGCGGATCGTCGGTCGGTCCGGCCAGGGTCGACGAGCGCGTGTGCGTGGTGAAGTCGTGCATCCGCGACTTGAGCGTGACGGTCCGCCCGGACAGCTGCGCCTTCTGCAGCCGCTCGGCGACGCGGTGCGCCATCCGGTCGGCGATCGCGGTCAGCAGCGCGCGATCGATGATGTCGGTCTCGAAGGTGTCCTCGACACTGACCGACTTCGTCTCGCGGTCGCTCACCACCGGCCGGTCGTCGGCCGCGATGGCGAGCCGGTACAGGCTCGTGCCGTGCGCCGAACCGACCTGCCGGACGATCTCGTCCTCGTCGAGCTGCTGCAGGTCGCCAACTGTCCGCACACCCGCCATGCTGAGCCGCTGCGCGGTCGCCGGACCAACGCCGGGAATCACCGTGACCTGCATCGGCGCCAGGAACGCAGCCTCCGTCCCAGCCGGTACGACCACCACGCCGTCGGGCTTGTCCAGATCGCTGGCGATCTTCGCGATCAGCTTCGACGTGCCGGCACCGACGGACGCGGTCAGCCCGCCGCTCGCCGTACGGATCGCGTCCTTGAGGTCTTCGGCGATCGCGCGCACATCGTCGTCCGTGAGACCGGTGAGCCCGGCCGCGGCCAGATCGATGAACGCCTCGTCGAGCGACAGCGGCTCGACCAGTGGCGACAGGGCACGCATCTCGGCCATCACCGCCTGACTGGTCTGCCGGTACTGGTCGAAGCGCGGCCACAGGTACGCCGCGTGCGGGCAGCGCGACCGCGCTTCCGCGGTCGACATCGCGGAGCGAACGCCGTACTTGCGGGCCTCGTACGACGCGGTGGAGACGACTCCGCGGAGCCCGATGCCACCGACGACCACCGGCTTGCCGCGCAGCGAGGGTTTGTCGCGCTGCTCGACGGCCGCGAAGAACGCGTCGAGATCGACATGCAGCACCGACGGTTCCCCTCGCACGTGCCTAGTCTCCCCGGTAGCACCGACAATTTCCGGTATGGATCATCAGATCGAGCGGTACGACGACCACACAGTGATCATCCGGCAGGGTCTGCACACCAATTTCGAGGCCCCGTTCCTGTACCTGCTGCTCGGCTCCGAGCGTGCCCTGCTGCTCGACACAGGGACCGGTCACGTCCCGCTCCGGCCGCTCGTCGAGAGCCTGTTGGACGGCCGGGAGCTGGTCGTCGCGCATACACACGCGCACGGGGATCACGTCGGTGGCGACGGCGAGTTCGCAGCCGTGGTCGGTCATTCGGCCGCGGAGGTCGCGGCGTCCTTCGGAATCGCCGACTGGCCGCACGGGATCGGGCAGCTCGACCTTGGCGACCGGATCCTCGACGTGATCCCGATTCCGGGTCATCAGGGCGCGGACATCGCCGTCTACGACCGGTCGACCCGCCTGCTGCTGACCGGGGACTCGCTGTATCCGGGGCGGTTGTACGTGAAGGACTGGGACGCGTTTCGTGCGAGCGTGTCGCGGCTGGCGGCGTTCGTTGCCGACGGCAATCCGGTCGAGTGGGTGCTCGGGGCGCATATCGAGCTGACCACGCGGCCGGGGGAGGACTACGAGATGGGAGCGACCGAACATCCCGACGAACACGAGCTGCGGCTCGCTCCCGCCGTACTGACCGAACTGGCGTCCGTGCTGGGGCCGGAACCGGCCCGCATCGTGCGCGATCACTTCATCGTGCAGCCGCTTTGAGATTTTGGCGGTCTGATGTCCACCACGCGAGTGGAACCGCCATGAACGGGCACCTTCAGGCACACTGAGGCGAGAGGCGAGGCAGGGGAGGCGCACATGGGTGAGGAAGTCGACCGGGTCGAGTTCACCCGGGCGGACCGGACGGCGTTCCGCGACCAGGTGCATCGCAACCTGGACGCGTTCGCGCGGATGCTGCGCGAGGACAGATTCGCACCGGACCGGCCGATGACCGGGATCGAGATCGAGCTGAACCTGGTCGACGAGCGGTGCGACCCGGCGTTCAAGAACTCCGAGGTGCTGAGCGCGATCGAGGACGACGCTTTCCAGACCGAGCTCGGTCAGTTCAACATCGAGATCAACGTGCCGCCCGGGCAGATCGACGGCATCGGGCTGGACACGATGGAAGCCAATATCCGCGACAGCCTGAACGCGGCCGAGGAGAAGGCGTCGCGGACCGGGTCGTCGATGGTGGTGGTCGGCATCCTGCCGACGCTGCTCACCGAGCACATCCACCGCGAGGCGCTCAGCACCAACCCGCGGTACGCGTTGCTGAACGACCAGATCTTCGCCGCCCGCGGCGAGGACGTGCAGATCTCCATCGACGGGGTCGAACGGTTGCAGGTGACCGCGGACAGCATCGTTCCCGAGGCCGCCTGTACGTCGGCCCAGTTCCATCTCCAGGTCACCCCGGAGGCGTTCCCGCGGTACTGGAACGCGGCCCAGGCGATCTCCGGCGTACAGCTCGCGATCGGTGCCAACTCACCGTTCCTGTTCGGCAAGGAGTTGTTGCGCGAGACCCGCATCGCGTTGTTCGAGCAGGCCGCCGACACCCGCACCCACGAACTGAAGACCCAGGGCGTCCGCCCCCGCGTGTGGTTCGGTGAACGATGGATCACCTCGATCTTCGACCTGTTCGAGGAGAACTCGCGGTACTACCCGGCCCTGTTGCCGGTGACGTCGGACGAGGATCCGATCGCCGTACTGGATCGTGGTGACACCCCGGCCCTTTCGGAACTTCGCCTGCACAACGGAACTATTTATCGATGGAACCGGCCGGTGTACGACGTTGTCCGGGAGAAACCGCATCTGCGTGTGGAGAATCGCGTGCTGCCGGCCGGCCCGACCGTGGTCGACACGATCGCCAACGGAGCCTTCTACTTCGGCCTGGTCCGCGCACTCGCCGACGACGAACGGCCGATCTGGTCGCAGATGTCCTTCAGCGCTGCTGAGGAAAACTTTCACGAGGCGGCCAAGAACGGCATCGAGGCCGAGGTGTTCTGGCCCGGAGTCGGTACGGCGCGCGCCACCGAGCTGGTGCTCAGACGCCTGCTCCCACTCGCTTCCCAAGGCCTCGAGGCCTGGGGCGTCGACACCGCTGTCCGGGATCGCCTGCTGGGCATCATCGAACAGCGCTGCCTGACCAACCGCAATGGCGCGTCGTGGCAGGTCGAGGAGTTTCATCGACTGTATACAAAGGGATCGCACAGTCGGAAGGACGCGTTGCGCGGCATGCTGGCCCGTTATCGCGACCACATGCACGAGAACACGCCGGTGCACGAGTGGCCGGTGGACTGAACTGATTGGTGAGCTAGACAACGGTGGACAACACGCTCGGGGGAGCGCGGAACCACGGTCAGCCGGGCGGAACCGGCGATCTTGCCCAGGGCAACTGGGTGGACGAGTTCGATAACGACCCGGCCTACAGGGGTGGCGCGTTGGGTGACAGCCCTGCAAAGGTGTGGCAACCGGAAGGTTAGAGCGTCCCGCCGCGGGTAGTACTCGGGCACCGGCGTCAGCCGTCTTCGCAGACGGCGCGGCGGTGGTGGAGTACTCCCGCTGACGATCGGCCGACCGCGACACCAGTTGGTGTGAATGCAGCGGATGCCGACCACGGCGCGGAGCAGTATCGTTCGGAACGGGTCGACCGTGACACTCGGAGGACACCCGGAGGTGAGGCAGGGCGATGACGACCATCGTCGTGGGATATGTGCCGAAGGCCGAGGGCCGAGCCGCCCTCAGGCGAGCGGCCGAGGAGGCGACGCTGCGCGACGCCAAACTGGTGGTGGTGAACTCGCACCGCGGTGGCCGGAGCTTCGACAGTGATGAGGCCGCGGCGAGCGACGCCGCGTTGACGGAGGTTCGGGAGCAGCTCGACTCGACCGGGGTGCCGTACGAGGTGCGGCAGCTGGTGCGTGGACTCGATCCGGCGGAGGACCTGGTGGCCGTCGCCGAGCAGGTGCACGCGGAGATGATCGTGATCGGGCTGCGGCGCCGGTCGCCGGTCGGCAAGCTCATCCTCGGCAGCAATGCCCAGCGGGTACTGCTGGACGCTCCGTGTCCGGTGCTGGCCGTCAAGGCCGAGCAGGAGTTGTCTGAAGGGGAGGAGGACTGAGGTGACTTCGACACGCAGCAAGAAGCTGTGCCTCGCACAGCAGCCCGACGCCGACGAGATGCTGAGCAGAGACCCGTTCGCCCTGCTGGTGGGGATGCTGCTGGACCAGCAGATCCCGATGGAGCGTGCGTTCGCCGGACCGGTGGCGATCGCCAAGCGGATGGCCGGCCCGTTCGACCCGACCACGGTCGCGCACTACGATCCCGACGCGTTCGTCGAGATCGTCGCCGGTCCGCCGGCGGTGCACCGGTTCCCGACCGCGATGGCGGCCCGGATCCAGACCCTGGCCAAGCACCTCGACGAGGAGTACGGGGGGAACGCCTCGGGCCTGTGGTCCGACGTGAAGTCCGGGGACGACCTGCTGGCCAGGCTGTCGGCGCTACCGGGGTTCGGCGCGCAGAAGGCGAAGATCTTCGTCGCGCTGCTCGGCAAGCAGCTGAAGGTCCGGCCGCGCGGCTGGCGGGAGGCCTCCGAGCCCTACGGTGAGGACGGCGCGTACAAGTCGGTCGCGGACGTGATCGACGTGGCCTCCCTGGTGAAGGTGCGCCAGTTCAAGCAGGAGGAGCAGGTCGGCCGGCAGCGGGTGGTCGCCCGTCCACTGCGGCAGACGAGGAACGGTTAGCACGCCACTACCCGACGTACAGATCAGGCCTCCATCGGAGCGGGAAGACCGCTCGATGGGGGCCTGAGGGCGTCGTTTCGGGGGGTCGCGGAACGCCGCGGCTTGGTGCGCGGATTACAATGGAGTGTTGTCGCAGCCTGACCAGCGCGCAACCCCCGACAATCGTATCCAGAAGCTTGTTGCACCAGCACCAGTACGTCGTACAAACCCTGCGTCAGACGAGAGGTATTTCGTGTCGTCCAGCTCGTCCGAGAATGTTCCCGCCGAGTCGGCCCGGGTAGCGGTGGCCGCCACTGCCCGCAGTGCGGCTCCGAGGACCAGCGCCCGAGTGACCGACCCCGCTGCCAAGAAGGCGGCGGCTGCAAAGAAGACTACAGCGGTCAAGGCCGCCGACACCTTGGAGGACGGTATCCCCGCCGCGAAGAAGGCTGCCGCCAAGAAGGCGCCGGCGAAGAAGGCAGTGTCCGAGGCCGGACTGGCGATCGATCCCAAGACGGGCAAGCCGCGCGCGCTCGACGAGGTCGACGACACCGACTTCAAGCCCGATGCGGTGAAGGGCCTGGAGAAGGAGATCACCGAGGACCAGGGCTTCATCGTGTCCGAGGCCGACGAGACCGACGAGCCCGAGCAGCAGGTGATGGTCGCCGGGGCCACCGCGGACCCGGTCAAGGACTACCTGAAGCAGATCGGCAAGGTCCCGCTGCTGAACGCCGAGCAGGAGGTCGAGCTCGCGAAGCGGATCGAGGCCGGCCTGTTCGCCGAGGAGCAAATCGGTGACGAGGCGAACAAGCTCAAGGAGAAGGTCCGCGACGAGTACGAGTGGATCTCCGAGGACGGCCGCCGCGCCAAGAACCACCTGCTCGAGGCCAACCTGCGCCTGGTGGTGTCGCTGGCCAAGCGCTACACGGGCC
The DNA here is from genome assembly GCF_044453945.1 of Kribbella sp. NPDC051587. Taxonomy (NCBI): domain Bacteria; kingdom Bacillati; phylum Actinomycetota; class Actinomycetes; order Propionibacteriales; family Kribbellaceae; genus Kribbella; species Kribbella sp. NPDC051587. The sequence continues at coordinate 28,926 of NZ_JBITDE010000006.1, forward strand.
GCGGCATGCTGTTCCTGGACCTGATCCAGGAGGGCAACCTCGGTCTGATCCGCGCGGTCGAGAAGTTCGACTACACCAAGGGCTACAAGTTCTCGACGTACGCCACCTGGTGGATCCGGCAGGCGATCACCCGGGCGATGGCCGACCAGGCCCGCACCATCCGGATCCCGGTGCACATGGTCGAGGTCATCAACAAGCTGGCCCGCGTCCAGCGCCAGATGCTGCAGGACCTCGGGCGCGAGCCCACTCCGGAGGAGCTCGCCAAGGAGCTCGACATGACCCCGGAGAAGGTCATCGAGGTGCAGAAGTACGGCCGCGAGCCGATCTCGCTGCACACTCCGCTCGGTGAGGACGGCGACTCCGAGTTCGGCGACCTGATCGAGGACTCCGAGGCGATCGTGCCGGCCGAGGCCGTCTCGTTCACGCTGCTCCAGGAGCAGCTGCACGCGGTGCTCGACACGCTGTCCGAGCGCGAGGCCGGTGTGGTCTCGATGCGCTTCGGTCTGACCGACGGCCAGCCGAAGACGCTGGACGAGATCGGCAAGGTCTACGGCGTCACCCGTGAGCGGATCCGTCAGATCGAGTCCAAGACGATGTCGAAGCTTCGGCACCCGTCGCGCTCGCAGGTTCTGCGCGACTATCTAGACTGATCACATGGGACGGATGATCGCCAGTGCGCTCGCACTGGTGATCCCTGTCCTCGATACGGCATCGCTGGCCGCCGCTGTCTTCACAGCGGCGGCCTTGCTGTTGGCCGTGCTGCTGGTCGCGCGTCAGACCGCGCCGACCCCGGCACCGCTGCTCGCCCGCGCCGCCTCGGTCCGCGACCGCGCCGAGCGCACCGCGTTCCTCCGGCTCCGCGATCCGGACGCCGCCGGCAGACCCAGGCCCCGAGCTCCAGGACGGTAGCCCGCTCTTCTCGGGTTACCCATTCCTGCTCACCTTCCTGGAGTTTGCTGTGCCTTCTTTCCTGGAGGCACCGGTTTCCGGTGCCTATCACCTGCTCACGTCTTTCGTCTCCGCGCTGCAACCGCTCGCCGGCCCCTGGGCCGCGGTGATCGCGATCATCGCCTGCACGCTGCTGGTCCGCCTCTGCCTACTCCCGCTCAGCGTCCGCGCGCATCGCGGCCTCAAGGCGAGGTCCGAGATGATGCCGCACTTCCGCAAGCTGACCGAGAAACACCGGGACAACCCGGAGCGTCTGCAACGCGAGCTTGCCAAGCTGCAGTCGGAGCACGGTACGTCGATGTTCGCGGGCATGCTGCCGACGCTGGCTCAACTGCCGTTCTTCTGGCTGATGTACACGCTCTTCTCCCGCGCCCTCGTCGGCGGTGAAACCAACCAACTGATCAGCGGCACGTTGCTCGGCGCGCCACTCGGTCTGCACTGGCCGGTCTTCGCGGCCACACCCGGGTTCCTGGTGCTCGCCGTACTGCTCGTGGTGGTCGCGTGGTTCTCGGCGCGGCTGGCACTGCGGCAACTGGACGCCTCCACGTCGCCGCTGATGCGACGGGTCGTCGGGGTGATGCCGTTCGCCACGCTGGTGACCGCGGCCTTCGTCCCGCTCGCCGCCGGTCTCTACCTGCTGACGACCACCGCGTGGACCGTCGCCGAGCGCACGGTCCTGCAACGTTGATTGCCCTCAGCAACCTTTAGCCGAGTCGCGCCGCCAGGCCGTCGAGAACGCACGCGAGTCCGTAGTCGAAGACCTCGTCGTCGTTCTCGGCGGCATCGCGCGCGGTGTACTCGTCGTACAGGGCCTTCACCCGCGGATGCGCCGCAGCGGCCTGCTGAGCGGCCGGCCAGACCTTGGTCATCCACTCCTCGGCCGACAAACCACTCCGCTTGATCTTGCTGATCGCCGCAGCCTCGGTCGAGGCGAGCCCGACCACGAAGCTGACGACCGCGGTGGAGGCGTGGTTTGCTTCGCGCAGGCTGAAGCCGGCCGTCTCGTAGATCGCCAGCATCTGATCCGACCGGCGCAACATGTTCGGCCCCAGCAACGTCAACCCGACATCGGCCAGCGTCGCGCCCATCCACGGGTGCCGCAGGATCATCCCGCGAAACCCCTGCGCACACGTCGTGGCAGCCTCCCGCCACTCGTCCTTGCTCGAAATCTCCGGTACGTCGATCTCGGCGTACACGTGATCGACCACGAGCTCCATCAACTCGTCCTTGGTCGCGACATGCCAGTACACCGCAGTCGCAACCGCACCCAGCTCGACACCGAGCTTGCGCATCGTCAGCGCCTCGAGTCCGTTCGCGTCCAGCAGCCTGATCGCGGCCCCCACGATCTGCTCCTGCGTCAGCGCCGGCTGCTCCCGCCGCCGATTCCGCTTAGGCCGAGTCCACACCGACCCATACTCCTCAGTCGCCATCCCCAAACCCTACCTGAACACCGTTCAACTCAAGGCTCTGTTACCAGGCAGATCGCCGGCCTGCAGCGATTGGTTACCGATCCACATCGCCACCTCCGGCGTGCTCAACCCAGCACGCCCTGTCGGTGACGACCGCCGCATCGCTCTACGGAATCAGCTGAGCGATTTCCCAGACGTTGCCGGCGGGGTCGGCGAAGGCGGCGGTACGACGGCCCCAGGGGCGATCGAGGGGACCGTTCAGCAGGGTGATGCCGTGGGACTCGAGTTCGGCGGCGGTGGCGTCGACGTCCTCGACGCGGATCGTGTGCAAGGCGCGAGCACCGGAGGTCGCCGTACCGGCCGGGGCGGTGCCGATCAGGTCGGGTGCCTCGTCGACGATCACCAGGTTGAGCATGACGTTGTTCATCTTGAGCAGGGCGGAGGTGGCGTCCTCGAAGACGATGTCGAGGCCGAGTACGTCGTGGTAGAAGTGCCGGCAGGCGGCGACGTCCTCGACGAAGTAGGTGATGACTTCGAGTTCGTCGAGACCCTTGATGGCGATCGGCATGGCTGTGGTTCTCCTCTGATGTGCTGCGGCTGGTTGCTCGCTGTGGTGGACGTCGGAGCAGTCAACCGCATCTCGACATCAGGGGAGGCTGAAAAAACCGGACCGCCCCCACTCACCAAGTGTCTCTGCCGGGAGTTCCGGAACCTCGATTGAGCGTGCCGCAAGACCTGCCGCGGAGGTTAGTGAGTGCTGGCGGTCCGCCCCACCAGGCAACAAACAGGAAGCGCAGCGCACAATACATCCTGTACAAGAGGTCTTGTCTAACCGTTGGGAGTCGTGGTTCCGTCAAGGGAAGGCAACCTCGACACCGAGGGATGGCGGATATTCCACTGGGCGAAACGTTTGTCCGCACAAGATCGGGGTGCGGGAGTAACGTGCGACGATCCGCACTCAGATCGGAGCACGCAGTGACCGCCACCACCGTGAAGGCGCCGCCGGGCGCGACCCGTCGGCGCTACCTGATCCTCGGGCTCGCCTTCGTCGGGCTGTCGCTGAACTACCTTGACCGGGCCAATCTGAGTGTCGCGCTGCCGTTCATCCAGGAGGACCTGCACCTGGAGCTGTCGAACGCGGAGAAGGGGCTGATCCTCGGCGCGTTCTTCTGGGCGTACGACGGCGCGATGCTGGCCGCCGGCTGGATGGCCGACCGGTATGGATCGCGCAAGGCGTTCACGTTCGCGGCGTTGTGGTGGAGTGTGATCACCGCGCTGACTCCGTTGGCGCGCGGGTTCTGGTCGCTGTTCGCGTTCCGGTTCGCGCTCGGTGCGGGCGAAGCACCGGCGTACCCGAGTGCCACCAAGGCGGCCTCGCGATGGTTCCCGCGGCACGAGCGGGCGTTCGCGACGGCGGTGATCGACTCGGGTTCGCGGGTCGGCACGGTGTTGTCGCTGCCGATCGTGACGGCGCTGATCGCCTTGGTGAGCTGGCATTTCTCGTTCGTCGTGCTCGGTGTGGTCGGCATCATGTGGGCTGCGGTCTGGTACTGGTACTACCGCGACCCGCGCGAACACTCCGGCGCCAACGACCTCGAGCGCGAGTACATCGCGGCGAACGGCGCGCGCCTGGAGGAGACCGATGACGAGGCCGCGGCGCAGGTGCGCTGGCGGGATCTGTTCCGCTACCGCACCATCCGCGGCATGATGCTCGGCTTCTTCTGCCTGAACTTCGTCATCTACTTCTTCCTCACCTGGTTCCCGTCGTACCTGAAGGACGCCCGCCATCTCGACCTCGCCGAGCTCGGCACCCTCGGCACGTTGCCGGGCATCACCGCGATCGCGGGCGGCTGGATCGCCGGCATCCTCGCGGACCGGCGGATCCGCGCGGGCGCCGACGTGACGAAGGTGCGGAAGACGGTGATGGTCGGTGGGCTGCTCGGTGGTGCGGCGATCGTGTTCGCGGCTCCGGCGAAGTCCGTGTACGTCGCTCTGCTGTTCCTCGCGATCTCCTACGCGAGCCTGGCGATCGCGGCCACCGGGATCTGGTCGCTGCCGGGTGACGTCGCACCGAGCTCACGCCACGTGGCGTCGATCGGCGGCATCCAGAACTTCGCGTCGAACATCGCGGGCATCATCAGCCCGTTCATCTTCGGTCTCCTGCTCGACCTGTACGACGGCAACTACCTACCGTCGTTTCTCGTCGCCGGAGTGGTCGCGGTGATCGGTGCACTGACATACGCGTTCATCGTCGGGAAGGCGGAGCCGTTGCCGGTGCTCGATCGCTGAGCTGTTCACCTGGATGTCACTCGGCCAGTCGAACCTAGGCCCATGACCACCCCTGACTTGGTTCAAGAGCTCGGCTTCCGCGTTCTCGACGAGGAAGACGATGATCCTGTCCTGCTGCGCGCCGACGGTACGCCGGTCGACACCTGGCGCGAGGGATATCCGTACGGCGAGCGGATGGCGCGGGAGGTCTACGACCGGGACAAGCGGCTGCTCCAGATCGAGCTGCTCAAACTGCAGTACTGGGTGAAGCGGTCCAAGCAGAAGCTGGTGATCGTGTTCGAGGGCCGCGACGCGGCCGGCAAGGGTGGCACCATCAAGCGGTTCATGGAGCACCTGAACCCGCGCGGCGCCCGGATCGTCGCGCTGGAGAAGCCGACCGAGCGCGAGCAGACCCAGTGGTACTTCCAGCGGTACGTCGAGCACCTGCCCGCGGCCGGTGAGATGGTCCTGTTCGACCGGTCCTGGTACAACCGCGCCTGTGTCGAGCGGGTGATGGGGTACTGCTCGGACGATCAGTACGAGGAGTTCATGCGGCAGGCGCCGGAGTTCGAGCGGATGCTCGTCCGGTCCGACACGCTTCTGGTGAAGCTGTGGTTCTCGGTGTCGCAGGCCGAGCAGCAGACCCGCTTCACGATCCGCCAGATCGACCCGGTCCGGCAGTGGAAGCTGTCGCCGACCGACCTCGCCTCGCTGGACAAGTGGGCCGACTACACCGAGGCGAAGGAGGCGATGTTCCACTACACCGACACGCCCCACGCGCCCTGGACCGTTGTCAAGAGCAACGACAAGAAGCGCGCCCGCCTCGAGGCCATGCGCCACGTACTCAGCCTCTACGACTACACCAACAAGGACTACGACCTCGTCGCGCAGCCGGACCCCCAGATCCTCGGCCCGGCCGCCCAGGTCCTCGAACACGGCGAGACCGCCAACCGCCCCTTCCCGGTCCTTTAGCCTCCCGGGCTACGGTGGCGCCGTGGCGAACTTCGTATTAGTTGCGGGTGCTCGGCTTGGTGCGTGGGCGTGGGATGACGTCGTCCCACCCCTGCGGGCAGCCGGGCACGGCGTCTACCCGCTGACGCTGTCCGGGCTGGCCGACAAGCAGGGACTCCCAGCCGGGCAGCAGACCCACGTGCAGGACATCGTCGATGCGGTAGAGCGTGAGGATCTGTACGACGTCGTACTGGTCGGCCACAGTTATTCGGGTGTGCCGGTCGGTCAGGCGGCGGAGCGGATCGGTGACCGGCTGTCCCGCGTCGTCTTCGTCGACTCCAGCCTCCCGGTCGACGGAGAGCCGTTCTGTGCAGCGTTTTCCGATGGCGGTGTGCAGTTGAAGGCCCAGCTCGCGGAGCACGACGGATTCTGGCCGGTCCCGCCGGCAGCGCACTTCGACGGTCACGGCCTCACGGATGAACAGATCGCGCGCATCGTGGCTGGCGCTACTCCGCATCCGGGTGCCACGCTCACTGAGCCCGCCGTACTGGCTCGTTCGCTTGCGGACTTGCCGGCGACGTACATCCTCTGTTCGCTCGACCAACGCGAGCCGGATGACGACCTGGCCGACCTGCTGGCTAGTGAGCACTGGCGACTGGTGCGGATGGGGACCGGTCACTGGCCGATGTTCTCGCGGCCGCGCGAGCTTGCACGGATCCTTGGTGACGTACTGCGGTGAAGAGGGCGACACCGAGGGTTGTGCTGGTGAGGCAGAGGGTGGTTCGGCCTGCGTTGGTGAGGAGCGCCGTACCGAGTAGTGGTGCCAGTACGGCGCCGGCGCTCCACGTGGTGGAGGCGATGCCCATGTAGCGGCCGCGGAGATCGGCCGGGGCGAGGCTGGCGAAGGTGGCGCCGAACAGGACGGAGACGCCGATCTGGCCCAGTGTCCACACCAGAATCGCTGCAGCATAAGCGGGACCGCCCTGTACGACGGCTGTGAGTCCACCGCCTGTTCCGGCGAGCAGCATGGAGATCGCGAGAGCTGTGGTGGTGTCGCGGCCGTCGATTAGCCGGACGGTGAGCGGTTGAACGGTGATGATCACAATTCCGTTCAGGGCGAGGACCGCGGCGTACGTTCCCGGGCCGACGCCGTCGTCGGCCATGACGAGGGGGAGCGTCGAGAACACCTGCAGGAACATGGTGAAGTACACGACGTGGATCGCTGTCATAGCGAGCATCACCGGGTCGCGCAGCAGGACTGGTAGCAGCGCTCGCTTGGGTGCGTCGGACGGTGCCGGCCGGGTCTCGGGGACGCAGCGCCAGACGATGAGCGCTGACACGAGAGCTGCTGCGGCGTTGATCCAGAACAGCAGGCCGTAGCCCTGCCGAACGAGTACTCCAGCCGCCACTGTGGCGACCGTGGAGCCGACGTTCGCCGCCCAGAACAGTCGGCCGAACGCTGACAATCGTTTCTGGGGAGGCAAATCGGCCAATGCAGCCGAGGCGACCGGGCGGAAAAGCTCAGCCATCAGCCCCACGCCGAGAGCTGAGACGCCGATCGCCGGCAGCGTGGTCGCCGAACCCAAGGCGATCAGGGCGACGGCTGTGCCCAGGAAGCCGATCAGCATGGTGTGGCGGCGTCCGATCCGGTCGCCCAGCCAACCGCCCAGCAGTTGGGAGCCGATGTCGCCGACGCCGACCGCTGCGAGCACGGCTCCGGCGGTCGTGGCGGCGAGTCCGCGTTCCTGGGTCAGGTAGAGGACCAGGAACGACCTCGCCACCCCACCAGCCCGGCTCACGAAATGCGTGGCCATCAGTCCCGGTACCAGGTTTGCTCTCATGCATCGACGGTAGGGAGCGCAGGGGCATCGTGAAAAGCGATTGTTTTCGATCGAGTCGATCGGTCTCAGCTATATTCAGAGCCATGGTCGATGTGGAACTGCGGCATCTCGTGGCGATGGCAACCATCGTGGACGAGGGCACGTTCGGACGGGCAGCCGGGCGGCTCGGGTACACCCAGTCGACGATCAGTCAGCAGGTTGCCGCCTTGGAGCGGTCGGTCGGGGGAGCGCTCTTCGAACGCCCAGGAGGTCCGCGGCCGGTGCGGCTCACGCCCCTCGGCACCGTCGTACTCGAGCAGGGACGCGAACTGCTGGCCAAGGCGCAGGCGCTGTCGGACGCCGTCGACCGATTCAAGGCGGGTGGTGGACGGATCGACATCGGCACCTTCCAGAGCGTGTCGCACCTGATCCTGCCCGCGCTCATCGGCCGACTGCGGGCCGAGCAACCCGACTGCGAGATCAAGCTGGCCGACATGCCGGCCGAAGTCCCGGAGATCGGTGATCTGGACCTGCTGTTCTACGACCGTCCGATCGAGGGCGACCTGGAGCAGCTCAGGCTGATCGACGATCCGTACCTGCTGGTCACGCAGCCCGGCGATCTCCCGGACGGACCGGTCGCGTTGGCTGCGCTTGATGGTCGTCCCATAGTGGGTTGCCACGAGGCTTGCGACCAGGTGTGGATGGGTCCTGCGATCGCCGAGGCGGGTGCGCGACCCGAGATCGTGTTCCGGACTCCTGGCAACGAGACGATCCTGTCGATGGTCCGCGCCGGCCTTGGCTGGGCAGTGCTGCCCCGGCTCGCCGTGTACGGCGCTGATGCCCGTGCCGACGCTCGTCTCGCCGTACACGCGTTGGAACCGGCGCCGACGCGAGGGATCTACCTGCACTGGCCGGCGAGCAGGACGCAGTCTCCGCTCGCGAAGCGGGCGATCGAGCTCGCTCGTGAGATCGCGGTCGAGATTTCGGCTAGTTAGGTAGTGGGAGGAGCACGGTGAAGGTTGCGCCGTGTGGGTCAGTGTTGGTCACGGTGACGCGACCGGCATGGGCGGCGACCAGGGCAGCGACGATCGACAGGCCGAGGCCGGAACCTCCCGTCGTACGGGTGCGGGCTGAGTCGGCGCGGTAGAAGCGTTCGAAGACACGCGCCTTCTGCTCGTCGGACAGACCTGGGCCTGAGTCACTGACGTCCAGTACGGCGTCGCGGCCGCGCGTGCCGACCGAGACCAGGATCGGCGCATCGACCGGAGTGTGGTGAAGCGCGTTGCTGATCAGGTTGCCGAGGACCTGGCGGAGCCGTGCCTCATCGCCTTGAACGACAGGTGCTTCGGAGTCGGGGAGGATCTTCAGCGAGATGTTGCGTTCGGGCTGGACGGCTTGCGCGTTGTGCAGCGCGTCGGCCGCGACCGGGAGCAGGTCGACTGCCTCCATGCGGAGCGGTCGTTGCTGGTCGAGGCGAGCAAGCAGGAGCAGGTCGTCGACGAGCAGGCCCATCCGCTTGGCCTCGTCCTCGATCCGCTTCATCACGTCCGGTTCGACCATGCCGCCACGTTGCCGACTGAGTTCCGCGAAGCCGCGGATGGAGGTCAGGGGAGTGCGCAGCTCATGAGAAGCGTCGGCCACAAAGCGACGCATTCGGTCCTCGGACTGGCGCGCGGCTTCCTCAGAACGCCTTGCGGTGTCCTCGGATCTGCGGGCGGCGAACTCGGACGCGGTGCGTTGGGAGAAGGCGTTCTCGATCTGACCGAGCATCTGGTTCAGGGCGAGGGACAGGCGGCCGACCTCGGTGCGTGGGTCGCGTTCCGGGATACGGCGGCTGAGGTCACCACCGGCGATCGCGACCGCGGTGTGCTCGACGTCCTCGAGGCCGCGCAGACTCCGCCGTACGACGTAGGTCCCGACGCCGGCGAGAAGCACGAGCAGGATCAACCCCGCAGCAGCCTGGATCCCCACCAACCGCTGCACGCTCCGCGAGACGTCGTGCAGGCTCTGGGCGACCATCACGGAACCTTCGGTGCGCACCAAAGGCACCGCAACGACACGCCAGGTATCTCCACCCGACACCGCGCTGACATCGAACGGCTCCCCACCACGCGCCAGAACCTGATCGAGGGTGAGTGATGGGAGGACGGGCAGGGGCTCGCCGTCGGCCAGCTGCGCGCCGAAGGCGCCCGAGCTGGTGCCCGTGGGGTCGCTGATCTTGAGCACGAACTGGCTTGGAACGGGCCGACGGCCCGGCCCGCCTCCGGCGCCAGGCGGAGGACCTTGTGGACCTGGCAGGCGTTCAGGGTCGATGTGAGCGATTTGATCTGCGGTCTGCCCCAACTGCTGGTCGATCCGGTCGACCAGGTAGCCGCGCATGATGGTGGTGGAGAGGACGGCGGAGGCGAGTAGTGCTGACGCCACCAGGGTCAGCAGGACGACCACGATGGTGACTCGGAGTGGGTATCTCTCGGTGAAGCGGCGGTGGTTGAGCATCAGCTGGGGCCTCGCGGGGTGCGTAGGACGTAGCCAACCCCGCGGACGGTGTGGAGCAGCTTCTGGTCGCCGTTGTCGACCTTACGACGTAGGTAGGACATGTAGGACTCCACCACTCCGGCGTCGCCGGCGAAGTCGTAGTTCCAGACGGCCGACAGGATCTGACCTTTGGACATCACGCGTTCGGCGTTCTCCAGCAGGCAGCGCAGGAGCTTGAACTCGGTGAGTGAGAGCTGCACGGCCTCGCCTGCCTTGAAGACCTCGTAGCTGTCCTCGTTCAGCTCGAGGTCGGCATAGCGCAGTACGGCGGACTCGGTGGCGGTCTGCTCGCGGTGACCGGAGCGGCGCAGCAGGGCGCGGACGCGGGCGACCAGCTCGTCCAGGCTGAACGGCTTGGTGACGTAGTCGTCACCGCCGGTCTGCAGGCCGAGGACCTTGTCCTCGACGGCGTCGCGGGCGGTGAGGAACAACACCGGCACATGCCGATCCTCACCCCGCAGTCGCCGGACCACTTCGAACCCGTCCAGGCCGGGCATCATCACGTCCAGCACGACCAGGTCGGGCTGGACCTCCCGCGCCTTGCGGAGGGCCTCGGTGCCATGGCTGGCCGTGGACACGTCGTACCCCGCGAAACGCAGGCTCGCGGAGAGCAGTTCGACGATGTTCGGCTCGTCGTCGACCACCAGCAGATGCGGGCTCATGCGCACAGTCTGCCGCGACAACCCATGCTCAGCCTGGCAGCTTCCTGGCAATCAGCTGTGAGTCGCCAGGAGAGTCGCTCAGCGCGGGCCCCGGTGGAAGCCCCATTTCTCGCCGGCGGCCTGCCTGACGGTGCCGTCGTCGACGCTGCTCGCGGTGGCCTTGCCGTCGGCGACCACGGCGGACACGTTGACCGTGTTCCCGGTCTTCACGTCGTCGATGCCGTCTCGGGCAGCATTCACCAGGGTGTCCTCGGTCAGGGTGTAGGTACGGCTGAAGCCGTCCTCGCTCTTGACCGTGATGGAGTCCTTGCTGACCGCGGTGACCTGGCCGCGCTGGGTGGCCACGGTCTGGTAGCCGCCGCCGTCCTTCGGTACGACGAACTCGCCGTGCAGCGCGCCGCCCTGGCCGAAGAACTTGCCCGGACCGCCAGGACCGCCGTGCGGGCCTTTACCGGGATCGGCCGGCTGACCCGGCGTGGACGGTGAGGCGGAGGGGGACGGGGTCGGGTCGGCGCTGGATGCTGCCCAGGCCACACCGCCCGCCGTGGTGGTGACGGCGACCGCGGCGATGGTCCCCGCGATGCGCCAGCGCTTGTCTGAGAACTTCCTGAACGTTGCCATGCGTTCCAGAGTTGCTCGCAGGTCTGAGACCAGCCTCCGGCGCGCCTGAGAAAACCCTGGCAATCACACCAGGAACAGGACGGCGATCAGCCAGACCGCCGCTGCGAGCGACGTACCGATGAATTCGATCAGGATCGAGAGACCAGTCGCTCGCAGAGCGTGTTTGGTGGAGGTCCAGGCATCCGCGTGGGTCTTCAGCCGCTGCCGCTCCGACAGGTAGACGCCGAGCGGGAAGCCGATGAACATGCCCACCACCGGGATCACGAAGAATCCGACGATGCCGAGCAGCACACCGATGAACATCGAGCGCCGCGGTACGCCGGACTCTCGGAGCCGTCGTTCGGGGACGATGTACTTGACCACCTGGCTGGCTCCGATGAGCACCACGGCAGCGGCCAGCACGATCCAGCCGGTGGCACTGCGTTCCACCAGCGCCCAGACCAGGATCGCGGCCAGGCTCAGGATGGCTCCGGGCAGCACCGGGAGCACGATGCCGAGGATGCCGACGAAGATCGCCACGCCGACGAGGACCGTCATAGCAGTGTTCACACGGACACTCTGCCGCACATCGGCCGCCCTTAGGGTGGGGACATGTCCCAGCAGCACGAATTGGTCACTGCACTGGCTGCACCCTGGGTGGTCCTGTCACCCCGCTCGGGGCAGCTCACCGGCTCTGGTACCGAGGGCGTCTATGCGCGTGACAGACGCCTGCTGTCCAGGTTGGTGGTCACCGTCGACGGTGTCGAGCCGCTCCCGCTGCAGGTGGACGAGCAGAGTGCTTCGACCCATGTGTACGTAGGCAAGGTCGACAGAGACGAGACAGTGCTGCTGTACCGCCGGCGTGAGGTCAGCCGCGACGGCATGACCGAACACCTCACCCTGGTGAACCACTCCCGAGAGACGCTGACGTGTCGGCTAGATGTTGCCTTGGGCACCGATCTGGCGAGCATCGTCCAGGTGCGGAACAGCAGCGCAGTGACACTGCCCACTATCGAGCCTCAGTACGACGGTTTGTCCCGTATCTACTGGGAGAATGAGGGCACGCGGGTGACCGCGGAGCTGGACCCCGGGACGACTGCCACACCGGAGCTGGCACCGGGGGAGCAGTTCACAATGATCATTAAAGTGATCGCTTCCAGTCCGCGCTCGGTCAGTGGGTTTGATATCGACCCGCCAGTGAACACTATTCTGTACACCGCAAGTGTTCACTGTAGTGATCACCGAGTAGAGCGATGGTTCGCTCGTTCGTTGGATGACGTGCAGGCCTTGCAACTTGCGGTCGGCAACGATCGCTACCTCGGTGCCGGTCCGCCCTGGTACCTGACGCTGTTCGGCCGGGACTCTCTGATCTCCGCGGGAATGCTGATCCCGGTCGACCCGGAGCTGGCCGCCGGCACGCTGCGAGCACTCGCCGCCTGGCAAGGCACCAAGGTCGCCATCGACACCGCCGAACAACCCGGCAAGATCCCGCATGAACTCCGGGCAGAAGCCTCCGAGCACGGCACCGACTTCGTCCTGCCGCCGGTGTACTACGGGACTCACGACGCGACGCAGCTCTGGATCATCACACTGCACAAGGCCTGGCGCTGGGGGATGCCCAGTGATCAGGTGAGTGAGCTGCTGCCGAACCTGCGGCGTGCACTCGAATGGATGCGGGACTATGCCGATCCGGACGGCGACGGCTTTCTCGAGTACATCGACGAGTCCGGTCACGGCCTGGCGAACCAAGGGTGGAAGGACTCCGACGACTCGGTGCAATGGCCGAACGGCGATATCGCGACCGCGCCGATCGCGTTGTGCGAGGTGCAGGGCTACGCGTACGCGGCCGCGGTGTGTGGTGCGGAGTTGCTGGAGGCCTTCGGCGAGTCCGGTGACGAGTGGCGCGCATGGGCAGCCGCGCTCCAGGAACGCTTCCGCAGCGCGTTCTGGGTCGATGGCTATCCGGCGATCGCTCTCGACGGCGCCAAGAACGCAGTAGCCGGCCGCGCCTCGAACATGGGTCACCTGCTCGGAACCGGTCTCCTGGACGCGGACGAGGAGCAACGCGTCGCCGACATCCTCGGTGAGGACGATCTCGACAGCGGCTTCGGCCTCCGCACGCTCTCGACGACGATGTCCCGGTTCAACCCGATCGGCTATCACACCGGCAGCATCTGGCCGCACGACACCGCGATGACCGTCCAGGGCCTCTACGCGACGGGACACGACGAGGTCGCCTCGTCGTACGTCGCGGGACTCGTCCGGGCCGCCGAGAGTTTCGACTACCGCCTCCCCGAGCTGTACGGCGGCCGCGGGCTCACCGCGGAGACCCGGCCGACGCCGTACCCGGGCTCATGTCGTCCGCAGGCCTGGGCGGCAGCCTCGGCGGTCGCGGTCCTGGTTGCTGCCTTGGGCATTGAGCCCGACGCTCCAAGCGGGACGCTGACGATCAATCCGGCGCCGTCACTGCCGTGGCCTGAGTTGACGCTGTCGGGACTCACTGTGGCGGGCCAATCACTCTGTGTTGAGTGGCGGGACGGAAAGGCAACTGTCATCCGGGAGCAGTAGGCCCGAGAACGCAAGGATGGCGGTCTCCCTCAGGGGGACCGCCATCGGCTCTGTAGGACTTTGGCGCCGCCGTTGGCGCGTTTATGAGACCTGGCTTACCGTTCGTCCTCCGCGGCAGCGACGGCGGCGGGAGCGGCGTCGAGCCGACCCGTCTCGTCGTGAATGGTGACGGCGATGTTGCGCAGCTTGTCCGAGTGCTCCCGGCCGTGGTGGGCGCAGAACAGAAGCTCCCCACCGCTGGTCAAGGTGACACGGACGTAGGCCTGCGCACCGCAGCGGTCACAACGATCCGCGGCCGACAGGGCCGAACTCGGGGCGAGTGCTGTAGTCACTTGAGGCCTCATCTCATCTAGTTCCGTTCTCACCAGATAGCAACATCCTGACATGCGGATCGCTTCCCGGTGGGGGCAACGTGTCCGAATGTGAGACGAACCACCTGCTCCCTTATGACGCATGCTGACGCGGAATCGTTTCTGATTCGAGCGATTTAGGCGGGACACGCTGCGTCGGGCGTGTCTTATCTCACTCTGCGCCATGGTCCCGTCACGCGGTGCTGATTTTCGGTGTGTCGTGGGGCACGCCCGATCGAGTCCGGATCGATATCTGCGGTATCACCTTCTTGCTTGCCTTGTCAGGGTTCCCCGTGTGTCGGACCGGCTAACAGGTTTTGGGGGTGGGGCCGCATAGGCTGTCCCTCGTAGTGAGTTGGTGAACCAGTGAAGGAGCCCTGTGGCCGCCCCGACGCCTCGTAGTACCGAGCTCGACCCGACGTACAACGCTCGCAACCTGCTCGTCCTCGAAGGACTCGAGGCGGTCCGGAAGCGGCCCGGTATGTACATCGGGTCCACCGACAGTCGCGGCCTGATGCACTGCCTGTGGGAGATCATCGACAACGCCGTCGACGAGGCCCTGGCCGGCCACGGCGACCGCATCGACGTCGTCCTGTACAAGGACGGTTCGGTGGAGGTGCGGGACCGCGCCCGCGGCATCCCGGTCGACATCGAGCCGAAGACCAAGCTCAGCGGTGTCGAGGTGGTGTTCACCAAGCTGCACGCCGGTGGCAAGTTCGGTGGCGGCTCCTACAACGCGTCCGGCGGTCTGCACGGTGTCGGCGCCTCGGTCGTGAACGCGCTGTCCGCGCGGCTCGATGTCGAGGTCGACCGCGGTGGCGTGGTCTGGACGACGTCGTTCCGCCGTGGGGTCGCCGGTGAGTTCGACGCCGAGGGCGCGGCCGCCGGTTTCACCGCGGTGACAGGCCTGCGCAAGGCCGGCCGCGCGAAGAAGGGCGTGACCGGCACCCGGATCCGCTACTGGGCCGACCAGCAGATCTTCACCCGCGACGCGAGCTTCAACTACGACGAGCTGGTCACCCGGGCACGGCAGACCTCCTTCCTGGTCCCCGGCCTGGAGCTGGTGATCCGCGACGAGCGCGGTGAGGAGATCACCGAGGAGCGGTTCAAGCACGACGGCGGGATCAGCGAGTTCTGCGAGTTCCTGGCCACCGACCAGAAGGTCACCGACGTGGTCCGGCTGACCGGAACCGGCCGCTTCACCGAGACCGTGCCGATGCTGGACGACGCCGGCCACATGACGCCGACCGATGTCGAGCGCGATCTGGACGTCGACATCGCCGTGCGCTGGGGCGATGGGTACGAGACCGAGCTGCGCTCGTTCGTGAACATCGTGGCCACCACCAAGGGCGGCACGCACGTGGCCGGCTTCGAGCGCGCGCTGGCCAAGAGCTTCACCAACGCCATGGAGGGCACCCGGCTGCTGAAGAGCGGCGAGGAGCTGATCAAGGACGACGTCCTCGAGGGCATGACCTCGATCGTCACGGTGCGGCTGGCCGAGCCGCAGTTCGACGGCCAGACCAAAGAGGTGCTCGGTACGCCGGCCGCTTCGCGGATCGTGGCGAAGGTCGTGCAGACCGAGCTGGAGTCGTTCCTCACCTCGACCAAGGGTGTCGCGAAGGCCCAGGCCCGCGCCGTCCTGGAGAAGGTCGTCGCCGCGTCCCGGACGCGGGTGGCCGCCCGTCAGCACCGGGAGCTGCAGCGCCGCAAGACCGCGCTCGAGTCGTCCGCGCTGCCGGCCAAGCTGGCCGACTGCAGAAGTAACGATGTCGACAAATCGGAGCTGTTCATCGTCGAGGGTGACTCCGCCCTTGGAACCGCCAAGGTGGCGCGCAACTCGGAGTTCCAGGCGCTGCTGCCGATCCGGGGCAAGATCCTGAACGTGCAGAAGGCGTCGGTCGCCGACATGCTGAAGAACGCCGAGTGCGCCTCGATCATCCAGGTCGTCGGTGCCGGCTCGGGCCGTAGCTTCGATCTGGAGCAGGTCCGCTACGGCAAGATCATCTTCATGGCCGACGCCGACTCCGACGGCGCGCACATCCGCTGCCTGCTGGCCACGCTGTTCTTCCGCTACATGCGGCCGTTGGTCGACGCGGGTCGCGTCTACACCGCCGTACCGCCGCTGCACCGCTTCGAGCTGACCAATCCGAAGAAGGGTCAGGAGAAGTACATCTACACCTACAGCGACGCGGAGTACCAGCGGAAGACGGCCGAGCTGATGAAGAAGGGCGTCAAGTGGAAAGAGCCCCCGCAGCGCTACAAGGGTCTCGGTGAGATGGACGCCGACCAGCTGGCCGAAACCACCGTCGACCCGCGGCACCGCACTCTGCGCCGGATGACGGTCGACGACGGCGAGGCCGCGGCTCAGGTCTTCGACCTGCTGATGGGCAACGACGTCGCTCCGCGCAAGGAGTTCATCGTCCAGGGCGCCTACGAGCTGGACGAGAGCCGCATCGACGTGTGATGCCCCGGTCTCGACTGGCGTGCTTCGACCTGGACAACACGCTGATCGATCGCGACGCTGCCTTCCTCGACTGGGCCCGCTGGTGGTCCACCGAGGTGGGCCTGGGTGAGGTGGCCGTCGAGTGGCTGGTTGCTCACGACAACAAAGGTTTCACCCCTCGGCTCGAGCTGTTCGCCGGGCTGCGAGAGAGCTTCGGGGTCGCGCCGACGGTCGACAGCTACGACCGCGAGCATCCGCTGTTCATCCAGGTGGACAGCGCCGTACTGGACGGGCTCGGACAGCTGCGAGCTGCCGGTTGGCGAACGGCAGTCGTCACGAACGGCACAGTCCTGCAGCAGACTCTGAAGCTTGAGCACACGGGCATCGCGACGGCCGTCGACTTCTGCTGTATCTCCGAGGCCGTGGGTATCCATAAGCCGGACGCGCGGATCTTCGCGCTCGCGGCGGAGGGTGCGGGTGCCGCGCTCGACGGGTGGATGGTCGGCGACCAACCGGCCCACGACATCCAGGGCGGTCACAACGCCGGCCTGCACACAATCCTGATCGGCTCGGCCTCAGGGCCGCCGGCTCCCGACCATCAGGTCGCCTCAATTCACGAAGCTCTCACCTTGCTTCGAGCCATGCCTGATCACCCAACTGCACGCCCCTGCTCAGAAAAGTAGCCATGGGGCAATCGACCTGCGGGGCTGATACGGTCGCCGGCATGTCGGCACCCGTCGTACTTCGTGACGTCTTTCGTGCGCTCCGTGCCGAGCTGGGCGAGGAGGATGCCGGCTATACCTACGACGACGGTCCCGGGCCGATCAGTCGCCTTGATGTGATGGTCTACCCGGCAACGAGTCCAGCTGATGCCACGATCTTCGCAACGATCGGGATGTCGATCGAGCCGATGCCACCCGGCGACGCACGCGCAGAGCTCCGGCTGCACTGCCGGGGTGCCGTGAGTCCGGCGGATCGGGAACGGATTTCACTCCACCTGGCCAATCTGGCCGGCTACCCATGGACTACTGGTCGTCCGCTCGGTTGGGGGGAGATCGTCACCTTGAGTGCGCCGATGCCCGCGTTCCCCACCTGCCAGCGGGTCTTCCTGGCAGGCCCCTGGGTGCAGGGTCAGCCATCGGCCCTGGATACCGAGGTTGGCCCCGTCAGGGTGATCAACGTCGTACCGATCACTGAAGCCGAACGGGAACGCGCCCTGGCGTCCCACCCGCAGGCGTTCTTCAGCGACCTGCTCGACGCCAGGGACGTGCTGGGCCCGCCTCCTCTGGACTAGAGGGCCGCTCGGAGGACCGCATGCGCGCCGCGGATGATGGCTTCGCGGTTGGTCTCGTAGGTCGGGTCCGTGATGGCCGTTTTGTTGGCTGTGTCGAAGGAGAGCACCGGAACGTGGAGGTGGCCGGCGGGCATCGACGGGTCCTTGAGATCGCGTTGCAGGGTGTTGCGGTAGGCGACTTCGTTGGACAGGTAGCCGCCGCCGGTGCCTTCGGAGGCGATCGAGCCGGGCGTCGGTCCCAGGGGCTGCCGGACGGGTGCCGTTTGGCCGGCGGGGATCTCCAGGACCGAGGTGTTCACGCGGGTGCGGAAGGGCGTGACGTCGGCCTGCGCCATCCGGGCCAGAGGGAGGCTGGAGGTGATCCACTCCGGTCCGGCCGGCATGCTGGGGGAGACGACAGGGGCTGCGATCGTGCCGCCGCCCCAGAGGTTGTTGTTGTCGCCGATCGAGCTCACCGAGCGCCGGCGGCCGTTGAAGACCTCCAGGTCGAAGATGCCGACGCGGCCCTGGCTGGCGGTCATCACGAGGTCCGCGTGCTGCGGGCCGCCGCGGTAGTGCGGCGCGAGCGCGTCCTCGACCAGGCTCTGGTCGAAGTCGGTGTACCGGACCGGGAAGACGACCGTCTGGATCTCGTACGTCGTTCCGTTGACCGTCCAGCGTTGTCCGTCGAGCGTGAGCGCGTTCGCGCCCGACGGGTTGCCGATCCGGATGTCCGCGTCGAGCGTGAACGGGTCGAACCCGGTCACCAGGATCTTCTTGACCCCGGGGGAGAACCGCGTGCTGGTGATCCCGCGGGAGGAGTACTCGAGGGAATGGATCAGGTCGGCACGGTCCGTCGTACCGACGGTGAAGCGTGGTTGCCATTGCCGCACGGCCAGGGCCATCGAGATGCGGGCCCAGTACAGACCGCGGTCGTCGGTGGAAGGCAGTGCGTCGGCCCCGGAGACCGGGTGCTGAGCGCGGTGGATCGCCGTCCGCCACAGCGCCTCGCCCTGGGCGCGGATGAGCAGCTTGGCGGCCTCGCGACTCGGCATGGCGCAGAGCAGCCGGCTGAACAACTCCACCTGCTTGTCGAACCCGGTCCGGCGCAGGATCTCGGCCGGTACCGACGGTCCACCGGCGATGCCACGGCTGAGCCGCTGCTCTTCGACCGTCCCGGTGATCGAGGTGTCGAGGCAGCCAGTGGCGACCGGGGCCGCGTGGACGATCGGAGCGCTGGACAGCACGCTCGTCAGCGCCAGGGCACCGATCAGCAGGGACCGGGGAAATGAGCTGGGGCGGAGTCTCATAAGGGGTATCTATCAGATCTGGGCTGCGAAGCCGAGAGATCTGAACAAACTGCGCGTATTGCAGACTGTATGCAATCGGCTATCTTCGGAAGGCACCGCCCTTTCTGAGGAGTCCGCCCGTGAGCACCACCAGCCGCCGCCGTTTTCTGACCGCCGCTCTAGCCGCCGGAGCCTGTGGTGCCGGCCTGTCTGCCTGCTCGGACAGTACGGCGGTCGCCCCGGCCGTCGCGAGTTCGAATCCGCCCACCGCTGAACCAGTCCTGGACGGTGAGCAAGCACTTGCCCGCCTGGTCGCCGGCAACGCGCGCTTCGTGGCCGAGCGCGACGAGCGACTCGACGAGGGCGTGGCGCGTCGAGTCGCGGTGAGCCAGGGACAGCATCCGTTCGCGACTGTGCTGGGCTGTGTGGACTCACGGGTACCGATCGAGCTCGTCTTCGACCAGGGCCTCGGCGATCTGGTCGTCGTACGGAGTGCTGGTGAGGCGCTCGACCATTCGGTGACCGGCAGCCTGGAGTTCGGAGTGGCTGAGCTACACACCCCGCTGCTGGTGGTTCTCGGTCACCAGCGATGCGGGGCGCTCGACGCCACGATCAAGGCTCTCGACGCCCACCAGCGCACGTCCGAGGCCGGTCAGATCGGCTACCTGGTGGAGGCGCTGGCGCCCGCCGTACGGGAGGTGGCTGGCAAGCCCGGCGACCGCCTCACCAACGCCATTCACGCCAACGTCGACCTCACGCTGGCCAAACTCCGCCAGTCCACAGTCATCGCACCCCTGGAGGCGGCTGGCAAGCTCAAGCTCGTCGGCGCCTACTACGAACTCGACACGGGCCGAGTCGTTCTCAGCTAGCCGCCTGCACGTAGCCGTCGGGGCGGACTACGGCTCGTGCGGCGGAGCCATCGGACGGCTCGACCACGATGGTCCGGCCGCGCCTCAGCTCCTGCATGACGGTGGAGCCGTTGGGCAGCTTCAGGTCAGGCATCCGGTGGCCGACCAGTGGATGGTTGCCGGGGGAGTAGGAGACAGCCAGGCCGGAGATGACACCTGCCAGCTGATGGTTGACCTGCGGAAGGTGGAGGAGGTCGGCGAAGGTCTCGCGCAGGCAGGTGACGTCGTCGTCCGGGACGATCAGCACGCCTTGCGCGCGAGTGTTCGCCAACACCGCTGCACCAGCTGGATGCCGCTCAGAGTGGTAGCTGTCGAGCAGCAACTCCGGCGAGTCGCCGCGGATGACGGCTCCGAGCTTCCAGCCGAGGTTGAACGCGTCCTGCAACCCCAGGTTCATACCCTGGCCGCCAGTCGGCGAGTGGATGTGGGCAGCGTCGCCGGCCACGAAGACCCGGCCCTCCCGATACCGGTCCGCCTGGCGCACCGCATCGGTGAACCTGGAGGCGTAGCGGACCTCACGCAGTACGACGTGATCGCCGTACCAGCCGCTGAGGGCCGCAGCCACCTCGTCGTGGCTGACCGACTGGTCCTTGGGCAGCCCTTGCTGCTCAGGGCCGGTGAACAGGACCCGCTCAACCCCTCCGCCGAGCGGGACCATCGTCAGCACCGCGCCGTCCCGTGGCTCCAGCTTCGGCAGCTGCCAGTCCTCCCGGACGCCGTCGAGCACTACGTCGGCGACAACAGCGCTGAACCGCCCGTCCCGGCCTGGGAATCCGATACCGCTCAGCTCACGCACCGCACTCCGAGCGCCGTCGCACCCGACCACCCAGTCCGTGTGGATCGTCGTACCGTCCGCAAAGGCAGCAGCCACCCCATCCGCCGACTGCTCAAGCCCGGTCAGCTCCAGACCCCGCCGTACGACGACGCCCTGCCGAGCCAGGTGATCCTCAAGATGTTGCTCGATCCGCAGCTGTGGAATGCCGAGCTGATACGGGAACGGCGTGTTCCAGGAGCCGTAGTCCAGCGGCAGCCCAGCAAAATGACCACCTGGCAGCTCACGAGCCTCAGCCAGCAGCGGCTCGAGCAGGCCGCGCGAGTGCAGCACCTCCACCGACCGCGGCTGCAACGACAGCGCCTTCGACTGCCCAGACCGCTCCAGCCTCTTGTCCACCAGTACGACGGATGCTCCCGCCAGCACCAACTCCGATGCCAAGAGCAACCCGGTCGGCCCCGCGCCTACGACCAGTACGTCGCTCATGCGAGCAGGTCGTTCTTGCGCGAGTACCAGAACATGAACAGGTAGAGACCGGCGAACACGACGATCCACTGCACGGTCGTCACGCCCGGTACGGCGTCCAGGGGGAGCGTGAAGGCGATGGCCACCCGGACGACAGCGTCGAGTACGAGCCCGACGCCCCAGACCGCCGTGATCAGCTTGAGTCCGTGCCGGAAGCCAGGTTCGCGGTCCCAGCGGCCGGCCCACACTTCGCCACCGCCCTTGCCTCGCTTGGCTTCGGCGATGCCGCGGCCGATGGCCAGCAGCAGCGGTTTGCCGACCACGACGGTGGCCAGCAGCCACCCGCCGCACATCGCGGTGATCACGCCGTCCTTGGCGAGCAGCATCCGCGGGCTGTGCATGGCCAGTGAGGCGATCGTGCCGACCGCCAGTGCCACCAGCATGAAGACGGCCATCCAGTCCGGCTTGCCCTTGACTACTCCGTGCACGGTCCGGACGGCCGGGATGACGGATCCGGCGATGGTGGCGCCGACGACGCCGACACCGGCCTGGCGCAGGCCGTAGAAGATCAGCAACGGGACGACGAGGTCGATCAGCACCGGCGCGAGGACTGCGCCCCAGCGGGCCTTCGGCTTGCTCTCGAGAGCGGCAGACATCATGCATCCTTCCAGGTCGCACGATCGAAGAGGTCGATCAGTTCACGGGCGCACAGCTCGGGGTCGGCCCCGGCGATCACTCGGCCGGCCACGGCATCGATCGCCGCGCGCAGCGTGACCGCCATCAGCGGCGAGTCGAATGACCGGAAGTCGCCGAGCCGCTGCCCGTCGTCGAACAACGTCACCAGCCGCGCCACCGCGCCGTCGGCCTCCTCGCCCGGTACGGCGGCCGCTCCGAACACGATCTGCTGCACCGCCCGCACGTGGTCCGGCCGGGCCGCGACGAACTCGACGTTCGACCGGATGTAGGCCGCGAGCTTCCCTGCGGGTCCGTCGGCAGCCTCGATCGCCGGCCGCATCACCTCGGCCGCGTCGGCCGTCACCCGGTGCAAGACCTCGGCCAGCAGTTCGTCCTTGGTCTTGAAGTGGTACGAGATCAGCCGCTTGCTGCTCAGTCCGGCCACCGCACAGATCGCGTCGTACGACGTCGCCGCGAAACCGCGCTCGGCCAGTACGGCGATCGTCGCTGCCACGATCTGGTCGCGGCGCGCCGCCGTACTGCCGGTGCGATCCAGCGCCTCGCCTTGTTTTATCCGCATGGATAAAAGTTATCCGACTGGGTAAAACGGTGTCAAGAAGAAAGGCGCCGACCAGGGGCCGGCGCCTTCGGGGGAGTCAGACGTGCTGGGTCAGCAGTCCGGTGTCGACGTCGTACATGAAGCCGCCGACGAGGATCTCGGGGCCGACGAGGGGGTGCTCGCGGACCGCCGTGACGTCGTGGCGGAGCGCTTCGAGCTGGTCGGGGATGACGTTGATCGGCAGGTAACCGGCGGGCTTGCCGGCGGCCTTCTCGACCTTGGCGCGCAGCTCGTCCTCGGACATCGCCGCCATCGCGCAGCGGGTGTGCGGGATGACCATGATCCGGCGGATGCCGAGCAGGTTCACGCCGAGCACGAGCCCGGTCAGGGTGATCTCGGTGACCCGGCCGCCGGCACTGCGCAGCACCTTGGCGTCACCCGGCTTGAGGCCGAGCAGTTCGAGCGGCGGGATCCGCGAGTCCATGCAGGTGACCACACCGACTCCGGCGTGGGCGATGCCGTCGAAGCCGCCGTAGTGGAAATCGGCGGCGTACTCGGCGTTGGCAGCGAGCAGGTCTTCGAAACCGGGGGTCATCGGACGGCACTCGGCACAAGCACTGGAGTTCCGGCCTTCAGGATCGACATCGCGAACGGCTCCTTTCCACAGGACTCCGGACGAGGTGGATCGGCGGGTGCACTGGTCACCGGTACGGTCCAGGACCGCCCGTCGCGATGCCACACTGTCACGGATTCTAGGTCTTCGCCCGCGACGGTGAGGGCGTCCAGCGAGAGTTCACCAGTTTGCTGGCGGACGGCGATCTCCGCGGCCTGACCGCGTTTCGTCCAGGTCGTGCGGCCGCGCAGACCGGTCAGCAGAGTATCCCCGTTGTCAGCGGCCGCCAGCACATCGAGGGCGGTCTTGGCGTTGAGGTGACCATGCATCGTGCCGGACGGTAGCAGCACGGCCGTGGGGGAGAAGCGGTGGCCACCCAGGTGGCTCGCCTCCCAGACCCGGCCGGGCGCGGCCGTGGCGAGCGCGTTGACCAGCGGGCGGCCGAGGATCGCGCAGCACTCGTCGCGCTTGCCGTTGGTGCACACCAGCATGACCGGCTCGTGGACCGGCACCAGGCCGGGCAGCGACGCGTCGACAGCCGCGCGGTCGCCGCGGGCGATCGCGCCGAGATCCAGCCCGCTGAGGGCCTCGGGATCCGTCAGGTGTGCGCTGAGCAGGAACATCTTGCCGGGCACGGTGGAAGCGACGTACACCTGCTGGGCGTGATTGGCGGGGAACGAATGCCGGCCCGGCGTCCTGATCAGGCCGAAGCGGACGTCGACCTTCTTGCATTCGGCATCGAACCGGCTGCCGAACTCAGGGTCCAGGTGACTGTTGATGACGGCATCGGCGCCCCAGGGACCGGGTTGTTCCAGGACGACCCAGCCACTCGCGACAATGGCAGAGCCCTCGAGCGGCTCGAGGAGCTGGCGGCAGTAGGTCGAGCACAGACCTGGCCGACTGGTCGCGTCGGGTGGAACTCTCACAGCACCACTGTAGGTTAGGCAGGCCTCAGTTCCTTGCACTGACCATTAAGTGTGCACAAAGCCACGTCGGCCGAGCAGGGCGACCGCCAGGATCGCCGCCAGGAACGCGCAGACGGCGGCCCCGGCGAAGATCGCGTGCGATTGTGAAATGGCCGCGTCGCGGAGCGCGTCGATGAACGGCCGGCACGAGGCGGGTGCGGTCGGACAGAGTTCGTTCGGTGACGGTACGTCGTCGACGATCGAGAAGTAGCGCCGGAGCCCGATCGCGGTCAGGGCCGACACGCCGACGAGCATGCCGACCATGCGCGCGACGACCACCAGCGCGCTGACCAGACCGTGGTGTGCCGGGGGAGTCGCGCCGAGGACCGCCGTGTTGACCGGTGACAGCGCCAGCCCGAATCCGAAACCACACAGGAGCAGTACGACGGTCGCCGCGAAGTGGTCGAGGGCGTGGCGGCTCCAGAACGCCATCACCACGAACATCGCCCCGGCCAGTGCCAGTCCGGCGCCGGTGATCAGCCCGAGCCCGTAGCGCCTGGTGAGCCACCCGCCGACCACCGCACCAACCGGCAACGCGATCAAGAATCGCACGAGCACCAGCGCCGCTTCGAGCTGCCCGCCACCCTGCGTGGTCCGGGCGAACACCGGTACGTCGACCAGCGCGGCAATCAACGCACAACCGACCAGGAAGCTGACCACGAGCGAACCCCAGGCCGGCCGCGCGGTGAGAAGACCCGGCGGAACGATCGCTCGAGGCGTCCGACGCTGCCAAGCGATGAAGGCGACCGTGAAGACAGCGGCTCCGACGAGAAGCCAAGGGCCGGCGGGCGACATGAGTTCGCGCTCGGGATCCGCGGTGGCGAAAGCGAGAACCACGCCAGAGAGCGCGAGCGCGAGCAGGAGTGCGCCTGGGAGATCCACCTGCTTGAGCAGGGCAACTACCTGCGACCGCCGCAGTGCCAGAGCAGCCCAGAGCAGACCCAGGACGAGAGCCGCGACCCCGATCGGCGTGAGCAACCTCGACGTACCGGTGAACGGTACGAAGGGCAGGCCAAGGGTGACGTCGGTGGCTAGTCGTTGTGGAACGGTCAGGGTGAGACCAAGTGCGACGGCCGCCAGGAGGCCGACTGCGGCTGAGAGCGGTGGTCGGCGAGCGCCGCGTAGCAAGACCGCGAGGACTACGGCGACGACCAGGTTCAGCCAGAAGATGTATCGCCAGTCGGCCACAGCCAGTACGGCGGCGCCCAGCAGCGGGCCGAGAACCGAACCGAGCTCCTGGACTGCGCCGACCACTCCCAGCGGCAATCCGCGTCGCTCGGCCGGCCAGAGGTCAGCGACCAACGCGAGCGTGGCTGGGACGAGCCCACCACCGCCCACACCCTGAAGAAACCGACCGGTTACCGCGGACGGCAGGTCGTACGCCGCTGCCGTGATCAGCGAACCGACCGCGAACAACATCAGGGCGCCGACCAGCACCGGGGTCCGCGCGGCGACATCCGCGATCCGGCCGATCAGCGGCAGGACGGCGATGTAGCCGAGCAGGAACCCGGAGATGATCGGTGCAGCTCGCTGCAACTGGTCCGCGGACAGCCCGATCCCGGACATCAGATCGGGCAGCGCGAGGACGACGACGTACGTGTCGGCGGCCGCGAAGGCGACCGCGATCGACGCGAGCGTGAGCTGTGCTCTCGGCCGGGCGGCCGCCGGGGAGCTCACTGGGCTGCTCACTACGGCTTGGTGATCGTGACTTGTTCGCCGTACTTGTCGAAGGTGACGTCGTAGCTGCTGGTGGCGCCGTCGTAGAACGGGCCGGAGATCGTCGCCGAGACCAGCTGCTTGGAATCCTTGTCGAGCTTGAAGCTGCTCGGGAAGTCCTGGTCGGCGGGTGCCTTCGGAAAGATCCCCTGCAGCGACTTGCCCGGAACCGACCCGGTGATCTCGGTCAGCACCTTGGCGCCGTCGCGGGTGTCACCCTTCACCTGCGGGTTCTTCAGCGCCGGCAGCACCGAGGTCAGGCCCTTGGCCGGGTCCAGCAGGATCGCCGGGTCCGGAGCGCCGAAGCCGGTCAGCTGGTCGGGCGTGAGCTCGACGAACTGGCCGGTGAACGGCAGCTTGGCGTAGACCTTCTTGTCGACGGCAACGACCTCGGAGTCGATCGGCGCACCGCCGGTCCGGATCGTGAGCTTGCCCTTGAAGGCCGGTGCGTGGGTGGCCACGCCATCGCCGCTGGCCAGTGTCTGCGCGCTGTCCGGCAGATCACGGCCGGTCAGCACGATGTGGACGCTGGACGCGTCGTCGATTGCCTTCTTCGCGGTCGTGAGCTGGGCGGCGGCGTCGTCGGACTTCGTCGCGCCACCGCCGGAATCCTTCTTGTCACTGCAGCCGACCAGGGCCAGCACGAGCACCGCGCCGAGCGCGACGAGTCTCTTCATGGGGTCAGCCTGCCAGCTCGGCGGCCAGAGCCGCGATCGGTTGGGCCACCGGCACGCCGGAACCGTCGCGCCGCGGGTCGATCGGCGGCAGGTCCACCGGTGCGCCACTGTTCGCGCTGGCCTTGACCGGGGCCGCGCCGATGAAGGCGAGCAGCAGCCCGTCCTCACCCTTGAGCAGTCGCTGGCAGCGCACACCGCCGGTCCCACGACCCTTGCCCGGGTACTCGCTGAAGGGCGTCACCTTGACCGCGCCGACCTCGGTGCCCGGCAGCGCCGAGTTCGAGCCGGCGATCGTGACGACCTGCGCCTCGCGACCAGGCTCGACGGCTCCGAAGAAGACCACCTTCGCGCCGCCGGCGAGCCGGACGCCGGCCATACCGCCGGCGGTGCGGCCCTGCGGCCGGACCGCGGAAGCGGGGAAGTGCAGCAGTTGGGCATCCGAGGTGACGAAGCACAGCTCTTCTTCACCCGTGGTGAGCTCGACGGCGCCGACCACCTCGTCACCGTCGTTCAGCCGGACGATCTCCCAGGCATCGCGGTTGCTCAGGTGATCCGGTACGACGCGCTTCACGACGCCGGTCGCCGTACCGAGAGCGACACCGATGGACTCGGGATCCATCGTGGTCAGGGCGAGCGCCTTCTCACCCGGCTCCAGCGAGACGAACTCGGCGATCGGTGCGCCACCCTGCAGGTTGGGCGCCGCGGCCGTCGTCGGTACGGCGGGCAGGTCGAGCGAGTCGAGCCGGATCAGCCGGCCGGCGGTGGTGATCAGTCCGTACTGACCGCGGGCGGTGCTCTTGATCGCGGAGACGATCGCGTCGTGCTTCGCGCGGTTCTCGCCGGACCCGAACGGCTCGACCCCGTTGGTGCGGGCCAGCAGCCCGGTCGAGCTCATCAGGATCCAGCACGGGTCGTCGGTGACCTCGAGCGGCACGGCCGCGGTCTTGGTCGCCCCCGACGACTCGAGCAGCACGGTGCGGCGCGGGGTGCCGTAGGTCTTGGCGACCTCGGCCAGCTCGTCGCCGACCGTCTTCTTCAGCAGCGCCGGGTCGTCGAGGATCGCGCTCAGCCGCTCGATCTCGCGCTCCAGCTCGGCCTTCTCGGTGTCCAGCTCGAGTTTGGAGAACTTGGTCAGCCGGCGCAGCGGCATGTCCAGGATGTAGTTGGCCTGGACCTCGGACAGGTCGTAGATGTCGATCAACCGGGTCCGGGCGGCGGCGGCGTCGTCGCTGGTGCGGATGATCTGGATGACCTCGTCGATGTCGAGGATCGCGATCAGCAGGCCGTCGACGATGTGCAGCCGGTCCTGGGCCTTCTGGCGGCGGAACTCGCTGCGCCGGCGGACGACGTCGTACCGGTGCTCGAGGTAGACCTCCAGCAGCGTCTTCAGGCCGAGCGTGCGGGGCTGGCCGTCGACCAGGCAGACCGCGTTGATCGAGAACGAGTCCTCGAGCGGGGTGAGCTTGTAGAGCTGCTCCAGCAACGCCTCGGGCACGAAGCCGTTCTTGACCTCGATCACCAGCTGGGTGCCGTGGGTGCGGTCGGTCAGGTCCTTGACGTCGGCGATGCCCTGCAGCTTCTTGGCCTGGACCAGCGTCTTGATCTTCTCGATCACCTTCTCCGGGCCGACCGTGTACGGCAGCTCGGTGACCACGATGCCCTTGCGGCGCGGGGTGACGTTCTCGATCCGGGCGGTGGCGCGCATCTTGAAGCTGCCGCGACCGGTGGCATAGGCGTCCTTGATGCCTTCCAGGCCGACGATCTTGGCGCCGGTCGGCAGGTCCGGCCCGGGGATGAACCGCATCAGGTCGTCGAGGTCGGCGTCCGGCTTCTTGATCAGGTGCCGCAGCGCCTGGATCACCTCGACCAGGTTGTGCGGGGCCATGTTCGTGGCCATGCCGACCGCGATCCCGGTGGCGCCGTTGACCAGCAGGTTCGGGAAGGCGGCCGGCAGCACCGACGGCTCTTCCTCGCGGCCGTCGTAGTTCGGCCGGAAGTCGACGACGTTCTCGTCCAGGCCGCTGGTCATCGCGATCGCGGACGGCGCCATCCGGCACTCCGTGTACCGCATCGCGGCCGGGCCGTCGTCGAGCGAGCCGAAGTTTCCGTGGCTGTCGATCAGCGGCAGCCGCATCGACCACGGCTGTGCGGTCCGGACCAGGGCGTCGTAGATCGCGCCGTCGCCGTGCGGGTGGTACTTACCCATGACTTCACCGACGACGCGGGCCGACTTCACATGGCCGCGGTCGGGGCGGATGTTGTTCTCCGCCATCGAGAACAGGATCCGCCGCTGGACCGGCTTGAGCCCGTCCCGAGCGTCCGGCAGCGCCCGGGAGTAGATCACCGAGTAGGCGTACTCCAGGAAGCTGGTGCGCATCTCGTCGGAGACATCGACGTCGAGGATGCGCTCCTCGAAATCTTCGGGCTCGGCGGTGGTACTCGAACGGCGTGCCATGCGGGCTGAACTACTCCTCGGTCGAACGGAGATCCTATTGTCGCTGGTGAACGACAGTTTCCCGGCTCACGACCCGCAGTACGAAGGTGGTCGGAGCCAAGGCGGACCCTACCGCGAGGGTCAGACAAAGTGCGGCGATGCCCAGCAGGACACCCCAGGGGACGGTCACCGGTACGTCGGGAACGCCCGCGGTCATCGCGTGCCGGATGAGGATCCCGACCGTCACGGTGATCGCCGTACCGAGGCTGAGCGCGACCATTCCGACCAGTGACGACTCCCACAGGACCATCCGGCGGATCTGGTTCGGTGTCGCACCGAGCAGGCGGGAGGTGACGAACTCCTGGCGCCGTTGCAGGCTGCCCATCAGCAGCGTGTTGGCGATCGCGATCGCGCTGTAGAGGGCGGCCGGCCCGAGCAGCAGGATCAGCCCGAGCTGATTGCCCTTGCGGACGCCTTCGCCTTGCTCAGCCTCCCAAGCAGGGGCCAGTACGGCGTTGTCGATCCGGGTCACGAGTTCCGCCGGGTCGACCCCTGGCGCGGGTTGCACGAACAGCTGCGCGGGCTTGGCGTCCGGTGCGTGCTGCCGGACGAGGTCGAGGGGCAGCAGGAAGCTCGGGTTCACACCGAAGCCATCCGGCACGATCGCGACGACCCGCAGCTTGACGGCGACCTTGTCCAGGAACGTCACCGGAACCTCGTCGCCAACCTTGTAGTGCTCGAGGCCGGCCGTCTCCTTGTTGATCACCACGGTGTTTCCGGTGAGCTGGCTGAGATCGCCGGACAGCGGTGTGAGCTGCCGGGTCTGAGACGCGATCGCAGGATCGATGCCTTCGGCGTCTTCCAGATCAGCGTCCTCGGCGCTCGCCCGTACGAACTGCGTCGGCAGTGCGGCGTCCACCACGCCGACGCCTGGGACTGCGGGCATGCTGTCGGCGTTCACGACGATCGGGGCGCGAAGCGTGTCACGGATGGTGGCGACCGCGCTGTCGGCGGCGAAGCTCAGGCTGAGCACCATCGACCCAGCGATGGCCGAGATGGCCAGGATCGGCGCAGCCAGTGCGGCGCTCCGGCGTGGCGTCGCGGTCACGTTGCTGCGGGCGAGCCGGCCGGTCACGCTGGTCCAGGCGACCAGCGGGATCGCCCACAACCGCCCGAGGAGCGGTACGACGAGGGGCGCCAGCAGCGTCAACGCGATCACCAGGATCATCGGCGTGAACATCGCCAGCGGTACGACGCCGTCACCGCTCGACGGCCGGATCAGCGCGAGCATCGTGATCGACCCGGCCAAGAACAGCAGCCCGAAGATCACTCGCACCGGACCGATCCGCCCCGACTCGAGTGCGGATTCCCGCAGCGCGTCGATCGGTCCCACGCGACCAGCCCGGCGGGCCGCAGACCGTGCGCCCAGCATCGCGACCACCAGCCCGATCCCCACCGCGATCGCCAACGGCGCCCATGGCGATGCGGGCTCCAGTTTCACCGGCGCAAGTTCCGTGTACGACGCTTGGCTGAGCAGGAACTGAGTCGTGAGCTGGGCCAGGAGTGCACCGGTGAGTGAGGCCGCGAGCGCGACGACGAGGGCCTCACCGAGGATCATCCGGCGTACCTGCCGCGGCGTCGCACCGATCAAGCGCAGCAGTCCGAGCTCTCGCCGCCGCGAGGCGACCGCGAACGCGAAGGTGCTCGCGATGACGAAGATTGTGATGAACCCGCTGATCGTGCCGACCATGCTGAGCACGACCTGGAGCCCGGACACGTCCGCACCGGACACCGGTACCTTCACCGGCCGCGGTGTCGAGTCGGCGTCGCCCAAGGTGCTGACGGTGATGCTGGCGAGCGGCGAGCCGTGATAAGCGACGGTGGCCGCGGTCGCATTCGCCGCCAACCCGAGCAGGAGCACCCCGACTGCGAGTGCCACGAACGAACCGGCGTACAGGTGCCTGTGCCGTCCCACTGTCTGCCGGCTGATGAAGAACATCAGCGCTCCAGATCACTCATGGCAGCGGCGATCTGACCTGGCGTAGCGCGGTCGAGCTGACCTGCGATCAGGCCGTCGGAGAGGAAGACCACGCGCTCGGCGTACGCCGCGGCGACCGGATCGTGCGTGACCATGACGACCGTCTGGCCGGCCCGATCCGTTGCCTCGCGCAACAAGCTGAGCACCTGCCGGCTGCTGTTGCTGTCGAGTGCGCCGGTCGGTTCGTCGGCGAAGAACACCGACGGCTTGGTGACCAGCGCGCGAGCGATCGCGACTCGCTGCTGCTGTCCACCGGACAGCTCGGCCGGCCGTCGCTTGACCTTGTCGCCCAGCCCGACCTGCTCCAGTACGGCGTGAATCTCGGCGCGCTGTGGTCGCTTGCCGGTCAGGCGGAGCGGCAGCGCCACGTTGTCGTACACGGTCAGCGACGGCAGCAGGTTGTACGCCTGGAAGACGAACCCCATCTCCTGGCGACGCAGCTTGGTCAGCTCGACCTCACCGAGCCCGTTGAGCTGCACACCGCCGAGGACGACGACGCCGGTCGTGGGCTGATCGAGTCCGGCCGCGCACTGCAGCAACGTCGACTTGCCCGAGCCGGACGCACCCATCACCGCGGTGAACGACCCGCGCGGGAAGTGGTAGGTGACGCCCCGCAGGGCATCGACCCCGCCGGCCTTGGAACGGTAGGTCTTGGTGATCCCGTCGAGCACCAGGGCCGGAGCATTCTCCGGTACGACGTTCGGGTACGAGGGCGCGATTGCGGTCATGAGACCAGCCAACCGTTCAGTACGCCCTTTTGCCCTGGCTCAGAAGGGAGTCTGCGAGTAGCGCGCACGCTACCGTCCAGGAGCCTGGCCGGGATCTAGGGTTGATCGGGTGGAGAAACCGAGGACGGGCTGGGCAGCGCTGGCGTCACCGCGCTATCTGCTGTCGTCATGGCCGTGGCGCAGCTACGCCTACCTGTTCACGTCGGTGGTGACCGGCCCGATCACGATCACGATCTTGCTGATCGCGGCCGGGGTCAGCGTGGTACTCAGCCCGCTGATCATCGGCGTCCTGATGATGACCGCGTTCCCGCTGCTCGGAGCGCTGGTCGGCTGGGTCGAGCGCAGGCGGGCCCGACTCATGCTGCTCGACGGCATCAGCAGTCCGCACGCAGCGATGCCGCTGCGGCTGTCATTGCGAGAGCGGCTGCGGTACCGCCGCCGCGAGCAGGCGTCGTTGCGGGCACTCGGATACGGGTTCCTGCTCGGCACGCTGACCTGGCTGGTGAGCTTGGGGTTCGCTGGGGGCTGCGCCACGGTGCTCGGCGTCACTCTGTTCGCGCCGGTGCTCGCGACGAACGACACGATGGGAATGGGGCCGTGGACGCTGGACACTACGGGTGAGGGTGTCCTGTTCCTGGTCGCGTTCGGTCCGCCGTTCTATGTGATCAGCTCGTATCTGATCGGAGTCGTCGCCGCTACGCAGGCGTCGTTGGCGAAGGCGATGCTTGGCCCGCGGCAGGAGGAGCTGCAACGGAATGTGGCCGAGCTGCGCCGCTCCCGGCTGGATCTGGTCGACGCGTTCGAGACCGAACGCGCCCGGATCGAGCGGCACCTGCACGACGGCGTACAGCAGCGGTTGGTCGGGCTGACCATGACGCTGGGGCTCGCCGAGCTGGATCTGCCCGAGGGGGAGGGCCGGCGGCTGGTGGTGAAGGCGCACTCGGAGGCTGAGGCAGCGCTGGCTGACCTGCGGGAGGCGGTTCGGGGGATCCATCCGCGAGTGCTGATCGACCACGGGCTGGAAGCCGCGATTCGCGAGGTCGCCGACCGCAGCCCGATGCCGGTCTCGGTGTCGATTCCGCTGGCGATCCGACTGCCGCCGCCGATCGAGGCTGCGGCGTACTTCGTGGTCAGTGAGGCGCTGGCGAACGTCGCGAAGCACGCGCAGGCGCAGACCTGCTCCGTGGTCGGCCAAGTGGAGGGGCAGCAGTTGGTCGTCACGATCACCGACGACGGGATCGGCGGCGCGACGGTCGGTGCGGGGAGCGGATTGACCGGCCTGGTGACCCGGTTGGACGCCTTGGGCGGCACACTCGTGGTCGACAGCCCACCTGGTGGGCCTACTCGACTGCGAATGGAGTGCCCGTGCCGACTCGGCGACTGAGCATCGTGCTGGCCGAAGACTCGCTGCTGTTGCGCGAGGGACTGGCCAGCATTCTGGATCGGGCCGGGCACGAGGTTCGCGACACCGTCGGCGACGGGGACACACTGCTGGCCGTGGTCCGTAAGGAACCGCCTGACCTCGTGATCACCGACGTACGGATGCCGCCCGGGCACAGCGACGAGGGACTGCGGGCCGCGGCCGCGATCCGGGCCGAGTTCCCGGCGATCGGGATCCTGGTGCTTTCCCAGTACGTCGCCGACGCGTATCTGTCGTCGTTGCTCGAGTCAACGACCGGCGGGATCGGGTACCTGCTGAAGGACCGGGTCGGTCACGTCGCCGAGTTCCTCGAGTCGCTCGATCGCGTCGCCTCGGGCGGAACCGTGGTCGACCCTGAAGTGGTTCGCCAGCTGCTGGCGCGACGCCGGAACGACGGTCCGCTCTCGGCACTGACTCCACGGGAGCTCGAGGTGCTGGCACTGATGGCCGAGGGGCGCGTCAACGGGGCGATCGCCGAACAGCTCGTGGTGAGCGAGGCCGCCGTCCGGAAGCATGTCGGCAACATCTTCGCCAAGCTGCAGCTGGACGACGGACTCGATCGCCGGGTGTCCGCCGTACTCACGTATTTGCGTGGCTGAGGGACGCTTGAAGCATGGACGCGGATATCCGGAAGATCTTGGCGGACTGCGACACGTGGGCCGTGGTCGGGCTGTCGAACAACACCGAGCGAGCGGCGTACGGCGTGGCGCGGTTCCTGCAGTCGCACGGTAAACGGATCGTGCCGGTGCACCCGTCGGCCGAGACCGTGCACGGTGAGCAGGGGTACGCGAGTCTGGCCGAGATCCCGTTCCCGGTGGACTGTGTGGACGTGTTCGTGCGGTCCGAGCTGGCCGGTGAGATCGCGGACCAGGCGGTGGGAATCAATGTGCGCGCGGTGTGGTTTCAGCTGGGTGTAGTGGACCAGGACGCCTACACGCGTACGACGGCCGCGGGACTCACCATGGTGATGAACCACTGCCCGGCCATCGAGTGGGGTCGTCTCGGTCCTTCGTGACGACCTAGGGGCTCGTGAATGTTCTCGATCGACACGTCCACAAACTTCGGCAAGCGGATCGCGCAGCAGCTGGCAGACGAGCGAGTGGTCTGGCTGACCACCGTCGGCCGGTCGGGGACGCCGGCACCGAACCCGGTCTGGTTCCTCTGGCACGACGACGAGATCCTGATCGCCAGCCAGCGCCACAAGGCCAAGCTGCACAACATCACGTCGCACCCCCAGGTCAGCGTGAACTTCAACGCGACCCACGGCGGCGGCGACGTCGGCGTCATCTCCGGTACGGCGGCCATCGACACCGAGCCGCTGCCCGCGGACGTGGTCGCGATCTACAACACCAAGTACGGCGACGACATCGTCGGCCTCGGGATGACCACCGAGCAGTTCCACTCGGAGTACTCGGTGATCATCCGCATCACCCCGGACAAACTCCGGGGCTTCTAGTCAGTTGAGGTAGCCCTCGACGGTCGAGGCGGGACGGGCCTCGGCGGTGTCGGGGTCCTCGCCGAACTCGCGCTTGGCGCGGCGCTGGCGCAGCAGGTCCCAGCACTGGTCGAGCTCGACCTCGAGGGCCTTGAGGCGGTCGCGCTCCTCGCCGTCGCCGATCTCGCCGGCCGCGTGCTTGCTGCGGAGCTCGTGCTCCTCGGCCACGAGGGCGTCGATCTTGGTGAAGATGTTGTTGTCGGTCATGAGGAAACCGTACGCCCGTCCGGAAGCTGTGCGCGGGAGAGCAGCTCGGTGATCATCAGAATGGCGATCGTTTCGGCGGCGATCAGGCCGATCAGGACGACGAGCTGGAGTGCCGCCGCCGCTGCGGGGGAGGCGCCGCCGAGGACCATGCCGACGAAGGCGCCGGGCAGGGAGACGAGCCCGACGGTCCGGGTCTGGTCGAGGGCCGGGAGCAGGGCGTCGCCGGCGACCGGGCCGACGACGAGTTTGAAGGCGTCGCGGGGGAGCAGGCCGATCGACAGGCCGGCCTCGAATTCGCCGAACCGGGTGCCGTACTCGCTCAGCATCCGGCGGCCGGCGAGCGTGGTGGCGGTCATCGCGCCGCCGACGATGATGCCGCCCATCGGCAGGATCGTGGCCGGGTTCCGCGGCACCACACCCGGCACGATGATCAGCAACAGCACGGTCAACGCACCGGCCCCGATCGCGGCACCGCAGTACATCCACTGATGCGGAATCACCGCCGTCTGGTGCAGCCGGCGCGTGCTGGTGAACGTCGCGACACCGAACATCAGCAGCACGAAGCCGATCGCCCCGAGCGTGTGCTGCAGCGCGAACCCGACCAC
Source organism: Kribbella sp. NPDC051587 (assembly GCF_044453945.1). Taxonomy (NCBI): domain Bacteria; kingdom Bacillati; phylum Actinomycetota; class Actinomycetes; order Propionibacteriales; family Kribbellaceae; genus Kribbella; species Kribbella sp. NPDC051587. The sequence goes on from NZ_JBITDE010000006.1 coordinate 64,319, forward strand.
GAGCCCGACGGCCGCCAGCTGGACGACGGCGCGCAGCGCGGCGGTGACGATCCCCTTGTCGTGCCGAAGTCCGGCGTACCGGGAACCGGCGACGCCGATCAGGATCAGCAACGGCAACACCGCGACTGCTGAGAGGCCGAGCCCCGGGTGGAATGACATCTGCACATTGGACCACCTCCGGATCGGCTGCGAGGTGCCCTTCCGTCAGGCGTCGCGGAAGTCGGCCTCGTCGTAGGCGTGTTCGCCGCGGCTGGTCTTGGCTGCCTCGTCGGTGCGCAGCTCGACGCGGCGGATCTTGCCGGAGATCGTCTTCGGCAGGTCCGCGAACTCGATCCGCCGGATCCGTTTGTACGGCGCGAGGTGCTCGCGGCAGAACTGCAGGATCTCCGCGGCGAGCTCGCGCGTGGGCTCGTGGCCGGCAGCCAGTACGACGTACGCCTTCGGCACCGCCAGCCGGACGGGATCCGGCGACGGGACGACCGCGGCCTCGGCGACGGCCGGGTGCTCGATCAGGACCGATTCGAGTTCGAACGGCGAGATCCGGTAGTCGCTCGCCTTGAACACGTCGTCCGACCGGCCGACGTACGTGATGTAGCCGTCCTCGTCGCGGCTGGCGACATCGCCGGTGTGGTAGAAACCGCCGCGGGTCGCCTCGGCGGTCAGCTCCTCGGCGTCGCGGTAGCCGCGCATCAACGGAACCGGCGGGGGAGCGAGCTCGATGCAGATCTCGCCGTCGTCGCCGATCTCGTCGGTGCTCGGGTCGACCAGCGCGATCGCGTATCCGGGCAGCGGCCGGCCCATCGAACCGAGCTTCACCGGCTGACCGGGCGGGTTGCCGATCTGCGCGGTCGTCTCGGTCTGCCCGTAGCCGTCGCGGATGGTGATGCCCCAGGCATTGCGAACCTGCTCGATCACCTCGGGGTTGAGCGGCTCACCGGCCGAGATGCACTCGCGGATCGCGACCTCGACCGCGGACAGATCAGCCTGGATGAGCATCCGCCAGACCGTCGGCGGCGCGCAGAACGTGGTCACGCCGTACGTCTGCAGAACGCGCAGCATCTTCTCCGCGTCGAAGCGTGTGTAGTTGTAGAGGAAGACGGTCGCGCCGGCGTTCCACGGGGCGAAGACGTTGCTCCATGAGTGCTTGGCCCAGCCGGGCGACGAGACGTTCAGATGGACATCACCGGGCTGGAGGCCGATCCAGTACATGGTCGAGAGGTGGCCGACCGGGTAGCTGACCTGCGTGTGCTCGACCAGCTTCGGCTCACTCGTCGTACCGGAGGTGAAGTACAGCAGCAGCGAGTCGTCGGCCGCGGTGTCCACATCGGGCACGGGACCGTCGTACTGCTCGCACTCGTCGTAGTGCAGCCAGCCCTCGACCGGGTCACCGACGGCGACACGGATGCAGTCGTCCGCGATCCCGGCGTACCGGCTGGTCTCGGCACTGGCGGTGACCACCGCGCGAACGTTGCCGCGGGCAATCCGGTCGGCGAGGTCGGCATCGGTGAGCAGCGTCGTCGCGGGGATCATCACCACACCGGCGCGGATACAGCCGAGCATCGTCTCCCACAGCGGTACGACGTTGCCGAGCACGATCAGCACGCGGTCACCGGGCTTCACCCCGGCCTGGGTCAGCCAGCCGGCGAACTTGCGGGAGCGCTCGGCCAGCTCGGCGTACGTCCGCGAGTTGACCTCACCGTCCTCCTCGACGATCGTCAGCGCCGCCACCTCGGCCTGCTCGACCGCCAGCGCGTCGAACCAGTCCCGCGCCCAGTTGAACCGCTCGAACTCCGGCCACTTGAACTCCCGGTACGCCGTCTCGTAGTCCTCGCGGTAGGCAATCAGGAAGTCCCGCGCCGTCCGGAACTCGCGCGTCACATCCGCCGTGCTCTGCTCGGTGCTCTCGACTTCGCTCATGCCCGCATGATTGCCCATCGCCTACCAATCGGTAAACGTCGCCTGACCTACCTGCCCGGTACAACGGCTCCATGAGCACCACTTCTCGCCGGTCCCGGCTCCCGTACGTCGTCCTGGCCGTGGTCGGCGTTTTCGGTCTGCTGGTCGTGGGCGGACTCGTCGGGATGTACTTCTGGGCGAAGAACAACCTCGAGCGGGACGTCAGCTACGAGCTGACCGGGCCGCCGGGGGCCCAGGTGCGGATCTCCTACGTCACCGACGACGATCCCGGGCGGGGCCGGCCGGACCCGGTCGCGCTGCCCTGGTCGATGACCTTCCACTCGTGGATGACGCGGCGGGCCTGGCTGACGGCCGGGCGGCCGGAGGGTCTGGTCGGCCCGCTCACCTGCACGATCCGCATCGACGGCAAGGTCGTGTCGACGCAGACCAGCCCCGACTCGATCGTGGTCTGCAAGGAGCCCGACCTCTAGAGCGAGAGGGCAAGGACCGAGCCGGCCACCACGAGCGGGGTGAGGATCAGGCCGCGCCAGAGGAAGGACCACCAGGTGATGGTGACGCCGGCGGACTTGCAGCGGGCTCGCCACAGCAGGGTGGCGAGGGAGCCCCAGAGGGTGAGCAGGCAGCCGGTGTTGACGCCGATCAGCAGGGCGGCCATCCGGTGCGGGTCGGCCGAGGCGACCGGTTCCATCGCCAGGTAGGCGGGGAGGTTGTCGAACAGGTTGGCGCCGAGGGCTGCGGTGGCGCTCAGGCGCAGGTCAGAGGTGGTTCCGGCGACCTGTCGGAGGAGATCCTCCAGACCGTGGTCGGTCAGGAACGCGACCACCGCGAAGAGAATGACCACGCCGACGACCAGCTTGGCCGGAATGAGTGACCAGTGGAGTTCACTACGACGGCGAATCGCGAAAACGACGACCAGGATGAGCGCGCCGACGCTCGCCGGGTAGGCGACCTCGATCCCCGATACGAACGCCGGGCCGAGCGCCACGCAGACCGCGGTCGACGTCCAGAACAGCACCTTGTCCTCCACCTCGGGAGCCGCCGGTACGTCGTACGAGCGGCCGAGGTCCTTGAGGAACAGCACGGCCAGTACGACGACCGTGATCACGATCGCGGCGATCGCGGGTCGCCAGCTGACCGAGAGGTACGAGACGTCCAGCAGGCGGAACTGGTGCAGCGCGAGGAGGTTGGTGAGGTTCGAGACGGGCAGCAGGAGGGACGCCGTACCGGCCAGCCAGACCGTGGTGAACGCGAACAGCTTCGGCGGGATGTCGAGCTGGCGAGCCATCGCGAGCACGACCGGGGTCAGCAGCACCGCGCAGGTGTCGAGCGACAGCACGATCGTCAGCCCGGTCGCCAGCACGACCACGAGCAACCAGAGTCGCCAGACGCGGCCCCGAGCCAGGTGCGCGGCCTCGCGAGCGGCCACATCGAAGACCTTGGCCTTGTCGGCCAGTTCGGCGATGACGGTCACTGCGATCAGAAACACCAGTACTGGCGCGATCCGCGCGACCAAATTCCCCGCCTCCCGTGACTTGTGTTGAGTACGCTGGCCGGGTGACCTCGCCGGATGACACGTCGCCTGGACAGCTTGCACAGTATGCCGTGCAGGCCCCGGCCGATTATCCGGTGGACTTCGAGGCCGACGTGGTGCTCCGCGACGGCGCCACAGCGCGCCTGCGGCCGATCACGCCGAGCGACGCCGACCTGCTGGTCGAGTTCTACGCACGCGTGTCCGAGCAGTCGAAGTACTACCGGTTCTTCGCGCCGTACCCGCAGCTGTCGGATCGTGATGTGGCGCGATTCACCCAGGTCGACTACCACGACCGGCTGGCCCTGATCGTGACCGTCGGCAACGAAATGATCGGCGTCGGCCGGTACGAACGAACCGGACGCCGTACGGCGGAAGTCGCGTTCCTGATCGAGGACGCGCACCAGGGCCGGGGCCTCGGGCAACTGTTGCTCGAGCACCTCGCCCAGGCGGCCCGGGAGAACGGGATCGCGCACTTCGTCGCCGAGGTGCTGCCGGACAACCGCAAGATGATCACCGTCTTCACCGAGGCCGGCTACAAGGTCGCGCGCGAGTTCGAGGACGGCGTGATCATGGTCGAGTTCGACATCGCGCCGACCGACACGTCGTTCGGGGTGATGCAGGCGCGTGAGCAGCGCTCCGAGGCGCTGTCGATCGCGCGGCTGCTGACGCCGTCGAGCGTCGCGGTGATCGGTGCGAGCCGGCGCGAAGGGACGATCGGGAACGCGCTGCTGCGGAACCTGCGCGACAGCGGGTTCTCAGGGCGGATGTACGCGGTGAACGCGGATACCTCGGCGGATGAGATCGAGGGAGTCCCGGCGTACCCGACGATCCGGGAGGTGCCGGATACGGTCGACCTGGTGATCGTGGCGATCCGTGCCGAGAAGGTGGCGGACGTCGTACTGGATTGTGCGGCCAAGGGCGTGCGCGGGCTGGTCGTGGTGTCGAGCGGTTTCGCCGAGATCGGCGACGAGGGGCGTCGACTGCAGCGGCATCTGGTCGGGCTGGCGCGGTCGTATGGCATGCGGGTGATCGGGCCGAACGCGCTCGGGCTGATCAACACCGCGCCCGGGGTTTCGCTGAACGCGACGCTGGCGCCGACGATGCCGAGTCGCGGGCGCGTGGCGTTCTTCTGCCAGTCGGGGGCGCTCGGCGTACCGATCCTGGCGGACATGGCGGCGCGCGGGGTCGGGCTGTCGAGCTTCGTGTCGGCGGGGAACCGGGCTGATGTCTCGGGCAACGACCTGATGCAGTTCTGGTATTCGGACGAGGCGACCGAGGTCGTGCTGCTGTATCTGGAGTCGCTGGGCAACCCGCGCAAGTTCAGCCGGGTCGCGCGGCGGCTCGCCGGGCGCAAGCCGGTGGTCGCGCTGAAGTCCGGACGGGCGACGCAGGGTGTGCCTGTCGGCCAGTTGGTCCGGCGGAGCAAGTTGCCGGCTGCAACGATCGACTCGATGTTCCGGCAGAGCGGTCTGATCGGCGTCGACACCACCGGTGAGCTGTTCGACGTGGCTCAGTTGCTTGCGCACCAGCCGTTACCGAAGGGGCGCCGGGTCGCGATCGTCAGCAACTCGGACGCTTTGACGCTGCTTGCTCTGGACACGATGGCCGAGGTCGGGCTGCGGGTCGGCGGTGACCCACGCAACCTCAGTGCAGACGCGTCCGCTGCGGACTTTGGTGCGGCCCTGACCGAGGTGTTCGCCGACGATCGGGTGCACTCGGTCGTGGTGATCTACACGCCGCCGGTTCAATCGGGCGGGGCCGAGGTGGCCGCCGTACTGGCTGCTGCCGCCGCTGGGTCCGACAAGCCGGTCGTGTCGACGTTCTTGGCTTCGCGGAGTGTGCCGAAGGAGTTGCAGGTACCGGATGATGACGGGGGAGCGGCGCGTGGGTCGATCCCGTCGTTCTTGAACCCGCAGTACGCCGTGGGAGCGCTGGCCAAGGCAACCCAGTACGCCGAGTGGCGGCGTCGGTCGGACAGCGGCGTACCGGATCTGCCGGATGTGAACACGACCGGCGCCGAGGACTTCGTGGCGGAGTATCTGCAACGGCATCCCAAGGGTGCTGACCTGGACGACTCCGACCGGCAGCTGTTGCTGAGCTTCTACGGGATCTCGGTGCTGCCGGCGTTCCCGGTACTGAGCGCTGACGAGGCGGTGGCGCGAGCGGCGGACCTGGGCTTCGAGGTGATCTTGAAGGCGACCGCCGAGCAGTGGCGGATGCGACCCGACCTGGCCGACATCTGGCGGCACATCCACGACGAAGACGACATGCGCGCCGCCTGGGCCGAGATGACGAACACCTTCGGGGTTGCTTCCGATCCGGGGCGCGCCCAGTTCGTCGTACAGAAGATGGCGCCGCCCGGGGTGCCGGTGGTGATCTCGGCGCTCGAGGACGTGTCCTTCGGCCCGGTCGTCACCTTCGGCTTGTCCGGTGTCGCGACCGATCTACTCGGCGACCGCTCCTACCGCATGCCGCCCCTGACCACGCGGGATGCGGCTGAGATGGTCCGCGAGGTCCGCGCTGCCCCGCTGCTGTACGGCTACCGCGGTACCGACCCGGCCGACATCGCCGCCATCGAAAACCTCCTGCACCGGGTCTCCCGCCTCACCCTCGACCTGGAGGAGGTCGTCAAACTCGACCTCCGCTCCATCCTCGTCGGCGTTCAAGGCGCCACTGTGCTGGACGCCGCCATCCGCATCGCCCCCAACGAGAAGCCGCGTCAGGACACCCCCGTACGCCGCCTCACCTAACCGCCGACGGTATGAACTCAGCCCGTGGCTGCGTGTCGATCTGTCCCCGCCGAGGGCCTGGGCCATTTCAGGGGATCTCCGCTCAATGTGCTGGTTCTCTGCCCAAATTTCGAGGGGAGAAGGGGCAACCTCAGGGGAGATCCGGCCATATTGCGGAAGGTCCCGGGGGCGTGGGCGCGCCGGGGTAGGGGAGTGGACGCGCGAGTCGGGCAGGTCGTGGATGACGGGGGAGCGTGGTTCTTGGACAGGCCTGGGGTGGAGTGAGGGGAGCCGGCAGGGCAGGGCCTGGCGGAGCCGCGATGAGTGCTCGAATCATGCAGCAGTTCACAATGTGCTTTGTACAAGAGTTCTTGAGTAATGGCTAGGCGCGCCGCGCGCTTTCTCGAGGGAAGACAACATCATCAGCGAGGGCGACGGTAGATGCTGGCGGTGCGGGTGAGGAGGCGGGCGTCGACCAGTTGGCGGCGGAGGGCTGCGTGGTCGGGGTGCCAGCGGTTGAGGAGTTCGTTGACCTCGCGTTCCGGGTAGTCACGGTCTTGGTCGAACGACGTGACGATGTGCTCCAGCACGATCTGGAGCTTCTCCGGGTACGTCGGGAAGTGGGTGAGCCGGCCGTCGCGGATGAACGCCTTCAGGACGGCGTCGCGGGCCGGGTCGGGGTCGAGTGGGGTCCAGGCGGGGCGTTGGTCGCGGACCGCGTTCTTGAAGGCGTCTTCGTCGGCCTGCAGGGCAGGGTCGGCGGTGACGAGTCCGGCCTTGATCAGCTTCTGGAGGGCCTTGCCGACGGTGGCGTTCGGGAGGCCGGTCGTTCCGGCGACCTGGTCGGGGGTGGTGGCGCCGAGGACGACGGCGGAGTAGGTGCGCAGTCGGGACGGCTCGGCCAGCAGACCACAGAGCTGATCGGTGTTCATACCTACCAAGCTAATGTCGGTGGCAACCAGATTTTCGGCGTGAGGAGCGACGATGCAGCCGGGTCCGCACAACGCGATCACCGACGTCCCCGGGGTGCTGGTGGGACAGGTCGAGCGCGTCGACGCTCCCTACCTGACCGGTACGACGGTCGTCTACGTACCGTCCACTGCGGTCGCCGGTGTGGACGTGCGCGGCGGCGCTCCCGGCACTCGTGAGACCGACTTGCTCGACCCGGTGAACTCCAACGGCGGCGTGAACGCGATCGTCCTGACCGGCGGCTCCGCCTTCGGCCTGGACACGGCCGGTGGGGTGATGCGCTGGCTCGAGGAACGGGGTGAAGGCGTCCGCGTCGGCCTGGGTGACAAGGACGTCGTACCGATCGTGCCGACGGCCGTGATCTTCGACCTCGGTCGCGGCGGCGGCTTCCAGGCGCGACCGGACGCGTCGTGGGGGGCCGACGCGATCGCCAACGCGTCCGACGGACCGGTTGCCCTCGGCAACCATGGTGCCGGGGCCGGTGCTCGGGCGCGGTCGCTGAAGGGTGGCGTCGGGTCGGCAAGCGTCCGCCTCGATGACGGTACGACGGTCGGCGCGCTGGTGATCGTGAACGCGGCCGGATCGGCCGTCGACGCGAACGGCGTCCTGCACGGCGCGCGCTATGGCCTAGGCGACGAGTTCGCCCACCTGCAGACCCCGACCGAGCCCCCACCACCCGCCGCACCCGGCCGCAACCTGATCCCCGGCCCAGCGATGAACACAGTGATCGCGGTCGTCGCAACCGACGTACCGCTGGACAAGGCCGCCATCAAACGGATGGCGATGATCGCGCACGACGGTCTGGCCCGGGGGATCGATCCGATCCACACCCTGGTCGATGGCGACAGCATCTTCGCCCTCTCGACCCGCACCGACGACGACGGCCCACGCCTGAGCGTCACCGACCCGACAGCCCTGGCCCAGCTGGAGACGGTCTACACCGCCGCCGCCCGCACCCTGTCCCGTGCCATCGTCCACGCCATGCTGAACGCGGAGACCGTAGAGACGCCGGCCGGTGTCATCCCCAGCTACCGCGACGCCTATCCCTCAGCGTTCCAGGCAGGTTGACCTACGACTCAAGTCGTACGCCGCCGGGCCGAACGGCAACCGGAAGGCGATGCCAAGACAGGCCTGTAGGCCGACGAATCGGAGGCTGAAGAACGGAAAGCTCGTCATCATGAGCTTCCAGAGTCCCCAACTCGCACCGCAGGTCGTCCTCAGTGGGCACGGCCTGGTCAAGTACTACGGCGACGTCGTCGGTCTGGCGGGCGTCGATGTCGGCGTCCGGTCGGGCGAGGCATTGGCCGTCATGGGCCCGAGCGGCAACGGCAAGACGACGCTGTTGCACGTGCTGGCCGGCATCCTGACGCCGGATCAGGGGGAGGTGTGGCTGGGCGGCGAGCGGGTCGACCAGCTGAACGACGCCGCCCGGACGGTACTGCGACGTCGCCGGCTCGGGTTTGTCTTCCAGGACAACCAGTTGCTGGCCGAGCTGCCGGCCGACGAGAACGTGGCGTTGCCGCTGATGGTTGACGGCGTGAGCCGTCGCGACGCGATCGGCCGGGCTCGCAACATGCTGGCGCAGGTCGGGCTGGCCAACGAGGCAGGCCGACGGCCAGGTGAGCTGTCGGGTGGTCAGGCGCAGCGCGTCGCGATCGCGCGGGCTCTGGTCGGCGAGCCACAGGTGGTGTTCGCCGACGAGCCGACCGGTGCTCTCGATGCGACGACCGGTTCGCAGGTCATCGATCTACTGATCGGCGCGGCCACCCACCGCGGTGCTGCGGTCGTCGTGGTCACCCACGACAACTCGGTCGCCGCCCGGTGCCACCGGGTGCTGACCATCGTCGACGGTCGCGTGCACGAGTCGCTGGGGGCGAACCGATGAATCCTATGACCGACCTCGGGCTGCGCTTCGTGCGCCGGCCGGGACCAGGCGGCCGGGCCGCCAACCTCGCGGCGCTGGGGGCGACCGCGATCGTGGCGCTGCTCGTCACGTTCCTGATCGCGGGTTCGCTCGGGATCTCGCATCGTTCGGACCGGATCGGCTGGCGGGGTGCCGATCAGGCCGAGGCCAGTACGGCGATCGGCGCGACGCACGAGGTCCGGGAGCAGAAGCTCAACGGGCAGAACCTGGTGCAGATCGACCTGATGACGGTGCGGCCGAACAATCAGCCGCCGCCACCGGGGCTCGATCACACGCCCAAGCCGGGCGAGGTGTTCGTCTCGCCGGAGGTCGCCAAGCAGTGGTCGAGCCTCAGTGCCAAGTTCGGCCTGGACAAACCGACCGGCATCATCACGGACAAGGGTCTGTCCTCGCCGGAGGAACTGGTTGTCGTTCACGGTGTGGACAAGCTGGATACGAAGTACCCGAACTACGTCGACAGTTGGCAGACCGAGCACATGGACAGTCGCCTGTCTGGCCTACTCATCGCGGTGGCGTTCGGCATCGTGCTGGTGCTCTTCCCACTGCTCAGTCTGGTCGGCCAGGCCGCCGGTGTGGCAGCGAAGCGTCGTGAGCACCGACTGGCCGCACTGCGGCTGGCTGGTTCCACTCGGAGCCAGGTGCTCTGGCTGAGCGCTGTCGAACAGGCTGTGCTGAGTCTGGCCGGTGCGGTGGTCGGATTGCTCGGGTACGTCGTTCTGATGCCGCTCATCGCGCGGATCCCGCTCGGTGGTGGTCGCTGGTACGTCGCAGACATCGCCCCGAACTGGTGGACCGTGCTGACCGTGCTGGCCGCCGTACCGGTGCTGTCGGTGCTCAGCGCGATGATCGGGCTCGGCCGGGTCAGCATCACGCCGCTGGGCGTCGTACGGGGTCAGACGCGTAAGGCGACCACTGCGCTGCGGCTGGTACCGCTGCTGATCGGACCGATCGCGCTGGCGTCGCTGGGCATGGGTGCCGCGATTGTGCCGCTGCTGATCGCGATCGGGTTCGGTGCGCTCGCCGTACGGATCCTTGGTCCGTTCGCAGTCCAGGTGATCGGCAAGATGCTGGCGAACCTGGCCAACGGGCCGGTCGCCCTCCTCGCCGGCCGACGGCTTGCAGACGATCCGAAGGCAGCCTTCCGGCCCGTGGCCGCGCTGGTGCTGAGCGGCTTCGTCACCGGGTTCATCTCGGTGTTCATGCCGGGTGGCGACGATGACCCGACCTGGCAGGACATGCGGATCGGCGTCGCGTTGCTGATGGGCCTGGTGTTCCTGACCGCGGCAGCGTCCACGGCAGCCGGTGCAGTCGGTACGGCGCTCGACCAGGCCGGACCGGCCAAGGCGCTGCGCCGATCGGGTGTACCGCTGACCGTGATCGAGCGTGCGGCTCGGCTCGCGGCACTGGTTCCGGTGGTCGGAGTCGGTCTGCCGGTGGTCGGATTCGGCGCCCTGTGTGGTCTGGCACTGAGCGGTGGGCAGATCCTCACTCAAGGCAATTCCGGCATCCTGCTGCTGATCGGGCAGATCGTGGTCGGCCTGGTGCTGGTCGCGGCGGCCGGGATGGCGGGCGCTCCGGTGCTGCGGAAGGCAAGTGCGAACTGATCGCGGTTGTCCACAAGGTGTGACCGCGGTTGTCCACAAGGGGCAAACGCGGGCGGCAGCGGTCGTGCAAGGATGAGGGTATGCGTGACCTGAATACACCGGAGCTCGTGGACGCCTCCCCGGAGCTGCGCGCGGCGATCGACCACTGCGGCTACTACCCGGACGTGGTGACGGATTCGCTCGCGATCGCGATCGCGAGCGAGCCCATCCGGGCCTTCGTCCTGCAGCACGAGCCGACGTTCGACCGCGACGAGGTCCGGCGGCACATCACGATCCTGGCGCTGACGCCGACCCGGCTGATCGTCGGTCACACCGACGAGCACGCGGCCGACGACCTGATCCGGGCGCCGTACGCGTCGACCTCGACCGAGGCGATCCCGCTGTCGCGGGTGAACGCGGTCGTGGTCAACCGCGTCGTACCGAACCCGGCCGGCTATGCCTCGGGCAAGTCCGACCCGGCGGTCTCCGGTGGCGGCGAGGTCGTGCTGACGATCGGCTGGGGGATGGTGAACCGGATCGATCTCGAGCCGGCCGTCTGCGCCGACCCGAACTGCGAGGCCGACCACGGCTACACGGGTTCGGTCGCGGCCGACGACATCTCGCTGCGGATCAGCGCCGCCGCCGACGGCCCGGCCGGCATCCAGCAGGTGCTGGACTTCGCCCGCGCGTTGTCGTTCGCGACCACCAAGTAGTGCCGTGATCGAGTCTGTCAGTCCCCAGTACGGCGGGGGTGCGCTCGCCGACGTACTGCCGTCGGTGGCCGGTGCCTTGTCGGTGCCCGGCTTCACGAACGCGCTCGAGCTGCCACCGGCCGCCCGGTACGCCGTTCTGCTGTTCGACGGACTCGGTTGGAATCTGCTCAAGCGCTATGCGGACTCAGCGCCGTACCTGTCCTCGCTGCTTCCGACCGGCCGGAGTCTCACGGCCGGGGTGCCGTCGACGACTGCGGTGAGTCTGACGAGTCTCGGGACCGGGTTGCCGCCCGGTGCTCACGGGATGGTCGGCTACACGACGATCGTGCCGGAGACCGGCGCTCTGTTGAACGCCTTGCAGTGGGATGCGCCGGTCGACCCCTGGAAATGGCAGCCGCACACCACGGTCTTCGATCGGGTGGCAGCGGCAGGGGTAGTCACCCGGAACGTGAGCAAGGCCCGCTTCGAGAAGTCCGGGCTGACCCGGGCTGCGTTCCGGGGGAGCATCCATCGTGGTGCCGACACGGTCGAGGACCGGCTGGACGCGACGCGGTTCGCGAGCCGTGAGGGCACGTCGTCACTGACCTATGTCTACGACTCTCAGCTCGACTACACCGGTCACGGGCAGGGCTGCGACTCGTGGCAGTGGCGCAAGGAGCTGGTCGCGGCGGATGCGTTCGCGATGCAGGTCCGGTCCTCGCTACCGCGCGACGCCGTACTGGTGGTGGTTGCCGATCACGGCATGATCGACGTGGCCCCGGAGAACCGGGTCGACCTCGACAACGAGCCGGAGCTGACCGACGGGCTGCGGCTGATCGGTGGCGAGTCCCGCTTCCGGCATCTGTACTGCGTCGACGGCGCGGCGGACGACGTATTGGCCACGTACCGGGAGCGGCTCGGGGATCGGGCGCTCGTGCTCAGCCGTGAGGACGCGATTGGGCGTGGCTGGTTCGGTGCGGTCGAGGACAGGGTGGCGCCGCGGCTGGGCGATGTGATGGTGGCGGCGCTGGGGCCGCTGTCCGTGGTTGCGAGCCGACGGTTCCCGCAGGAGGCTGGGCTGATCGGACTGCACGGTTCACTGACGGCCGACGAGATGGAGATTCCGCTCCTCGTCGACCCGGGCTACTGAGTCAGAAGCTCCACACGTTCCAGTAGAAGCTCGTGCTGGCGGTCTTGGCCTCACCGTCGCGTGCGGTGACCGTGACCTTGTAGCGGCCGGCACCAGGAGTCAGTACGCCGGTGATCCAGCCGCGCTCCGGGTTGATCTCCAGGCCCGGCGGCAGGCCGGTCGCGGTGTAGCTGATGTCGCCTGATCCACCCATTCCCTTGATGAGCAGCGGCACGGCCGGGATGCCGCCGACGCCGAGCTGCTCGCCGGGCTTGGTGACCGAGATGGCGCCCTTCGGCTGAGCTGATGCTGCACCGACCGCTTCTGCGGCGTCGACGAGGCCCTCGCCGAAGAACGAGTTCTTGGCCGCGGTGCCCTTGCAGTCCGCCGATGCGCCGGCCGGGCAGGCGAGGTCGTTGGCCTGCTCGCTGAGTTTGGCGCGAACCTGCTCGGGGGTCAGCTTCGGGTTCGCACTGCGCAGCAGGGCGGCGACTCCGGCCACGTGCGGCGAGGCCATCGACGTACCGCTCATGGCTGCGTAGCCGCCGCCGGGGACGGTCGAGAAGACGTTCTCACCGGGGGCGGCGACGTTGATCTTGTTCTCGCCGAAGTTCGAGAAGCGCGACTTGGCGCCCAGTGCGTCGACGGAGGCGACCACGACGACGTTCGGCAGCTCGGTCGGCAGGCTCAGGCAGTCGTTGGTGATCGGGCGCGGTGCCGGAGTGGTGTCGTCGGGGCTCGAGTCGTCGGTGTCCTTGTTGGCGAGGTCGTAGTCCTCGTTGCCGGCCGCGGCCACGTTCACCACGCCCTTGGCGTCCGCGTAGGCGACGGAGCGTCGTACTGCCTCGGCGATCGCGTCCTGGTCCTGGTTCGACGGGCAGAGGAACAGCCAGGGGTCGACGTAGTAGCTGTTGTTGGTGACCGAGACACCCTTGTCGGCGGCGAACATGAACGCGCAGACGGTGTTCTCCGGGAAGAACAGGTTGTCGCCGGTGCTTTCGGCGACCCGGATCGAGGAGACCTTCACGCCGGGCGCGACCCCGATCACGCCGACGCCGTTCTTGGCGGCCGCGATCGTGCCGGCAACGTGCGTGCCGTGATCGGCGACCGGCCGCCAGGCACCGGGCCTGGTGTCCGCCTTGCCGTAGGCACACGACGCCGACTTGGCGGCATCGAAGTTCGCCTTGAGGTCGGCGTGCTGATCGTCGACGCCGGTGTCCAGTACGCCGACCGTGATCGTCTTGGCGCCGAGGGTCTTCGTCCACGCCCGGTCGGCACCGATCTGGGTCATGTCGCTGCGGTCGGTCTCCGGTGCGCTGTCGGCCGACTCAGTGATGGCCGGCGGGAGGGCCGGGTTCGCGACCTCGGCCGGCAGGTCGCTGGTCCGGGTCGCGCCCACCTTCTGCACACCACCGGCGCCCCGGAGTTTGGTGGCGAAGTCGGCGTTGGCCGAGTGCGCGACGATCACCCCGATCGCGTCGTACGCGGCATAGACCGTGCCGCCGTTCTGCGTTATCGCGCCGGTGACCTGACTGGTCTTGGCCGGTTCGGTGATGACGAAGTAGGCCCGGAGCCCGGCCGTCGGCACCGCCATCGCCGGGCTGACGACCGAGGACACGACCGTCAGCACGACCGCAAGAACAAGCAGGAGACCTTTGCGCACGGTCCATTCAAACCGTACGCGCGCAAATACCCAAGCCGGGTCCACCCCTCGTCGGCAGCTTCCGGCCACGGCGGTCGCTCTGACCTGCTTCGATGGTTGCCTGAAGCCCATGGCGACCGCGCCGAAATCCCGCCTGCTCGCTGTCCCGTTCCTGGTGGTGGGCGCAGCAGGGGTGCTCAGCTTTCTCGTGTTCGCCGTCGGTCTGATCGGGGCCGGGCTGGCGAGCGGCAGCCTGCCCGGCTGGGGCAAGATCGCGCTGGTCGGCTTCTTGATCTGCCTCGCGCTGTTGGTGCTCAGCACTGTCGTCAGCGCAGTTCTGGAAAGAGTGGTTCACTCGCGCCGAGGATGACGCCTTGCCGTAGACACCCCCCGAGGTGCGCTGCGGCCAGTTGACTTGGCAGGATGATCGCCCGTGGCTGAACTGCTCTACTTCACCGGGACCATGGACTGCGGCAAGTCCACGCTGGCGCTGCAGATGGATCACAACCACAAGGCGCGTGGTCGCCGGGGGCGGATCTTCACCAGCAACGACCGGGCAGGGGAGTCGGTGCTGTCGTCACGGCTCGGACTGGTCGCCGACGCGATCGAGGTGCGACCCGAGTTCGACTTCTGGGACCACGTGGTCAACGAGCTCACCCAGGGCGGGCGGATCGACTACGCGGTCTGCGACGAGGCGCAGTTCTACAGTGCGCTGCAGATCGAGCAGCTGGCCCGGCTCGTCGACGAACTGCAGATCGACGTCTTCTGCTTCGGCATCCTGACCGACTTCCGGGCGACCTTGTTCCCCGGATCCGCGCGGCTGGTCGAGCTCGCCGACCGGATGGAACTGCTCCAGGTCGAGGCGTTGTGCTGGTGTGGCGAGAGGGCCACCCACAACGCCCGTACGATCGGTGGAGAGATGGTGACCGAAGGCGAGCAGCTGGCAGTGGGCGACATCGAGAGCAACGCGGCCGAGATGGCCTACGAGGTGCTCTGCCGTCGCCACCACCGCCGTCGCCTCACGCAGGCCCGCGCCCGCGCCACGCTGTCACCCGAAGTCCTACCGTTCGGAGGAGCCGCGTCATGACCAGCCCCCTGATCACTGTCGACGAACTGCGCGCCCTGGAGCCGCAGCCGGTGCTGATCGACGCCACCTGGAATCTGGCCGGCCCGCCCGGACGCGAGGCGTACGACGCCGGCCACCTTCCCGGCGCTTACTTCGTGGACCTGGACACCGAGCTCGCCGGCCCACCCGGCCCGGGCCGGCACCCGTTGCCGGACGCGACCACGGTCAGCGCGCTGGCACGCCGTACCGGGATCTCTGCCGACACGCCGGTCGTCGTGTACGACGCGGCGAACTCGCTCGCGGCCGCTCGCGCGTGGTGGATCCTGCGGTACTTCGGTGTCGCGGACGTGCGCGTTCTCGACGGTGGACTCGCCGCGTGGCAGGCCGCCGGGGGAGAGGTCAGCACCGACGTATCGGCCGATGACGACACCGACTTCACCGCCACCCCCGGCCACCTGCCCCTGGTCGACGCCGAAGGAGCCGCCAAGGTCGCGGCCACCGGCGTACTCCTCGACGCCCGCGCCCCCGAGCGCTTCGCTGGCGAGGTAGAGCCGATGGACAAGGTCGCCGGCCATATCCCCGGCGCCATCAACACCCCCATGGCCGCCCTCCTCACCCCCGACGGCCACTTCAAACCGGCCGACGAGCTGGCCACCTACTTCACCGACCACGGAGCCACCCCCGACGCCGACCTGGCCACCTACTGCGGCTCCGGCGTAACAGCAACCCACACAGCCCTGGCCCTCGAATCCGTCGGCATCAAGGCCCCCGTCTACATCGGCTCCTGGTCCGACTGGATCACCGACCCCACCCGCCCCATCGCCACCGGCCGCGACTGACCAGGCGTACATAAGAACTGTTAGTACGCTGCCTCCGGCGTCACCTTTCAGCCCGAAGACGGCGTTGGCAAGGCCAGTCGTGGCGCCTACGACCAGTCCTTGTGCACACCACGCTGGGCCAGGGCGGCCCTCACGGTGGCGACGACCCAGTCCGGGTCGTGCAGAACTTGTCGGTAGGTGAAGCGCAACACCAGCCAGCCCGCACTGACAAGGTCGTCGTACCGGCGGCAGTCCGCGGCGAACTTCACGGAGTCGCCGTGGTACGCGTAGCCCTCTGCCTCCAGGGCGATCTGCGCTCGCCGGTGGCCCAGATCGACACGGGCGAGGCGTCCTGGGGTCGTCACCAGAACCTGCGGTTCGAAGTCGTAGATGCCCGCGGCCAGCAGCAGACTGCGCAGGATCGACTCCAGGAAACTGCCCGACCGGGCGTCCACAGCGGCCGCGACGGCGAGTGCGTTGGCCCGACCTCGGCCGCATATCCCGGCGGCCGCAGCCTGCAGCTCCTCCGAGGTCAACTTGCCCGAGGCCAGCGCGGCATCGCCCACCGCGAGCGCTTGACCGAACGGAAGGATGCGAGCGCAGTCGACGACGGTTCGCTCCAACGAGGTGAGCCCCCGCCGCAGGTCGGTGGCGGGAAGGTCGGTCCAATGCAGAACGGCTGGTGGACCGACGCGCGCCTTGCGGTGCGTCGGCAGGGTGACGTGTGGCTTGCGCGGCGAGACCCGGAGCGGCAACCGCCAAGCCAGCGCCGCACTGGTGTGCGACAGCACGCCGGCATACGCGAGCGCCGTGGACCGGTCGGCGCTGAGCTGCGGATGGCCGTACACACCGCGCGTCAGCCGGACGACCTCGCCGTTCTGGACGGCCCGAGCCAGCGCGCGCCGGGAGATCACGGCCGCCAGTTGGGCGTAGGTGGCGCAGCCACCCAGCTGAGCGAGGACCTCGGCGACTGATTGCACCCCACCATCGTGCAGATCTTCGGCTAATCGCGTCGGCGGTTATCCACAGGCGTGCAGCCGGACTGGTGATAGGTCCACGCACGAGCGGTGGCGCAAGGTGTGGAGCGCGGTGGGGGACTTGATAGTGCTTCGTAGTAACAGTTCTTCTGTACGCCGTCCCCGTTGACTTCGGTGGGGGACTCTTGGAGGGTGGAGAGTGAAATCGATTTCCCGTCCGCCCCTTTGAAGTGGGAGTTGTCGATGAAGCTTTCTCGGAGAGCGTTGTTGGGTGCTGCGGCAGGTGTTGGGGCCGCGGCTGTTCTGCCGGGTACGGCGTTGGCCGGGCCGCAGGCGATCACGGTGAACAAGGTGAAGGATCTGACCGGGCCGGGGTTGACCGACCGGTTCCGGATGGCGGCCACGGACCTGGGGATTCCGGCGCGGGCGCCGGACGGGCGGATGGTGTTCGTGTTCGGGGATACCTTCGAGGAGGCCCGGGTCGGGGGTGGGTGGTGGCGGTCGCCGGTGGCGTTGTGGTCGAACACGACTGACCTGGCCGGGGGAGTGACGTGGTCGGGTGCGGTGGGTGGTGCGGCGGCGCAGCAGTTGTGGGACTACCCGCATGACAACCCGACGTTCTCGACCGTGCTGCCGTCGGACGTGATCACGATCGGCGGGTCGATGTACCTGCACGTGATGGTGAACAAGGGTCTTGGCAACGTGGTGTGGACCGAGATCTGGCGCAGCGACAACTCCGGCGCGAACTGGTACCACACCGGCGCGAAGTTCGATCCGAACATCGACGGCGGCCTGTTCCAGTGCATCACGTGGGGTCTGGGCAACGACGGGTACGTCTACGTGTACTCGACCGGCTTCCAGCGCGACAAGCCGATCATCCTCAAGCGCGTCCGCAGCGACCAGATCGCGAACCCGGGCGCCTATGAACCCTGGGGTTTCCGGGACAACGCGTGGGGTTGGGGTAAGCCCGCCACCCCGATCCTGACCGGCAGCTTCGGTGAACTGTGTCTGCGCCCGCTGGGTGGCAAGTGGATCCTGACCTGGTTCAACGCCGGCGATTACCGCATCGACGGGATGATCATGAACACTCCCACCGACAACCTGTACACGGCGATCCGCCAGCCCCTGATCTACGGCGGCGCCTGGGGCCAGGAGAACGACAACCACGTCGCCCAGCTGTACGGCGGCTACATCATCCCCGGCTCCACGCTCAGCGACCTGCACCTCTCGGTCAGCCAGTGGAAGACCGACGCCGGCTGGCCCTACCGCGCGATGCAGTTCCGGGTTCGCGGCTTCGGCTAGAGATCCAGGACCATCGTGTCCGAGGTCCCGGACACGCCGACCTTCACGAACCCGGCCGCCCGATACAGGTCCGCGGCCGGGTTCTGCGGATCCACGCTCAACGACAACCGCCGGTACGACGGCCGCGCCGCCTCGGCCAGCGCGCCGAGCAACGCTCGCGCCACTCCACGCCGCCGAAACGCAGCAGCCACCCCGAGCGTCAACTCCGGTACGTCGTCGGCCACGTACCCGTAGCCGCCCGGCACGAGCCGGGCCCAGGATGCACCAGCCGGTACGCCGTCGATCTCCGCGACGACCCCGAAATCGTCGGTGCGCGGCCAGCCCGCGAGGTAGCGCCAGACTTTGTCGTCGGAGCGCGCCGTCTCGACCGTGAACCACGGATTGCCGTCCCAGTTGCAGGCCTCGACGAGCATCGCGGAGAGGAGGTCGAGGTCGCCGGCGGTCGCGGGTCGGAGCAGCATGCAGCCATCCTGCCGCCCAGGAGCAGCGGATTCCACCAGTTATCGTTCCGCTCTTGAGTTAGTAACACGCTTGGTTTAACTTACTCGAAATTCCGGAAACTTGAGGAGTTCCGAATGAAGACAGTGAACAGGCTGGGCGCCGTACTGGGCGTGTCGGGACTGGCGCTCGGCCTGGTGGCGTGCGCCGATGGGACCACGCCGGCGGACAGCACCGGTGCGATCGACCAGAACGCTCCGGTCACCATCACGGTCGGGGACCGCCCCACCCCCGACAAGCCGAACGACCTGAAGTCGTTCGAGCAGAAGGTCAAAGACTTCACGGCCAAGAACCCGAACATCACCGTGAAGACGACCGAGACCAGCTGGCAGGCGCAGACCTTCCAGGCCCAGATCGCCGGTGGCACGCTGCCGACGGTGATGTCGATCAGCTTCACCGAGCCGGCCAACATGATCCCGAACAAGCAGCTCGCGGACATCACCGACGAGCTGAAGCTGGTCGACCTGACCAAGGACCTGAACCCGAACGTGCTGAAGATCGTCCAGGACGCGCAGGGCCGGATCTACGGCGTCCCGACCGACGTGTTCTCGGTCGGCCTGGCCTACAACCGGGCGCTGTTCAAGCAGGCCGGCCTGGACCCGGACAAGCCGCCGACGACCTGGGACGAGGTCCGCCAGTACGCCAAGCAGATCGCGGACAAGACCGGCAAGGCCGGCTACGCGCAGCTGACCACCAACAACACCGGTGGCTGGATGCTGACCACGATGACCTACAGCATGGGCGGCACGGTTCAGAGCCAGGACGGCAAGAAGAGCACGTTCAACGATGCCCCGACCAAGAAGGCGCTGCAGTTGCTCAAGGACATGCGCTGGACCGACAACTCGATGGGCAGCCGGTTCCTGTACAACCAGGAGGAGGTCCGGCAGGACTTCGCGGCCGGCAAGATCGGAATGGTCCTGCAGGCGCCGGACGCCTACGACATGAGCGTGAAGCAGTTCGCCATGAAGCCCGCCGACTTCGGTGAGGGCGCGCTGCCGCAGGCCGGCGGCCCGTTCGGCACGCTGACCGGCGGCTCGCTGAAGATGGTCAGCCCGAAGGCGACCAAGAACGAGATCGTCGCCGCGCTGAAGTGGATCAAGTTCGACCAGTTCGACAAGTACACCTCGGAGTCGGTCGCGGTGACGGATGCGAAGAACGCGATCGCCGACAAGGGTTTCGTCGGCCGGCCGAGCATCACGCCGCTGAGTCAGCAGACCTTCGACCAGTACAACAAGTGGCGTGAGCCGTACGTGAACGTCCCGGTCAAGCAGTTCCAGGGCTACATCGACTCGACCAGCTCGCTGAAGCTGCTGCCCGAGCCGGGCAACAAGGGCCAGGAGGTCTACTCACTGCTCGACCCGGTGGTCCAGCAGGTGCTCACGAAGCAGGATGCGGACATCGACAAGCTGTTGAGCGACACCGCTTCGAAGATCGACGCACGCCTGGCGCGGTAAGCCCATGTTCCAGTCGACCAAGCAGAGCCGCAGTGGTACCAGGTCCGTCGCGACCTGGTACCGCTCCGGCGGGCTCAGCGCGGTGATCTTCGCCGTACCGCTGGTGCTCACCTTCCTCTACTTCTCCTGGGGCCCGATCGTTCACGGTCTGGTGCTCAGCTTCCAGAAGAACAACCTGGTCACGCCGCCCGAATGGGTCGGAATGGCCAACTTCAGCTACGTGCTGACCGACCCGCAACTCCCGCAGGCCGCGCTCAACACCCTGTACTTCGCTGCCCTGGCACTCGTGTTCGGGTTCCCGGTGCCGTTGTTCCTGGCGGTGTTCGTGAGCGAGCTGCGTAAGACGGGCTGGCTCTACAACGTGCTGTCCTACCTACCGGCCGTCGTACCGCCGGTGGCCGCGATCCTGCTCTGGACGTTCTTCTACGACCCGAGCACGAGCGGGGTGTTCAACTCGATCCTCGGCTGGTTCGGGATCGGGCCGTTCGCCTGGCTGAACTCGCAGAGTCTGGCGATGCCGGCGATCGTGCTCGAGGCGACCTGGGCCGGCGCGGGCGCCACGTCGATCATCTACCTGGCGGCGCTGACCGGCGTCCGCACGGAGCTGTACGAGGCGGCCGAGCTGGACGGCGCCGGGATCTGGAGCCGGATCTGGCACGTCACGCTGCCGCAGATCCGCGGAATCATCTTCATCATGATGCTGCTGCAGCTGATCGGGACGTTCCAGGTCTTCACCGAACCGTTCCTGTTCACCGGCGGCGGCCCGAACAACGCGACCATGACGGTCCTGCTGCTGATCTACCGGTACGCCTTCGTCAACGGTGACTTCGGTGCCGCGACAGCGCTCAGCGTCCTGCTCGCCGCGGTGCTGTGCCTGCTGTCGGTCGCCTACCACTTCGTCACCCGCCGCTGGAGCACCACATGAGCCATGAGCGCGGAATCATCTCGACCAAGGACCGACGCCGTACGACGGTCCGCTACGGCCTGCCGGTGATCCAGGTCCTGCTGTTCATCGGGGTCCTGATCGCAGGCGTCGGCCCGTTGCTGTGGCTGCTGAAGTCGGGCGTCTCGACGAGCCAGGACATCCTCAGCGGCCCGATGCAGCTGTGGCCGTCGGGCATCCAGCTGAAGAACATCCCGGATGCCTGGAACCGCGTCCAGATCGGCGCCTACCTCGGCAACACCGCCTTCATCGCGATCGGCTCGATGATCTCGACCCTGTTCGTCTGTACGACGGGTGCCTTCGTCCTGAGCGTGCTGCGGCCCAAATGGGGACCGATCCTGACCGGCGCCGTCCTGGCGACCCTGTTCCTGCCCGGTGTCATCTCGTTGGTGCCGCTCTACATGACGATTCTGAAGATGCCCGTGCTCGGGATCAGCCTGCAGAACACGTTCTGGGCGGTCTGGCTGCCGGCCGCGGCGGGCGCGTTCAACGTGCTGGTGATGAAGCGGTACTTCGACTCGATCCCGCGTGAGCTGATCGAGGCCGCCCGGATCGACGGCGCGAGCAATCTGCGGATGTTCACCGCGTTGATCCTGCCGCTGTCGAAGCCGATCGTCGGCGTGGTCGCGCTGCTGACAGTGATCGGTTCCTGGAAGGACTACCTCTGGCCGCTGCTCGTGCTGCCCGATCCGAAACTGCAGCCGATCTCGGTCGCGCTGCCCCGGGTCGCCAAGACGACCGAGATCTCGCTGCAGATGAGCGCCCTGTTCCTGGCGGTGCTGATCCCGGTCGTGTTGTTCTTGGTGTTCCAGAAGCAGTTCCTCAGAGGGGTCGGAATGTCCGGAGGCATCAAGGAATGACGTCTGCACTCAACGGCCGACGGGTGCTGGTGACGGGGGCCAGCGGCCGGATCGGTCTGGTCACCGTGCAACGGCTCAACGAGCTGGGCGCGCTGGTGACGGCCTTGTCGAACATCGAGCATCCCGATCTGAAGGCGGATCGGGTGCTCGTGGGTGACACGCGGTCGGAGACCGATGTCGCGGCGGCACTCGACGGTGCCGAGTTCGTGGTGCACCTGGCCGCGTTGGCGCACCCGTCAGCCGGTACGCCGTACGACGTGTACAGCATCAACGTTGTCTCGACGTTCAACGTGCTGGCCCAGGCCGGTGCTCTCGGCATCAAGCGCGCGGTGACCGCGAGCAGCATCAACGCGACCGGACTGGTGTTCAACCCGCACGACGTCCGGCCGGCGTACTACCCGTTGGACGAGCGGATCCCGGCCGATGTCGCGGATCCGTACTCGCTGTCCAAGCAGAACGACGAGAACACCGCGCGCGCGATCTGGCGGCGGTTCGGCATCGACGTGGTCGCACTGCGGTTCCCGCACACGAACTCGGCCGAGGTCCTGCAGTCCCAGGCCGAGCACATGCGTGACGAACCGGCCACCGGACTGCGTGAGGTCTGGAGCAACCTGGACAGCCGCGATGCGGCGTACGCGATCGAGCTCGGGCTCACCGCGAAGCTCGAGGGTGCCCACGTCTTCTTCGTCGCAGCCGGTACGACGAACGCGCCGTACTCGACCGAGGCGCTGCTGGACAGGTTCGCGCCGGACGTTCCCCGCCTGCGCCGGTTCATCGGCCGCGAGGTGCCGATCGACCTGACCGCGGTGCGCACGGTGCTGGGCTTCCAGGCGCAGCACGAACTCGACCTTCCGACTCTGGAGTTGTGAATGCCTTCGAACTTCGACCAGCCGTGGCCGGTCCGCGACGACGTCCGGATCCGGGCGGTCCAGGCGATCGTCACCGCGCCGCAGGGCATTCCGCTGGTGGTGGTGAAGATCGACACCACCGAGCCGGGACTGTACGGGCTCGGGTGCGCGACCTTCACCCAGCGGTGGAAGGCGGTGCAGACCTTCGTCGACGAGCACCTGGCCCGGCTGCTGATCGGGCGCTATCCCGGTGACATCGGCGACCTCACGCGGCTGGCCGGGTTCACCGGCTACTGGCGTGGTGGCCCGGTGACCAACAACGCGATCTCCGGGATCGACCAGGCGTTGTGGGACATCGCCGGCAAGCGCGCCGGAATGCCGGTCTACGAGTTGCTCGGCGGCAAGGTCCGCGCGGCCGCCGACACCTACCTGCACGCGAGTGGGCGGACGATCGAGGAGGCGCTCGAGCACGCCCAGAAGCTGGTCTCGCAGGGGCTGCGGCACATCCGCCTGCAGATCTCGACACCCGGCGGAGGCGGGTACGGCGCTCCGGCGGTCCCGACGCTTTACCCGGACGCGCCGTACCGCAATGGTTGGTCGGCGCGCGATTACCTGCGGGCGACGCCCGAGCTGTTCGCGGAGGCCCGGCATGTGCTGCCCGACAACATTGAACTGCTGCACGACGTTCACTCGCGGCTGACGCCTAAGGAGGCCGTGCTGCTCGCACGGTCGCTGGAGGAGTACGGGCTGTTCTTCCTTGAGGACGTGCTGCCGCCGGAGCACTGGGATCGGCTGCCCGAGGTCCGGGCCGCTTCGCCGGTGCCGCTGGCGGTGGGTGAGCTGACGACCTCGATGGGCGACGCCGTCCGGCTGGTCCGCGATGGTGGCGTCGACTTCATCCGCTCGCACGTCTCCGACATCGGCGGGCTCACCCCGGCCCGCAAACTCGCCGACCTCGCCGAGCTCTCCGGCGTACGGACTGCGTGGCACGGGCCCGGTGACACCTCGCCGATCGGTGCCGCGGCGAATGTCGCACTCGACGTCAGTTCTGTTGCCTTCGGCATCCAAGAGGGCCATCTGTACGGCGACGCCGTGCACGAGGTGTTCCCCGGAACGCTCCGGATCGAGGACGGCTGGCTGACGCCGAACGACACCCCGGGCTGGGGAATCGACCTCGATCTCGAGGCCGCGGCCCGTTATCCCGCGGAGTTGTCCGGCCACGATGAGTGGGCGGCGGGCGTCCGCCGCATCGACGGTGCGCTCGAAGCACCGTAAATACCGTGCACGCACAGTACGATCACGGCTGATACGACGGGGAGGTGCACGATGGTGACGGCCGACGACGGGTTCGAGGAGCCGGGACGCGCAGGGGCGAACCAGTACGACCTGGGGTCCTTCAACGAGGCTGTGATCATCGAGACGATCCGGCTGGCCGGGATCATCAGCCGCACCGAGATCTCCCGCCGTACCGGGCTCACGCAGCAGTCGGTGTCGCGGATCCTGCGCATCCTGCTGCAGCAGGGGCTGCTGGTCGAGGAGGCGCAGGAGCGGGCCGAGCGGCTGGGCAAGCCGCGGACGCCGGTACGGCTGCGCTCGAACGCCGCGCATGCGGTCGGGATCCATCTCGATCCCGAACTGCTGACCGTCGCGGTGGTCGACCTGGACGGCACGATCGTGCGCCGCGAGACGGTCGACCTGGCCGACGACCTGCCGACCGACAAGCTGATCGACCTGACCGCGGCCACCGTGACCGCGGCGCTCAGCATCAGCCAGGTCGATCCCAAGTCCATGCTGGGCGTGGGCGTCGCCGTACCGGGGCCGATCGATGCCGACGGCTCGTTGCTGGCCTTGCCGTTGCAGCCGGCCTGGCGCGGGCTGAAGATCCGGCATCTGCTGCAGGAGAAGCTCAACCATCCGGTCCTGGTCGAGAAGGACGGTACGGCGGCCGCGATCGGCGAGCGCTGGATCGGCCGATCGGCCCGGGCGCGCGACTTCGCGTATCTCTACCTCGGGACGGGGGTCGGCAGCGGTCTGATTCTGAACGGTTCGATCTATCGCGGCGGGACGGCGAACGCCGGCGAGTTCGGGCAGGTCGCGGCACTGCGAATGGGGGAGTGGGACGTCGAGAACGGCCCGCAGATGGTCCCCGAGTGCAACCCGACCGCCTCGCTGCCGGTGATCGCGGCGTCGTACGGGTATGTCGAGACCGATCTGGACGCGACCGACGAGGCCAAGCGCTACAAGGCTGTCTGCCGAGCCGCGGCCGCCGGTGACGAAGCAGCGCTGCGGGCAGCCACTCGGGTTGGTCAAGTCATCGGGCAGGGTGCGGTCGGGCTGGTGGATCTGCTCGACATCGACCTCGTGGTGGTCGGCGGGCCGGCGTACGCGCCGGAGATCTCGGCCATCCTGCTGACCGAGATCGGCCGGGCGGTGAACCTGCATCCGGTGGCTCGCGAGATCAGGCCGGTGGTGGTCGAGGAGTCGATGCTGCAGGCCGACGCTGCCGCGGTCGGGGCGGCCTCGACGATCTTCCACGACGCCTTCACCCCGCGAGTCAGCGGCTCGAGTCAGGCTCGTAGGCTTCCCAAGTGACCGCACCTCGCCAACTTGCCGCCGATATCGAACTCCGGCTCTTCACTCCCGACGACGGCGCGGCGCTGGCCGATGCCTACCGCCGATCCGGGCGTCACCTGGCCCGGTGGGAGCCGGATCGGCCGGCCGAATGGCTGACCGCCGAGTACCAGCGCGACCGCATCATCGCGATGGAGGAGCGGTACCACTCCGAGCGCGGCGTCACCTGGATGCTGGCCGACGGCGACCGGGTCGCCGGTCTGATCGGCTTGAACGACATCATCGGCGGCTGCCTGCGCAGCGCCGACGTCGGCTACTGGCTGACGCCGGAGTACGTCGGCCGCGGGCTCATGACCGTCGCGGTCGAGGCAGTCGCGGAGATCGCCGACACCGAGTTCAAGCTGCACCGGCTCGCCGCCAGCACCCAGGTCGCCAACGAGGCCTCGCAGTCCGTGCTGCGCCGTACCGGCTTCGTCCAGTACGGCACCGCGACGGAGTACCTCTACATCGGCGGGGCGTGGCAGGACTCGCACCTGTTCCAGCGAATCCTGCACAACCGCCCGCTCGACGCCTAACTCGGTGCCTAACCCGGGGGCAGGCCGATACCGCGGGAGACGTCGACGTCGTCGTACCGGCCTTCGAGGACGTCGATGAACTTCACCGGCCGCTGCAGCGTCGACGCGATGTAGACGGCCTTGACCGTGGCCAGTGCGTCGATCGCGTGCTGGACGGTGATGCCTGGCTGCTCGCCGTTCGCGATGGCGGCCAGGATGTCGTCGTACTGCGCCTTGTGACCGCCAGGAGGACCGGCGTCGATGGACTGGTCGTCCTTGACGCCGTCGGCGTTGAAGCGGGCGAGCAGGTCGTCCTCGAGCTCGGCGCCGCCCTCGGTGCCGTGCACGGACACCCGGGTGCGGCCGCCGGGGAAGGCCGCGGTGGTCGCATGCAGGGTGCCGACGGCACCGTTCTCGAAGGTGATCGTGGCGACGACCGTGTCCTCGACCTCGATCGCCTGGTGAGCCGCCCGGATCGCCTGGGCGTAGATGCTGACCGGCCGGCCCATGAACCACAGCAGCAGGTCGACGGTGTGCACGCCCTGATTCATCAGCGCGCCACCGCCGTCCTGGGCCCAGGTGCCCCGCCAGCCGGCAGAGGCGTAGTACTCGTCGCTCCGCCACCAGGCGACCGTCGCGACGGCTGACGTCAGCTGACCGAACCGGCCGGCGTCGATCGCCTGCTTCACCTGAGCACTGCCGGCGTCGAACCGGTGCTGGCTGATCACGGACGTGACCACGCCGTGGTTGGCCGCCCGGCTCACAGCCGCCCCGAGCCGGCGGGCCCGGACCAGCTCGACGTCGAGCGGCTTCTCGATCACCACATGCTTCTTCGCCTCCAGCGCCTCCTCGGCCAGGGCAGCGTGCGTACCGCTCGGCGTACAGATCGCCACCAGGGTCACGTCCGACTCGGCCAGTGCTGCGGCCAGGTCGTCGTACTGCTCCGGTTCCGGGTGTCCGGCCTCCTTCAGCCGGGCGGCCAGCGCGGCACGGGCGTCGGCGTCGCTGTCGACGAGCGCCGTGACGGTCGCATCGGGTCGTGCTGCGATGGTGTCCGCGTGGGTGCGGCCGATGATGCCGCACCCTACGATCGCGACGCGCTGGTCTGTGTCAGCCATCTCGCTCCTACTTGGCAGTGAAGTTCGCGGTCAGGACCTGGTCCGTGGTCACCGTGAACGTGTACGCCGGGTCGGTCGAGACGATGGTCCCGGCCACGGTCCAGTTCTGGAAAACGCTATCCGATGTTGGCGTCGCCGTCACGGTCACCTGCGCGCCCGGTTCGTACTTCCCGGGCTCGGACTCGTTTCCGGCGATCCGGACGTCACCGTTCCCGTTCGCTGTGACGCTTACACTCCGCTGGACCATGTTGATCGCCATCACGTTGCGCAAAACGGCCGGGCCCTGGAGCGTCGCGCCGTTGTAGCGGGCGATGTTCGTGACCGCGACGTCGCCTTGAGCGACCTTCACGGTGAAGCCGCCGTCGCCGAGGTTGTCGGTGCCGAGGTTGATCGCGTCCACCTGGCCGCTGTTGACCACCAGGCCGTCGTGGAACCCGTAGGCGAACACGTTCAACAGCGTCACACCGGTGGTCCCGTCGACGGTGACGATCTTGGCGGTCTTGCGCATGTACTTGTCGATGACGAGCTCGAAGATCCGGCCCTCGTTCATCCAGTACGGCTGCTGGTAGCCGGTCCGGGTGACCGCGTTCCCGTTCGAGAGCACGCCCTCGACGCGGGCGTCGCGGCCGGCGCCGAGGTGGATGGCGTGGTCGAAGAACGCTCCCGCGACCTTCCGTACGACGGTGTGGTCACCGCGCAGGTCGATCCCGTTCCACGCGTTCGGGAAGCCGGCGTTGAGCACGTAGTTCCCGCCTGTGTAGCCGCGAACGGCGTACGGGTAGGGAACGACTCCGTCGGCGCTGCCCGGGTTGTTCTCCGGGTAGAAGACCCGGAGCCCACGCACACCTGCTTTGGCGCCGAGCGTAATCAATGCGAGAGCGCTCTCCGACGCGTTCCGGCCCTCGAATGCGTGCAGGACGGTCCCGTAGCTGGCGCCACCTTGGTCGCGGTTCGGTACGGCGGATGCGCCGCGCAACTCGACCTTCGCGGGCACTGTCAGGTGCGTGCTGATCCGGTACCACCCGGCGGGCAGGTAGACGATTCCACCGCCGTTGCGGCCGGCCTTGTCGAGCACCTTCTGGACCGCGCTGGTCGCGTCGGCTGTCGGAAGGTATCCGATCCCGTGCGGCGCGTCGACGACGTACAGGCGTTGCGTCGGCTTGGGGAGCGCTCTCTCGGTGTAGCTCGGCGCCTTGCCGGGCATGCGGTGCACGACGCCCTCGACAGGACCGGTCACCGCGACATCGGTCAGCTTCACGTAGCCCTGCGAGTTGTTGTCGATCGCCTGGACGCTGCCCTCGATCCGGCCGCCCGCGACCTGCCAGCCCCAGCGGCTGTCCATCTCGTCGACGACGACACCGACATCGGTCCGACGGATGTCCAGGTCGAGGAAGCTCCCGGTGAACTGTGCTCGCTGACCGGTCACCACGTGGATCCCGGTCTGATAGTCAGAGAGCGCTATCCCGCGGAACTGGTCCCACTCGAGATCGCCGAGCGCCAGGCCGGTGCCGTGCGCTCGGGTCCAGGTGTCCAGCGCGGCCCGGGACGGCGGGTGGAAGGCGGCGGGAGCCGTCGCCCAGTAGGAGTTGCTGAAGGCAACGTTCTCCCAGGTGCCGACGTCGGCGCCGTTGTAGGCGCGAGCGCCTTCGAAGAGAGCGGTTCCCCGGATGTTCCGGATCGTCGTGGACTCGTGCACCTGGCCGGAGCTCGGCGCGTTGCCGTGGTCGTTGGGCATCGTGCTGATCCCGATACCGCGGTAGGAGTTCAGCATGGTGATGTCGGCGATCGTCGACATCATGTAGTTCTCGTTGCCGATCCAGGCGCCGCCCGGCACCTCGAAGGTGTAGTTGTACGGGACCGGGTCGGCCGCGTTCTGGTTCGGGTAGTACGTCGTGACGCCGAGGACGCCGGCGCTACCGCCGACCCGGAACAGGCTCGGCCCGTCGTCACCGGACTTGAGATCCGCGATCACGACCGTGCCGTAGTCACCGCGGCCCTTGTCCGGATCGCGACGGTCACCGCGCAGCGTGCAGAACGCATGCACCTCGATCGTGTCGGTCACCTTGTACTTGCCGGCCGGCAGCCACACGGTTCCGCCACCGGCATCCTGGCAGGCGTAGATCGCTGCCTGGATCGCCTTGGTCGAGTCCTTCCGGCCGCTGCGATCCGCGCCGTACGTGGTGGCGTCGAAGTCCGCGACCACGCCGTCCTCGGTCGGGTTCACCGTGTCGACCAGGCGCGGCTTCGGCGTCACGACAGGTGCGAGTCGCAACTGGAGTTCGTCGACGATGAACGAGTCGGCACCGGTCATCGCGACCCGCACGTAGCGGGCGGTCGTGGTCGCGAAGCGGGTCCGGCTGAACTGGTTGGCACCGGGTGATCCGGTGCGGCCGACGGTGGTGAACTTCTTGCCGTCGTTCGAGACCTGCACGGTGTAGTCGGGCGAGAAGGCCTGCGCCCACTCAACCCGTACGTCGTTGACCTTGCGCGCCTTACCCAGGTCGAGCTGGATCCACGAGTCCCCGGCACCGCTCGTCCAGGCGGTCTGGTGGTTGTTGTCGTTCAGGTTCGCCACCCCGGTACCGCCGCTCGCGGACGCCGTACCGGAGCCTGCGAAGTTGGTGTCCACTGGCTTGAACGCGTCGAGCTTGGCCTGCAGCGCCTGGAGCGCCGCCTTCACCTGGACGTCGGTCGCGCCCGGCGTGTTCGCGACCACCTGCGCGTCGGCGATCGCTTGCCGCAGCGTCGCGCGGCTCCCGGCCGGATACTGCCCGTCGCGGGTTCCCTCGCGAGCAGCCTTCTCGACGCGGGTCGCCGTACCGATGAGGTCGAGCAGTCCCTCGGTCACGTTCAGCGTGGCCGCACCCTTGGCCACGCGAACCGCCGCGACCTTCAGGTCGACCGCACCGTCACCGTTGTGGATGCGGAAGTCGCCACCATTCGAGCGGTTGGTCAGTACGGCGTCCGGCAGCGCGAACGTGTACGTCTTCCACGTCTTGGTGTCGCCGTAGCGAACCACCTCGGAGTTCTTGAACATCTCCGGGATCGTCGTCCCGGGGGAGTCGTAGTGCAGCCCGAACTGCCCGTTGCCGGCATCGAAGTAGTCGATGCTCACCAGCACCAGGGCGCGGTTGTTGTACAGGTAGGTGTCGGACACGTTCATGTAGAAGAAGTTCGTGCCCGGCGCCGGAGCCGTGTGATCGGTCTGCCAGTACGGCCGCCCGTCCTGTACGCCGGTCACCAGGTTCTCGGCGCGGTCACCGGCCCGCGGGCTGATGCCGGACTGGATCGGTGACGCACCGAGCTCGACCGACGCACCCGCCGTACTGATCCGCAGGCCGGCGACTGTGATGTCGGCGCTGCCGAACAGCCGGATGTCGGCGTCGCCGAGACGGTTGGTGAAACCGATCCCGGTGAGCTCGAAGATGCCGGTCTTCCACTGCCCGCTGTTGGTCAGCTGCACGTCGGTCGCGTCCGCCTGCGGGTTGGTGGCGGCGTCGTACTGGAGTTCGAGGCTGCCGGTGCCCCGGTCGAGATAGGTCACCGTCACCAGGACATCGTCGGTGCCGATCTCGTCCACGTAGTCTCGGTCGACGTCGAACTCCAGGTAGCCGGTCCCGGCCGCCTGATCGGTCTGCCAGAAGCCCCGGCCTTGCTCGGTCCCGGTGCGCAACCCGGCAGGGTCGTCACCGGCTGCCGGTTTCACCCCGAGCGTCGTCGGCGTCGGCCCGAGATCGGCACCCACGCCGCTCGGATACATCGTCGCCGCCTGCGCCGTCACCGGTACCGCTAGCGAACCGGCGAGCAGCAGGGCGGGCAGGAACCGGGCAAGCAGACGTCTGGTCATGCAGGTCTCCAGGTGGCGGTCCGGAAGCTCACGAGGTCAGGCGCCGATAAGTTAAACCAAGCGTGTTACTAATTCAAGAGCCCACGATCCGGGCACCCCAACCCGCCCCGGCGATGAGCGTCCGAAGACACGCTGACCACGCCGGCGGGTCCTTCGGACGTTGGTGGTGACGGGGAGGGTCAGGCGACGCCGACTAGTTGGCGGGCCGGGGCCTGGAGGGTTTCGAGGAGGGTGAAGAAGTGGGTGGCGGCGTCGGTGAGGCGGAGGAGGCCGGCCTCGTGGTGTTGCCAGCCGAACTGGAGTTCGCCGTCGATGATGCGCTCGTCGGTGGGTACGGCGTACCGGCTGAGGGCGACGCGGGCCGGGCCGGTCTGCGGGTGGTGGTCGCCGCAGCCGCACTCGGCGGCGATCGTGATCGCGGTGAGGGCTTCGGCGGGGTAGTGCTGAAGCTGCAGGGTGGTGCCGCGGGCGGTGAAGCGGGCGATCGTGGCGTCAGGCAGCTGGACGAGCAGCTCGACCGGGACGGCGTGGGAGCCGGGCAGCAGGCGAAGGCCGCGGGACGCGAGGAGATCGGCAAAGGCCGGAAGGTTCATGGGTGCAGGATCCTGTGGGTGCTGGTGTCGGCGGGCGGGCCTGGGAAAGGGCAGGGCCTCGTGCGCCGGAGACGGCGCGCGTCAGCGACAACAACAGCAACAACACAGCAGGTTCTGCATGCCGATGATCATGGCAGAGCCCGCGCGCATCGACAACACGACCCACGACACTGTCCGCGATCTGGGACAACTGTCCGTAGATACGACGAAACCCGCACCGAAGGATCGATGCGGGTTCGCTGCTGCCGTCAGGTCAGTCGGCCTTCTTGCCGAACATGATCTCGTCCCAGCTCGGAACGCTCGCACGCTTCGACGCACGCTTGGTCGGCTTCTTCTTCGGCTCTTCGGCAGGAGCTGCAGGCTCCTCGGGCAGCTGCTCCTGAGCGGCAGCGGGCTGACTCGGAGCGGCCGGGGCCTCAGTCGGCCGCAGCTCGGTCGGCCGAGGGTCAGCAGGCCGCGGTTCCGGCGTACGTGATTCGGCCGGCCGGGCGGCCTCGCTGGGCCGCGGGTCGGCTGGACGCGCCGGAGCCGGCGCCGGAGTCGGGGGAGTTGCCGCCGCCGGACGCTCGTACGAGCGCTCGACAGCAGGCGTCTCGGCCGGTGGCGGGCTAGCAGGCCGCTCAGGCGCGTTCCGCGACTCCGGCAACGACGTCTCACGCCGCTCGGTGAAGGGGTTCGACGGGGGAGCCGCACGCTCTTCAGGCGGCGCGAACGCGGCCGACTCGACCGGTGGCTGGGCAGGCCGCTCGACCGCACGAACCGTCGGGTGCAACGCCGGCGGCTGCTCGATCGGTACGTCGATCAGCGTCGGCTCCTCATCCGGGTTCGGTACCGAATGCACCCGCCGCGGACCACGCTCGGCATCACGGGAAACCGGCTGGTTTCCGGGGTGGTTGCGGCGCGGCAGACTGATCGTGTCCTCGAAGCCGGCCTCGTAGGAGTCGGCGCCGTGATCCGGTGCTACCGAAAGATCGATGTCGGCGACGGCGGTCAGCCGCCGCTCACCAGGCTGAACGACCGGCTGCACCGGCGGCGGCAGCACCTGCGCCTGCTCACCGACCAGCCAACGCGCCTCGTCGTCGTCCGGGACGGCGTAGCGCCCGGGAGCGTCGTACGCGAAGAGGGCGATCTTCTCTTCCTTGCGCTCCGGGTCCGAGGCGTCCTCGGCCTCGACGAAGTACGAGACGCGAACCTGCCAGCGGCCGTCGTCGCGCCGCCAGGCATCCCAGTCGGCTGTGGCCGGGTCGACGTGCCGGGTCCGCAGCCGCTCGGTCACCCACGCACCGAGATTGCGGGTCGGCGCGTCGGCACCACCACGACGCCGGACTGAGGCACGCTGGGCGAGGTTCGCGATGTGGTCCCGCTCGGCGAGCACCGGACCGGCGAAGGCCATCACGCGTTCCATCGGCATCTGGGCGACCGCGGCCACCGCCTCGGGACTCTCCCCGGCCCGGATCCGCGCCTGGATGTCTCGTGGGCGCAGCGCGCTCTCCATTTGAATCTCCAGCTGGCCGAGTCGGGCACGGTCGCCGCGCAGGGCCGCACGCAACCGGTCGTCGACCGGGACGGCGAACTCCTCACCCGTCTCTGCCATCGCCAGGATCAGCTGTTTGCCATCCTGGCTCAGACCGACGAGCCTCGCCTCGCGCATTGCCTTTGTTCTCCTGTGCGGTTCTCGACAGTCTCTCCCGGGACACCGGGCCTGACCAAGACCGGCACGCCGTACCGGCCGGTCATTGTGGAGGTTATGTCACGAAAGCGGATTCGTGCTGCTCACCTAGGCCCTTTTCGTCACACCAGTCACAGTAGTCACAACGCGCCGTGGCTGCGAGACGACAAGGGCCCGGTGAACATCACAACTCAGATCTGGTACGCCGCCCGCACCGCGAGCGCCCGCTTCAGATCGTCGGTCCGGTCACCGACCGAGCGCCGGATTCCGGCCGCCACGGACTCGTCCGCGACCAGGTCGTCGGCGCGAGCCACGACCCGCTCGTCGACCGCGAAGCGCGGGAAGGCCAGGCCGGCCGTCGCCGCCACGATCCAGCCGGAGCGCAGCTTCTCGGTGGCGGGGATCTCGGCGAAGAACCGCTCCAGGTACGGCGCGGTCAGGTCGGCCTGGGTCGGGTGCCAGAACCCCTCGGAGGCAGCGTCGAGCTCGTAGTTCGGTACGTCGGCGTCGGTCATGATGGTCGCCCACGCACGCTCCTTGGCCTCGGCCAGCGGGAGGGCCGCGCGGCACCGGGTGGCGTGCACCTTGCCTTCGGACGAGGAGTCGCGCTCGAACTCGGCGTCGATCTCCGCGTCACCGATCGCACCGAGCCGGGCCAGCTGCACCGTGACGAGCCAGCGCAGGTCAGCGTCCATCGTGACGCCTTCCGGTACGGCGGTCCCGGCGAGCCAGCCCTTCAGTACGGCGGTGTCCGCGCTGAACCGCACATACGCACGCACGACCGCGAGCTGCAGACTCGTCCCGGCCGGAACCTGCGGCAGCCGATCCGCCAGCACCTTCTCGAGGCGCGCGCGGTTCTCCTCATACGGCAGGTAGACGCCGAGAAGGTGGGTCCGCGCCCAGTCGGCCATCGTGCTGACACCGACGTCGGTGGTCTCGGTGGCGAGCATCCCGAGCAGGATGTCGAACGCGAGCCGCGGGTCGAGCTCCGCATCGGCGGCCGAGTCGCGCACGCTGTTCAGTACGACGGCCCGCGTCACCCCGTCGGTGATCTTCGGCAGTACCGCGGTCAGGTTGGCCAGGCTGTCGGCGTCGAGCCGGATCTTAGCCCAGGTGTCGTCACCGGTGTCGGGGACGACAACCAGGGTCGCCGGGTCCAGCGGTACGTCGACCTCGTCACCATCGAGTACGACGTCGACGATCGTGGCGTTGCCGTCCGCGTCGTACCCGCCGACGGTGAGCTTGTGCGGCCGGGCCGCCGGGTAGGCCGCGGGAGCGGTCTTGCGCAGCTTGATGCCGTCCGGGGTGCGGACCGCGCTGATCGTGTCCAGGCCCGGCGTCCGGAGCCAGTTCTGCGCCCAGGTCGCGATGTCGACCGCGCCGGCCTCGGTCCACTTGGCGAGCAGGTCGGCGAAGGTCGCGTTGCCGAACTCGTTGGCGCGGATGTGCGCGTTCACGCCGGCCAGGAAGATGTCGTCACCGAGGTAGTTGTTCAGCTGCTTGAGCACGGCCGCGCCCTTGGCGTAGGAGATGCCGTCGAAGTCGTCCAGCGACGCGAGCGCGTCCTTGACCGGGTCGGCCGCGACCGG
This sequence comes from Kribbella sp. NPDC051587, assembly GCF_044453945.1. Classification (NCBI taxonomy): domain Bacteria; kingdom Bacillati; phylum Actinomycetota; class Actinomycetes; order Propionibacteriales; family Kribbellaceae; genus Kribbella; species Kribbella sp. NPDC051587. The sequence goes on from NZ_JBITDE010000006.1 coordinate 99,142, forward strand.
GTGCGTCGACGAGCGCTGGTCGGCCTGCAGGCCCCACCACTTGCGCGCGTAGGAGAAGTCGACCCAGTTGTCCTTGTAGTCGGTCGCGACGGTCGAGACCCGGTGCGCCATGTACTCGGCGAACGACTCGTTCAGCCACAGGTCGTTCCACCACTTCATCGTGACCGTGTCACCGAACCACTGGTGGGCCATCTCGTGGACGATCGTGTTGGCCCGCCCGCCACGCTCCTGGTCGGTCGCGGTCGACCGGAACACCATCGGGTCGCGGAACGTCACGCAGCCCGGGTTCTCCATCGCGCCGGCGTTGAACTCCGGGACGAACGCCTGGTGGTACTCACCGAACGGGTACCGGTAGCCGAACATCCGGTGGTACTCGTCGAAGGACTGCTTGGTGACCCGGAAGATGTCCGCGGCCTCGCGGTTCAGCGCCTCCTTCAGCGACTGCCGCGCGACCACGCTGAGCGGGATCCCGTCGTGCTCGTCGGTGAGCTGGTGGTAGGGCCCGGCGACGATCGTGACGAAGTACGTCGACAGCGGCTGCGTCTCGGCCAGCTCCCAGCGGCCGGGGGAGACCTGCGTCGCGGCGCCGTTGCCCAGCACCAGCCACTCGGTCGGTGCGGTCACCTTCACCCGGTACGGCGCTTTGAGGTCGGGCTGGTCGAAACAGCCGAAGATCCGCGGTGCCGCGTCGAGGAAGGACATCGCGTAGGTGTAGACGAGACCGTCCGCGGCGTCGACCGCGCGGTGAATGCCTTCGCCGTCGTGGGTGTAGGCCATCGACGCGACCACGACGAGCTCGTTCTCGGCCTGCAGCCCGGTCAGCTCCAGCCGGCCGTCGTTGAGACCGGCGACGTCGACCGGCTCCCCGTTCAGCGTCACCGACAGCAACTCGTCGGGCTTCACGTCCACCCAGCTGCCCGGCTCGGACGCGGTGAACCGGATGACGGAGGTGGATCCGAACGTGCGCTCGCCCTGGGTCAGGTCGAGATCGACGTCGTACGACTGGACGGAGAGTGCGGCGGCCCTGGTGCGGGCCCCGGCGACGGAGAGACTCGGCATGGCGCCACTCTATGCTCTGACTATGAGCAGCATGGAGTACCGGCAGCTAGGTGACTCAGGCCTCACAGTCAGTGTGGTTGGCCTGGGCTGCAACAACTTCGGTGGGCGTCTCGACGCCGCCCGGACGAACGTGGTGGTGAACGCCGCGGTCGACGCGGGGATCACGTTGTTCGACACCGCCGACGTCTACCGCGGCGAGCACGGTGCCAGCGAGGAGCTGCTCGGTGCCGCGCTCGGTTCGCGGCGCGACGAAGTGCTGATCGCGACCAAGTTCGGCGGCGACATGAAGGGCGACAACGGCCCGGACTGGGGAGTGCGTGGCTCGCGCCGCTACATCCGCCGGGCCGTCGAGGCGAGTCTGCGCCGCCTCGGCACGGACTGGATCGACCTCTACCAGCTGCATGTCCCGGACCCGGTCACCCCGATCGAGGAGACCCTCGCGGCGCTCTCCGAGCTCGTTGCCGAAGGCAAGGTCCGGTACGTCGGCAGCTCGCAGTTCGCGGGCTGGCAGGTCGTCGACGCGGACTGGGCCGCACGCACCGGCGGCCACGAACACTTCATCAGCGCCCAGAACCAGTACTCGCTGCTCGAGCGCGACGTCGAGGACGAATTGGTCCCGGCGTGCGAGCATCTCGGGATCGGCATCCTGCCGTACTTCCCGCTGGCGGCCGGCCTGCTCACCGGCAAGTACAAGCGCGGCGAAGCGGCTCCGGAAGGCACCCGGCTGGTCAATCAGCCGCAGCGCCTGGAGCGGGCGGACTTCGACAAGATCGAGGCGCTGGAGACCTTCGCGGCCGAGCGTGACCTGACCATGATCGACGTCGCGATCGGCGGCCTGGCCGCGCAGCCCGCGGTCTCCTCGGTGATCGCCGGCGCGACGAGTGCCGAGCAGATCGCCCAGAACGTCGCGGCCGGCACGTGGCAGCCGACGCTCGAGGATCTCGCGGTGCTGGACGACCTGACGTGACCCTGATCCTGCTGCCCCCGTCCGAGGGCAAGACCGGTCGCTCCCGCGGCCGCGCCGTCGACTTCGAGTCACTGTCGTTCCCCGAGCTCAACCCCGTGCGTGAGCAAGTCCTGGAGACGCTCGCGAAGGTGTCCGCCTCCCAGGACGCCTACGGCGTTCTCGGCGTCGGCGCCTCACTCCAGCCCGAGGTCGATCGCAACACACGCTGGCGCACCGAGCCCGCCGTACCGGTGTCTGAGCTCTACTCCGGTGTCCTGTACGACGCTCTGGGGTACTCGACGCTGTCCGCCGGTTCCAAGCGCCGTGCGGGGAGCCGCCTGCTCGTCGTCTCCGCCGCTTGGGGTGCACTGCGCCTGGCCGACCGCGTACCGCCGTACCGGCTGTCCATGGGTACGACGCTGCCGGGTCACGGACCGCTTGCTGGGGTCTGGCGTGAGCCGCTGGCCGCAGCGCTCGCCGAGGCCGACGGTGTGATCGTCGACTGCCGTTCGTCCACGTACGTCGCTGCCTGGCGGCCCAGTGGTGAGCGGGCCTCGAAGTGGGTGTCGGTCAACGTGGTGCGCGAGCGGGCCGGCGTACGGACTGTGGTGTCGCACATGGCCAAGCACACGCGCGGCCTGGTCGCGCGGCACCTGGTGGAGTCGGGCAAGGACCCCGGTACGCCGAAGGCTCTGCACAAGCTGATCAGTGAGCGGTGGAACGCCGAGATCACTCCGGCCGCAGCGGGCTGGACGCTGACCGTGGTGGAACACGACTGACCGTTCACCCAGCTGTCATCGGCAGATGGTTTCCGTGGTGAGCAGTCCGGGGAAGGGTTCAGGTAGCAACGTCAGGGGGGATCCGCCCTTCGGAAGGCCTGACCGATGCGACGCTTCACCGCCCTACTGCTCACCGGCACCACCATCTGGGCGCTCACCTCGAGCCCAGCCCTGGCAGCTCCGCCGACCCCACCCTCGGCCAGTACGTCGACCACCTATCTGAACAGCCTCACGGTCAAGGCCGAGGGCTCGACCACTGGGTATTCGCGGGACAAGTTCCCGCACTGGCACACCGTGTCCGGCACCTGCGACACCCGCGACGAAGTCCTGAAACGCGACGGCACCGGCGTCACCGTGGACAGTGCCTGCGAACCGACCGCCGGCCGCTGGTACAGCTCGTACGACGCGACCTGGGTGACCGACGACTCGGCGATCGACATCGACCACATCGTGCCGCTCGCGGAGGCGTGGAAGTCCGGCGCCAGTGGATGGACGACCGCGAAGCGCGAAGAGTTCGCGAACAACCTCAGCATCGCGCAACTGATCGCCGTGACCGCGTCGAGCAACCGCTCCAAGGGCGACTCCGACCCGTCGGAGTGGAAGCCCACCAATACCTCGGTGCACTGCATCTACGCGCGGAACTGGATCTGGGTCAAACACACCTACAGCCTGTCGCTGCAGGCCGCCGAGAAGACGGCACTGCAGAGCATGCTCGCAACCTGCTGAGGGTAAGGACTACCTGGGAGCGGTCGTGCGCGGACCGGACAGGGGACGCCCGGTCAAGCCTCAACGCGCGCGCCCGTTCTCGTCGGGTCCCGCCAGATCGCGCGTTGTACGAGCAACGTGAGCACGCCTGCGACCGTCATACCGGCCAGGTTGATGCCGAGCTGCGCAGCCGCGCCACCGATGTGGCCCGGCGCCCACAGCGCGACCGACAGCGCCAGGTCACCGGCGGCCGGCACGGTCGTGACCGAGATGAACACTCCGACCAGCGCATTCGATCGCCCGGCCGTCTGAGACAGCACTCCTGCGCACCCAGCCAGTACGGCGACCACCGCCGACCACTTGTCCGGCCGCCAGATGAATCCGGTCAGCGGCCGGGCGGCAGTGACCGAGTCGGTGTCAACCCATCCCACGGCTCGTGCCAGGAGCGCGGCGATGGTGGTGACCGCGATGGCGAGCAGGAAGCCGAGGACGAGCAGCCGTATCGCCCGCCAGGTCAACCCCTGATTGCGCAGCGCGAGGCCGACGGCCAGCGCGGCCACGACGCCGAACTCGGGGCCGACGACCATCGCCCCGACCACCAGGATCGACGAGTCGGTGACGACCGCGACCGCGGCGATCATCGTGGCCAGGGTCAGGAAGGCGTAGTAGCTCCACGAGTTGCTGGCCTCGCTGTACGCCTGGTCGACGACCGCGTCCCAGATCACCGCGTCATCAGGCGCGCCCGGTGCCGCCTTCTCGGTCGCGCGGGCGTTCCGCGACGGTGACGCCTCGACCTGGGCCACGGCGACGGAGCCGTCGTCGTACAGGCCCTGTTCCTTCAGGAAGTCGAGGATGTCCGAGGTGGCCTCGCGGGTGACATCGCACTCGATGACGTCGCCTGCCGGTCGCTGGGCCGCCCCGGGAAGCCGGACGACGCTCGTCACGCGTGGATCGCCGACGAGCGTGTTCACGACGCGGTCGCTGCGATCCGATGGGACGATGAGACGAAGGTGCATCACGGTCCACATGCTCGCAGCACGCGCCGGTCACCTTCCGGCCAGACCCCTCTCAGCGGGCCGTGGCGGTTGCACCCTTGGATATGGTCCACTGACGCACCGAATCCAGGGAGGCACAATGAGCGACACTGCAGGCGCCACAGCTGCGCCCGCAGCGGGTGACCGGCCGGAGCTGAAGCGGGTGATGGGCCCGGGCCTGTTGCTGCTGTTCGTGGTCGGCGACATCCTCGGGACCGGGGTGTACGCGCTGACGGGGAAGGTGGCCGGCCAGGTCGGAGGTGCGGTCTGGCTGCCGTTCCTGTGCGCGTTCATCGTGGCGATGCTCACCGCGACCAGCTACCTCGAGCTCGTCACGAAGTACCCGAAGGCCGGCGGCGCGGCGGTCTACACGCACAAGGCGTTCGGCATCCACTTCCTGACCTTCCTGCTCACCTTCGCGGTGATGTGCTCCGGACTGACCTCGGCCTCCAGCGCCTCGAAGTCGTTCGCGGCGAACTTCTTCACCGCGGTCGGGATCGGCAAGGGGCACGGCTCGGTGCTGATGATCACCGCGCTCGCGTTCATGACGCTGATCGCGGTCGTGAACCTGCGCGGTGTCGGCGAGAGCGTGAAGGCGAACGTCGTGCTGACCATCGTCGAGCTGACCGGTCTGCTGATCGTGATCGGCGTCGGCGCCTGGGCGCTGCTCAGTGGTGACGGCGACACCTCGCGGCTGACGCAGTTCAACGTGCCGGACGGGGAGTCGCCGTTCGGCGCCGTGACGGCGGCGACCGCGCTGGCGTTCTTCGCGATGGTCGGTTTCGAGGACTCGGTGAACATGGCCGAGGAGACCAAGGACCCGGCCAAGATCTTCCCGAAGATGATGCTGCTCGGCCTGAGCATCACCGGCGTCATCTACGTGGCCGTCGCGATCTCCGCGATCGCGCTGGTACCGCCGGACAAGCTGAGCGAGGGCGACGCGCCACTGCTCGAGGTGATCAAGGCCGGCGCACCGGGCTTCCCGCTCGAGATCTTCGCCTGGATCACGATGTTCGCGGTGGCCAACTCGGCGCTGATCAACATGCTGATGGCCAGCCGGCTGCTCTACGGGATGTCGCACGAGAAGGTGCTGCCGGGTCCGCTCGGCCGCGTCCTGCACAAGCGGCGCACGCCGTACGTGGCGATCTTCTTCACCACCGCGCTGGCCTTCGTCCTGATCGGGTACGCCGACCTGACGGCACTCGGCGGTACGACGGCATTCCTGCTGCTGTGCGTGTTCGCGATCGTGAATGTCGCCGTACTGGTGCTGCGCCGGGACAAGGTCGAACACAAGCACTTCCACGCACCCACCGCGCTGCCGGTGATCGGCTCCGTCCTGTGCGTCTACCTGGCCAGCCCACTGTCGGGACGCGCGTCGGCCGACTACAAGATCGCCGGCTACCTGATGGTCGTCGGTGTCGCGCTGTGGGCGCTCACCTGGGTGCTGAACAAGTACGTGTTCAAGCGGAAGGCAGAGTTCGATCCGTCACACCTTGACCACAGTGGTCCGGTGAACTGACCGGCAGATAGGCGGCCACCACGACCGTCGCGAGGGCCGTGAGCCCGGTGCCGACCGCGATCCAGCCGAGGGAGCGATAGCCCGCTCCCGCGTCGATCGCGAGCCCACCGAGCCACGGCCCGAGCGTGATGCCGATGTTGAACGCCGAGAAGTTCGTCGCGGTCGCCAGGATCGGGGCGTTCCCGGCGAGGCTGAAGACCCGCGCGTTGAGGGCCGGGTTCACGGCGAACCCGAACCCGCCGAGCAGGAAGATCGCCGCGACCGCCACGATCGGGCTGCCCGCGGTCAGCGCGAGCACGGCCGACAGCACGACCAGCCCGCTGATCCCGGTGAACAGCGTGTGGAACGGCATCGCGTCCGCTGTCCGGCCGCCGATCGCGATCCCGATGAACGACCCGAGGCCGTACAGCGCGAGCACCCCCGGTACGGCGCCTGCCGGCAACCCGGTGGTCTGGATGAGCAGCGGCGCGAGGTAGCTGAACACGACCAGGATCGACGCGGTGACCAGCGCGGTCGTCGCGAACGCGAGCCACAGCCGTGGGCTCATCAGGACCTTGAGCTCCTCGCGCAACCGAGGTGCCGCGGCGGGGTCCGGCTTGCCGCCGGGGATGGTTCGCAGTACGCCGATCATCGCGAGCACGCACAACCCGGCGACCGTCCAGAACGCGGCCCGCCAGCCGAGGTGCTGACCGAGCACGGTCCCGATCGGCAGGCCGACGATGGTCGCGATCGTGAGACCACCGGTGACGATGCTCATCGCCCGTGCCCGGCGGTTGGCCGGGACCAGCGCGACGACCGTGACAGCGGCGACCGACCAGAACCCGGCGTACACGAAAGCACCGACGATCCGGGTCGCGAGCAGGACGGCGTAGTTCGGGGTGAGAGCGCCCGCGATGTGGGTCAAGGTGAAGACGCCGAGGAAGAGCAGGAGCGCCGTACGCCTGGACCACTTCAGTGTCAGCACGGCCAGAATCGGGGCGCCGAGCAGCATGCCGAGCGCGAACGCCGAGATCAGCAATCCCGCGGCCGGGATCGACACCCCGAGGTCCGTGGACAGCTCGGGCAGCAGTCCGGCCAGCATCAGCTCGGACGTTCCCTGCGCGAAGATGCTCAACCCGAGCACATAGACGGCGACCGGCATCGCGATTCCCCCAAGCCCCTCGACAGCCACCTTGAGTATCCCAGAGATCACGCTGCGCTGTCGCCGCGCCCGCCGCGCCTTGAGACTTGGTCCAATACGGCATCGTTGGGGCATGAGTTCCCAGACACCCGCGAAGCGAACCGGGCGGGCGGTCGACACCTCCCGGATCGGGAGTGGTTTGAAGCTGCTCGCCGTGCTGGTCGGGCTGATGTGGCTCAGCGAGGTCATCGACACCGCATTGAACGGCCGCCTCGACCAGTACGGCATCATCGCCCGCGACCCCGAGGGCCTGGTCGGCATCATCACCTCGCCGTTCCTGCACCTCGGCTTCGGTCACCTGATCTCCAACACCCTGCCGCTCGTCACCCTCGGCGCCCTGATCGCCCTCAGCGGAGCAGCCCGCCTGGCTGCGGTCACCGCCATCGTCGCGATCATCGGCGGCTTCGGCACCTGGCTGATCTCGCCACCGAACACCATCACCATCGGCGCCAGCGGCGTCGTCTTCGGCTACGCCGCCTACCTGGTAGCCCGCGGCATCTTCAACCGCCGCCTCACCCAAGTCCTCGTCGGCGTACTCGTCATCGGCGTCTGGGGCAGCGCCCTCCTGGGCGGCCTCCTGCCCCAAGACGGCATCTCCTGGCAAGGCCACCTCTTCGGCGCCATCGCCGGCATCCTCGCCGCCTGGCTCCTAGCCGACGACAAACCCCGCTAACAACTCGGCCGCCGCTCGGATGCGGCCGGCGACGTACGGCGGTGGTTGCCCGCCGCCGCGGCCGGCTGACAGAGGCGGGTGGCTGAGGCGGTCTTGGGCTGAGGGGGATGGTGCGGCCGGCGACCGAGGCTCACGTCGGCTGAGCTTCCGGGCTGTGGTTGCGGCCGGTGCTTCGGAGGCCTGATACCGGACCCGTCGCCGTGGTGCCGCCGAATCACCTAGCGCAAGGTGTCGTGGGCCCAGGGCGATGAGCTCCAGGCCACGGGAACCGCGGGCGCCGTACTGCGCGTTAGTCGGTAACTTTTCGTCGCCTGGACCCGAAAAAGTACCGACTAACGCGCATCTCGAACCTCAGCCACAGCCCGGAAGCCCAAGCAACGGAAGCGCGGCCGCCAACCGCACCATCCCCCTCAGCCACCGCCGAGCCGCGCCGTCCGTCTCAGCAATCGGCCGCAGCGGCGAGCAACCACCCGGCTGCATCTCCGGCCGCAGGTTTGCGGTGGGAAGACGGTTAACGTCCGAAGGGGCGGAGACGATGCCTTCGGTCTTTCGGACGTTGGCTAGGTGAGGGTGGTGGGGTCGGTGTTGGCTCCGCAGACCAGGACTACTACGCGTTCGTCGGGTGCTGGTTGGTAGGTGGCGGAGTGGAGGGCGGCGTAGGCGGTGGCGGCGCCGTGTTCTACGGCTAGGTGATAGTCGTGCCAGAGCTTGAGGCGGGCGGCGATGATCGCGTCTTCCTCGACCAGGAGCGAGGCGATGTTCTCGCGCTGAGCGATCGTGAACGCGATGTCGCCCAGACGGCGGGCGCCCAGGGAATCGGCCGCGACCCCACCGACCGGCCCATCGACCGGTTCGCCGGCGTCGAGAGCGCGGCGGAGCGCGGACGATTCGGTCGGCTCGACGCCGATGACCTTCGCGCGGTCGCCGAGGGCGGTGGCGATTCCGGCGACCAGGCCTCCACCGCCTACCGCGACCAGGACCGTGTCGAAGCCGTCGACCTGCTCCAGCAGTTCGAGGCCGATAGTGCCTTGGCCGGCGACGATCTCGGGCTGGTCGAAGGCGTGCACGAGGAGTGCGTCGGTTTCGTCGCGGGCAATCACCGCGGCCGCGAAGGCCTCGGCGTACTCGTTCCCGACCTGTACGACGTCCGCGCCGAGCGTGCGCAGCTTCGCGACCTTGGGCGCAGGTGCGTTCACCGGGACAAAGATCCGAGCCGGTACGCCGAGTTCACGCGCAGCGTAGGCGGACGCGAGACCCGCATTTCCGCCGGAGGCCGCGACGACGCCCTGGCCGGTGAGTTCGCCGGTCTCCTTCGCGAGGAGCAGCCGGTTGAAGGCACCGCGCGGTTTGAACGAGCCGGTGTGCTGAAGCAGTTCGAGCTTGAACGTGAGCCCGGGGGAGACCTCGATCACCGGCGTCCGCCGTACCCGTCCGTGAATCCGCTCGGCTGCAGCTCGTACGTCCTGGACAGTTACCGTCATGCGTCAACCCTGCCACGATGCTGGCATGGGCGCGTATGAGGACAGCTACCGGCGGAGTCTGGACGACCCGGAAGGGTTCTGGCTGGAGGCCGCGAGGGCAATCTCGTGGACAACTCCACCGACCCGTGCGCTGGATGACTCGGCCGCACCGATCTATCGGTGGTTCCCCGGCGCGGAGCTCAACACGTCGTACAACTGCTTGGACCGGCACGTCGAGGCCGGCCACGGCGACCGCGTCGCGCTGATCCACGACTCACCGGTCACCAACAGCTCGAGATCCTTCACGTACGGCGAACTCCGCGACGAGGTGGCGAGATTCGCCGGAGCGCTCTCCGGGCTGGGCGTCGGGAAGGGCGATCGGGTGATCGTCTACATGCCGATGGTGCCCGAGGCGGTCATCGCGATGCTGGCGTGTGCGCGGCTCGGCGCGATTCACTCGGTGGTGTTCGGCGGGTTCGCCCCGAAGGAGCTCGCCGCCCGGATCGACGACGCGACACCGCGGGTGATCGTGTCCGCATCCTGTGGCATCGAACCGACCCGCGTGGTCGAGTACAAACCGATCATCGATGAAGCGCTGACCCTGAGCACGCACCAGCCCGAACACACGATCGTGCTGCAGCGCCCCGCCGGACAAGCAACGCTCGGAGAGCGCGATCTCGACTGGGAAACGCTCGACGCGTCGCCGATAGACCCGGTCCCGGTCGCGGCGACCGATCCGCTGTACATCCTCTACACCTCCGGCACGACCGGGAAGCCGAAGGGCGTCGTCCGGGACAACGGCGGACACGCGGTCGCGCTGGCCTGGTCGATGCGCGCGATCTACGACATCGGGCCGGGTGATGTGTGGTGGACCGCCTCCGATGTGGGCTGGGTCGTCGGCCACTCCTACATCGTGTACGCGCCACTCCTGGTCGGCGCGACCACCGTCCTTTACGAAGGCAAACCAGTCGGTACGCCGGACGCCGGCGCGTTCTGGCGCGTCATCGCTGAGCACCGGGCGAGCGCTCTCTTCACCGCTCCCACCGCGATCCGCGCGATCAAGAAGGTCGACCCCGAAGCGAAGTTGACCGCCGACTACGACCTCAGCAACCTGCGCACGCTCTTCCTGGCCGGTGAACGCCTCGACCCCGAGACGTACCACTGGGCCCACGAGCATCTCGGCGTACCGGTCGTCGATCACTGGTGGCAGACCGAGACCGGCTGGCCGATCGTCGCCAACCTCCGCGGCCTCGAAGCGCTCCCGACCAAACCCGGCTCAGCCACCGTCCCGGTCCCCGGCTGGGACGTGCAGATCCTCGACAGCACCGGCGTACAGCTGCCGGCGGGGGAGGAGGGCTCGATCGCGATCAAGCTCCCCCTTCCACCCGGCGCCCTCCCGACCCTGTGGGGTGACGATCAGCGTTATGTCGACAATTACCTCAGCCGGTACGACGGTTACTACCTGACCGGCGACTCCGGCTACCTCGACGAGGACGGCTATGTCTTCGTGATGGGCCGCACCGACGACGTCATCAACGTCGCCGGCCACCGCCTCTCCACCGGCGCCATGGAAGCCGTCCTCGCCGCCCATCCGGCCGTCGCCGAATGCGCGGTCATCGGCGTCCACGACCCGCTGAAAGGTCAACTCCCACGCGGTCTGGTCGTTCTCAAAGCCGGCGCCGACATCGACCCCGCCGTCCTCCAGGCCGAACTCGTCGCCGCCGTCCGCCGCGAGATCGGCCCGGTCGCCGCCTTCAAGGACGTCTCCGTCGTCGAAGGCCTGCCCAAAACCCGCTCCGGCAAGATCCTGCGCAAAACCATGCGCAACATCGCCGACGGCCGCACCGAACCCATCCCCTCCACCATCGAGGACCCCGCCGTCCTGGAAACCCTCCGCCCGATCCTCCGCGCGGACCCCAGCCACTGACCAACCTCGGCCACAGGGCCTCGCGGGTCCTCGTTCAGGCGGGGACCGGTCGCGGCCTACCGGGTTGGTGAGTGGGGGCGGTCCGCGAGGAAGCTCAGTACGAGTGGGCTCGCGACCGCTTGGAACTCGTGGAAGTAGGCGTGGCGGGCGCCTTGGATGATCTCGGCGCGGGAGTCGGGGATGCGGTCGCCCAGGACCTTGGCGTTGGCGACCGGGCTGAAGATGTCTTCGGAGCCGTGCAGGATGAGCGTGGGCGCGATGATGTCGGGCAGGCGGTCCCACGCTTCGTGCTTGTTGCTGGCGACCAGGTGCCGGCCTTTCGCGTACGGCGGCATGTCGCGGTCACCGAGGACAGGGTACGGACCGGGGTTCGCGGCTCGCCACTGCGGTGTGTACATCAGGTCGACGAGCACCCGACCGCCCTGGACCGGGTCCGCCAGAGCACGCCGGATCTCGGCGCTGCGTTCATATCCGTGGGCCGGGCCAGGCGACGTACAGCCGAGAACGAGTGCGTCGACGCGCTCCGGGTGGTTGATCGCGACCCACTGCGCGACCCGCCCGCCCATCGAGGTCCCGTAGACATGAGCGGTCGGAAGGTCGAGTTCGTCGAGCACGGCCACGACGTCTTCGGCGAAGCCGGGGGTGCTGTAGACCTCGTCCGGTTTGTCACTGATCCCGGTACCGCGCCAGTCGAGCGTGATCGTTCGACAGGCCGACGAGAAGTCGGCGAGTATCGGGTCCCACCAGGTGTGATTGTTGGACTGACCGGCCAGCAGGATCAGCGGTTGTCCCTCGCCACTGACCTGATAACCGATCCGGACACCATCAAGTGCTGTTGCATACGGCACCCACCCAGTCTGCCCGACGCGAGCTAGGCTGCCGGTATGCGAGTCGTGATTGCGGGTGGACACGGGCAGATCGCTCTCCGGCTGACCAAGCTGCTGAGCGGTGACGGGCACGAGGTGGTCGGGCTGGTGCGTAACCCCGATCACGAGGCCGACATCGCCGCGGCCGGCGGCCAGGCCGCCGTACTGGATCTGGAGCAGGCTGACGCCGACGCGGTGGCCGACGTACTCAAGCAGGCCGACGTCGCGATCTTCGCGGCCGGCGCCGGGCCGGGCAGCGGGAACGATCGCAAGGACACGGTTGACCGTGGCGCTGCGGCGTTGTTCGCCGACGCGTCGGTACAGGCCGGCGTACGGCGACACATCCAGGTCAGCTCGATGGGTGCGGACCGGGCCGACACGCTGACCGACGACGAGTCGTTCACGATCTACCTGCGGGCCAAGAAGGCGGCCGAGGACGACCTGCGCAGCCGCGACCTGGACTGGACGATCCTCCGCCCGGGGCACCTGACCAACGACGCCGGCACCGGCCGCATCCTGATCGCGGACCAGACCGGCAACGGCAGCATCAGCCGGGACGACGTCGCGCTGGTGCTCGCCGGACTCTGTACGACGACTGCCTCGATCGGCCGGATCCTCGAGCTGATCGCCGGGGACACCCCGGTGACCGAGGCGCTCGCGAACCTCTGACGTTCCTCTGACGTTGCCTGGGGCAACAGATTGTGACGGTTATGGGCGACTCACTGCGCCAGGTCGGTTTCGAACGCCTGGCGAACAGCAGCTACCGGGTGACCAACGCGCGCGGCGGCAGCATCACGGTCGGTTCCGGTGGCGAGGACGACACCGACTTCACGCCGGTCGAGCTGCTGCTGGCCGCGATCGGGACCTGCTCGGCGATCGACGTCGACATCGTGGTCAGCCGGCGCGCGGAACCGACCGAGTTCAGCGCGGTGGTGCGCGGTGACAAGGTCCGCGACGCCGACGAGGGCAACCGGATGGAGAACCTCGCGGTCGAGTTCACGATCCGGTTCCCCGAGGGTGAGGACGGCGACAAGGCCCGCGAGGCGTTGCCGCGCGCGGTGAAGATGTCGCACGACCGCCTGTGCACGGTCAGCCGCACGGTTGAGCTCGGTACGCCGGTCACGACCGAAGTGGTCTGAGGAACTCCCGCACCGGACGCAGCCTGGTCTTGAGCAGTCGCTGCGTCCGCGTGCCGTCTAGCCGGATGTGCGAGACCGTTCCTGCGATAGCTGGCAGCGCCTCCGGATCGAGGCCGTCGCGGATGGCGATCAACCGCCCGAGCCCCAGCCGACTGACCGCCTCGGGTCCGGCGAGATGCGCGATGCCGGTGTGATCCGACTCCACGAGCTCGAGCAGTCCTGCGGCCAGGTCGCTGACGTGCACCGGGCAGCGGATGTTCTCACTGAAGAGCGCGCCCGCCGCCCCACCAGCCAGCGCATGCGTCAGCCGCTCGGACTCTGAGGCCCCGTCGCTTCCGACGATCAGCGAGGTCCGGGCAACGACCGCCTCCGGATGGATCGCCTGGACCGCGGTCTCCGCCGCTGCCTTCGCTGCGCCGTACGGCGTGATCGGACTCGGCGGCGCAGTCTCGTCGTACGGGTCGGGTCCGCCACCGAAGACCGCGTCGGTCGACACGAACACGAACCTCACGTCCCGTGCCGCGACCGCCAGGTTGACGGGACCGTTCGCTGTCGTCGCCCAGTCGTCTTGCTTGAACGCGGCATGAATGATCGCGTCCGGCCGCACCCGCCGGATCACCTCATGCACGGAAAACCGATCGCGGACGTCGATCTGCACGCCACCATCGACCGGAGCCGAGTGATAAGTCGGTACGACGTCATGGTCGGCCAGCCGGACGACCTCACGACCGAGCAGCCCGGCCGCGCCGGTGACGAGCAGCTTCACCCAGTCACCCTATGACGGGTCAGCCTCCAGCCGGCGGTTCGCGTGGAGCGTCGTACCTCCGCCACCGTGCGGATCTTGCGCGGGGTGCGCCACGACTGCGCCGGCTTGTGCAACATCCAGCCGTCGCCGATGGTGATCGCGGCATGCTGGACCAGTTGGTCCCCACCTCGCCACACGAAGACCGTGCCAGGTTCGTCGTCGCGACCGCCCGGGACCGTGTGTGTCGCAAGCCATTCCTCGAAGGGCTCGCGAACCATCCATACGGTGTCCGCGCCCTCGACTCCGGCGGCGGCCATGACCGTGCCGAAGCAGTTCGGTCCGCTGCCGTCAGCGAACGTGCCGGCCAGTTCGCGGGCACGGGGGAACGCGGTAGGCCAGGCGGTCACCTCAGCGTGCCGGCTCGGCCCGAGATCCTCGCTCACGATCTCCGGCAGGATCTCGTCCGCATGCTTTGCCAGCAGCGACTTCCACCAGACGAAGCGATGCCCGTCGGCCTGCGCCCGCAGCTCCGGCCCGAGCACTCCCTGCCACTTGCGAACGGTAGGAACCGACCCACGACCATGACGAACCTGCGCCCGCACCAACTGAGCACGGACCGGCTTGTCGAGAGCGGCGAACTGCGCCTCACTCAGCCACACGATCACGCTCGCGGACTTGTCGACGGCGTACGACCAGAAGGTATCGCGGTCCTCGAAGCTGGGCTCTCGCGCCGTGCCCTCGAGCCCCAACTCATCGGCCTGCTGCGGGGTGAGGAAGAACGGCTGCTCATCGGGGGCCAGCCATCCGACCCACTTGTCGAGCAACGCCGGCGGTACGTCGATTCCGAGGACGGTCAGAGTCACGCGGTCACCCTGCCACAGCAGCGCCGATAGGGCCCGGCCTTTTCCGGCCGGGCCCGTCAGCTCACTTCGCGCCGAGACAGAGCGTGTAGCTGCTGTACCGCTCCTGCTTCGTGTACGACGCCTCGAAGCCGGGGAACTGCTCACACGCGCTGTCGTCCGTGCCGGTCAGCTTACCGACGACCCGGTACTGCGCGTCCGAGCTGCTGCAGTCGACGACCTTCACGTCCGGGTCGGAGTCCGAACCCTTGTTGACCACGCACGACCCGACGGTCGCCTCGCTGGTGGTCGTGGTGGTGATGTTGCCGATCACGATCGCCGCGATGATCGCGATCGGGGCGAGCAGCATCAGCGCCTGCGGGCGCTTGAACAGCGGCTTGCCCGGGTTCATCGGCTGCCGCTGAGCACCCTGCGGCTCGGGCAGCTGCTTGAACTTCTGCGCCGGACCGATGTTCGACAGCATCACGAACGGAGTGATGATCGCCGAGCCGACACCCCACCAGCCCTGGACCATGGTCTTCGCGGTCATGTCGCGGACGGACGCCGTACCGCAGGTCTTGCAGAACGGGCCGGTCAGCTTCAGCCAGCGCATGATGATGAGCATGCCCTGGTGGCCGCGCACGGTCGCGTCGACCGCGGGGAAGCCACCGCAGAAGCGGCAGGTGCCCGGCTGGTACTGCGCCTGCTGGGGGAACTGGCCCTGCTGCGGGAACTGCTGTCCCGGCTGACCCTGCTGTCCGAAGGGCTGCTGGTACGGCCCCGGCTGCTGCTGTCCGTACGGTGCCTGTGGCTGTCCGTACTGACCCGGGTCCTGCGGCTGTCCGTACTGCGGCCCCTGCTGGGGCTGGCCGTACTGGGGCTGCTGCTGCGGCGCCGGCTGCTGGGTGTACTGCGGGAACTGCTCCGGCGGGGGACCGTAGTTGCCGGGCTGGCCGCCGGTCGGGTTCTGCGGCGGCTGCGGTGGTGATGTGGTCACGAGAACTTCCTGGGACTAGAAGCCTGAAAGACGAACTCCCGAACCTTACTCACCTTCGGAGTCAACTACTCCCTCCGCTAGCCTTTTGTACCGGACGAACTCCTTCCGGAACGGAGGCCGATGGCCCACGACGTGAGCCCGACCGCGCGGACGCTGACGG
Organism: Kribbella sp. NPDC051587; assembly: GCF_044453945.1. Classification (NCBI taxonomy): domain Bacteria; kingdom Bacillati; phylum Actinomycetota; class Actinomycetes; order Propionibacteriales; family Kribbellaceae; genus Kribbella; species Kribbella sp. NPDC051587. The sequence continues at coordinate 115,170 of NZ_JBITDE010000006.1, forward strand.
TTCTCGAGCTGATCCAGAACCGGCCCGGTATCACTGCCGAGCAGCTCGGCGACAAGCTCGGCGTCTCCGAGCGTGCCGCCCGGCGGTACGTCGCGATCCTGCGCGAGGCGGAGATCCCGATCGAGTCCGTCCGCGGCCCGTACGGCGGCTATCGGGTCGGCCGTGGTCTGCGGCTGCCGCCGTTGATGTTCAGCACGGCCGAGGCGCTCGGTCTGGTGATGGCTGTTCTCGAGAGCCCGCGCGGCGTCGATGATCCCGTGGAGAGCGCTCTCGGGAAGATCATTCGCGTTCTCCCCGAGCCGGTCGCCCGCTCGACCGACGCCGTCCGCAAGGTCAGCGCCCGCGCCGCCGACCCCGGCATCCGCACGCCGGATCCCGCGATCACCGCGGCCCTGGTGGCCGCGAGTACCGAGCGGCGCCGTGTCGTCGTCGACTACTCCCTCGGCCCGGACCGGGTCCGCGCGATGGAGGTCGATCCGTGGGCGGTCGTCGTACGGCGGGGTCGGTGGTATCTGCTGTGCTGGTCACACGCCAAGGAGGCGCAGCGGGTGCTGCGGGCCGACAAGGTGAAGGGTGTCGAGGAGACCGGCGCCGAGTTCTGCACCCCGGCCGATCTGGATCCGCTGGCGGCCGTCGAGGAGCATCTCGCGATGGGCTGGAAGTATCCGGTCGAGATCGTCATCGATGCGCCGATCGATCGGATCCGGCACTGGATCGCACGCAGCATGGGGCGGCTGGAAGCGATGTCCGAGGATCAGACGCGGTTGGTGGCCAGCACCGACGAACCGCTCTGGTATGTCTCCAAGCTGGCCGAGCTGCCCGCGCCGTACCGGATCATCGGCTCCCCGGAACTGCAGGAAGCAGCCCGGAACCTGGCGGGCCGGCTGCTGGAGGCGAGCAAGAATGCGTGAACTGGAGTTCGTCGGCGAGATCTGGTTCTGGCGCGGCCCGGCGCCCTGGTACTTCATCACCGTCCCCGACGAGGAGTGCGCCTACCTCGAGGCCGAGTCCAGCTTCGTCAGCTACGGCTGGGGCATGATCCCCGTCCATGCCAAGATCGGCGCCAGCACGTGGGAGACGTCGCTGTTCCCCAAGGACGGCAACTACATCGTCCCGATCAAGGCCGCGGTCCGCCGGGCCGAAGACCTCGACGACGGCGACACCCCCACTGTCCGCCTCCGGCTGCGCACCTGACGAACAGCGCACCTGACAAAACTGTCGGAGGCCCGGGCTACCGTCTTTGTTCACCATCCGAGGAGGGGCGACATGAGCACGCTGACTGACCGGCCGAACGCGGCACTGCTGGTGATCGATGTCCAGAACGGGGTTGTTTCCGGTGCCCATGAGCGCGACCAGGTGGTCGCGAACATCAACACCGCGATCGATGCCGCGCGGGCGGCCGCGGTCCCGGTGATCTGGATCCAGCACTCGAACGACGACCTGGTGCCGGAGACCGAGGCGTGGCAGTTCGCCCCCGAGCTCAAACGCGACCCGGCGGAGCGGCTCGTGCCGAAGACCTACCCGGACTCGTTCGAAGAGACCGACCTGGAGTCGGTGCTGGCCGCCGGCGGGATCGGGCGGCTGTTCGTGACCGGTGCTCAGACCGACGAGTGCATCCGCTCGACGCTTCACGGTGCGCTTGTCCGTGGGTACGACGTCACGCTCGTCTCCGACGCGCACACCACCGAGGACCTGTCCGAGTACGGCGCCCCGACACCGGACAAGGTGATCGCGCACACGAACCTCTACTGGCAGTACCACCGGGCTCCGGGGCGAACCGCGGGAATTCAGACCGCTGCGGAGCTCTCGTTCAACGTGCCGCCGGCCAGCTGAGTTCGTCGAGACTGGCAATGCGCCGTACGCCGATGTCGGCGTGCTGACCGGATCTGGCCAGCAACACGGCACCCATGCCGACGGCGAGTGCACCCTGCACGTCGTTGGTGAGGGAGTCGCCGACCATCAGCGCCTGATCGGGCTCGACGCCGGCCAGCACTAGCGCCTGCCGAAACGCACGTGGGTCGGGCTTGCCGGCCGGTAGCTGTTCGGACGAGATCAGCCCGTCGATCTCTGTGGTGAGCCCGAAGCGGTCGAGTTTTTGCTGCTGGTGGGCCGTGTTGCCGTTGGTGAACACCATGGCCCGCAGCCCGGCCGCCCGAACTCGTCGTACGGCGGGGATCGCGTCGTCGAACAGTTGCCAGCCGGCTTCGTAGCGCCACAGGTATTGGTCGAAGATCGCGTCGGCCTCGGTGTCGTCGACCTGAAGCCCGAGGAACTCCCGGACCCGCGCCCGGCGCTGCTCGGCGAAGGTCACTTCCCGCCGCTGATACCGCCGGTAGTGAGGATCCGACACCGCGGCCCAGCGGACGGCGACGTCCGGACCGGTGATGCCATACTGCGCGGCCCACTCGACGACCGCCAGAGCCGCCGCATGCTCTTGTTCGACCAGGGTGCCGTCGAGATCGAACAGGACAACCTTGAGCACGCGGCGACCTCCAGATCGGTTGGGTTAGCTAGACGGTACGGCGTCGAGGGCGGCGATGTCGGCGGGGGAGAGGTGGATGAATTCGGCGGTCAGGTTCTCATTCAGGTGCTCGATGCTGCTCGTGCCCGGGATAGCGAGCATGTGGTCGCCACGGCTGAGGGTCCAGGCAAGGCGGATCTGGGCAGGTGTTGCCTGGTGGGCGTCGGCCAACTGCTGAACGATGTCGGATGCTTCCACACCGCCGGCCTCGCGGGAGGCGCCGGCGAGCGCGAAGAACGGGACGAAGGCGATGCCCTGTGCACCGCAGATCCGGATCAGCTCGTCGTTGACCCGGCCGAAGCCCACGCCGTACCGGTTCTGGACGGCGACGACCGGTGCGATCTCCTGGGCCTGCTCGAGGTGTTCTGGCCGGACGTTCGACAATCCCAGCTCACGGATGAGTCCCTTCTCGCGTAGTTGTGCCAGGACGCCGAAATGCTCCGCGACCGATTCCAGACCGGTCTGCCGCAGATAGACGACATCAACTGTGTCGCGGCCCAGCGCGCGCAGATCGCTCTCCACGAGGGCCTGCAGTTCGTCCGGGCGCGCCAGCCCGCTGATCTGTGGACCCACCTTCGTCGCGATCAGCACCTCCCGGCCCGACGACTCGAGTGCCTCGCGAAGCGCCTCGTTCGCCCAGCCCAGGGACTCGAAACTGCGTGAGTTCCCGCCCTGCGCGTAGCTCGGGTAGAAGGCGGCCGTGTCGAAGTGGTTCACCCCGAGTTCGACCGCCTGCCGGATCAGCGAGACGGCCTTGGCCCGCAGGTCGGTTCCGCCGCCGGACCCGGCCAGCCGCTTCGTACCGAACCCGACTCGTCGCACTCCCCGCCAGAACTCCATGGACTTGCACCTCGCAATTTCTGGTGATATGTTTATTAGTAGGAATGCATTTCCATTCCAATTGGGCATTCGCTCAGAATAAAACAAGAATTACTTCCCGTCCACCCTTTCCGGGTGGATTTTTTGTTGCCCGGCCCTCGATCGCCCGGCCCGGATCCCCAGCCCCCGTGTGACTTTTCGCGCGCCCGCTACGTCTGTGTAGGTAGAGGCGACTGCTGGGGAGGCACCGTGAAGACCGAGGTCAGGACGCGTTCGGAAGTACTTCAGATCGGAGTAATCACTCCGTCGGAATACCACTCGCTGGCCGAACTCCACGGCGGCCGGAGCTTTCTCCAGGTCGCTTCCTGGGCGGCGGTGAAGACAGAGTGGAGCTCTGAATTGCTGGCCTGGCGAACCAGCGACGGAGAGGTCGCCGGCACGACGCTCGTGCTGTACCGCCGGCTGCCGGGCGTCTCCCGCTGGTACGCCTACCTTCCCGAAGGACCGGACATCGACTGGGCCGATCCACGGCTCGAGCGGTGGCTGGATCCGCTGCTCGAACACCTGGATCGGCGCCAGGTGTTCGCGGTCCGGCTCGGACCGCCCGAGGTTCTGAAACGCTGGCAGGCGACAACGCTCAAGAGCGCCGTACGGCGGGGGCGCCGCGTGGACGACGTACTGCCAGATGTCGTTGAGCCGGTCGGAGCTTCAGTGGCTGATCGGCTGCGCGACCTCGGCTGGAGCCGTGGTGGCGAGGACGGGGCCGGGAGCGACGCACAGCCGCGGTACCTGTTCCAAGTACCGATCGGCGGGCGGACGAACGCCGAGTTGTGGAGCGGGCTCAGCAAGGAGTGGCGGCGCAACATCCAGAAGGCGGAGAAGTCCGGGATCGAGATCAGGCGCGGCTCGGAGAGCGATCTCCCGGCGTTCTTCGCGTTGCTGGAGGCGACCGAACGCCGCAACGGGTTCCGGCTCGGCCGGTCGCTGGCCTACTACCAACGCCAGTACCGCGTGATGAACGCCGAGCGGCACGGCCGGATGCGGCTGTACCTGTCCAGCTGGAACGGCGAGGTGCTCGCGGCCCACACGATGAACGTCGTCGGCCGCCGGGTCTGGTACCAGTCCGGCGCCTCGGCCAACCACCATCGTGAGGTCCGCCCGAGCCACATCCTGCAGTGGACAATGATGACCGAGGCCCAACAGTTGGGCGCCGATCGCTACGACATGCGTGGGGTGTCCGACTCACTCGATCCCGAGGACCGCGCGTTCGGGTTGCTGCGCTGGAAGCTCGGTACCGGCGGTGAACTCGTGCAAGCAGTCGGCGAGTGGGAACGCCCACTGCCCGGACCGATCAATCAGATGCTCCTGCGGGCGATGACGCGCTACCGCTCCCGGCGCTGAAGAAACCGCTCTCCGAGGCGGCCCGGACGATCGTCGCGGCACGCTCTTCCGGAGAGAGAGCTGCCGCATCCAGCCGCAGATCGAACTCGCCGTCCTGGCCCAGGCCGAAATGCCCGCGTGCGTTGCCGAGATGCCGGCCGTGGTGCCGCTCCAGTTCGCGCGCCTCGATGACCTCCAGCGGCGCCTCGACCGAGACCCAATAGACCGCTCTCCCAGCCAGCGCTCGTCGCCAGGCCGGCACGATCGATTCGTCGACCGGCATGTCGTCGAGGATGACGTGATTCCCGGCGTCGAGCAGGGCGAGCACGGCTGCCCGCATGCCTTCGAACATTCGCCGGCCCGCCTCGCCGTAGTGCGTGACGATCCGTGGCTTGCCGTCCGGATCGGTCAACGTTTCCTGCCAGAGCCCGGGGCCCGGTCCACGCCGGTGACCGCCCCAGTCCTGCGGGAACATGTCGTAGAAGTGATCGAGACCGACCAGCAGATAGGGCTCAGGCAGCAGGAGCTGCAGTTGCTTCGCGGTGGACGACTTCCCGGCGCTCGACGTACCGATCAAGATGATCAGTCGGCCACTCGTCATGCGGTGCGTCCTCCAGGATCAATTGCGTTGCGGCGCCAGCGAGAGTCCTGTCATCTTCTAACAGATGACACCTTCCACCGAGCAAGACCTGCGCACTGCGCTCACGAGAGAGCGCTATCCCCGGAGCTCCGGCTACGACCCGAACTGGATCGTCGAGCGACCGATGGGACCGCACCCACTGTGGTCCGTCGAATCGCTGCTGGAAGTCATGACACTCGAACCCGGCATGCGCGTCCTCGACCTGGGCTGTGGCGCAGCGGTCTCGTCGGTCTTCCTGGCGCGCGAGTACGGCGTTGAGGTGTGGGCGGCCGACCTCTGGACCGATCCCACCGACAACTGGGAGCGGATCCGCACCTGGGACGTGGCCCATCGCGTGCACCCGATCCGGGCCGAGGCGCGTGAGCTGCCGTTCGCTCGTGGGTTCTTCGACGCGGTGATCAGCATCGACTCGTACCACTACTTCGGTACCGAATCCCGGTACCTCGCCTATCTCCTCGAGTTCCTCAAGCCGCACGGTTCAATCGGCGTCGTTGTCCCCGGGCTCACCCACGACCCGGGCCTGACGCTCCCGCCGTACCTGGCTGAGCGCTGGACGCCTGACCTGTTCACCTGGCTGGCCCCGGACTGGTGGCGCAACCACTGGCAACGCACCGAGCTGGTCGACGTCACCACCGCCGAGATGGTCCCCGGTGGCTGGGACGACTGGCTGCAGTGGCTCAAGGCCTGCGATCTCGTCGACCGCGGCTACGCTCCCGATGCCGACATGCTCGAGGCCGACCAGGGCGAGCTGCTCGGTCTGGTCCGCCTGCTCGCGCGCCGCCGGTGATCACACTCCAGTTCCATCCGGACTGGCCATCCGCCGGCAGCACCGTGATCGACTCGATGGTTGCCGACGGCATCTACCGTTCGCAGTTCAGCACCGGCACCTCCAACGGCGGTCTCACCGCTCACCCCGGCGGAGACCGCTGGCGTTGGGAGTCGCGCCTCTTCTCCGGCCGGTACGACGACGCTCCCGCCGAAGCCCGACCCGTATACGGCGCCTGGAACCGGCGCGCCGATCCGTACGGGGGAGCGGTCCGCTTCGGATCGTCCTACGTGCGACTACGTCCCGACGTGGCCGACCGCGCCACCTTCTGCTTCCCGGACTCGGTCTATGAACCGACCGATCTCGGAGACCGGAGAGCGCTCCCTCGTCTCTGCGCCCTGGCCGACGAATCAGCCCTGGGCGATCTCGACGACGCCGTCGAAGCCCAGGTCCACGGTCCCGTCCGGTTCAGCACCGACGCCGAGGCCGTCGTACTGGATCCGTGTTTCGCCGGCACACCCATCGCCGCTGCCGCCGAGCGGCTCGGGTGTCCCGTCGAGTACCACCCGGGCTTCAGAGTCCGGCCCGCCGCGATCGGACCGGCGTACCGGGGTTTGCACATCGTTGCGTTGGCCGAGTCCCTCGGCCCGGTGCTGACGCCCGACCTGATCGGCCGAGCAGCCCGAGCCGGGACCCAGTCGTACCAAGACCTCAAACACCTGTGGCACTGCCTGGCTCACTTCGGCCGGGCGGGCAGCGCCACCTGAGTCAGCAAAGCTTGTGGTTCGAGCCCTGGACGCTCGTCACGTTGCCGGCCCACACCCAGCCCATGCCGTTCGACGAGATGTCGCGGGCGTAGTACCAGAGGTTGCCCGAGTCGGGGTTGTACGTCGAGCACCAGATGGCGGCCTTGCCCGAGTGGGCGATCGAAGAGCAGGAGCCCGCCGGTCCGCGGTGGTAGGGAACCGAACCGTTGGTGTAGAGGAACCCGCCGTCCTTGTTCGTTCCGTACTGGGTGCAGTCGATGGCTTGCGACGGGCCGGTCGCCGCGACCAGCGACGCCCCCGTGATCGCTACTGCAACGGCAATCCGGCCAATGATCTTGTTCGGCATGCGCAGTCCTCCCGAATTGGAGTGTTGGCTCCTCTTGGCCAACAAGGCGCTCACGCTAGGCCCGCCCACGCAGACCCCCAAACCTCTTGCAGGTTCCTGCAACCGTTGGTCCGGCCGGTGCCCGGGTGTGAGACTGACCCGCATGGCAGCTTTCACGGAGAACGACGACCTGCAGAAAGCCGTGTTCACGGATGTGAACCTGTCCGGAGCGCGGTTCGTCCGGTGCGATCTGTCCGGGGTGATCCTGCGCGCTGCCGAGGTCGCGGGCGCGGACATCGACGCACCCTGGCTGCTCAGCGGTGACAACGCCCTATTCGTGAACGGAGTCGACGTCGCCCCGTACGTCGACGCCGAACTGAACCGCCGCTTCCCCGGCCGCGAACTCCGCGTCGCCAACGACCCCGAAGCCTTGCGTACGGCGTGGGCCGCGCTCGAACGCGCCTGGGCGACCACGCTTGAGCAGGTCGCAGCGATGCCGGCCGGTACGACGGACATCTCCGTCGACGGCGAGTGGTCGTTCGCGCAGACCCTGCGCCACCTGGTGATGGCGACCAACACGTGGTTCAACGGCGCGATCCAAGGCGCCGAGAACCCGCACCATCCGATCGGCCAGCCGAATGCCGAGTACGAGACCGACGGGCTCGACATGTCCGTGTTCAGTACGGCCAAACCGTCGTACGACGAAGTCCTGGCCGTCCGTGCCGAGCACGTCACCCAGGTCCGCGACTACCTGGCCACCGTCACCACGGACGAGCTCGCCGGCACCCGCAAGAACCCCTGGTCCCCGGAGTACCCAGAGACCGTGCTGTCGTGCCTGCACACGATTCTCGAGGAGGAGTGGGAACACCTCCGCTACGCGACCCGAGACCTCGCTACCCTCACAGCGTGACAGCGCTGACGATCGGACCGCTCCAGTCGGCAGACCGTGAGGCCTGGGAGCACCTGTTCGCCGGCTACAACGAGTTCTACGGCCGGCCGACCATGCCGGACGGCTTCTACGACCACGCCTGGGTCAGGTTCCAGCGAGACGAGCTGCATGCTCTCGGCGCACGCCTGGACGAGCATCTCGTCGGCATCGCCCACTTCCTCACCCACGCCAGTACGACGGCCGCCGACTCCTGCTACCTCCAGGACCTCTTCACCGCTCCAGAGGCCCGCGGCCAAGGCGCCGCCCGCGCCCTGATCGCCGCCGTCGCCACCTGGGCCACCGACCACGGCTGCAGCCGCCTCTACTGGTCAACCCACGAGTCCAACGCCACCGCGCGACGCCTCTACGACCAGGTCGCCGAGAACCGCGGCTTCATCCTCTACTCCCTGCCACTCACGTAGTACGGCGGGCGTTCAGGACCTGTTCACGAGCATGATCATGCTGAGGAACAGCGCCAGACAGGCAAGGACCACACCGATCGCGGCCATCGGCTTGCCGCGACGGCGTCCGGTCAGGGCGACGATCGCGAGAGCCAGCCCGGGCAACGCGAACGGCAACGGCGAGTAGGCGCGGATGCCATCCAGATTGATCGGCAGCAGCCACACCCCGCACGCGACAACGCCCAAGACCAACGCGACCGCGGCGATCCAGGCCCCCTTGGGAGGCTCCACCGGGGGCGGTCCACCGGGCCACCCGCGCCCATGCGGATCGGTCCAGGGTTGACCAGGCGGCGGACCATAACTCATGAGCACTCCACAGGGCGGATCGGATGCTTGTCCACATTCGTATCAGCTGAGCGGGTCCTCGGCGCTCACACCGTACGGCGGAGGTGGCGGGGGACGGCTCGCATGACGCGGCCGAGATCGTCGGTGATGGCGGAGACGCGTTCGGCGCGGCCGTCGTCGTCGATGTAGATCATGACGGTGCGGACGTCGGCATGGCCGGACAGCTCCTGGATGTCCTCGGCGTTGAGGCCGCGGCGCTTCTGGTCGGTGATGGCGGTGGCGCGCAGCGAGTGCGGAGTGACCTTCTCCGGGCGCGGGATGCCTGCGGTCTTGGCGAGCCGGCGGAGTAGCCGAGTGACGTCGTGGCGGTCGAGGCGGTTGCCGGACGCGTCGGCGACCAGAGGCGCTGGGCCGGTTCCGGTCCACGGTGGGCGGATGGCGACGTACAGGTCGAGGAGCTCGGCGACGGTGGTCTCCAGGGGGACGCGGACGGAGGCGCCGCCCTTGCGGGTGATGACGAGCCAGGTACGGCGGCCTTCGTCCTGGCGGTCCTTGTCGTCGGCGGCGCAGAGCTCGGAGACCCGGAGCGCCCCGGTGAAGAGCAGGCCGACGACGAGGGCGTCCCGCACGTCGGTGGCGGCCGCGAGGATGGCTGAGATGTCGTCTGCCTGCAGTACCCGGGCGGAGGTCGCGCGGCGGCCGCGGTGGAACTTCGGGCGATGGTCGTCGTCGGAGATGGGGGAGACCACCTGCAGACCCCAGCTGGCGGCGTACCGGTAGAGGCTCGAGAGCGTCGACAGCCGGCGCGCGATCGAGGACTGGGTGACGCCGGCATCTTGCTGCTGCGACAACCACATCGTCACCTCGGCGCGGTGCAGATCAAGCGCGAAGCGGTCCCGGCCGAGCTCACGGCGCGCCCACTCGGCCCACAGCAGCAGGTCGTCGGCGTACGCGATCCGCGTCTGGGTGCTCGCTCGGCGCGTGCCGCCCAGCCACAGCACGGAGAGCGCAGTCAGCTCGGGTGCCAGGGCAGCGGCCAGCAGGTCCAGTCGGTCGACGGGTTCCGCCGAGCGCTCAGCTCCTAGGGGACGGCGGGCTCCGAGGGATCGTCGTACGGCGGCTTCGGTCGCCCGATCGGGCAGGGGCTCTTTTTCAGCGAGCTCGTCACGTCGTTCCAGGGAGGTTCCGCGCTCATCGTCCACAGCGTAGATCCTAGCGCATAACGGGGATTATGCGCTCTCTCCAGGTTTTGTTTAGTTCTCATAGTTCAGTCAGATCTGACGTAACTAAACGAACGTAACTACGAACGAAATGACGAAACTAGGATAGGATGACCTTCATGACGGCGACCGAAACTGAACAGGCCCGCAGCGGGCTGTGTGAGTTCCCTGGCGTGAACTGCCCGAACCCGAAGCTGGTAGATGCCGGAGCATCGGGCCGGCCGCCGAAGTACTGCGGCCTGGAAGGCCCAGGGATCGACGGGAAACTGGTCGTCCACAACAAGGCGACCGCTTGGTCGGCCAAGAAGGCCGCTGAGAGACGCCCTGAGCGCGCCGCCGGGGGAGCGGGGTCGCTCTCGCCGCTGCCGGCCGGGCCGGTGACGACCGCCAGGACAACGCTCGAGAACCAGATGCTGGAGCTGCCCCGGCGACTCGATCAGCTGCAGGAGTTCCTGACCGGGATCACAGCAGCAGTTCGCGCGTACGGCGATGCCGAAGCGGTGGCTGCCGAGGTGGAGCAACTGCAGGCTTCATCGCGAGCCCAGGTGGCCGAGGTCGAGCGGCAACGCGGCGAGGAGGAGCATCGCCGGCGCCAGGCCGAGCAGCAGGCCGCTGATGCCGAAGATGCGCGGGAAGAGGCTGATGCCGCCGCCCAGGACGCGATCGAGGAGCTCGAATCCGCCCGCGCCGAAGCGCTGGCTGCGCTGACCGCGGCAGAGAAGGCCCGGCAAGACGCTGTCACAGCTCGCGAGAGCGCTGCCGCCGATGTCGAGCAGGCCCGCGCTGAGGTGACGGCCGCGCAGGAAGCCGCCACGGCACACGCCGAAGAGCTGCGCCTGGAAACCGAGCGGCGCATCGCCGAGATCCAATCGGCTGCAGAGCTCCAGATCCAGCAGGCGCGGACCGAGGTCGAGGTCGCCCGGATCGCCCAGGCCACGGCTGAGTCTGAGCGCCAGACCGCTCAGCACACTGCCGACCAGCTCCGCGCCGAGCTGCGTGAACTGCGCGACCAGCACCGCGGCGAGCTCGAAGCCCTGCGCACCGAGCACCGTGCCGATCGCGACCAGCTGCGCTCCGATCACCAAGCCCAGCTGGCCGACATCAGGCAAGCAGCAGCTGACCGCGTCGCGGCTGCCGCGTCCGCCCAGCGCGCAGCCGAACAGACCACTGAGGCACTGCGCGAGCAGCTCGTCGCGCGTCCGGAGCCGGTCATCGCGGAGGACGCGGTGAGTGCTTGACCGAGCGCGGTCAGTGACTGACCATGATTCCAGGCCGCAGCTGATCCACCGATTACCTGCGGCGATACCCACGTCCAGGAATGCGCGTCCGTTCGTCAATCATTGACGAATGGGCGCGCATTCTTCGCATTTTCCCCGGCTTTGCGCAAAGCGAAATGCGCTGCCCGTCGGCGAACCTTGACAGACATTGTCGAGCTTTGTCACGCTCACCTGTGAGAGCGTGATCACTGTGCTCTGCCGCCCACTGCAGCGCCTGAAGTGAGGTCCAGCCGACGTATGAGTGACAAACTGGGGAATATCTCGGCGACAGCATCCAAAAACCTGAGAATCGGCCAGCGAAGGGAGACAACGGTACGCCGCGCACTCGACGTACTGGCGGAGACGGAATGTTTCGAATCGCCCTGGCAACTGTGGAGCGCGCTCTATGCGCTCATTTCCGCGGGTGAACTCCGCCGGGCCGACCAGTACTGCCTGTGGCTGGCCGAGCATCCGCGGACGTCCCAGGAAGCCCTCGAAGGCATCACTCTGATCCAGGCTCGCACGCGTTTCCTCCGCGGACAGGTGAGCCAGGCGCTCGCGGCGTACTCGCTGCCGGTGCGGGTGGATCGGCTGGCCGCGATTCGCACGGCCTGGACGATCGAGGCGATGCTCGATCTGGGGGAGGTGAAGGGCGCTCAGCAGCTGCTCCGGAGTCGGCGCCTCGACGGCACCATCCCCTCCGGACTCCCGGGGCGTGGCACGTTGCTCACCGCCCGCGGGCAGCTTCAGCTCGCGCTCGGAGTGACGCACCAGGCGGTGGCCGACTTCATCGAGAGCGGCCGCCCGCCGGCCAACGGGCCGATCGAGAACCCAGCGGTCACCTCCTGGCGATCGCGCGCAGCGCTTGCTCTGGCTGCAGATCGACCTGAGTTGGCCGCTCGGCTCGCTGACGAGGAGCTGATGCTCGCGATGCGCTGGGGTGCTCCGCGCCAGATCGGTTGGGCGCTCCACGCGCATGCGATGGTCCGTGACGACCAGCAGACGCCTGCGCTGCTCGGTGAGGCGATCGACTTGCTGGAGATCGCCGACGCCCGCAGTGAACTCGTGCCGGTCTTGTTCCGGACAGCCGGTCACCTGGCCGCCAAGGGCGATGCACTCGCCGCCCGGCAGCGCCTGACCCGAGCCTCCGAGCTGGCCCGGCAGGACGCTCGGTCGCACTGGGCCAAGCGCATCGACTCGGCGCTGCATCGGCTCCAGGGGCGCCGGCCCCACCCAACGCTGACCAGACAGCAGCTTCGGGTGACCAGTTTGGCCCGTGCCGGTTCCACCAATCGGCACATCGCTTCCCAGCTCAACCTGTCCGTGCGGGCGGTCGAGTTCCACCTCTCCGCGGCGTACCGGCGGCTGGGGATCTCGGGGCGCGCGGAGCTCTACCAGATGATGGGCTGAAGGCGGGTACGCCGGCCTTCCTGTGTGAGGAGGATGGCCGGCTGCAGCTCCCGGCGTCCGGAGATGCCGAGCTTGCGGTAGACCGACGACAGGTGGAACTCGATCGTCCGGACCGTCAGGCACAGGTGCTCGGCGATCTGCCGGTTGGTGCGCCCCGGCTGAACCTCTCGCGCAACGGCCAGCTCCTGCGGGGTCAGCCGCGCCGGTCCGGGGGCTCCCTCGAGCTGGTTGATCGCTGCGGCGATCCGGTCCCGCCACAGGTCGTTTCCGACCTCGTCAGCCAGCGCCCGCGCCGTACCGAGCAATGCGAGCGCTGACGCGTCGTCGCTGCGTTCAGCCCGCAGTACGGCGAGGTCGTACTTGACCCGGATCTGTTCGAGCAGCGCACCGCTGCCGGCCAGCTCGCTGTCCGCGCTCTCCAGTAGCTCCATTCGGGCCTGCTCGTCAGGGGCGAGCCGAGCGGACACCTGCAGCGCGATTCCGCTGGTACGGCGTCCGCCCCAGGAGCGGGCGGCTGCGAGCTCGTCACTCGCCAGTGTCTTCGCGAGCCAGTTCCGGCGCGTCATGTGTGCACACAAAGCGGCATACGCACGCCAGTTGGCCACCGCAGGATTCACCACGGCCCACGCGGTCAGCTCCCGACCACAGGCGGAGTAGTCGTCGTACGCGAGTCCGAAACGCCCCTCCGCCAGGTGCAGAGCACCGCGAGCAGCAAGCAGCTCAGGCCGATCCGGTACGTCGACCAGCTCGCCGTCGTACCCGTGGAGGCGCAGCAACTCGTTGGCCTGCTCTAGCTCGCCGAGATCAACCAGCGCGGAGACCCGCCACGCGACAGCGGCCGGGATCAGATCAGCCCGCAGGTCACCGCCGAGGAGAGTGCCGAGCTGCCCGGCCGCCTCCCGGCTGCGGCCCTGGCAGGCGACGATCCGGGCCAGCAGCATCGCGAACACCGGGCAGACCTCGCCGGCAGTCAGCATCCTGAGGAGACGAGACTCGGCCTGCGCGAACTCCTCGGCGTACAGGAGCACCAGTAGCGCCCGCAGCATCGACGCCGGGCTGGTCGGTGGGGAGTCCAGCGTCATGAGCGCTGCGGCGACGGCTGGTTCACGGTCGCGCTTCTGGTTGACCGCGAACAGATGCCGTAGCAACGTGGCTGCCGACGGTGCGGCCAGAGCCGGGTCGTCGGTCGCACCGCCCACGGCGTACACCAGCGGTTCCAGCTCGTCGGCACGCAGGCGCTGCGGATCCGCGCCGGCCGCCACGATCGCGTCCCGCCGTCGATTGCTGTCGGCCAGAAAGTTCATCCCCAGTTCCCCCGTTGCGCTGACCTGGTCCTGGAAACGCTCCCAGGTCAGCTGATCCTCGCCTGCCGATCACCCGCAGTCTCTACGGTGCAACCACAGAGTTGTCACCGATGGGTTGCGGAAAGGTGCGCGCGCTCACCCTGGGCCCCGAACAGCGTCAGCAGCTCGGCCGGCTGATCGTTCGCGCTGCCGATCGCGTGCGGCACCCGGGTGTCGAACTCGGCAGCCTCGCCGGGCCCGAGCCGGAGGTCCTGCTCGCCGAGAATCAGGCGGACCTGACCGTTGAGGACGTAGAACCACTCGTAGCCGTCGTGGGTCTGCAGCTTCACCGGTCGCGAGGGGCGCGCAGGCGGATGGATCACCTTGTAGGCCTGGATCCCGCCGGCCCGCCGCGTCAGCGGGATCACGGTCAGTCCATATCGCCGTACCGGCCGCAGGTGGATGCGCGGATCGCCGGTGAGCGGTGCCTGGACGAGATCTTCCAGCGGTACGCCGTGCGCCCGGGCCAGCGGCAGCAGTTGCTCCAGCGTCGGGCGGAGCTTCCCGTTCTCGAGCCGCGACAGCGTGCTGGAGGTGATGCCGGTCTCGGTCGCGAGGTCGGCCAGCGTCACTCCACGGGCCCGACGCAGCGCCCGCAACCTCGGTCCGACTCCGGCCAGAACGTCCTGCTCAGTTCTCTCCATGGGCTCATGATGCGGATCCGCAAGAACTCTTGCAAGAACGGAGCGGGCGCGACGAGTCTGGACGCATGAACCTCAGCAAGTGGATCCGCAGTACGGCGGCCGTCCTGACCGTTCTGGCCCTCGCGGTCGGTCCGGTCCAGGCGGCGGCCCCGGCCACTGTCCGACCGGCAGGCTTCGAGACAGCCACCCGCGACGACGCCGCATTCAACCGGGTGTTCCGTCACGAGTTCGCCGACCTCGACGGCGTGAAGCTGCACTACGTCACCGGTGGGACCGGCGCACCGCTTGTCCTGCTGCACGGCTGGCCGCAGTCCTGGTACGAGTGGCACGAGCTCATGCCGGTCCTCGCCAAACGCTTCACGGTGTACGCCGTCGACCTGCCAGGGCTCGGCGACAGCCAGGGCGCACCGACCAGCTATGACAAGGCCACGCTCGCCCGATACCTCCACAGACTGCTCGCCGGCAAACTCGGCCTGCGCTCGATCAACCTGGTCGCCCACGACCTCGGCGCCGGGGTCGGCTTCCAGTACGCCGCTCAGTTCCCGCGCGAGGTGATCAAGTACGCCCACCTGGACTACCCACTCCCAGGACCCGCCCTGAGCGCCGTCAGATACCGCTCTCTCAGTTGGCACCTGGCATTCCACGCCCAGGACGACTTCCCCGAAGCGGTGGTCGCCAACGACGTCCGGAGGTACCTAGGCCTGTTCTTCCCGTACGTCGCCCGCGGAGGCGGGAGCTTCGGCGGTACCAACACCACATCGCCGTACAGCGATCAGGAGATGGACGAGTTCGCCCGCACCTATCGCCGCCCATCGGTCCTGACCGGCGGATTCGAGCTCTACCGGACACTGGACCAGGACGAACGCGACAACACCGCAGCCATCCCCGTCGGTACGCCGACTCTGCTCCTGACCGCGGAGGGCATGCTCCCGTTCACCCGCGCCACTCTCGAGCCGCGGCTGAGCCGGATCACCCGGGCTGTCGAGGTCCCCAAGGCCGGTCACTGGCTCGCGGAGGAGAATCCGAGGTTCGTCACCGCCGAGCTGCTGAACTTCTTCGCCGGCTGACGGACATGTCGAGGACGTGGTGGCGGCTTCGTCTCAGGGGTACAAGCAACGAAACGGAGAACCACCGTGACTGTTCAGCGCATGGACAACGTCGGCATCGTCGTCGGCGACCTGGAGGCCGCCATCGCCTTCTTCACCGAACTCGGGCTGGAGGTCGAAGGCACCACCCAGGTCGAGGGCCCGTGGGCAGACCAATGCGTCGGACTCGACGGCGTCGTCTGCGACGTCGCGATGCTGCGAACCCCCGACGGCTCGGGCCGCTTCGAGCTCGCGCAGTACCGCCACCCCGTCGCCCTGCCGGCCCCGGACAACCCACCGCACAACACGCTCGGCATGCACCGGGTGATGTTCGCCGTCGACGACATCAACGACACCATCACCCACCTCCGCCCGTACGGCGCCGAGGTGGTCGGCTCGGTAGCGCAGTTCGGCGACAGCTACCGCCTCTGCTACATCCGTGGCCCCGAAGGCATCCTCATCGGCCTGGCCCAGCAACTGAGCTGAGGCCATCGATGCGTCGCCCGGACCCTCACCAGATGCTGACCCGCTCGGCCGGGTCGAGCCACAACGCGTCGGCTGGCCCGACCTCGAACGCGCTGTAGAACGCGTCGAGGTTCCGGACGATCACGTTCGTCCGGAACTGCGGTGGGGAGTGCGGGTCGACGGCGAGCAGGCGGATCTCCTCGGCGGTCCGCGCTTTGCTGCGCCAGATCTGCGCCCACGCGATGAAGAACCGCTGATCGCCGCTCAACCCGTCGAGGACCGGTGCCTCCGCTCCACCCAGCGACAGCCGGTAGGCGGTGTGCGCGACGGCGAGCCCGCCGAGGTCACCGATGTTCTCGCCCAGGGTCAAGGCGCCGCTGACCCCGTGACCCGGAGCGCCTGCCGGCTCCAGCCCGTCGAACTGATCGACCAGCCGCCGGGTGCGCGCCTCGAACTCGTACCGGTCGGCGTCGGTCCACCAGTTCGCCAGGTTGCCGCTGCCGTCGTACTTGGAGCCCTGGTCGTCGAAGCCGTGCCCGATCTCGTGACCGATCACCGCACCGATCGCTCCGTAGTTCGCGGCGTCGTCGGCCTCCAGATCGAAGAACGGCGGCTGCAGAATCGCCGCCGGGAAGATGATCTCGTTCCACCGCGCGTTCGAGTAAGCGTTCACCCAGTGCGGATCCATGAAGGTCCACACCCGGCGATCCGCGGGACGGTCGAGTCGCTCCATCGAGCGGCGTAGGTGATCGGCAGCGGCCCGGCGGACGTTCCCGGCGAGATCGTCGGGGCGGATCTCCAGCCGCGCATAGTCGGTCCACACCTCGGGGTAGCCGATCTTCACGACGAAACGGCCGAGCTTGTCGAGCGCACGTTCCTTGGTCTGTGGGCTCATCCAGTCCAGCGCCGTGATGTGTTGCCGGTACGCCTCGATCAGGTTGTCCACCAGCTCGGTCATCCGCAGCTTGGCCGCCGGCGGGAAGTGGCGCTCGGCGTACAGGCGTCCGAGTGCTGAACCCATCGCGGTCTCGACGATGTCGAGGCCGCGCTTCCAGCGGGCGCGTGGTTCGGTGGCGCCGGTCAGCGTCCGGCCGTAGAACGCGAAGTTCTCCTCGACGAAGGCCGCGCCGAGCAGGGGAGCGGCCGTCTTCACCACTCGCCAGGTGAGCCATTCCTTCCACTGACCGAGCGGTACCTCACTCAGCAGCTTGGCGACCGCGCTCAGGTAGCTCGGCTGCCGAACGATCACTTCGGCGAAGGCCTCCGATGCGATCCCCGCACCGGCGAGCCAGGCGGCCCAGTCGAGGCCGGCCAGCTCGGCGAGCCCGGCCCGGTCGAACTTGTTGTACGACGCGGTGGCGTCCCGCTTGGCGACGACGTCCCAGTGCTGCTCGGCCAGGCGGGTCTCGAGCGCCACGATGCGGTCAGCGGCCGCGGGAAGCTCGGCGAGCTCGAGCATCCTGGCGACATGCGCGACGTAGGCCGTGCGCTCGGTCTCGAAGCCGTTTTCGCGGTAGTACGACTCGTCGGGCAGGCCGAGTCCGGACTGGCCGAGATGGATCAGGAACCGCTCGGAGTTCTTCGCGTCGATCGCGACGTCGCAGGTGAAGAGCCCGTCGACCCCCTCGGTCCGCAGCCGCCCGAGCACCTGCAGCAGACTGGACAGGTCGGTGACCTGGTCGACGAGGCCGAGCTGCTCGATCAGCGGCCGGAGTTCCAGCTGCTCGATCGTGTCCTCGGCCAGGAAGCTCTGCAACAGATCGGCGACCTGACGGGCTTCGGCATCACCGCCAGCGGCCTCCGCGACGATCACCTGGAGGTTCTCCTCGGCCTGCAGCGACAGCTCGACGAAGGTGTCCATCCGGGCCTGGTCGGCGGGGATCTCCGTGCGCGCCTGCCAGCCCTCGGTCACGTACTCGTGCAAGTCGTCCTGTGGGCGGACCTCGCCCGACAGGCTCCAGACGTCGATGCCCGAACGCGTCATGAACCGCTCCGTTCCCTGTCAGGCACGCGCACTGCGCACCCGACAGGGAACCCTAGTTCGGCAGCGGTCCAGTTCAGCCGAGCGTGAGGGTGACGCCGTAGTACTGGGCGGCGTCGACGACCGGCTGATAGAAGGAGTAGGAGCCGGTGGCGTTGCTGCCTTGGTTGAAGCCACAGTCGTGGCCGTCGCTCGGGCCGCCGGAGGTCATGCCCTGGGCGAGGGTGCCGGAGATGTAGGCACCGCCCGAGTCGCCGCCTTCGGTGCAGACGGTCGAACGGGCCAGGCCGCTCGTGCGAGTGACCGAGCCGCCGGCGCCGCCGTAGTTGACGGTCAGGTTGTACTGCGTGATCGTGCCGCAGGTCCAGCCGGTCGTGTTGCCGGCCTTGCAGATGGTTGAGCCGACCGGAGCCTTGGAGGAGCCGGTGACCCGGGTGGTCTGGCCGTTGCGGTTGTCGATGTAGCCGCGACCGACGTTGGTGGAGTCGATGTCCATCAGCCCCATGTCGACGCTCGGCGACCCGGTCCGGAACCGGCTCGCCACCCCGACACCCAGCCGGACGGCGGAGCGGTTCTGCACCATCGGGTTGCCTTCGACGCAGTGACCGGCGCTCAGCATCACGTTGTCGCCGCCGTTCCGCGTCCCGGAGAATCCGAGCGAGCAGTTGGTGCCCGGCACCAGGTCCATGATCTGGCCGCCGATCACGTCGGCGGTCATCGTCAGCGTGGTGTCGTTGGTGCTGACCTCGACCCCTGGGATCGCCTTCAACTGCTTGACCAGGGCAACCGTCTTCGCGGACTGCTTGCCGGGCTGGAGCACCACCTGCAGCCGGTCGGTCGGCAGGTCGGCGCCGATCGACTGAACCTGCAGCGAGCCTGACTTGTCAGCCAGGGCCTGCACCTGGGCTTGCAACTTGGCCAGTGCCTTCTCACCACGAGCCACAGTCCGGGGAGACAGGCCCTGCGCACGAGCGAGGTCGGCGGCCTTCGCCGAGTGCACGTTCACGACCAGCTGCCGGTCGGCGTTGAAGAAGGCACCATCCAGTTGGCTTTTCGCAGTCTCGAAGGCAGCGGCCTTGGTGTGCTCACCATCGAGCCGCACCTTCGCCTCGGCCGGGCTGACACCCCAGCTCTGGCCGAGTACGTCGTACACACCGTCGATGGGGGATGGGATGGGTGCACTCGTCGCGCTCTGCATCGGCGCCAGGGCGGCGGCACCGAGTCCAAGAGCGAGAACTGCACCAGTGAAGGACTTCCGGGGGCGGGGCGGGAAGCGCATAGTTCACATCCGATTCCTCTGGGGTGGCCTGCCTCAGGGCCACGATGTTGGGAATCGTTGTCGGTAACAAAACGTCCTGACAAGCCGTCGCCCCGCCCCGAGGGGTCGCACAAGGGCAAACCTTCGGTTCACCCTGCGTCAACCACCCATTGACCGAGGGTGAACAATTGTTGAACCCCGCCGATCGAGGGTTCAGCCCGCACCGAACGAAGGAAGTCGCTCGAACACCGCGATCGCCTCCGGGGGAAACTGCCGCGGCGGATCGATGGAACCCTTCTCCGCACCCCTCAGGTGCCGCTCGATGAAGCCCTGCGCATTACTGAGCGCTGCAGCGCATTGGGCCGGTGTGATGGCACCCTGGGTGAGAGCCTCACCGAGCTCGTCCAGGTCGAGCACGTGGTAGCGCGCAGCGCCGGGCGGCACGAGGAAGTCGACGTACAGGTCATGGACGACCAGGCCGGCGTCGGTCTCCTCGATCTCGACCACATCGACGTACCACCAGCCGATCAGCGGCCCCTCGAACGTCACGGTCCGGATCAGTTGGATGCCCTGGTCGAGCAGGAGGTAGGCGCGATCGACAGTCGGGTGCCCTGCAACCTGCCACCGAGGCAGGATCGGCAGGTCGTAGGCGACCACCTCACCGAGCCGTCGGCCGGGGCACCACTGGCCGGTGCGGTGCAGGACTTGGACGTGTTCCATGACACATGCTCCTTTGGGCAGGTGGGCGGGTATGAAAGGGCGCTGCGGGAGCGTTACCGGTTGTATGGCGGTCATCTTCCTTGGCCGCTGACCGCTCCCGAGAGGACTACTCAGTGCCTGAGTTCGATATGCATGATCTGAACCAGAAGGTCATCGCCGACTTCCGTGCCAACAACGGAAAGGTGACCATCGAGCCGTTTGCCGGCGGACCGATCGTGCTGCTGCACCACGTCGGCGCGAAGACCGGCACGAAGCGAGTGACACCGCTCGCGTACGACGAGGTCGACGGCAAGCTGTTCATCATCGCCTCCAAGGCCGGTACGCCGGAGAACCCGGCCTGGTATCACAACCTGCTGGCCAACCCCGAGACCACGATCGAGTTCGGTCCGGACACCCTCGAGGTCACCGCCGAGGCGTTGACCGAGGGCGAGGAGCGGGCGCGGCTGTACAAGCACATCTCCGACAAGATGCCGAACTTCGCCGAGTACCAGAAGAAGACCGACCGGCTCATCCCGGTCGTCGTGCTGCACCGCAAGTAGGTTCCGCGTCATTGGGCGTGCCAGGTGCGCCAGAGGCGGCCGTAAGGGCCGTTCGCGGTGACCAGGTCTTCATGGGTGCCGAGCTCGACGAGTCGGCCGGCATCCATGACGGCGATCCGGTCGGCGTCATGAGCCGTCTGCAGGCGGTGCGCGATCGCGATGACCGTGCGCCCCTCCAGTACGGCGGCCAACGACTGCTCCGTCTGGCGAGCCGTCCTCGGATCGAGCAGTGCCGTGGCCTCGTCGAGGATCAGGGTGTGCGGGTCAGCCAGGACGACTCGGGCGAGTGACAGTTGCTGAGCGCTCGCATCGTCGAGCTCGAGTTCGGTGTCCAGCCCGTCGGTGAGATCGTGGAGCCAATCCGCGCCGACCACCGACAAAGCGGCGTACAGGTCCTCGTCGGTGGCGGTCGGCTTCGCGATCAGCAGGTTGTCCCGCAGCGTGTCGTGGAAGACGTGATGGTCCTGAGTGATCAGTACGACGTGCTCGCGGAGCTCATCCGGCGGCAGATCGACAACCGCCGTACCGCCGATCGTCACCGAGCCGGTGTGCGGGCGGTCGAGACCAGCGAGCAGCCGCGCGAGCGTTGACTTGCCCGCGCCGGAGGTCCCCACGATCGCCAGGCGCTCGCCGGGCTGCACCACCAGGTCGATCCCGCGCAGCACGTCGCGCGCACCGGTGTAGCTGTAGTGCGCGTTCTCCACCCGGATGCGATCACCGATGTTCTCCGCCACCGGAGCGGCAGACTCCGCCGCAGGGACATCCGCCAGACCCTCAACCCGCGCGTACGACGCTCCAGCGCCTTGCAGCTGCTCGATCCACAGCATCAAAGTGTCGAGCGGACCGACAAGCTGGCGGAGGTAGACCGTCGCGGTGATGACGACTCCGAGGCTGACCAGATCCTTCGTGTACAGCGCGAAGCCGACCAGCAGCACACCGACCACCGGCAGCGACAGCGCGATCTCCGCCCACGGGAACAGCACCGTCCGCAACCACAACGCCCCAAGCCTCGCGGACCGCGACTCAGCGATGGCTGCCTCGGAGACCTCGGTACGGCGGTCCTCCAGCGCGAGCAGCTCGATCGTCCGAGCCCCCTTGGCGTTGCTGGCGACAACCCCAGCCACCTCCGCGCCTGTCGCGGCAACCGCCAGATACACCGGCCGCGCCCGCCGCATGTACCACCGAACGGCCGCGCCGACACCGATCAAACACACCAGCCCACAGAGCCCGAGCCGCGGATCAAGAACCAGTACGGCGACCACTAGGAACAGCGCGTGGACCACGGCCACGAGCACCTCGGGCACCGCGGACCGCAGCGTGAGCGCGACAAGCGACGCATCGGTGCTGCCGCGAGCGATCAGATCGCCGGCCGGAAGATGATCGGCAACCCGAGGCGGCAGCGCCAACGTCCGCAGCAGGAACCGCTCCCGAACCCGCGCCGCCGTCCGCTCACCGAACCGGTATCCGATCTTGAGCGCCCACCACGACAGCACCATCTGTACGACGGTGAACTCCAGCGCGCCGAATGCCAGCCGATCGACCGCACTGAGCACATTCCCCGAACCGGCCTGGATCGTGTCGATGATCCGGCCCAGCAACAGCGGCCCGATCAAACCGGCTCCAGCAGCCAGCCCGTTGACCAGCACGAGCCGCACCACCGCCCACCGGTCCGCCGCCAGGTCGCGCATCGCGGCGGCACGGACTTCGGCCGGACTCGCGACCGGCATCTGCCTACTCATCGTCGCCGTCCTGAGCACGCGAGACCAACTCGCGGTAGTAGGGATCGCTGTGCAGCAGGTCGGTATGTTTGCCGACCGCCGCCACCTTGCCCTCGACCAGCACGATCACCTCGTCGGCACGATCCAGCACCAGCGGCGACGTCGTCGTGATCACCGTCGTCAGGTCACGCCGGACTTCGCGGATCCGGTCGATCATGGCCGCTTCCGTGTTCGCATCGACCGCGGACGTCGGGTCGACCGCGAGCAGCACATCTGGGGCGGCGTACACAGCGCGAGCGAGCCGGATTCGTTGCCGTTGGCCACCAGACAGGTCGCTGCCGCCGGCAGAGACCGCCGAGTCCAGACCGTTCGGCAGCGCCTCCACAATGTCCTCAGCCACCGCGGCCCGAACCGCCGCCTGAATCCGCTCGTCCTCAGGCTCCAGCCGACCGGCGACAATCTCGCGGACTGTCCCGGCGAAGAGTTCAGCATCGTTGTCAGCGACAACCAACCGCTGCCGGAGCTCCGCACGGCTGACCTCACCCACGCGCACCCCGGCCCACGTCGTACCGGAATCGTTGCCGAGCCGCTCGATCACACTCGAGGTCTCGGCGGGGCGCGCGGCCACCAACGCCGTCAACAGTCCGGGACGAATGATCACCCCCGACTCAGCATCGGCCAACGGGCCACAGCCGTGGGGGAGTGGCGCCGTACCGGAATCGTCAGCGACAGGGAGGTTCAGCAGGTCGATGATCCGCTGACCAGCCACCCGGGCGCGCGCGATGTCGCCACCGCCCTCGATAAAGTTCGCGACGGGCACCACCAGTACGGCGACGTACCCGTAGACCGCGACGACATCGCCGATCGTGATCGCTCCGGTCGCCGCCATCCGCGCCGACAACCACACGACCGCGGCCAGGAACAACGCCGGCAGCCCGGTCGACAGCGCTCCCACCCAACTCGCCGGCCCCGCGACTCGGTAGCCGCGACGCACCAGGCGCTGCGACTGTTCGCCGTACCGGTCGGCGACGAACGTCTTGCCGCCGAGGCCGTTGAGAACCCGGAGCCCAGCCAGTACGTCGACCAGTCGGGTCGTCAACCGGCCTTGGTGCACCCGGTACTCGCCACCCGTGCGCTCGATGCGCTGCAGGAACGGCCCGACCGCGACCACGATCAGTGGAACGCCGGCCAGGACGACCGCGGCCAGGAGTGGTGAGATCGCGAAGAGGATCACCGCGACCACGCCGTACGCGATGACTGCGCCGACGCCCGGGCCGGTGACGGTCAGCGCCATCGCGACCGTGTAGACGTCGGAGATGCCGACCGTCACGACCTCTCCGGCGCTGATGCCACGCGTCAGCGAAGCGCCGAGCCGGGAGGTGTGCCAGACCGTCGCGCGGACCGAGCGGAACGACGCGTCCATCCGGATCTTCGTCATCGTCCGGTGCCGAGCGACGGCGAGCAACGCGATCAGGACGCTCACCACCAGCAGCACCAGCGCCCACTTGACGAGTGCGCCGGTGTCGCGTGGCCGGAGTCCTTCGTCGACCGCCTTCGACAACACCCACGGCGGTACCGCGAGCCCGACCATCCAGACCGTGCCGAGGAACGCACCGAGCGCGACCCGGCGCGCTTGCGACCGCGTCAGCCAGAACAGGAACCGGAACGGGCCGGCCAGGTCCTTCGCTGTCGGTGGGGCCCACGTGTCCGGCGTTCTGTCCAGCCACTCGCGAAGCCTCGCCATACCCCGATCCTTTCAGGCTCAGGGGTCCGGCGGGGGAGGGAGGGTTGCAGGTTGCTGCAGCCTCAGCCACCGAACCAAACCGGCCCGGCTGTCGTCGGAGCAACCAACCTAGATGAAAGGACCCTGTCTTGCGGCCCGATCATTACGACAGCTTCGCACCGAGAATGACTCCAGGCTCATGAACGCCTACTACGAACGCCCCCGCGATGCTCGACCTGGCCGGTGACGTCTCGGGTCGCAGCGTGCTCGACGCGGGCTGCACATTTCCTCTGCTTCATCTTCTTCGTTCTCAGCGCTCCCAGTCCCGCCTGAGCAGCCCGTAGACCCACGAGTCGGAGACGTCGCCGTTGACGACACAGTCTTCTCTGAGGGTTCCTTCCCGCAAGAACCCGAGCTTCTCCAACACGCGAGCCGATGCGGCGTTGCGGGTGTCGCACTCGGCCTGCACCCGATTCAGATCAAGCGTGTCAAAGGCCCACCCCAGTACGGCGCCCGCCGTCTCCGTCGCGTATCCGTGTCCCCACGCCGCCTCGCCGAAGCAGTACCCCAGGGCCGCGCTGCGGAAGTCCGCATTCCACTGGGTCAGGCTGCACCACCCGATGAACACGCCGTCCGACGCCCGATCCACAGCCAGCCGAGCCCCAACGCCCTCCTCAGCCAGCTGCCGGCACTTCGCGACAAACCCCTCAGCCCGTGAACGCTCCGTCCACGGCGGCGAGTCCCAATACCGCAGTACCGTCGCATCGCTGTGCAGCGCATACAGCGCGTCCGCATCCGAATCCTCGAACGGCCGCAACCGAAGCCGATCGGTCAACAACGAGGGAGTAGGCAACAACATGCAGCCAACCAAGCACCCCAACACCTCCACCGGCAAGTGGGTTTGAGGTGGTCCTCATCCGCAGTGCACAGCCCGGCGAGGCCGATGCGTTGGCAGAGTTGCATGCCCGGTCGCGAGCTGTGTACTACCGCGCCGGCGGCCATGACGTCGCGACACATCCCGACGAGGGATACCGGGAGGGCTGGCGCAGGCTGGTCGACGATTCCCGGATCATCGTTCTCGTGGCCGTCTCCGGTGATGAGCTCGTCGGCGTGCTCACGGTCGACGTCAGCACGTCGTACCGGAAACGCGTTCGGCTCACCGGCATTTTCGTCGAACCGGGTCAGTGGTCAATCGGTGTCGGTAGCGCTCTGATGGCGCGCTTCATCGCGATAGCTCAGGAGAGCGATGCCGTCGGCGAGGTCGAGGTGTGGGAACGGAACTCGCGCGCCATCCAGTTCTATGAGCGACACGGCTGGACCCGAGACGGAACCTCCCGCCCAGGGCCTGCCGGCGCGGCGTACCTCGGCTACGTGCATCCGGTTAGCGCTCAACCGGGAAGACGAGGTGAATGACTTGGTCGCCCTGGACGCAGACGGTCGGGTTGCCGAGCTTCACGTCCTCGGCGGAGAGCTTGCCGAAGAACGGGCGGTTGCCCTCACCCATCACGACAGGGACCAGGTCGACGGCCACCTCGTCGAGCAGGCCCAGATCCAAGCACTGCTTGGCGATCGTGCCGCCGGTGACCGTGACGACGCGATCCCCGGCGATCTTCTGGGCGTGGGCGATCGCCGACTCGACACCGTCGGTCACGAACGTGAACGGCGCGTCGGGATGTGCATCAACCCACTCGGTCGGAACCTCGTGCGTCACAACGACAACGGGCACGTCCAGCGTGTGACGACCCTGCCAACCCGCGGCCACCTCGAACAACGCCCGCCCGCACACCAGCGCACCAAGCGACGACACCCACTGCTGCAGGTGTTCCAAGCTCGGGGGAGTGAGGTGGAGAGTGAAGTCGCCCGCCGGCGTGGGCATCTCGACCTCGCCGTTCTGCAGCCAGTCGAACAACCGGCCGATGCTGTTGTCCTGCTTGGCGACATACCCGTCGAGCGACATGTTCGCCTGCGCAACTACCTTGCCCATGATGCCTCTTTCTCGTTACCAGCTGATGCCTCAACTCTCGCCGCGGGACCCGGTTCGCGTCATCACCAGATCTGGTGACTTCATCGCTTGCCACAAGTTGATCGGACCAGTCCGCACACCTACCGGAAGGCTCACGAGTGACCACCGACTACGACACCTTTGCCGACGCCTACTCGCGGGCAAATGAGACCGGCCTCCTCAACGCCTACTACAACCAGCCGGCGATGATCGGCTTGGCAGGGGAGATCGACGGTCACCGAGTCCTGGACGCCGGCTGCGGATCCGGTCCGCTGACCGCGGCGCTGCGCGACAGGGGAGCCGTCGTGACCGGCTTCGACCAGAGCCAGGCCATGATCGACCTGGCCCAGCAGCGGCTGGGCGCCGACGCAGACCTGCGTGTCGCCGACCTCGCGGATCCGTTCCCGTTCGACGATGACACCTTCGACGAAGTCCTCGCCTCGTTGTGTCTGCACTACCTGGAGGACTGGACAGCACCACTGGCCGAGCTGCGGCGCGTCCTGAAGCCTGGCGGTCGGCTGATCCTGTCCGTGCCGCACCCCAGCGCTTACCTGGTGAACTATCCGGACCGCGACTACTTCGCCGTCACCAAGTACTCGGAGACCTTCGACTTCGCCGGCCACGAAGGAACATTGACCTACCGGCACCGCCCGCTGCACGCCATGACCGACGCGTTCACCCAGGCAGGCTTCCAGCTCCGCGTCGTCAGCGAACCGCCGTACGCGACCGACACGCCCCGCGAGATCCTCCCGCCCGAACTCGAGGGACGCAAAGCCTTCGTCTGCTTCCTCTTCTTCGTCCTAGAGGCGTGAGGCTTCCAGCACCTTGCTGATCACGTGCTGGGCGTAGTTGGCACGCGCCGGGTTGGTGTCCTGGTGGGCAGCCAGCACGATCACGGCCTGGGACAACGTGCGGCCGCGGCCGCGGAGCCAGGTCGCGTCGTTGACGTCCAGCGCCGTACGGAACTCGTCGTGGAGGTTCGCGGGCAGCAGGTGCCACGCGGGGAACAAGTCGCACGCCGGGTCGCCGACACCGCACGTCTCGAAGTCGAGCACGGCGGTCAGCCGACCCTTCGCCGACACGAGCAAGTTGCCCGGCGTCAGGTCCGAGTGCACCCACACCTCGCTCCCGTCGTACGGGGCTTTGAGCGACTCCTCCCACGACGCGACCGCGGCACGGGTGTCGATCAGGCCATCCAACTCACCGATCGCATTCCTGGTCGGGGCATCTATAGAGATCATCGCAGCGCGCGTACGGCGTTCGCCCAGGTACACCGGTGACCGGTCGGGCAGGTCGATCCGGCGGAACGCATTGATGAACGCGGCGAGGTCCGTCGCCAGCCCTCGTGGATCAACCAGCGCGTCGGCGGACGGATGCGTACCGGTGAGCCAGCGGTGGACGGACCACACGCCCGGGTAGGCGTCGCTGGGGGAGCCGATCGCCTCGACCGAAGGGATGGCCACCGGCAGAAACGACGCGAGTGCCCCGAGCTTCTCTTGCTCCCGATGCACGATGTCGGCGGTCGACGGCCGGAACGGCAGCCGTACTGAGAGGTCAGAACCGAGCCGATAGATCGCGTTCACCACGCCGCTGGAATCGACCGGCTCCAGTGGTAACCCGGCCCACTGCGGGAACTGAGCGGCCACCAACTCGCGAACGAGCACTGTGTCGATGTCCATCTCGTCAGGGTGGATCTTCCGGTGGCTCACCAGCCCATCCGAAGGTGCAGCCCGATCCGCTGTCAACCGGGTTACGGGGGAGTACCCGACAGATCGAGGCGGTAGGTTGCCTATCTGCCGTCGGAGAGGTGTGAGCGCATGTCCACGATCAGCAACTCGGAGGCGATCGCAGCATGGTCGGCGATGCCGGCTGACGCGATCGAGGCATACGACGATCAGGGTGACTTTTCCAAGCGCCATTTGATGAACGAGAACGTGCTGCGGATGCTGGGGACCGTCGATGGCCGGAAAGTCCTCGACGCAGGCAGCGGCGAAGGTTATCTGAGCCGGCTGCTGGCCGACGCCGGAGCCGACGTGGTTGGTGTGGAGCCGGCCACGGCGCTGCTGGCGCGCGCTCAGAAGCTTGAGCAGGAACGGCGCCAGGGGATCAGGTACGTACAGGCTGATCTCTCGACGTTGCCGGAGGTTGGCCAGCCCTTCGACGCGGTGGTCTGCAGCATGGTGCTGCTCGCCATACCCGACTGGCAGTCGGCAATGGCGGCCTGCGTCCGCGCCCTGAAGCCGGGCGGCCGGTTCGTCTTCTCGATCACGCATCCGGCGTTCGAGAATCTCTACCCGACGTGGCGGGAACACGGTCACTACCAACTGGACCGCTACCTGGACGAGTACGAGATTCCAGGCGGTCTCGCACCAGATTTCCACCGTCCGCTGTCTGCCTACGTCAACGAGCTCATCGGTCTCGGTTGTCGCGTACTCGAACTGTGCGAACCAAGACTTGATCCACAGGTCGCACGAGACAGCGAAAACGACGCGCTCAAGTCCTACGTCGCACTGCCGAACTTCCTGATCATCAGCGCCGAACGCGACGCGGGGTAGCGGTTCCGCAGCTGCATCAGATCCGGTCCTCCACGTACTAGTTGACATAATGTCGCTTATCGGCGCTTAAATCACGGGAGCTGCATCATGGAGCAACGGCTGCGGGCGCTCGCCTTGCTCACGTTCCGCCCGGAACGAAGCTGAATAGGCTCTGACCTTTCACCAGTGGCTCCGGCTCGCCGGTGAAGCGGTGGACGCCGACACCGAATCCGGCGTGAGGGTCCGACAGCCACACACGCTCGAAGCCACGCTGCTCGAACCAGTCGCAGATCGCTGGCACCAGATCCGGATCGTTGCGCTGACGGGTCCAGATGACAGTCGCACCGGTCCGACAGAGCTGCGGGCAGCCCGCGATCGTCCGCTCTATGTCCTCGTTCGTGATGTTGCCGAAGATCCCGCACAGCAGTACGAGTTCGGCCGGCACCATCCCGTCATAGTGGTCCGTCAGGGACGCATCGCCCGTGATCACCTCGACCTGCTCCGGAGCCCGCGCCCGGGCGTTAGCTGCCAGCTCAGGATCCAGCTCGACGAGGCGGCCGCGAACGTCGACATGACGTGCGTGATCCTCAAGGACACCGAGGATGTCCCGGCCCTGCCCCGCACACAGCTTGATCACCGGCACCGGTCCGGCGGGGGCACGGTCGAGTGCGTCCCGGATCTGCGCCTGCACCGCCTCCAGGCGCCGCGATAGTGCGGAGTCAGGGTCGTCGTATTGCCGGTGCCATGCCTGCCAGTCCATCACCCGACTTTACGGTCGAGTAGGTCCAAGGCACCACGGCGCGGTGGGGAACTCCCGGTACTCCAACAACCGTCGTTACCAGTCAAGTCACGGAAGTCTTCTGCACGCGCGCGGCGCATCGCACGAGCTGATGAAGCTCGGAACCGGCGCCGCAGACACTGCCTCCACACAGACCGGTCGACCATGCTGATCTGCGGTCGCGTCGATAAAGCCGTGGAAGAATCTCGGCCTGGATCGCCACAGTGGCCCAAGTGTTCAGGCAGGCTGCGCAAGATCCGGCAAGGAGCGTGCGACTCATGAGCGAGCAGTTCTACTCGGATGCGAGGTTGTACGACCGGTTGTTCCCCGGTGGCGAACAGGCCGTCGACTTCTACAGGGCCGAGGCCGATCGGCAAGGCGGGCGTGTCCTGGAACTCGCGTGTGGCACCGGACAGAAGCTGATCCCGATCGCATCCGATGGGCATCCGTGCATGGGCCTGGAGCTCTCGCCGAACATGCTTGCCGAGGCTCAGCGCAAGGCAGACCAGCGCGACGTCGAGGTGCAGTGGGTGCAGGGCGACATGCGCGAGTTCGACCTGGGCAGAACGTTCGACCTCGTGTTCATCACCGCCAACTCACTGCTCCATCTGCAGAAAGCTGAGCACTTGGTGGACTGCTTCCGGTCGGTGCGAAAGCACCTGGCGCCCGGAGCGCGGTTCATCTTCGACGTGTTCAACCCGAGCGTGCGCATGCTTGCCCAGGCCGACGGCACTCGACGCAGGCGCGAAGCACTGTCGTTCGTGGATCCCGATCGTGGCGTAGTCCATGTCGATGTCGCGGAAACCTACGACGCAGCCGCGCAGGTAACTCGCGCCAGGTGGTACTTCTCGACCGATTCCGAGGCCGACTTCGGTGTCGCGCCGCTCGAGATCAGGAACATCTTCCCCCAAGAGCTGCCGCTGCTGCTCTCCCTTGGCGGTCTTCGGGTTGTTGAACGCTTTGGCGATTGGTCCCGTGCACCGCTCACCGCAGATGCGGCGCTCCAACTCTACGTCTGCGCTGCTCCGGACTGAATCGAGAGCCGGCGGGCCTTGTCGGTTCAGGTCCTGGTTCTCGATCCCCCATCCCGTGGACATTTGAGCGGATCTCCCTTCACGTTGACGGTTCTCTGCTGAAATTTCGGCCGGAGAAGGGACAACTTGAGGGGATCTCCCTTGAAATGGTCAGGGCCGGGGCGACGTTGACATGGGTGTGTGGGGCCGGGCAGGATCGGGGCACGGCGTTGCCGACGCCCAGCCTCGTGAGGACCTGCCCCAGCCGGGGCCTCGAGAAGGTGAAGGGGATTCTGCCCTCAAGGCTGCTGCTGTCCAGGCCTGTACCGAGTGCCGCTTCGCTGGGGGAAATGGGCACATCGTGGAGGCTTGTCATGACCAAAGAAGGCAGTTTCAAGCGTGCAGTGCGTCAGCGCGCACAAGCGACCGGGCTGCGCTACACCGAGGCCCGGGCAGCTCTGGAGAAGGGCAGCAAGTCGCCGTTCGCCAAGACGCGACCTGTCGAGTTCGCCGAACTGAGGGCGCACCTGGAGACGCGGTACGGCATTCGCATCACGTCGATCGCGCCCATCGACGACGATCCGGAGACGCGGCCGAGGGATTCCTGGATCGGCCATTACCCCTGGACGCTGGTCGTCAAGCGGCAGGACGACTCCCCCTGGATCGCTCGCGTTTTCTCGTCGGCCGCGGATACCGTCGGCCGTGTCGAGGGTGATGCGGAGATCCTGCGCTTCCTTGCCTTGCACAACTTTCCCGCCGAGCGGCCGGCGCACGACGATCCGGTGTCGGTGTTCGAGGGAAACGGCGTGATCGTGACCCAGTACGTCGAGGGCGGACGCCCAGCCCAGTCCCCCGCGGTGCTTCATGAGTTGGCGAGCCTGCTCGGCCGCCTGCACAAACTGCCCGCGGCCGGTGGTGCGGTGGCACGGGACGGCGGGGCTGAGGAACACGACGGCGCGTTCTTCGCAGGACGACCGAAGCAGGATCTCGCGGCAGCGATGAGCTTTCTGGTGAGCGTCGAGGAGGCAGTCACTCCCGAGGGCCGCGAGACGTTCGAGTGGCTGCGCGACCAGGTCGAGCACGCCGACGACGCGGAAGGTCTGCCCGAGGCCTTCACCCACGGGAACTACCACGCGTGGGCAGCCGTCGGTGCACCGGGCGAACTCTCCATCGTCGGCTGGGCCGGTTCCGGGCGCGGACCTCGGCTGCCTGC
Organism: Kribbella sp. NPDC051587; assembly: GCF_044453945.1. Classification (NCBI taxonomy): domain Bacteria; kingdom Bacillati; phylum Actinomycetota; class Actinomycetes; order Propionibacteriales; family Kribbellaceae; genus Kribbella; species Kribbella sp. NPDC051587. Next base: position 146,964 of record NZ_JBITDE010000006.1, read on the forward strand.
CCTTGCCTGGCTGCTGACGACCGCCGGCGAAGGTGACGCGGAGGGTATCGACGCCGTCGTACGGGGTTATCGCGAGCACGTCGAGCTCACCGCCGAGGAACTCAAGCGGTTGCCCGGCGTACTGGCTATGCGACCACTCTGGCTTGCGTGTCTCGATTATCGAGAGTCGGTGCGCAACGGGTCGACGCCACCGATGGACCAAGGATGGATCGGCTGGGTCGCGCGCCCGGAGCACGCGGAACGCCTGGCCGCCCAGGCGATCGCGTCGTTGCGGGGCTAAGTCGGGTACCACTCCCCTGTTCTAGGGTTTCGCCATGGGCGCCCAGATTCCGATCGCACTCGCTGCATTTGTCCGTGATGGCCTGTTGCTGCTGGTGCATCGGAATCCGGCGCGCCGCTGGTATCCCGACTGCTGGGACCTCGTCGGCGGCCATGTCGACCCGGGCGAGTCAGCACACGATGCAGTCAGGCGTGAGTGCTTCGAAGAACTCGGGGTCCACGTACAGGACGCCGTACCGATCCCGATGACGATCAGCGACCCCAACCTCGCCGTACATGCGTTCCTTGTGACGCGTTGGGACGGCGAACCGGTGAACGCGGCACCGGAGGAGCACGACGACCTTCGCTGGTTCCGGCCCGAGGAGCTCGCGGACCTGAAGCTCGCCCACGCGACCAGCCTGCCGAGCCTCCTGAGCGCCGTCGAAGGGGCATGATCCTTCTGTGGAAGTTCACGTCGTCACTGCCGATCGCTGGGCCGATCTGGTCGCGTTGTTCGAGCGCAAAGGCCCACGCGGAGGCATACCGATTCCCGGCCACTGCTGGTGCCAGGCCTGGCGCGACCAAGAATCACCCGACGGCCCCAAGGCAAATTTCAAAGCCGCCACCGTCGACCAAGACCGCCACCCCGGGCTCATCGCCTACCTCGACGACCGACCCGTCGGCTGGGTCGCGGTCGCACCACGCCCGGACCACGGCAAACTCGAACGCTCCAGAAAGTACGGACCCACGCCCGACGATCACGACGTCTTCGCCATCACCTGCTTCTACGTCGACCGCGACCACCGCGGCACCGGAGTCGCCAGCGCCCTCCTGGACGCCGCCATCACCTACGCCCGCAACGCAGGCGCCCAAGCCCTAGACGCCTTCCCCAAAGCAACCCTCGCCCCCCACACCCTGGCCAACCGCCGAGCCGAAGAGAACGACAGCTTCATGGGCCGCCGCGCCTCCTACGAAGCCCGAGGCTTCACCACCCTCCGCGACACCGGCGCCAGACTAGTCATGCGCCTCACCTTTATCTGACGGGTTTCTGTCGGTGGGGGGTGTCAGGGTGAGGGGAACTGGACGCTCTGGAGGACTCGATGGCTGTGTCGTACCAATTGGTGATGGATTGCCGGTCGCCTGAAGCGCAGGCTGAGTTTTGGGCTGCGGCTTTGCGGTATGTGTTGGCGCCGCCGCCTGATGGGTTTGGGTCGTGGGACGACTTCTACCGGTCGATCGGTGTGCCTGAGGAGGAGCTTGGGGGCGGGGTGGACAGCATTGTGGACCCGACGGGTGAGGGGCCGCGGATCTGGTTCCAGATCGTTCCGGAGGAGAAGACGATCAAGAACCGGATCCACATTGACGTGGCGGCCGGCGGAGGCCGTGGGAATTCTCTTGAGGTACGGCGGGAGCGGGTCGAGGCGGAGGCGGCACGGCTCGTTGGTCTCGGGGCGACGCGAGTGCGGGCGCTGGCCGCGGAGGGGCTGGATCATTACGCGGTCGCGATGACCGATCCCGAGGGCAACGAGTTCGATATCAACTAGGGATGACGCGGTAGGTGACAAGGAGGTGGCCGGTCGGGGAGGTGATGCTGCGGATGACCTCGAGGCGTAGCGACGGGAGGTTGTCGAGCAGACGCCTGCCGGTGGCGACGACGGTGGGGGCGATGACGAGGCTGAGTTCGTCGAGAAGGCCGGCGGCCAGCAGGGTCTGAGCGACGGAGATGCTGCCGTGCACGCCGATGTCGCCGCCCGGCTGGTTCTTCAGGTCGCGGACGAAGTCGGCCAGTCCCCCGTCGATCACCTCGGTGTTGGCCCAGGGGTCGTCGAGCGGGGTCGAGGTCGCGACGTACTTGGGGACGGCGTTGATGAAGTCGGTGAAGGGCTGGATGTCGCTGTTCGGCCAGAAGCCGACCCACTCGTCGTAGGTGTGGCGGCCCAGGATCACCGTGTCCTGGGTTTCGATCAGGCGGGCGCCGGCGGCGTCCATCTCGTCGTCCCAGGCGGTGAGGAACTTGTCGGCGCCTTCGGCGACGCCGTCGAGGGACAGGAAGTAAGCGGCAACGACCTTGCGGGACATAGCGGTTCTCCTCGTGTTGGTGTGTCTTCGGTACTGCGTCGAACGACGATCGCGGTTTTCGACACCAGGCTCAGACCCGCCGTCACGTGTGGTGATCATCCCGTCACAAACCCTACCCTTACTGAACGGTAGTGCATCTTTGTGAGGGGATGACTCGATGGGTGACAACAGTCTTAGCCGCCGCAGCGTCCTGGCCGCCGGCGGCGGAATAGCAGCCGCTACGGCGTTGGGCGCGTTCGGGCCGCGTCCGGCGTCGGCCGCGGCGCAGATCGATGCCGACGTGATCGTCGTCGGTGCCGGACTGGCCGGCCTGGTCGCGACCGCCGAACTCGTCGCGGCCGGACGAAAAGTCCTCCTGCTCGATCAAGAACCCGAGGCCAGCCTGGGCGGACAGGCGTTCTGGTCACTCGGCGGCCTGTTCCTGATCAACTCCCCCGAACAACGCCTCGCCGGTATCCGCGACTCGATCGACCTGGCCCGCAACGACTGGTTCAGTACGGCGGGGTTCGACCGCGGAGTCGACGATCCGCTCGGCCAGGACTACTGGGGATCGCGCTGGGCCGAGGCATACCTGCAGTTCGCCGCCGGCGAGAAGCGTTCCTGGCTGGCGAGCCTCGGACTCACCTGGGTCCCGATCGTCGGCTGGGCCGAGCGCGGCGGTCAGCTGGCCGACGGCCCGGGCAACTCGGTGCCGCGCTTCCACCTGACCCTGGGGACCGGTCCGGGCGTGATGGAACCGTTCGAGAAGAAGGTCCGCGCCGCGGCGGCCGAGGGCAAGGTGACGCTGAAGTTCCGGCATCAGGTCGACCGACTGATCACCTCCAACGGCGCGGTGACCGGCGTACAGGGCAGTGTCCTGGAGGCGAGTACTGCGGCGCGCGGTACGCCGAGCTCGCGGGTGAAGGTCGGCGAGTTCGAACTGCATGCACCCATGGTGATCGTCACGTCTGGTGGCATTGGCGGCAACCTCGACCTAGTCCGTGCGAACTGGCCGGCCCGGCTCGGTACGCCGCCGGCCCGGCTGATCACCGGCGTACCGGCGCATGTCGACGGCCGGATGCTTGCCATCAGCAACCGTGCCGGCGCACGCACCGTGAACCCCGACCGGATGTGGCACTACACCGAAGGCATGGTCAACCACAGCCCGATCTGGCCCGGTCACGGCATCCGCGTGCTGGCCGCGCCGTCCTCGATGTGGTTCGACGCCACCGGCTGCCGCTTCGCCAACCCGGGCGTCCCCAGCTACGACACGCTCGGGACGCTGGAGCTGATCGGGCAGTCCGGTCACGGCTACTCGTGGTTCGTGCTGAACAAGAAGATTATCGACAAGGAGTTCGTCCTGTCGGGCTCGGAGCAGAACCCGGAGCTGACCCGCAAGGACCTGGTCGCCTACCTCGCCATGCGGCTGCTGAACAGTACGCCGCCGCCGGTGAAGGCGTTCATGGACAAGGGCGAGGATTTCGTGATCGCCAACACGCTGCCCGACCTTGTCACCGGGATGAATCAGCTGACCGGGACCAACCTGATCAATCACGACCAGCTCCGGCGGCAGATCGTCGTACGCGATCAGCAGGTCGACAACCCGTTCACCAAGGACAGTCAGGTGATGGGCATTCGCAACTCACTCGCCTACAGCGGTGACAGCCTCGCCCGTACCGCGCCGCTGCACAAACTCCTCGACCCGTCAGCCGGCCCGCTGATCGCGATCCGGATGAACGTGCTCACCCGCAAGACACTCGGCGGACTCCAGACCGATCTCTCCGGCCGCGTCCTCGGTACCAACGGCCAACCCGTACCTGGTCTGTACGCCGCCGGTGAGGTCGCCGGCTTCGGAGGTGGCGGCGTCCACGGTTACCGCGCCCTCGAAGGAACCTTCCTCGGTGGGTGCCTGTTCACCGGCCGCCAGACCGGGCGCGCCGCCGCGGCCGAAAGCGCCTAGTTTGGGTGCGTGGACAACCAGTTGCGTTCAGAGGTGCTCGCCAGGGCCAGCGCCGACAGTGCTGCTGTCGGCGCGTTCCTGGCGGCCGCGGACAGCTACAGCCGACCACAGTCAGACGTGCCGTGGCCGTACTCGTTACTGGAGACACTGGACGGACCTGAGCCGGTACGGCGTGTCCTCGCGGTCGTGCACGACAACGTGAAGTGGCTGCGAGGTGTGCTGGCTGAGCGGGCCTGGCCTGGAAGGTCACTCGTCGGCGAGGACGGTTCCGACGCGTTCTGGCTGATTCTCCAGCACGCTGGATCAGGAGTCCACACGATCGGTACGCCGGAGAATCTGACCTTCCAGGCCGAGTGCATCCCGTTGCTGGAGCACGCCGTACAGGCTGGCGAGGCGCACCCGCGGCACCTGGCGCACATAGTCGACAACCAGTGCGCGCGGACGAGCCGGTCGCCGGAGTACGCCGTACTGGCGACAGCCTTTCAAGACGGCGAGCTAAAGCCTGACCTGGATGCTGAGGCTGTTGACGCGAACCGGGCCCGGATCGGACTGCTCCCGGTCAGCGTGGACCTCGCCAGGCGCCGAGCGGGCAATCCGCCGGATGCCACGGCAGGCACCCGGCCGGAACCCTGGTGATCACCAATCCCAGGCGCGCCTCACGCGACCGCCGTGGCCTCGAGCTCGACCAGTAGGTCAGGTATCGCCAGGCGCGTCACGCCCAGCATCGTGGTCGCGGGAGCCACGCCGGCAGTGCCCAGGCGGCCGGCCAGTACGCCGTACTCGCTGAAGAGCGTGTCGACGTCGGTGGTGTACACGTTGAGCCGGACCACGTCCGCCAGCGACATGCCGGCTTCGGCGAGAACAGCCTCCAGGTTGTCGAGGCTCAGCGCGAGCTGCGCGCCCAGATCACCGGCGTGTTCGGGCTTGCCGTCGGCGTTCATCGAGGTCTGGCCCGCGCAGTACAGGGTCCGGGTGTGACCCGAGACGAGCTCTGCCTGGTTGTACCCCAGTTCCCTCGACCAGGCCCACGGATTGACCGCCGTTCGTGCTACTCCCACATCAGTTCCCTTCGGCTTGTTTTCTCTTACTGACAAGCCTTCCAGGCAATCAAGACACCCTCTGTCGTGTATGCCGGTAGGGTTTCCGCATGCGTGCTGACCGGCTGGTTTCGCTTGTGCTGTTACTGCGCCAGCACGGCCAGTTGTCCGCGGTCCGGCTGGCCCGCGAGCTCGAGGTCTCGACCCGCACGGTCCTGCGCGACATCGAGGCGCTGTCCGCGGCCGGCGTACCGGTCTACGCCGAGCGCGGCCGGTACGGCGGGTTTGCGCTGCTGCCCGGATTCCAGACCGAACTGACCGGACTCAACCAAGACGAGGCGCTCGCTCTCGTGGTCGCCGGATCACGCCGCGGCGCTCAAGCCTTCGGTCTCGGTTCCGCCCTCGCGTCCGCGATGCTCAAGGTGATCGACGCGCTGCCCGAGAGCTACCGGAGCACTGCCGCCGGCGCCTCCCAGCGACTGCTCATCGACCCAGCCGCCGACCTGCTCGCCCGCCCGATCCTCACCGACGAACTCCCCGACAGCGTCGCCGCCGAGGTCCTGCGCGCCGTACTGGCCGGCCACAAACTCCGCATCGAGTACGCCGCCTTCAACAAGCCCCCGCAGTGGCGCGAGGTCGACCCGATCGGCGTCGTCACCGTCCGGGACCAGGGCTACCTCCTCGCCACCCGCGCCGGCTCCGACCGCACCTACCGCCTGTCCCGCATCCAAGCCGCCGAAGCCCTCACCGAACCCGCCGAACGCTCACCCCGCGTCGACCTCGACCAAGCCTGGCAGGACCGCACCACCCAGTTCCGCACCGGCGGCGACCAAGTCACCGTCCAAGCCCGAGTCCACCCCACCCGCCGCGACGAACTGGCCCGCACCGCCCTCACCATCCACACCGAAACCGTCGACCCCGACGGCTGGCTCCGCCTAGAACTAACCTTCCAAGACCGCCGTCACGCCGAATGGGCCCTCTGGCAACTAGCCACCCACGCCGAAGCCCTCTCCCCCACCTGGCTCCGAACCACCCTCCAAACCAAAGCCGCCAAACTAGCCGCCCGCTACGAGGGATAGTTGAGGGCTTTGAGGAGTTCGGGGTGGAGGTTGGTGTTGGAGTAGAGGCCGCCGCCTTGGTCGCCGGTGTTGGTGCCGGTGGGGTTGGTGAAGCGGCCGCCGGCTTCTTCGACCAGGAGGATCCAGGGGGCGTGGTCCCATTTGTAGTAGCGCTCGACCAGGAAGGCGTCGAGTTCGCCGCGGACCAGCTCGACCAGTGGGAGTGGGGTGGCGGGTGGGCGGGCGGTGGGGAGGCGGGGGTCGTTGCCTAGGGCATCCAGTACGGCGGTCGCGAGCGTTGCCGTCGTACTGACGTGGAGGCGGCGGGTTCCGGAGGGGGCGGACTCGTAGGCGCCGCCGCCTCGGGTTGCCCACCAGGTGCGCTGGAGTGCGGGGGCGGCGACGACGGCGAGTTCGATGATGCCGTTGATCTCGAGGGCGAGGTGGATCCGCCAGTTGGGGTCGCCGCGGGTGAAGAAGCTGGTGCCGTCGATCGGGTCGAGGATCCAGACGCGGTCGGACTCGCCCAGCTCGCCGAACTCCTCACCCAGGAACGCGTCGCCGGGACGGGCGGCTGAGAGGGTGTCGCGGAGGAGTTGCTCGACGGCGCGGTCGGCCTCGGTGACCTGCGAGCCGTCAGCTTTGAGCGAGACGGCCACACCGGTCCTGAAGTGGGTGAGGGCCAGCTCGGCCGCCAGGTCCGCCGTACTGAAGGCGAGCTCAAGGTCGTTCATCGCCGCCCAAGCTAGCAGCGTGCTGAACCGCTGAACCAGGTCTCGCCGCCGGCCTGGGTCCGCGATCACCTCGTCGGTACGGCGGTCGTGGTCACCGTCGGCCGAGCGGAATCGGACGAGTCCCTGGTTGATGCCAGGTTCGGACAGCACCTCGACGTCCGGTAATGCGCCGATCCCGTGGACCAGCTCGCGGGCGTGATCGCAGCACCGCTCGACCAGCGCGCGGACCCCGTCCCGGCCGAGCGCCCGGATCGCGGCGTACACAGGGACGGCCCGGCCGCGGCGCGACCACTCCGCGGCATGCGTCGCGGTCCGGCCCAGCAGCGTTCGACGTGACATGCCCCTACAACGCAGACAGCCACAGTTATGTGAGTCGGTACGTCCGTAGCACCTGATTGTCGAGCGCGGCGAAGGTCCGCGTCCGCGGGTTGTAGGCAGTCGGCCGATACCCCGCCAGTACGCCGACGCGCGCGCCCTCGGCCGGATCCCAGAACTCCAGCCCGTCCTCCCCGACCACCGCAAGCCGACCGTCGACACCCCACATCCGCCCCTTGGGCCCGAACACCGTCCCAACGCGAGCCCCGCTCCGAGCGTCGTACAACTGCACACCGTCGACCAAGGCATCGATGCCGTCGCCAACGCCTTGGATCGCTACGACGCTGTCATTCACCCAACTCGCAGGCTGGTTCCAGAGGTAGTCGCGGACGACCAGCTCGTTACCGTGTTCGGCAGCGAATGTCCGTCCGTCCTGCCAGGCAGCGAGATCGACGACGGCCGGTACGCCGACTGGGTGCCAGATCCAGCCGTCGTCCAGCAGCCAGCGGCCCGTCGGGCTGACCGTCAGCGCGCCGTGGAAGTAGTCGAGGTAGTCAGGTGGCGGGTTCTCCTTGTCACGCAGTTCGGTATCGCGCGGTGTCAGCAGCTCGCCGGTAGCCGGGTTGAACCGATCCAGGCGGTTCCAGTCAGTCGCGGCCACCAACGTGCCGTCAGGCAGGAAGGCGATCGGGAACGGCGTCGCGAAGTTGCAGTAGTCCTGGCGGTCGAGCCGCAGCGTCACCCGGCCATCGGCGAGATCCACCACTACGCCGTACCGGCCGAAGTCGCGAACGACCGCCGCGTACCGCCCGTCCTCAGACACGTGCAGCGCCGGTCCCGGCGTACCGAAGCTGTCGTCGTCTTCGTCGCCCGGCAACTCAAGCTTGTACGACGTGCCGCCCGACGGCACGAGGTGATGGCCGGTGTACGCGAGCCACCCGTCTGCCATCGGCGCGAGGCACCGATCATTCCTCGGGCGGACGGGGGCTGCATCCTCGGAGAAGCATCCATCGAGCGGCCGGTCCAGACGCCGTACCTCGGGCTGACCGCTGACGTGGTCGACACTGCGCGCGTCAGCTCGGTCGGTGCACCCCTCACAAACAGCCGCCAACTGCGACCACAGGTCATCGAGCTTGGCACATGCTCCGCACAACAGGTGGTAGTCGCCGCCGCGTCCCGTATACAGCCGCGACACCTGCGAGGCCTCCTCCACACACAGGTGTAGGCAGGTCCGGAACGGTCCCTCGTTCGCTAGGTGACCGCAGGCCAGCAACTCCATCCCCCGACGATATTCGACCCACGCCTGGGGCGCTGCGATTTGCCGTGCCGGACCCCAGCCACTCACTAACCCTGTCGGCAGCGTGGAGCTCACGCTCGGCCAAGCCTCGAGGAGGCCCTTGTGGAAGAGTTAGTGAGTGGCCCAGGTCCGTCTATTCCCCTAGCGGACGTACAGCTTGGTGCGGGCGCCTGGCCGGAAGCCGATGGACTGGTAGAGGGCGCGGGCCTGCGGGTAGCCGTCGTCGCCGCGGGGGCAGACCATTGCGTGGGTGGCGCCGGCGTCGCGGAGGGCGTGGAGGGCGGCGAGGTTGACCGCTTGGGCCAGGCCCTGACGCCGGTACGCCGGTGCGCAGCCGACGGGTTCGACCAGTCCGATGCCGTGCACCTTGTCGTGCCAGATCAGCGCTGAGGCCGCGAACTCGCCGTTCGGAGCTTCGACAACCCAGTCGAGTTCAGGTTGATACGGCCAGACGGACATCACAGCGGCCATGTCCTCATCGGACAGCTGGGACGGCGCGATGTCGGACCAGGCTGCACGATGGGCGGCTGCACGCTTCGCGATCTCGTCAGGGTGGGTGTGCCGGAGCGTGAATCCGTCGGGAACGACCGGCGTACGAAGGTCGCTGAGCGAGATGCGGTGGTGAGTGAAGAACGGGGCCTCGTCGTCCGAGTGATAGCCGGCAGCCTCCAGCGCGGTCACCAGGTGCGTCTCGGTCTCGAGGACACTGACCGCACCGTCAGGCGCAAGCTTCTGGAACCGCTCCAGTACGTCGGCTGCTACCCCGGCGTGAGCCGGGTCGACCACGAGCGAGAGGTGGTCAGGCTCCGCCCATCCCCACGCGACGACCTGATCGCCGTCCTCCCAGAACGTCGTACGCCAGGTATCCCCGTGCCGCCTCGCATTCACGGCCCGCTCCCACGCCACGTCACCGATGTGAAGGCGCGACGCGGACGTCCAGGTCCGCTGCACCAACTCTTGCATCAGCCGGACACTGTCAGGCCCGTCGAGATCACGCTGTCGCAGTACAACCTCCGATAATCGAGCGGACGACATCCAAGTGCCGGCGAACGAGTGCAGCGGCCGGATGGTTGCTGTTGAGATCAGACAGTACGGCGGCCAATGCTGCGGCAACGTTGGTCCCAGCTTGGGCGCCGAGCATGGTGACGATCGCGGCGGCGGTCTCGTGGTTGCCTCGGGCGACGTGTTTGGCGGCCAGGGGCAGCATGGCGAGGGCGAAGGTGTCCGGGTCTGGCGGCGTCCCCGGCCGACCCCGGCCGAGATGGTCGAGAGTCGCGTTAAGGTCGAGAGTGCCGGGGGTTCCGCTGCCGGCCAGCAGGCGCGCCTCGCGGGGAATGGCGGCGTGGGACGGCCAGAGGTACCAGTCGACCCAGAGCGGGAGACCGGCGACGTCGTACATCGCGCCGAGGTACCCACCGTCGGCCGGGCCGTTGGCCGGCATCTCGATCGTCAGGGGGCTTCCGTCGAGCACCGGTTGACCGTCGACAACGATGAGGTCGAGGTCGCTCCACTCATCGTCGGCTCCGGTCGCGAGTGAGCCGACCAGCCAGACTCCCCCGGCCTGCAGGGTCGAGGCCGTGCGGCTGAGCCAGTCGGCGCGGCCGCGTGCGTAGGCCGCCAGTAGGTGCCGGGCCTCGTCTGGTGTCACCTCGCGGAGGCTACCGAAGCGACGTACCGGCGACTACTGGTTTACGGCTGATCACAGCCGGTGCGCGAGACCGGAAATGCTCGAATCGCGGGACAACTCTTGGAAAGCCTTCTCCGACACTCTAGTGTGCTGATTCCGGCCCCTTGGACCGGGAATATCGAGGACGGCGCCCCCCGCCACGATCGCAAGGAGACAAATGATGGTGGAAAACACTGCCCGGGAAGACTGGATCGCCCCGGATTTCACCGAGTTCGAGACCCCCACCGAGGTCACCGGATACGCCGGCCGAGTGAACTGATCACCACCCGTATCCCCTGTACAGCAAAGTGATCATCGGGTTTCCGCCCCCACCTGATGATCGGCCTGCCCTGGCCGGTGGCAGCAGCCGCCGGTCGGGGCAGGTGTTTCGCTGAATTCCCCTGAGTTCCGTCCCGTGGGCGAAATCTGGAAATCGTTCCATGAATGGCCGGATCACTCAGGAGGTTCTATGCAGCCGATGAGCGCAGACGAATTCACCGGGGCACTGCGCGGCCTTTCCCATCGGTACTGGGGAACCCACCCGTTCCACCACCGGATGCACGCCGGTGAACTGTCCCAGCCGGGGCTGCAGGTCTGGGCCGCCAACCGCTGGTACTACCAGAGTGCGATCCCCCGCAAGGACGCCGCGATCATCAGCAACTGCCCACTCCCTGAGGTACGGCGTCAGTGGCTGCCCCGGATCGTCTACCACGACGGAACCGCCCCGGGCGAAGGCGGCATGGAACGGTGGCTGCGGCTGTGCGAAGCCGTCGGGCTGAACCGTGACGAGGTACTCGACGAACGGCACGTCGTTCCCGGCGCCCGGTTCGCCGTCGACGCCTACGTCGGTTTCGCACGCACCAAACCGTGGGTCGAGGCGGTCGCCTCCGGGCTGACCGAGATGTTCTCCGGCCACCTGATGAAGGCGCGCGTCGCCGACATGCTCGCGCAGTACGACTGGATCCGCCCCGATGACCTCGCCTACTTCACGAACCGCATCGACGCAGTCGCCGGTGAAGGCCAAGCCACTCTCGATCTGGTCGTCGAACACTGCCGCTCCCGCGCCCAGCAGGAAGCCGCCATCGCCGCCCTCTCCTTCAAGTGTGACGTCCTGTGGTCGTTGCTCGACGCAATCGATCACGCGGCGAGTAAGAAATGACTGCTGAACCCGAGGGAGCGCTCTCCGACGATCTCCGGCCGCGCATCCGCCGCGGCGTCCGGCTGAGCCACGACAAGGTCCGGAACACCCCGGTCGTCCTGCATCCCGAGGGCGTACTGATCCCGAACCCCACCGCCACCGCAGTCCTCGAGCTGTGCGACGGAGAGCGCTCTCTGACCGAGATCACGAGTCTCCTCGCCGACCGGTACGACGCCGTCCGGCCCGAGCAGATTCGCAGCCTGCTCGACCGTCTCGCCGACAAGCAGGTAGTGGAGTGGACATGACCAGCCCGCTCCCCGAAGCCCCAGCCGCGCAGAACCCCAAGGGCGCGATCCCGCCGCTCAGCCTGACCGCCGAACTCACCCACCGCTGCCCTCTGCATTGCGGATACTGCTCCAACCCCATCGAGCTCCTCACCCGTGACCAGGAGCTCGACACAGCCGCCTGGCGCGATGTCCTCACCCAGGCACACCACATCGGCGTACTGCAGGTGCACTTCTCCGGAGGCGAACCGCTCGGCCGCAAGGACCTGGCTGAACTGATCGAGCACACCGCCAACCTCGGCGCCTACGTCAATCTCGTCACCAGCGGTCTCGGTCTCACCGAGTCCCGTCTGCAGAGCCTGGTCGACGCCGGACTCAACCATGTCCAGCTTTCTGTCCAGGGTGCCGACGCAGCAACGGGCGACCGGATCGCCGGCACCCGCGCACACCACCACAAGATTGTCGCCGCCGACCTCGTCCGGCAGGCGGGCCTTCCGCTGAGCGTCAACGTCGTGCTGCACCGGGAGAACCACCACCAGGTCGCCGCGCTGATCGACTTCGCCGAGGAGCTCGGCGCCGACCGGCTCGAACTCGCGAACACCCAGTACTACGGCTGGGCCCTGAGAAACCGCTCTCAGCTGATGCCGACCGCGGAGCAGCTCGCCGCGGCCGAGTCGATCGTTCAGGACGCGCTCACCAGGCTCAAAGGCAAGATGCAGATCGTCTATGTGATCGCGGATTACCCGGAGAAGTACCCCAAGCCCTGCACCTACGGCTGGGGCGCACGCCAGATCACCATCGCACCGGATGGAACCGTCCTGCCATGCCCAGCGGCTGGCGCCATCAGCACGCTGCAGCTCGAGAACGTCAGAGAGCGCTCCCTGGCCGAGATCTGGTACGACTCCGGCTCGTTCAACGCCTACCGCGGCGACGACTGGATGAGCGACACCTGCCGAAGCTGCGACCGGCGCGACACCGACTTCGGCGGTTGCCGGTGCCAGGCGTTCCTGCTCACCGGCGATGCGGCAGCCACCGACCCGGTCTGCCACAAGTCGCCGGATCGCGGCGTCGTCGACCTCATCCTGGCCGAACCCCGCCGTACCGGCCTGGTGATGCGGAGCCCGAGCCGATGAAGGTGATCGTGCTCGGTACGGCGGCCGGCGGCGGGTTCCCGCAATGGAACTGTGCTTGCCCGACCTGTCGCAACCCCAGCCTCGAACCGCGGACCCAGGACGGCCTGGCGATCAGTGCCGACGGCAACAATTGGTACCTGGTGAACGCTTCCCCGGATGTCCGCGCCCAGATCCTCGCCACGCCCGAGCTCCTCGCCGGTCCCGGCCTGCGCGACACACCGATCCGCGGCGTCCTCCTCACTGATGCGGAGCTCGACCACACACTGGGCCTGCTCCTCCTGCGCGAGGCCGAGACACTGACCGTCCACGCCCCAGCGGCCGTGCTGAACGCGCTCTCTCGTTTCCGGGACATCACCGATCGCTATCACGCCTGGACGTGGTCCCCAGTCCCGGACGAGCTCGACGGCATCACCGTCAAGACCCTGGCCGTCAGCGACAAACGCCCCCGGTACGCCGACGATCCGGCCCCCGGACCGTGGGTGATCGCGTACCGCTTCGAGCACAACGGCGGCGCACTCGTCTACGCCCCCTGTGTCGCCCACCTACCCGATGGGTTCGAACAGTTCGCCGCCGGCGCGACGTACGTCCTGCTCGACGGAACCTTCCACAGCACCGACGAGATGCCCGGCCAAACCGTCATGGGTCACCTGCCGATCACCACCACGATCGAGCAACTCGATCTGCCGCTGGCGTTCACCCACCTGAACAACACCAACCCCGTGCTCGACGCCGAATCACCCGAGCGCAAAGCCGTCGAGAAGCACGGGCACGTCATCCCCGATGACGGCACTCGCTGGGAGATCTAACCCGCCGAAACCCCATGCCGCGCAAGCAGTTCGATCAGCACGTCATGCCCCTGCGCCAGATCCCATTGCTCAGCCGCCATCCCAGCAGCAAGCGCTCCCTCGACATTCTGAGCGGTGTCGTCGATGAACAGCACCGCCTGTACGTCGGCCCCGATCCGCCGAGCCGCCTCAGTGAAGAACCCCAGATCCGGCTTGGCCACACCGAGGTCGTACGAATAGCAACTCACGTCGAACAACTCGTCGTACCCGAGCGCCGTTCGCATGTACCCGCCGCGATACGACTCCTGATTCGTCCCCAGGTGGACGCCGTACCCGTTGCGCCGAAGACCCCGAACCACGTCCAGCGATTCCTCGAACACCACGATGTTCTTCCACACCGCGTCGTACACCTCACCCACTGGAACGCTGACTCCGAACTCGCGCAAGGTCGCCGCCAGCACCGGGAGGTAGTCCCCTCGCCCGGCCAGCATCGGCAGTTCGTCATTCCAGGTCCGATGCAGAAACTCCCGAGAGCGCTCTCCGAGATACGGCTCCATCGCCGAGTACCACCCACCCGGCAACTCCTGCAGCACCCCATCCGCATCCCACAGCACATGGCGGATGGGGGACGCAGCGACCACCCTCTTGGAGCCGCCACTCGTGGGCAGCAACCCTCCCTGGACGGGTAATGGCGTCTGAGGACCGCGTAGGTGCGGAATCACGCCGACCTGGAACTCGTCGTCGTACACGATCGCTCCCGGATCAGCGGAGGTCACGCTGTGATGCGGGACGGCGTAGGTGGTCAGGATCCTGCACAGCTCGTCAATGCGGGTCAGCATCTCCGGCTGAATCGGCGGCTTGAACCAGGTGACCGCGCCGATGCTGTTGCCGTCAGCGTAGAAAACCGGGTTTGGCAGGTGCTCGTTGAACCAGTCGTCGATATCGAGGTAGCGCGCTTCATCAACAGGCGACAGCCGCCCCGAGCGCCGTAGATGGTCGACCGCGACGAAAACCCCGACCTCGACGCCGAGGCGCCCGCGGTACTCCACCTGGATCCGAACGTACGGTTCGTCGCTCACCGGGCCGATGATGCCGCACCCCGTCATGCGGCGCACCGCGATAACGGATGTCACAAACGGTGCAGGTGTTCGGTCTGGGGTGGTGACAGCCATTGATTCGGAGGACTAGATGAGTGAGCAGCTGCCGCCTGGGGTCGAGGTCATCTCGACGCTGTCTGGGTCGGCGTTCGAGATTCCGGCCGGGGCGGAGGCCAGGACGGCTCGGATCACACTGGCGCCTGGTGATCCAGGGGCGCCGCCGCACCGGCATCCGGGGCCGGTCTTCGGGTATGTGATCGCGGGCGAGGTCTTGTTCGAGTTGGAGGGGCAGGCGCCGCGGGTACTGAAGGCGGGTGAAGCGCTCTATGAGCCGGGCGGTGATGTGATCCACCTCCAGGGCTCCAACAACCTGGAGGACGCTGAGACGTCGTTCGTCGTGACACTGTTCTCGGAACCGGGTGCTCCGATCCTGACGATGGTCAGCGCCGAGGAGCTCGCCGAACGCGAGCACCTTCGCGTGAGGTAGCCCGGACTTCCCGCCCTCGGAGCGTTTAATCACATGCTCCCGGGGCGGGAGCGGTCTACGGTGTTCGTGTTGCACCGGCCGAGAGTTGGGATGTGGGAACCGATGGGCGTTCGTCTGCAGGAACTGACCTACGCAGCGAAAGATCCTGCCGGATTGGCGCGGTTCTGGGCCGGCGTGCTCGGCTTCGAGGTCGTCGACGACGCTGTCATCGCACCCGCTGACGAGCGAGCCTTCCGACTCCGCTTCGTGGCCAGCGACCTGCCGAAGCTCAGCCCGAACCAGATGCATTTCGACCTGACGAGTACGTCGCTCGACGATCAGCAGGCGCAGGTCGACCGCGTCCTCGAGCTGGGTGGACAGCACCTCGACATCGGGCAGTCGCCGGACGAGCCGCACGTCGTACTGGGTGATCCCGAGGGCAACGAGTTCTGTGTGATCGAGCCGACCAACAACTTCCTCGCCAACACCGCCGTGATCGGCGCGCTGTCGTCGGACGGCAGCCAGGCGGTCGGCTACTTCTGGGCCAAGGCGCTGGACTGGCCGCTCGTCTGGGACCAGGACGAGGAGACCGCGATCCAGGCGCCGTACGGCGGCACCAAGATCGCCTGGGGTGGCCCGCCCGTGAACCCCAAGCTCGGCGTCAACCGCCTGCAGTTCAAGCTGATCGCGGACGGCGACCTGCAGGCCGAGATCGACCGCCTCGTCGCTCTCGGCGCGAAGACCGGCGAGGACGGCGTACTGATCGATCCCGACGGCAACGAGTTCGTCGTTCTAGCCGGCTGACTTCGGCGAGACGATCTGCACGAGGTTCCCGCAGGTGTCGTCGAGGACGGCCATCATCACCATGCCCGCATCGGTCGGCGGCTGGGTGAACACCACGCCCAGCGCCGTCAACCGAGCATGCTCAGCCTCGACGTCGTCCACGGCGAACTGCACGAGCGGAATCCCGTCCTCGCCCAGCGCATCGCGGTACGGCTTGACCGCGGGGTGACCCGCCGGCTCCAGCAGCAGCTCGGGCCCGTCCGGGGCATCAGGTGACACGACGGTCAGCCAGGAGGCCTCGCCGAGCGGGATGTCGTGCTTCTTCGTGAAGCCGAGTACGTCAGTGTAGAACGCGAGCGCGGCCCGCTGATCGTCCACGAACACACTCACCAGGTTGATTCTCATTCCGCGGTCCTCTCGCCGACCGGCCACCGTCGCGTGATCTCCGCGAGTGGCGCGGGATTGAAATAGTGGAACTTCGAGCGCCCACGCTTCTCCGTCGTGACCAGCCCGGCCTCCTCCAGCACCCCGAGGTGCTGCGAGATTGCCTGCCGCGTCGACGACAGCCCGTGCCGCGTCGTCAGCGTCGAGCAGATCTCGAACAGCGTCTGGCCGTCACGCGCCGCCAGCTCGTCGAGAATCACCCGCCGCGTCTCGTCGTTCAACGCCCGGAACACCGTGACCACGCGCGTCACTATAGGCAAGTAACCACTTGCCTATCAACTCCTCGCCCCCATCGCGCGTCGAAGCAGAGGTGAGCAGCCTCCGTACGACGACCTGGGGTACCGGCGAGCGGGTCGCCGTCCTCCTGCACGGGATGCTGGGCTCGGCCCAGCAATACCACCGGATCGGCCCAGCGCTGGCCGACCGCGGCTACCGAGCTGTCGCCGTCGACCTCCCCGGCCACGGCAACTCACCACCAGCGCGTTCCGACCTCGCCGCCTGGGCAACCGCCGTCACCGCAGTCGTCCCCAACCACCCCGCACTCGCGATTGGTCAGTCGCTGGGCGGCGTCGTACTGGCGGCAACCGCGCTCCAACCGGAGCGATCGGTCTTCGTCGACATTCCGCTCATCGCCTCCTCCGGTCCCCCCGCACGGCCGAAGAGCTGACCGCCAAGTTCACCGCAGCCCAAGCCGGCCGGTCCATCGAAGCACTACGCATGACCAAGCCTGCCTGGTCAGAGACCGACCGCCAAGTCGAGGCGACAGCGGCCCAGCAATTCGACATCGCCACCGCAGTCGCTCTGGAGCTCGGCGACAACCAACACCAAGTACCAACCCCCGACACCCCATCACTCGTCATCCACGCAGACCCCAGCCGCTACGTCTCATCAACCCGAGCCGCCGAACTCCAAGCGGAGACCTTCACCGTCCACGCCATCCCCGGCGCCGACCACACCATCTGGTACTCCCACTTCGACCAGTTCATGGCCACCCTCGACAGCTGGCTGTCACGCACCCAGTAGCGTGTTCGGCATGAACGTGGAGCTGCTGACGAAGGCCTCAGCCGAGTTCGAGCGCGTGGTGACCGAGCTGCCGGACAACAGCTGGGAGCTCCCGACGCCGTGCGAGGTCAGCATCCGCGAGCTGGTCGAGCATGTTGTCGAGGGCAACCGCTTTGCTGTGGCGGTGCTCGCCGGAGCCGGGGCAGCGGAGGCGTGGGCTGCGGTTCGCGCGCAACCAAACGGCCCGGCTGAGCTGCGAGACTCGGCCGCCGACCAACGAGCCGCATTCAGCCAGGCGACAGACGATCAGACCGTGCACCATCCAGGCGGTGACATCACCGCCGAAGCGTTCCTCAGATACCGGCTGGTCGATGTCGTCGTGCATGCCTGGGACCTGTTGTCGTCCGCCGGCCTGGACGAGACGCTGGACACCGAAGTCGTCGAAGGCCTCTGGGCTCTCGTCGAGCCGAAGCTGACCGAGATGCTTGCCTTCGGCTCCTACGGCGACGGCCCGAGCGGGACACCCCACGCATCAGTTCAATCGACGTTGCTGGATGCGTTCGGTCGCCAGGTCTGACGGGGTGCGTGTCCGGTACGGCGCAACCAGTGGTCGGTGTAGAGAATCCGCGACGGCGTGATGATGGTCAGCGGATCGGTCGGTGGCTCATCCAGTGGCCGGCCGCGTTCGGCGTACTCGGACTGCCATCGAAACGCCTCCCAGTACTCCCCCGCGTCCGCCGGCGCCAACGTCCGCGCCGTACCGAACAACTGTGCACCGCGGCTTGAGGCAAGACCGACATACGGTACGACGATGCCCGCCGACACGCGGGGATCGCGGCGCAGGTTCCGCGACTTCACCGACGAATCCCACGAGCTGTAGAAGATCTCGAACCCGAGGCTGTAGTACCGCACCGGCGTCGCCGACGGTGAACCATCGCGGTTCACCGTCGCTACCACCGCAAGGTTCTGCGTCGACAGCAGGTTGAGGATCCGCTCCTCCAACTCCGGCCGCGGCAGCACACCATCGGGAGTTGGACCCGTCAGCCAGGGATTAGTGAGCGGCAACGTACTCCTTCAGATGCTTGCCGGTCAGCGTCTTCGCGGCCTTCACCAGCGCGGCCGGCGTCCCCTCGAACACGACCTTCCCGCCGTCGTGCCCGGCCCCGGGACCGAGGTCGATGATCCAGTCGGCGTGCGCCATCACGGCCTGGTGGTGCTCGATCACGATCACCGACTTCCCGGAATCGACCAGCCGGTCGAGCAGGCCGAGCAGGTTGTCGACGTCGGCCAGGTGCAGACCGGTCGTCGGCTCGTCGAGGATGTAGACCTCGCCCTTGTCGGCCATCTGCGTGGCCAGCTTCAGCCGCTGCCGCTCACCACCGGACAGTGTGGTCAGTGGCTGACCGAGCTTCAGGTAGCCGAGCCCGACATCCGCCAGCCGGTCCAGGATCTTGTGCGCGGCCGGAACCTTCGCATCGCCATCGGCGAAGAACTCGACCGCCTCGGCCACCGGCATCTCGAGCACCTCGGCAATGTTCCGCCCGCCGAGCGTGTACTCCAGCACCGACGCCTGGAACCGCTTGCCCCCGCACTCCTCACACGTCGCCTCGAAGGTCGCCATCACCCCGAGGTCGGTATAGATGACACCGGCCCCATTACACGCCGGGCATGCACCCTCGGAGTTCGCACTGAACAGCGCAGGCTTGACGCCGTTCTCCTTCGCGAACGCCTTCCGGATCGGCTCGAGCATTCCCGTGTACGTCGCCGGGTTGCTCCGCCGCGATCCCTTGATCGCACTCTGGTCGACCGTCACCACACCCTCGCGGTCGGCGATCGATCCGTGGATCAGCGAGCTCTTCCCCGACCCGGCCACGCCGGTCACGACCACAAGGACACCGAGCGGTACGTCGACGTCCACGTTCTGCAGGTTGTGCGTCGAAGCGCCCCGAACCTCCAGTACGCCGTTCCCCGCGCGCACCTCGCTCTTCACCGCGGCCCGGTCGTCCAGGTGTCGACCGGTGATGGTGTCACTGGCGCGCAGCTTCTCGACGGTGCCTTCGAACACCACCTCGCCGCCCTCGCTCCCGGCCGCCGGGCCGAGGTCGATGACGTGGTCGGCGATCGCGATCATCTCCGGCTTGTGCTCGACCACCAGGACGGTGTTGCCCTTGTCGCGCAGTTGCAGGAGCAGTTCGTTCATCCGCTGGATGTCGTGCGGGTGCAGACCGATCGACGGCTCGTCGAAGACGTAGGTGACATCGGTCAGCGACGACCCGAGGTGCCGGATCATCTTCGTCCGCTGCGCCTCACCACCGGACAGCGATCCGGCCGGACGGTCCAGCGACAGGTAGCCCAGGCCGATCGACACGAACGAGTCGAGCGTGTCGCCCAGCGCGTTCAGCAGCGGCTTCACCGACGGCTCTTTCAGCTTCCGGATCCAGGCGGCCAGGTCGCTGATCTGCATCGCGCACAGATCGGCGATGTTCTTCCCGCTGATCTTCGAGGCCAGCGCCTCCTGGCTGAGCCGCGTACCACCGCAGTCCGGGCAGGTCGTGAACGTCACCGCCCGCTCCACGAACGCGCGGATGTGCGGCTGCATCGCCTCGACATCCTTGCTCAGGAACGACTTCTGGATCTGCGGGATGATCCCGGAGTAGGTGAGGTTGATGCCCTCGACCTTGATCTTGGTCGGTTCCCGGTGCAGCAGGTCGTGCAGTTCCTTCTTGGTGAACTTCTTGATCGGCTTGTCCGGGTTGAAGTAGCCGCTGCCCCGGAAGATCCGCCCGTACCAGCCCTCCATGCTGTACCCCGGGATGGTCAGCGCGCCCTCGTTCAGCGACTTGCTGTCGTCGTACAGGGCGGTCAGGTCGAAGTCGGTGACCGAGCCCAT
The DNA here is from genome assembly GCF_044453945.1 of Kribbella sp. NPDC051587. Classification (NCBI taxonomy): domain Bacteria; kingdom Bacillati; phylum Actinomycetota; class Actinomycetes; order Propionibacteriales; family Kribbellaceae; genus Kribbella; species Kribbella sp. NPDC051587. The sequence goes on from NZ_JBITDE010000006.1 coordinate 167,369, forward strand.
CCCCTCACAGCGCGCGCACATGCCCCCGGCGTACACAGCCTCCCGGACGACCTGCTTCACGCCCGCGCCCTTCTCGGCGACCATCGAGCCGGTCGCGGTCCGCCGCGGGACGTTGAACGAGTACGCCGTCGGTGGCCCGGCCGGCGGTTTCGCGAGCCGGCTGAACAGGATCCGCAGCATCGCGTTCGCGTCGGTCGCCGTCCCGACCGTGGAGCGCGGGTTGGCCCCCATCCGCTCCTGGTCGACGATGATCGCGGTGGTCAGCCCGTCCAGTACGTCGACGTCCGGGCGGGACTGGTTGGCCATGAACCCCTGCAGGAACGCGCTGTACGTCTCGTTGATGAGGCGCTGCGACTCCGCGGCGATCGTGCTGAAGACCAGCGAGCTCTTCCCTGAGCCCGACACCCCGGTGAACGCCGTCAGCCGGCGCTTCGGGATCTCGACGCTGATGTCCTTCAGGTTGTTCTCGCGGGCGCCGACGACCCGGATCAGATCGTGGCTGTCGGCAACATGCTCGGTCATTCGCGGTTCTCCAGGTCAGTGCCGTCTCAGGCGGGGGCGTGGTCTCAGGCCTGCTGATTGATGCGGATGTGGTTGCCCGCCGGGTCGCGGAAGGCGCAGTCGCGCACGCCGTACGGCTGGTCGGTCGGCTCCTGGATCACTTCGGCGCCACCGGCAACCACCTTCTCGAAGAACTCGTCCACGTTCGGGCTCGACAGCACCAGCGTGGCGTAGGTGCCCTTGGCCATCATCTCGGTGATGGTCTTGCGCTCGTCCTCGGTGATGCCCGGGTCGGCGAACGGCGGGGTCAGCACGACCGCGGTGTCCGGCTGCCCGGCCGGGCCGACGGTGATCCAGCGCATCGTGCCGCCGCCGACGTCCATCCGGACCTCGAAGCCCAGGATGTCGCGGTAGAAGGTGACCGACGCGTCCGGGTCGGTGTGCGGGAGGAAGCTCGTAGCGATCTTGGTGCCTGCTGTAGTCATGTCCATCACAGTAGGTGGGTCGCGGCCTGGTCTGCTTCTTGATTCCTGATCGGTCTCGTCACGCGTTTGGCAACACACGACGGCAAGCCGGCCGCGGCCTGGCTGACCTCGCGCTTGTACGCGCTCGGCGACATCCCCACCAGTTCGGTGAACCGCGTGCTGAACGTCCCCAGCGACGACCCACCGACCGCGAAACACACGTCCGTCACGCTCATCTCGCCACCCCGCAGCAAGGCCATCGCCCGCTCGACCCGCCGCGTCATCAGATAGCTGTACGGCGACTCTCCGTACGCGCGCTTGAACTCCCTGCTCAAATGGCCCGACGACATCCCGGCGCCGCGAGCCAGCGCCTCGACGTCCAGCGGCTGCGCGTACTCCCGGTCGATCCGGTCCCGCACCCGCCGCAGCCGGACCAGATCCTCCAGCCGCTGCTCCTCAGCACTTTTCCCCGCCATGCCCAAGATCCTGTCACGCGACCGGCGCGTTTCCCAGATCCTCAGAGTCCGCTACTGGGTGAGCAGGCCGTCCAGGGCGGTCTCGGCGAGGCGGCGAGCGTGGGGTTCGGTGAGGTCGTAGTGGCCGGTGAGGCGACGGAAGATGAGCGGGCCGAAGAGGAGGTCGATGACGTCGTCGATGTGCAGGGCGGCGCTCACGTCGCCGCGGCCGAGGGCTCGCTGCCACAGCGTGGTGATGGCCTCGCGGCGGCCGGTGAGGAAGTACTCGCGGAAGTAAGCGGCTCCGGCCTCGTCGTCGACACAGGCGGCCAGCAGCTGAGCGAACACGTTGCCGCGCGCGCTGGCGTAGAACGCCGAGACCCGGCAGACCTGTTCGATCAGGTCCTGCCGGGTGCTGCCGGTGTCGGGGAGCGGGAGCTCGCCGGCCATCAACTGACCGAACGCCTTGGCGGCGACCGCCGTACGCGACGGCCAGTGCTTGTAGATGGTGGCCTTGCTGACACCGGATCGCTGGCTGATCGCATCGACGGTGGCGGCCGGGTAGCCGCCCTCGTCAAGCAGTTCCTGCGTCGCGGTCAGCACCGCGGCATGCACGCGCTCACTGCGCGCGCCGCTGGGGTGGGCGACGATCCGGTTCGCATTCATCGCGCCCTACTCAATCATCTTCCGGTCGCGGGATCAGGCAGGCACGATGTCGTGATCGGTGGAGAGCGCGATCTGGCGCCACGCCTCCAGCTCGGTCCGGACCCGCTGGATCTTGTTCTCGATCGAGGCGAGGCTGTCGCCGCCGAGCTGCAGCCGCAACGGTGCCTTGCCGGAATCGATCGCACTGACGATCGCTGCGGCGCCCTTCGCCGGGTCGCCCGGCTGCTTGTGGCTGACAGCCGCGGCCTTGAGCCGCGTCTGCCCGGCCGGGCCGTTCACGTAGTCCTGGATTCCGTGCTGCGCGGCATGCAGGCTGCTCGCGTCCAGGAAGTCGGTCCGGAAGTACCCCGGCTCGACGATCGTCACTCCGATGCCCAGCGGCTTCAGCTCGTGGGAGAGCGACTCGGAGAACCCTTCCACGGCAAACTTCGTCGACGCGTAGATGCCCCAGCCCGGCGACCCGTTGAACCCGCCGACCGAGCTCATGTTCACCACATGCCCGGCCCCCTGCGCCCGCAGTGCCGGGAGAACCGCGCGGGTGACCGCGAGCAGGCCGAACACGTTGGTGTCGTACACCGCCCGAACCTCGGCGTCGCTTGCCTCCTCGACCGCCCCGAGCAGCCCACGCCCAGCGTTGTTCACCAGTACGTCGATCCGCCCGAACCGCTTGATCGCAGCCTCGACCGCTGCCGCCACCTGGGCCTCATCGGTCACATCCAGCGGTACGGCGAGCAGGCTCTCCCCCGCCGCCGGGAAACGTGAGAGAACGCTCTCTGGCGTTCTCGCCGTGGCAACCACCTGATGCCCGGCCTCCAGCGCCTTCTCGACCAGCTCCGCCCCGAAACCGCGGGAGGCGCCGGTAATGAACCACACGCTCATAAAGGTCCCTTCAGAGTTTGTCCGGATCCGTGCGCGGTGGGCCCATCGAAGTCCGCAGCGGACAGCTCGATCGCCGGGATACCGGATCCGTTGCCCTTATCTGAACTGAACGTACAGTTCACTTATATCGAAATCAAGCCGTCCCTGCCTCCCGGGCGGCCCAGACGCCGAACGGAGTCGCGGGACGGCCGAGGACCTCAGCAACGCCGTCCGACACGTACGCGTCCGCGCCGGACCGAATGCCGTTCAGCATCGCCATCCGCCAACTGATGTAGCCCTCGGGAGTCCCGGCCGCCCGTAAGCGAGCGACATGATCTTCGGCGCCCTCGGAAACGAAGACAGCGCTCTCTCCTGTTCTCCCGGCCAGCGCCTCAGCAGCGGCTGCGAAGGTGATCGCCTCCGGCCCCGACAACTCCAGGACCTGGCCGCCGTACTCACCGCCGGCCAGGACGACCGCAGCGACCTCGGCCAGATCCTCGACGTCGAGGAACGGATGCGCCGCCTCCCCGACCGGTACGACGATCCGCCCGTCGACCGGCACGAACATCGCCTCGGTGAAGTTCTGCGCGAAATGCGTCGGCCGCAGAATCGTCCAGTCGAGAGATCCCGCCCGCAGAGCGCTCTCTGCCGCGGCGACGACACCGTCGGGAGCGAACTCCACACCACGAGCCGACAGCAGCACGGCACGCTGCACGCCGGCCGCGCCGGCCACCTTCAGGAACCGGGCCAGCGTGGAACTCCAATCGGTCGCCGACCCTGGCCCGACGATGAAGACGCCCTCGGCTCGCTCGAGCGCGGCCGGCCAGGTCGATTCGTCACGCCAGTCGAAGCGAATGGGAGTGCTGCGGCTCACCGGGCGAGCATCGTGCTGGTTCGTGGTCAGGATTCGAGTGAGGCGGCGGCCGACCTTTCCGGTCCCGCCGAGGACGGCAAATGTAGTCACGCACCCAAACTAGGCGCACTCAGCGAGACGCCCAATGTCTTTTCCGCCAGCAAACATTCGCCATCGTCTACGCTGGCGGCGTGGATATCTTGAGCGACGAGCTATCTCGCGCCCGCGCGCAGGGAGCGGTCTTCTCGGTGCTGCACCAGGTCCGGCCATGGGGCCTGCGCTTCGGAGGCCGCCGGCCCCTCACCGCGCACATCCTGCTTGAAGGAACCGGCTTCATCGTGCGCGCCGGAGCCGACCCGATCCCCCTGCAACCCCGAGACGTCGTGCTCGCGACGGCCGGGACGCCGTACGAGATCGTGAGCGAAGTCGGGGCACCGACGGTTCCGATCGGAGCGGCGCGCGAGAAACCGCTCTCTGCGAAGGATCTCGACGGACCGGCCGACGCGCTCGTCATGTGTGGCGCCTACGTGCTGAGCGGCAGCGTCGGCGAATCGCTGCTGCAGAGCCTGCCGGGCATCGCGATCGTCGCCGGCCGCGATCAGGATCCGGCCCACGCCGCAGCGATCGACCTGCTCGCGGCCGAGGCGCGCGCCACCGACTCCGGTCAGCAAGCGCTCCTCGACCGCCTCCTCGACGTGAACCTCGTCTACGCGCTCCGCGCGTGGTGGCGCAGCACCGACGCGGCACCCGGGTGGTACCGCGCACTCGGGAACCCACCGATCCGCAGCGTTCTGGAGCAACTCCACGCCGACCCCGCCCTCGACTGGACCCTGCCGGCAATGTCTCGGGCTGCCGGGCTGTCCCGAGCGGCCTTCGCCGCCCAATTCGCACGCGTCGTCGGCGTACCGGCTGGGCGTTATCTGACCCAGCTGCGGATGAGACGCGCCGAGGATGCGCTCTCCCGCACTGATCTCACCCTGGCGGCGATCGCCGGCAGCGTCGGTTACAGCAACGAATTCGCCTTCGCCACCGCGTTCCGCCGCCACCATGGCATCTCCCCCGGACGCTGGCGCGGAAATCTGAAAAGGTGAGCAGCATGAGCACCTCCGAGAACGTAGAGAGCGCGTACCCGCGGCGCATGCACACCGCGCTCGACGCGCTGGATGCACGAGAGCTCGCCGAGTTCTATCGGCAGCTTCTCGGTCTGCGGTACCGGCCGGGCGACGAGCCGCCGACGGACGGTACGGCGGACGATGCCGGCTGGCTCGTGCTGGTCGACGACGACGGCAACCGGCAGCTCGCCGTCAACCGGACCGATGTGTTGCCCCGCTCGACGTGGCCGTCGCCTGAGGTTCCGATGCAGATGCACCTCGATTACGCCGTACCGACGGTTGAGGCCCTGCACCTGCATCGGCGGCGGGCGGAGGAGCTCGGAGCCCAGGTTCTGATGGACCGGACCGGTGTAGAGTCCGAGCCTTTGTACGTCCTGGCCGATCCGGCAGGTCATCCGTTCTGTCTATTGGTGGGGGTGCCATGAGCAAGCAAACGGGGTTCGCCTCGGTCAACGGACTGGAGCTGTACTACGAGATCCACGGCTCGGGCGGGACACCGTTGGTGCTGCTGCACGGCGGCCTGTTCAACATCGACCTGCAGTTCGGCGCGCTGCTGCCGGGGCTGGCCGAGGGCCGTCAGGTCATCGCCGTCGACTTCCAGGCGCACGGCCGGACGAACGACATCGACCGCCCGCTGAGCACCAGCAATCTCGCGTCCGACGTCGTCGGCCTGCTCCAGGAGCTCGGCGTACCGCAGGTTGATCTGTTCGGGTTCAGCGTCGGTGGAGCGGTTGCTCTGGAGCTCGCGATCAAGCACCCCGAGCTCGTGCGCAAGGCCGTGATCTCGTCGGTCTCGTTCACGGTCGACGGCATGCGGTCCGAGAACGCGGGCGCCGTCGGAGCGATGAAGGTCGAGATGATCGCCGGTACGCCGATGGAGGCCGACTACCTGGCCAAGTCACCACACCCCGACCACGAACACCTGCAGGCGCTGCTCGACAAACTGGGCGCCTTCATGGGCTCGGTGACCGATTGGTCCGAAGACGACATCCGCGGGATCGACGCGCCCACGCTGTTCACGGTCGGCGACTGCGACATGGTGAAGCTGGAGCACGCCGTCCGCTTCCTGCAGCTGCGCGGCGGCGACACCAACGGCGACTTCACCGGCGTACCGGCCTCGCAACTGGCCGTCTTCCCCGGCACCACCCACTTCAACGGCCTGGCCCGCACCAACCTCGTCCTCGACTCCGTCACCACGTTCCTCGACGCCGACTGACCACAGTGCCGGCCCGTCCACTCAACCTGCCGCAGCAGCTCACGGCCTTCACCTGCACGATCGACGGGGCCGGCCGGATCTTGATGGTTCGGCACGAACGGCTGGGCGTGGTCCGCTGGGAAGTACCCGGCGGCCACGTCGAACCCGGCGAGACGGCCGCCGAAGCCGCAGCCCGCGAGACCGCCGAAGAGACCGGTGTCGTTGTCACGCCCGGCCAAATCGTCGCCGACTGCGTGCATCACTGGCGCGGGCGAAGCGTCGAGATCGTGTACTTCGAAGCCTCACCACGACCGCCCTTCGAGCTGGGTACGGCGGACGCGCGGATCAGCGCGGTGGACTGGATCGACCCGGCCGAGCTCGCGCCCGAGGAGACCTCGGCGCTTGGCTGGCCGGTTGTCCAACACGTTGCTTCCGGTAACAGCTCCGTGCTGCACCTGGGCGCATCGCACCATCAGACGTCAGCTGGCTGGGAACCCCTGATCACCTGGAGCCGGCTGTGCTCTGAGTAGGGTCGGAGCATGTTTCGTGAGGCTGAGTCAGCGGACTTTGCGAGCGTGATGCGGTTGTACGGGCAACTGCATCCCAACGACCCGATCGTCCCGGAAGAGCGTGCTGTCGCGACGTACGACCAGATCCTGCGAACGCCCGGGATGCACCTGTTCGTGCTGGAAGACGCTGGCGACGTGGTCGCTTCGACCTACCTGAACCTGGTCCCGAACCTCAGCCGGGGCGCGGCGCCGTACGGGGTGGTGGAGAACGTGATCGTGGACTCGGCGCGCCGCGGGACCGGTCTCGGGAAGGCGATCATGGCCGGGACGCTCCAGGCCGCGTGGGACGCCGGTTGCTACAAGGTGATGCTGCTGACCGGGTCCAAGCGTGAATCGACGCACGCCTACTACCGGACCTGTGGTTTCGACTCGGGTGAGAAGACGGGTTTCGTGGCGCATCCGCCCTCCTGACAGGATCGTGCAAATGATGGCGAGCATTGGTCTACGGAAACCTGCGTCCCACAACGTTCACTGGAGAGGTAACCAACCATGACGTTGTAGGAGATAGGCGCGATCATGCAAATTGCTGTCATCACTGGTGGAAGCTCCGGAATCGGTCAGGCCACGGCCTTCGAGGTCGCGAAGCGCGGTATCGGCGTCATCCTCACCTACCACGGCAGCGCCGAGCGCGGGCTCGAGACAGCCGAGCGGATCGAGAAGGACGGCGGTACGGCGGTCGCGCTGCGGCTGGACGTGAGCAGCCAGGGAGCGCTCTCCGGTTTCCGGGACGCGATCTCGGCCGCGCTGCGGGACAAGTGGGGACGCGACACCTTCGACTTCCTGGTCAACAACGCCGGTGTCGGGCAGCCGCCGGTTCCGTTCGAGGACACCACCGAGGAACTGTTCGACCAGATGGTCGGCGTGCACCTGAAGGGTCCGTACTTCCTCACCCAGACGCTGCTGCCGCTGATCGCGGACGGTGGAGCGGTCGTCTTCACCACCAGCTCGGCCGGCCTGCTCAGCGCGCGGCCGTCGAACGGGTACTCGGTCTACGGGAGTGTGAAGGGCGCCCAGGTCGTGCTCACCCGCTACCTCGCCAAGGAGCTCAGCGCCCGCGGGATCCGGGTGAACGCCGTCGCTCCCGGCGTCACCCGCACCCGCCTCGGCGGCGACGCCTTCGCTCAGCACCCGGAGCTGATCCCGCCGATCGCCGACAACACCGCACTCGGCCGCATCGGCGAGTCCGAAGACGTCGCCGCCGTGATCACCTTCCTCCTCTCCCCCGAAGGCCGCTGGGTCACCGCCCAAACGCTCGAAGCCTCCGGCGGCTACGACCTCTGAGGCGGCCAGGCACCTCCTTGCTCCGCAGCACGGGCGAGCGCGTACTCCGGATCGGACTTCGGGATCCGTGCCTGTGCGCGCTCGGCGGCCGACGTACACAAAGTGAGCAGCACCTGGTTCTTCGGACGGACCGGCGGGGTGAGGACCCGGGCAGCCGCCGGCCTCGCGGGTCGCGTGGTCGCCACCAGGTAGCTGAACTTCTCGTCCTCGTAGTTACGAGTGCCGGCCTTGAGTCGCCGATGCAGTTCGGTGCGCGGCAGCCGGACAGCGAAATGGCACCAGTCGGGCTCGATGAGCGGGCACCGGAGTTGATGTGGGCAGGGCGCAGCGATGGTGAACCCGAGACGGATCAGTTGGTCGCGGGCCTCGACGATGTGCCGATATCCACGCGGGGTGCCGGGTTCGACCACGACGATCGTGCTGGCGGAGGCCGCCGCGGCAGAGAGAACGCTCTCCCGCGTCTCCGCCGTCAGCTCGTTGAGAACGTACGCGACCGTCACCAGCTCGACCGAGGCCGACGGTTGCCAGTCGCGAAGGTCCGCCTTCGACCACACGGGAGTTGGGCTCCACGTGCTGAGCCTGCGCCCCAGCGCGACAGCGACGGCTTGGCGTTCGACGATCCGGGTCTGGATGCCCGGCCAGATCGAGGCGGCGGCCCAGGCAGCAGCGCCTGTTCCGCCGCCCAGGTCGAGGTGGGTGGTCGCCTCGCCCACATGAAGATCGGCCGCACGCAACGCGGCCTGGATCGCCCGGTAGGTGGCCGGCATCCGCACCACGGCGTATGCCAGGCAGTCGAGCTCATCGCGCAAGGCGGGGAGCGTATCGATGAGGCCCGCTTGGCGATAGCGGGCGGAGAGTTCAGCCGCGCGGGTGCGAAGTACGTCGTACTTCACGCTGGTGATCGCGCGCAACAGGACAGCATGCAGTTGGGTGTCCACGGAGGACATGGCAGAGCTCCGGTTCAGCTGGTACGGAGTGCGCAGCGCGCACGGGACCCGCGGCCAACGCCGCGACGCACCAACCGGTCCGGTAGCCCAGAAGAGAGCTCAGAAGGAGGAGTTGGTACGCAACCGGACTGCCATGCAAGTCATCACGTACCTCCTCAACACCGCATCCAGCAGCGGCTCTCGCTCACACGGTAGCCAGCAACCGGCCACCGCGACCACTCATTTACGGCCGTTGATCGTGCAGATGCAGGCGCGGTTGCCCTGGGCGTCGGCGAGCACGGTGAACGACGGGTACTCGTCGAAGACGACGGTGCCGCCGGCGGCCACGGCAGCCTCGATCCGGGCCGGCGCCTGCGCGATCGGCATCCACAGGTCGTAGTGGAAACGCTGGCGCGGCGTCTCGTGCTCGGACGTCTTCTGGAACCACAGGTCCGGCGTACGGCCGGTGGGGTCGACCACCTCGAGATGGTTCTTGTAGTTGGCGGCGTCGCCGGTGAGCAGCGCGGCCCAGAACGGACCGATCTCGTCCGCGTCGTGCGTGTCGAGGCCCAGCTCGGTGAGAAAGATGCCGTCCAGATCGGCCTTCAGGCCGCGCGCCGCGGCCAGCTCGGTGATGCCACGCGCCAGGTCGACGTCGAGCTGCGTCACCGTGGTCCGGACATCCCCGTCGCTGTCCACCGCGCCGGGCGTGGCCAGCTTGAGGTCGACGAACGTCGAGGTCGCGCGGACCTCCGGATCGTGTCCGTCGGCGAGCTCCGCCACCGCTTGGGCGAACCCGAGGCCGTCCGCGAGCGATCCGACCAGGTAGCGCGCGTGCAGCGCCGTCGACAACTTGCTCCAGTCGGCCAGGCCCGCGGCCTGGATGGTCTCCACCGTCAATACGTCCATGCGCCGAGGCTAGACGAAGGCGCCGACAATTCTCGTGTGATAAAAGACCATCACCGCCATCCGCAGTGAACGGAGCAGCATGTACCGACGGCTCGTGCTCAAGTTGTCCGGCCAAGCGATCGCTGGGGGTGACGAGTTCGGATTCGACAGCGACCGCCTCACGCACCTGGCGACCGAGGTGATCGCGCTGCGCGCCACCGGCGTCCAGGTCGCGGTGATCGTCGGCGGCGGCAACGTGTTCCGCGGCAACCGCGCCGAGGACTGGGGCATCGACCGGGTCGAGGCCGACAACATCGGCATGCTCGGTACCGTCATCAACGCCGTCCTGCTCCGCGGCCGGCTCGCCGCCCTCGGCGCGCACGGGGTCCGGCTGATGACCGCGGTCCCGATCAACAACATCGCCGAGCCGTACATCCGGATGCGCGCGTTGCGGCACCTGGAGAAGGGCTCGATCGTGGTCCTTGCCGGAGGCAACGGTCAGCCGTTCACCACCACCGACTACCCGGCCGTACAGCGCGCCGTCGAGCTCGAGGCCGACGCCCTCCTGGTGGCCAAGAACGGTGCCGACGGGGTGTACGACGCCGACCCGAACAAGTTCCCCGACGCGACCCGGTTCGACCACCTCAGCTACGAGGAGATCATCGACCGCGGCCTCGGCGTGATGGACCAGTCCGCCTTCATCCTGGCCCGCGACCACCGGCTGCCACTGCACGTCTTCGACATCGACCGGCCGTCCGCTGCCGCCTCCATCAGCAGCGGCAAACACATCGGCACGCTGATCAACTGAGCTCGGCCGCGATCCGCCGTACGTGGGGCTCGATCCAGTCCCCACCGGCGGCGATCTCGGCGCGCAACGCCATCAGGGACCACAGGATCCGGTACTGCGAGAAGATCCGGTCGAGCTCGCGGTCCGGGGTCAGCCCGTAGCCGGCGAGTACGACGGCGGTGTCCGCGGTCATCGTGAATCGCGCGACGTCGAACAGCGGATCGCCGTACAGGCTGTCGCCCCAGTCGAGGATCCCGGTCAGCTGGTCGGCGTCGGCGTACAGGTGCCTTAGATGTAGGTCGCCGTGCAGCAGGGCCGGCGTCACGTCGGCGACCTGCGCGATGAACGGAGGGAGCGCTCTCCGGAGCTGGTCGGCGAGGCCCGGTGGGACGAGGTCGTCGAGGGCGTCCACTGGTGCCTGCAGCGTCGCCGGCCAGTCGGCTTCGGCGTGCACAGTGTGGAGTTCGCGCAGGTGTCCTGCGGCGGCGTGGACTACCGCGGGCGCGTCGGACGGTGCGCCAGGTAGCTCGCCCATGAGTAGGTAGGGCACGGCCAGGTCGGTGGCGAGAACGCGGGGTGCGGGGATGCCGAGGCGCTGGCCGTTCTCGAGAGCGTGGGACTCGGCGGCGATCGTGGCGCCGGTCTTCAGGTAGGCGGTCGCGCCGTTGACGGCGCGGAGGCGGAACGTCTGGTTGCCGACGAACCCCTGCACGGGTTCGACGGACTCGATCGGTCCGAGGACCGCGGCGGCGTACTGGCTGGCTTCAGCTGGCTGCACAGGGCTCCTTTAGCTGGGGGCTAAAACGTTTGGACGGATCTCGGGCGCGTTGGTCTACTCGGAGTGTTGTCCGGAACCCGAGCCAAGGAGTACATCGTGCGATCTCACGTCCTGTCTGTCATGGAAGGAACGGACATCTGCTCTGAGGACATGAGGCTGCGTGAAAGTACTGAATCTTGGGATCCTGGCGCATGTCGACGCCGGTAAGACCAGTCTGACCGAGCGGCTGCTCTACGCCGCCGGAGTCATCGACGAGATCGGTAGCGTCGACGACGGTAGTACCCAGACCGACTCCCTCGCGCTGGAACGCCAGCGTGGGATCACGATCAAGTCGGCGGTCGTGTCGTTCACGATCGGCCGGGCCGACCCGGTGACGGTCAACCTGATCGACACTCCCGGTCACCCGGACTTCATCGCCGAGGTCGAGCGCGCGTTGAGCGTGCTCGACGGTGCGGTGCTGGTGGTGTCCGCGGTCGAGGGCGTGCAGGCGCAGACGCGGGTGCTGATGCGGACGTTGCAGCGGCTGCGGATTCCGACGCTGATCTTCGTGAACAAGATCGACCGGCGCGGCGCCCAGTACGACGGTGTGCTGAAGGAGATCACCGACAAGCTCTCGCCGGCCGTCGTACCGATGGGGTCGGTGACGGGCCTCGGTACGCGAACCGCCGCCTTCACCGCACATCCGGCCCCGGGCGCGCTGATCGAAGTGCTCGCCGAGAACGACGACGAGCTGCTGAGAACATTCGTGGAGAACGAGAAAGCGCTCTCTGACGACGCTCTCCAGCGCTCACTCGGTCAGCAAACCGCCCAGTCCCTGGTGCACCCGGTGTACTTCGGATCCGCGATCACCGGCAGCGGCGTCGATGCGCTGAGCAACGGGATCCGCACGTTGCTGCCACCGGCGAGAACGGGCGAGAGAGCGCTCTACGGCGTGATCTTCAAGGTCGAGCGTGGTGCAGCCGGCGAGAAGATCGCGTACGTCCGGATGTTCTCCGGCACCCTGCAGGTGCGCGACCGCATCCGGTACGGCGCCAGTGGTGGCGACGCGAAGATCACCGCGGTGCGCGTGTTCGCGAACGGCGCGGCCGTGATCGCCAGTCAGGTCGTCGCGGGTCAGATCGCCCAGCTGTGGGGACTGCCCGACGTACAGATCGGTGATCGCGTGTTCGCCGGCGACGACGTACCAGCGCAGGCCGCTGCTGGTGGATTCTTTGCGCCGCCGACGCTGGAAACCGTGGTCACGCCGCAGCGGCTCGGCGATCAGGGGAAACTCCGGGAAGCGCTCTCTCAGCTCTCCGAACAGGATCCGCTGATCAACGTGCGCCAGGACGACCTGCGGCAGGAGACCTCCGTCTCGCTGTACGGCGAGGTGCAGAAGGAGGTCATCCAGACAACGCTCGCCGCCGAGTTCGGCATCGACGTCACCTTCCGGGAGACCACGACGATCTGTGTCGAGCGCGTCCGCGGTGTCGGAGCGGCGTTCGAGATCAAGAAGAAGGACGGCAACCCGTTCCTCGCCACGATCGGCCTGCGCGTCGAACCGGCACCTGTCGACGCGGGCGTGACCTTCGAGCTGGAGGTCGAGCTCGGCTCGATGCCGTACGCGTTCATCAAGGCCGTCGAAGAAACAGTCCGGGAAACGCTCTCTCAAGGTCTGCACGGATGGGCAGTCCCAGACGCCCGGGTGTACCTGACGCACTCCGGATATTCGGCACGCCAGAGTCATGCCCACGCCGTCTTCGACAAGAGCATGTCGAGCACGGCCGGAGACTTCCGCAACCTCACTCCCCTGGTCCTGATGACCGCCCTCCGACAAGCCGGTACGTCGGTCCACGAGCCCATGCACCGTTTCCAACTCGAGGTCCCGACCGACACCACGAGCGCAGTCCTCTCCGCACTCGCCCGCCTCCGCGCCATCCCCGACGTACCGGCCCTCGCCACCGACACCTCGGTCCTCGAAGGAGCCATCCCCGCAGCCGCGGTCTACCAACTCGAACAACAACTCCCCGCCCTCACCCGAGGCGAAGGCGTCCTCGAATCCACCTTCTCCCACTACCACCCAGTCCCCGGCACCCCGCCCGACCGTCCCCGCACCGACCACAACCCCCTCAACCGCCGCGACTACCTCCTCCACACCCAACGCCGCATCTAGCCTGGGATCATGACTGACTTCATCGCGGGGCTTCCCAAGGCTGAACTGCACGTTCATCTGGAAGCAAGCCTCGAGCCCGAGCTGCTGTTCACGCTTGCCGAACGCAACGAAGTCAGCCTGCCCTGGTCAAGCCTCGACGAGTTGCGGGCGGCGTACAGCTTCACCGGGCTCGAGCACTTTCTCCCCCTGTTGTTCCAGGCAGCATCAGTGCTGCGCCGGGGACAGGACTTCTACGACCTCACCCACGCCTATCTCACGCGCGCGGCCGCCGACGGCGTACGGCGGACCGAGATGTTCCTCGGCGTCCAGACCTTCCTCGAGGCCGGTGTGCCGATCGGCGATCAGGTCGACAGTGCGCTGGCGGCGATCGCCGACGCCCGCCGCGATCTCGGCATCGACGGCGCCCTGATGGTGACCAGCCAGCGGCATCGGTCGCAGGCCGATGCCCTCGAGGTGCTGGACCTGATCGCGCCCTGGGGCGACCAGATCATCGGCATCGGCCTGGGCGCCGCCGAGCGCGGGAACCCGCCGGCCAAGTTCGCCCAGTACTACGAGACCGCCCGCAACCGCGGTTATCGGACCACCATTCACGCCGGCGAGGACGGCCCGGCCGACTACGTGAGTGAGGCCCTCGACGTGTGCCGACCTGATCGCATCGATCACGGTGTCGCCGCAGCGACGGATCCAGCCCTGGTCACGCGCCTGCGTGATGAAGGCATCCCGCTTACCGTCTGCCCGCTGTCGAACGTGGCTTTACAGGTGGTGCCGTCGATGGCCGAACACCCGTTGCGGATGCTGTTCGAGGCCGGCGTCGTGGTCACCGTGAACTCCGACGACCCGCCGTACTTCGGCGGCTACGTCAACGACAACTACGTGGCCGTCCACGAGCACCTCGGCCTGGACAACGCCGTACTGGCCGAGCTCGCGCGGAACAGCTTCCGCGCCTCCTTCGACGACCCGGCCACCATCGCCGAACACCTCGCAGCCGTCGACGCCTACGCCGCACAGTCCTGATCAGGGGCCCTGCCAGTACCTGGATCACTACGGTCTCCCAGACGTCCTGGACTCCTGACAGCCTGCTGCCACAGCACAAGGGACGGAGACCCATGACGGACCACCAATTCACCAGTCACACAGGACTTTTCGACCTGAGCGGGAAGTACGCACTTGTCACCGGCGGCACCAGCGGCATCGGGATGATGATCGCGCGCGGCCTGCTGCAGGCCGGCGCCCGCGTCGTGATCAGCTCACGCAATGTAGACACCTGTGCGCAGGCACAACAGCAACTGTCGGATTTCGGCGAGGTGCAAGCGATCCCCGCCGACCTGTCCCAGTACGCCGAATGCCGGCGCCTCGCCGATCTCGTCACGGCCGACGAGGAGAAGCTGGACATCCTGGTCAACAACGCGGGAGCGATGCGGCGCGAGCCGTTGGAGACCTTCCCGGCCGAGGCCTGGGACACCGTGGTCGACCTCAACCTCAAGGCGCCGTTCTGGCTGGTGCAGGCGTTGCTCCCCGCCCTTCGCAAGGCGGGCACCGCAGATGATCCCGCGCGGATCATCAACATCGGCAGTATCGCCGCCATCCACGTCGCCGCGTCGCCGAACTACTCGTACGCGGGCAGCAAGGCGGGATTGCATCAACTCACCAGAGTGCTTGCCCGCGAACTCGGCCCTCAGCACGTGACCGTGAACGCGGTAGCCCCCGGACCGTTCCCGTCGCGGATGATGGCGGCCACGCTCGATGCCGTCGGTGACACGATCGCGGCGAAGGCTCCGCTGCGCCGGCTCGGGCGCGACGACGACATGGCAGGGGTCGCCGTGTTCCTCGCCAGCCGGGCCGGTGCTTACCTCACAGGCGCCGTCGTCCCGGTCGACGGTGGCATCGCCACGACCGCAACAGGTACCTAGAACGCAGGTGGGGGGTACCGGCAGTACCTCCCATCGCCTGCAGACCCCGGCCTAGAGTAGAGACGTGGTGACCATCGATCTGCGCACAGAGATCAAGGAGTTCCTGAGCTCGCGCCGCGCGCGGATCGCGCCCGAGCGGGCCGGGCTGCCCGCCTATGGCAGCAACCGCCGGGTGAAGGGTCTGCGTCGCGAAGAGGTAGCTCTGCTGGCCGGCGTATCGGTCGACTACTACGTGCGGATGGAGCGCGGCGGCCTGGCCGGGGCCTCCGATGGCGTACTCGACGCCCTGGCCGTTGCCCTTCAGCTTGACGAGGCTGAGCGCGATCACCTGTTCGACCTTGCCCGGCAGTCCGGGTCGCCGCGCAGTCCACGCCGCCGACGGCCCACCGAGACCGTGCGTCCGGCGCTGCAGCAGGTGCTCGAGGCAATGACCGATGCGCCGGCCTGGATCTGCAACAGCCGGTACGACGTCCTGGCCACCAACCAACTGGCTCGCGCACTGTACTCACCGGTGCTGGCGGAGGCCCGACGGCCGGCGAACACCGCACGGTTCGTGTACCTGGATCCCGCATCGGCTCAGACGTTCTTCGTCGACTACGACCGCATCGCACGCGATGTCGCCGCGAAGCTCCGGTTGGAGGCCGGACGCACTCCGCATGACGAGGACCTGATCGCCCTGGTCGGTGAGTTGTCAACACAGAGTGAGCTCTTCCGGCAACGGTGGGCATCGCAGGACGTCAGGCTCCACCGGTCTGGACGCAAGCGTCTACACCATCCGGTCGTGGGCCGGCTGGACCTGGACGTCGAGTCGATGGAGCTGCCTGCCGATCCTGGCCTGCGCCTGAACGTCTACACCGCGCCCGTCGGTACCGCGGCCGCGGACGGACTAGCGCTCTTGGCGTCGTGGGCGGCCGGCCAGGAGAAGTCCGCGGCCGAGACTCAGACGCTCACCTGAGCCTCGATCGCGTCGGCGGCTCCCACTCCGAGGTCGCGGCCCGGGCGCCGATCGCCGGCCGAGTTTGTCTGCCATCATCGACCTGATGAACGTCATCATGTCGTAGCAGAACAGGTCCGGCCGGTCGTCGGCATCACCGGTCGCGAAGCCCGCACGAACCCGGTCAGCATCGCGCTGAGATCCGCGGTCGTCTGACCACCGGGTGACACCTTCACCGGCTTCGGGATCCAGTCCAGCTCGACGAAGGTGGCCCCTGCGGCCTTGACGGCACTCCGGTACGACGGACCGGTCGCATACGTGACGCGGTGACCGCGCCGTACCAGCTCGGCGACCAGCGGGAGGGTCGGATTGAGGTGCCCGGCGGCCGGGATGGTCAGGAACGCGATGTGTTTACCCATAACGGGATGCATCATCGCGAGCGATCCGCAGGCGAGCGAGTGGATTTGCCTCTCCGGGCAGCTACGGCTGATAGGTGCCGTGGACAACATTCGCGCCGAGCTCGTCGTCGACCGCGATCTCCGCGGTCAGACCGTGCTCGAGCAGCACCGCGTGCGCCGGCGGAGCCTGCTGATCACTCATCTCGACGAACAGATGCCCACCCGGTGCGAGCCACTCGGCCGCACCGGCGGCGACCCGGCGGAAGGTGCTCAATCCATCCGGGCCGCCGTCCAGCGTGACGCGCGGCTCGTACAGCCGTGCCTCGGGCGGCAGCAGGCGGATCTCGTCGGTCGGCACATACGGCACGTTCGACAGCAACACGTCGATCCGCCCTCGCAGCTCGGCCGGCAGAGCGTCGTACAGATCGCCTTGAGAAACCGCTCCCTGCCAGGGCGCGAGGTTGCGCTCGGCGCAGCGGACGGCGGCAGGCTCGATGTCGGCCGCGTACAGCGAGACCTGCCGCTCGGCGGCAACTGCCGCGCCCAAGGCGCCCGCGCCGCAGCAGAGGTCGACCACAACGGCGCCCGAGGCGGTCACCCGCAGCGCCTGCTCGACCAAGAACTCGGTACGGCGACGCGGGATGAACACCCCGGGATCGACCGCGATCCGCAAACCGCGGAACCACGCCCAGCCGACGACATACTCCAGCGGTACGCCGGAGATCCGGCGTACCGTCATCGCCTCGCGCTCGGCCGCGTTCCGCGCGGTCTCCACGATCAGCGCGGCCTCGTCCTCGGCGAACACGCAGCCGGCCGCGCGCAGGCGGTTGACGAGGTCGCCGAGGTCGACAGGCGAAAGCGGAACGGACACTGCGCAGGACCCTACCGGAACGCGTTCTCCCCGGTCAGCTCCGCCGAGACCGTCCACAACCTGGCCGCGGAGTCCGGGTCGACGGCGTACGGACGCACGCCCGGGCTGTCGTCGGTGGACAGCTCCGCGATCTCGCAGTCCTCGCAGAACAGTCCGCCGAGACCCTCGAGCTTCGGTGAGGTGGCTGCCCAGACCTGGGTGGCGGCGCCCTGCTCAGGCGACTTGAAGCCCGGGTTCAACGGGTTGCCTTCGGCATCGATCCAGCCGAGCCCGACCATCTCCTCGCGCTCCAGGTGCCGCTGCAGCGGAGTCAGGATGCCGCCCGGGTGCAACGCGAACGCGCGCACACCGGAATCCTTGCCCAGGGCATCGAGCTGCACGGCGAAGAGAGCGTTTGCTGTCTTGGCCTGACCATAGGCCTGCCACTTCTCGTAGCCCTGCTCGAACTGTAGGTCGTCCCAGCGGATGTCCGAACGCCGGTGCCCGCTCGACGACACCGAGATCACCCGGGCGCCACCGCCGGCGGCCAGCGCGGGCCAGAGCCGGTTCACGAGCGTGAAGTGACCGAGGTGGTTGGTCGCGAACTGCGCCTCCCAGCCGGGACCGACCCGGGTCTCCGGCGCGGCCATGATTGCGGCGTTGTCGATCATCAGATCGATGCTCCGGCCCGAGGCCAGGAACCGGTCGGCGAACGCGCGGACGCTGTCGAGATCTCCGAGATCCAGCTCATCGATCTCTACACCGGAAATCTCGGAGAGCCCAATCTCAGAAAGCACCGTCTTGGCAATATCCGGGCGGCGAGCCGGGACGAGCACGTGCGCGCCGGCCTTCGCCAGGGCGCGGGTCGTCTCCAGACCGAGGCCGGAGTAGCCACCGGTGACCACCGCCAGCTTGCCGGTCAGATCGATACCGTCGAGGACCTCGTCCGCAGTGCTGTCGTGCCCGAACCCAGAACCGATTGCGTGCTGTCCAGTCATGCCTTCGACACTACGAGCTAGAGTGCACTCGAAGTCAAGCTTGCCGTCAGGCGTTGCAGAGCTGGGTTCGGATTGTCGGGACTCCAGCAGGCGTGCAGCGTCACCGAATGCGCGTCAGCCGCCTCCAGTTCACGGTAGCTCACGCCCTCGACGCGCATCGCCATGATCGACCGCGGGATCAGCGCACACCCCAACCCTGCCCGCACCAACGCGAGCATCGTCGGGACTTGCGAGGCCAACTGACTGACGGCGTACCGATCCATGCCGATCATCGCCGCGCAGATGTCATGCAGGTACTGCGATCCCTCCGGGCTGTACCCGATGTATTCGTCGGTCACATCGGCCAGCGTCACCGGGGCGTCGCCGCCGGCCAGTGGATGGTTCTCCGGTACGGCGAGCACCAGGTCCTCGGAGTGAACCAGAACCGAGGCGAACTGCTCCGGGATCGGCGGCCGCACCAGGCCGATGTCGATCTTCAGGTCCGCCAGCGCCTCGAACTGATCCGGACTGACCAGCTCCGTGAGCTCAGACGTCACGGCCGGCGCGTGCTTGGCGACCGTGGTCAGGAAGTCAGCCAGTACGGCGTACGCGCCGATCGCGGTGAATGCGATCCGCAGCGTTCCCGTGATCCCGTCAGCTGCGCGGCGCGCGGCCTCGGGGGCGACCTCGAGCAGCGCGAGGACGCGGCGAGCGTGATCCAGGAACGCGTCGCCGGCCGCGGTCATCCGCACGCCCCGGCCGGTCCGGTCGAACAGCTTGACCCCGAGAGAGCGCTCTAACCCCTGGATCTGCCGGGTGAGCGGGGGCTGGGTCAGGTTCAGGCGCTGGGCCGCGCGGCCGTAGTGGAGTTCCTCGGCGACGGCGACGAACCCGCGGAGCTGCTGCAGCGAGAGATCCATGCCAGCACGGTATCGGTTCATGCGAAATCGGGCTTGGACCTGCATAACGGAAAGCGCCTACCGTCGAGATCACCACGGAACTGAGGAGCTGACCCTGTGTCGAATTCTGGGCTGAGACTGGCCGCGCTGATGTCGCCGGCGCGGGCCGCCGATGTGGTGGACGCCGCGACGCGGCGCCTGCTCGACGAGCGGTTCGAGGTGGTCTGGGCGACCGAGCAGCACCTCGCCGGTACCGATGACCCGGCGAAGCCGGCCGCGCTCGACCCGGCCGCCGTACCCGAGTTGGTGGCGGGTGCGGACGTTGTACTGACGAGCTGGGGTACGCCGACGCTCGGCAAGGAACTGTGGTCCGACGGAACCGGGCCGAAGGTGGTCGCGCACGCGGCCGGCACGGTGAAGAACCTGATCGACCCGGCCATCCTCGAGCAGGGAGTCGCGGTGTTCTCGGCCGGGCCGCGGATCGCGTGGTCGGTCGGTGAGTACTGCCTCGCGGCGATGCTCACGCTGGCGCGGCGACTCCCCCGGTTCGACGGCGCGATCCGGGCCGGCGGGTGGAAGCAGTCCGGTTTCCGCGGTCATGAGGTCGCCGGGGCGAAGGTCGGCATCGTCGGAGCGAGCAGTACCGCCCGCGCGCTGATCACGCTGCTGAAGCCTTTCGGCTGCGACATCGTCGTGTACGACCCGTACCTGAGCGCCGAGCGTGCTGCGCAGCTCGGAGTACGCACGGCCGAGCTCGGAGAAACGGTAGAGAGCGCTTTCTTGACGATCCACGTGCCGAACGTGCCGGAGACC
Organism: Kribbella sp. NPDC051587; assembly: GCF_044453945.1. NCBI lineage: Bacteria > Bacillati > Actinomycetota > Actinomycetes > Propionibacteriales > Kribbellaceae > Kribbella > Kribbella sp. NPDC051587. The sequence goes on from NZ_JBITDE010000006.1 coordinate 187,635, forward strand.
AAGGGCATGATCACCCGCGAGCTGATCGGCCGGATCCCCGACGGCTCGGTCGTGGTCAACTCCTCCCGCGGACCGGCGATCGACCAGCAGGCACTCCTTGACCACGTCCTCGACGGCCGCCTGTACGCGGCGATGGACGTCTACGACCCCGAGCCGCCGAGCTTCGGAGAGAGCGTTCTCCGGGCCGAGAACCTGTTGCTCAGCCCGCACATCGCCGGTGACTCGGTCGAAGGTCACCTCGCCCTCGCCGGCTACGTCCTCGGCGATGCCCTGGCGTGGCTGGACAACGGCACCCGCGGCCCAAGCTTCGTCGACCCGGCCACTTGGTCGATCGCGGCCTGAAGGGACGACCCCATGAGCACAGAACCAACCGCCACAAGCCCCAGCCCGACGAGCACACCCCCAACGCACACACCCCCGGCAAGCCCAGAGGTGATGGCGTCGGGATCGACGAGCCCAGGCCGGGCAGGTCCGGGGACGACGGGATCGGCGGCCCCAGGAGCTTTGGGGTTGGGAGGGGTGGGGGCCCTTGGGGGTGGGGGGCGGATTCGGCGGGTTGAGGTGTTTCCGGTCGCGGTGCCGTTTGCGCGGAAGTTCGTGCTGGGCAGCGGGGCGGTGGGGGCACCGGACAGCAGACCGGATCAGGCGGCCGCGGTGATCTTCGTGAAGCTGACTACCGAGGACGGGGTCGTCGGGTGGGGAGAGCAGAGAGCGCTCCCCAGTTGGAGCTACGAGACCGCGGAGACGATGGCGGTGATCATCCGCCGGCACCTCACCCCGATCCTGCTCGAGCTCACGCCGTTCGACGTCGAGCTCTTCCACCAGCGCGCGGCGAAGCGGCTGAGCCCCGCCGTCTCCAACGGCTTCCCGTTCGCCCGTGCCGCCGTCGACGTCGCGATGCACGACGCGGCCGGCAAGCTCGCCGGGATCCCGGTACACGCACTCCTCGGCGGCAAGATCCACGACGAGATCCCACTGTGTTCCGCGATCGGCGTCGGCGACCAGGACACCGTCCGCGAGCACGCCGTCCAGTCAGCGGACTATGCGGCGTACAAGGTGAAGATCGGTGGCGACCTGGACGCGGATGCCGCGGCGATCCGAACCGTTGCGGAGGTTGCCGGAGGCAAGCCGCTCTGGTTGGACGCCAACCAGTCCTACCGCCCGAGCGCACTCAAGCAACTGCTCGACCGCACGCACGACGTCCATACCATCCACTGTGTCGAGCAGCCGGTGCCCAGCACCGACACCTTGGCCATGGCGCGGCTGCGGGGCTTGATCGACCTCCCCATCGCGATCGACGAGGGCAGCTTCTCCGCCCAGGACCTCGCCCGGGCGATCCGCCTCGAGGCGGCCGACCTGGTCGTGGTCAAGATCTGCAAGTCGGGCGGTCTGCGGAACGCCCTCAAGACCGCTCAGACAGCGCTCTCCGGCGGTCTCGAGATTCTGGCCAGCGGACTCACCGACTGCGGGATCGCGTTTGCTGCCGCGCTGCACGTCTTCAGCCAGCTCGAGCTCGCGCTGCCCGCCGAGCTGAACGGGCCGGAGCTCCTCTCCGACCTGTATGTCGAAGGACTGACCATCACCAAGGCGGTCGCAACCGTCCCCACCGCCCCAGGCCTCGGCGTACAGGTCGACGAAGAGCGCATCCGCGCCGAATCCATCGACCTCGCCTTCAACTAAAGAGACGTTGAGGAGAGCTATGCCAGCCAAGCTGTCCCGCCGCAGCTTTCTCGAACTCACCGGACTGGCCGGCCTGGGGGCGGCCGTCACCGGATGCTCGACCGGTCCGCCCAGCGGCGCCGCGACCTGGGCGATGTGGTCGAGCAGCGCCGCGGAGAAGAAGGTCTGGGACGACTTCAGCCAGTACGTCGAGCAACAGCTCGGCGTGAAGTCGGTCCCGACCCTCACTCCGTCCAGCGGCTACCCGACCAAACTCGACCTGCAACTCGTCAGCGGTACCGCGAGCCTGGTCACCGCGATCAACGGCACCCTGATCCCGACGTACGCCGCCCGCGGAGCGCACCGGCCGCTCGACGACCTGATCGCGGCCGACCCGGACTTCCACCTGGACGACTTCTACCCGACCAGCCGGCAGATCTCGAGCTTCAACGGCAAGACCTACGCGATCGGCTTCGACGTCGCCCCGACTGTCATGTTCTACAACAAGACGCTGCTGCAGAAGCAAGGCATCCCGCTCCCCTCCCGCACCGAACCGATGCCGTGGGCAACCTTCCGCGACCTGGCCAGGGAGCTGACCGGCAAGGACCAGTACGGCTTCACCTGCGCGCCCGCGATCGACGACCTGGTCTCCTGGATCTACTGCGCCGGCGGCAACGTGATGAACGCCGCGGCCGACCGCAGCACGCTCAACGCGCCCGAGGCGATGAAGGCGATCCAGTTCGTCATCGACCTGTTCGTCAAGGACAAGGTGACGCCGCCGATCAAGAACCTGGTCACCGAGAGTTCGCTGGCCAACTTCATCCAGGGCAACGTCGCCTTCATGCAGAACGGCCCGTGGCAGGTCGTCAACGCCCGCAAGGCGAAGTTCGACTGGGACGTGATCCCGTTCCCGGCCGGAGATGCCGGCAGCACGCCGCGAGTGTCCGGATCCAGCTTCGGAATTCCATCGGGGGTACGCGAGGGCGCCGAGCTCGACCTCGCGTGGAAGCTGCTCAAGACACTCACCAGCACCGGTGCCCTCGACATCTACGCCAAGGCCGGCCGGAACAACCCGGCCCGGCTCAGCGCCGGCAGCGCGTTCCAGCCACCGCCGGACAACCTCGGCATCGTCCAGGACATCCTGGCCGGCAAGGTCGCCGGCGGTCACCCCTTCGACGTCACCACGAACTGGAACCAGGTCAAGCAGCTGCTCGGCCAGGACCTCCCGCGCACGTTCCTCGGCCAGGTGACCGTGAGCGAGGCGATCGCCGGCCTCACTCCACGCCTGGACATCCTGATGCGTCAGCACCAGGACACCGTCCGCCAAGCCACGGCCAGGAAGGGGTGACCCATGGCCGTCGACACCGCACCACTCGCAGCCGCCACACCGACGCTGACGCCAACGTCCAGGCCCACACCCAGGTGGCGCAACCGCGAGTCGCTCACCGCCTGGCTGTTCATCCTGCCCAGCCTGATCGGCTTCCTGATCTTCACCGCCGGCCCCGTCGTCGCGGCCGGAGTCATCTCGCTCCTGGACTGGAACCTGTTCAGCCCACCCAAATGGGTCGGCCTGCGCAACTTCGCGCGACTCGGACCTGACCCGACCTTCTGGTCCGCGCTCGGCAACACGGCGTACTTCACGCTCGTGAGCGTCCCTCTGACCATCCTGGTCAGCCTCCTGCTCGCGCTGCTCCTCAACCAAGGGCTCAAGCGCATCGCGGTCTTCCGCTCGCTGCTGCTGTTGCCGTACGCAACGATCACGGTGGCGGTCGCGTTCGTCTGGATCTGGCTCTACATCCCGCACGACGGCCTGGTGAACGCCGTGCTCGGATGGTTCGGGATCGACGGACCGCAGTGGCTGATCTCGGACAACTGGGCGATGCCCGCACTGATCCTGATGAGCGTCTGGAAGAGCTTCGGCTTCGGCATGGTGGTCTTCCTGGCCGGTCTGCAGGCCATCCCGCAACAGCTCTACGAAGCGGCCCGGGTCGACGGTACGACGAGCTGGCAGACCCTCCGCAACGTCACGCTCCCGATGCTGTCACCGGCACTGTTCTTCGTGATCGTCACCTCGATCATCGGCTCGTTCCAGGTCTTCGACCAGGCGCTGATCATGACCAACGGCGGTCCAGGCACCCGCACGACCACCCTCGTCATGTACATCTACCGGACCGGCTTCGAGAACTACGACCAGGGGTACGCCGCCGCCCAGTCGCTGGTGCTGTTCGCGTTCATCGTGCTGATCACCGCGGCCCAGTTCACCATGCAGCGAAAGCTGGTGCACTATGACAACTGACGTCCGCAAGAAGCTCGTGGTCTTCACCTGCTTCGTCGTCACCGCGCTCACCCTCGTCCCCGTCGTGATGATGGTGCTGGTCGCGTTCCAGTCCGACGCCGAGTCGATGGCGGCCAAGCCGTCGTTCTGGCCGAGCAGCTGGCACCCGGAGAACCTCACCCGCGCCTTCGAACTCGTGCCGCTCGGCAAGTACCTGCTCAACACCATCTACTTCGCCGCCGGCACCACCCTGCTGGAGACCGTGACGGCGGCCCTCGCGGCGTACGCGTTCGCCCGGCTGAACTTCCCCGGCCGCACCTGGCTGTTCGGCATCTACCTGGCCACGCTGATGATCCCGTCGCAGGTCACTCTGATCCCGCAGTTCGTCCTGGTGGCGAAACTGCACGGCATCGACACCTGGCCCGGGATGATCCTGCCGCACGCGTTCACCGCGATCGGCGTCTTCCTGCTGCGCCAGTTCTTCCTCGGTATCCCCCGCGACTACGAGGAAGCGGCTCGCCTCGACGGCGCGAACCGCTGGCAGGCGTTCGTCCGAGTGATCGTGCCCCTCGCCGTACCGGCGATCGCGACCCTGGCAGTCTTCAAGTTCATCGGTCAGTGGAACAACCTGCTCTGGCCGCTCGTCATCTCCAACAGCGACGCGACCCGTACGGCGTCAGTCGGGCTGCAAGTGTTCCAGGACACCAACGGCACTCAGTGGAACCTGCTGCTGATGGCCGCGACCGTCACCACCGTCCCGCTGATCGTGTTGTTCTTCCTGACACAGCGCTGGTTCGTCCGAGGTATCACCATGAGTGGGCTGGGAGGCCGTTGATGATCTGGTCCGTCTTCACCAAACCGTGGGCCGGTCTGCCCGGCGACGAGCTCGGCCGGCTGATCGCCGGACTCGGGTTCGCCGGCGCCGAGGTCCCGGTCCGGGACACGGCCTACGTCACGACGGCGACGGCCGAGGCCGAGCTGCCCACGTTCACCAAGCAGCTCCGCGACGAGGGCATCGAGCCGATCAGCGTCGCCTCCGATCTCACCGAACCGGTCTTCGCCGCCTGCGCGGCAGCCGGCGTACCGATGATCCGGATCATGGCGCCGCTCGGTCCCGACGGCTACACAGCCTCGGTACGGCGGAATCGCGCGCAGCTCGAGGAGTCCGTCGTACTGGCTGAGCGGTATGACGTCCAGGTCGGCGTGCAGCCGCATCACGGCAAGTTCATCCCGTCGACGCTTGGTGTGCTCCAGTTGCTGGAGGGACTACCGGATCGGTTCAAGCTGGTCTGGGATGCGGCCCACGACGCCCTGGCCGGTGACGATCCGGCCGTGACGATCGAGCTCGGCGCCGATCGGCTCGGCATCGTCAACCTGAAGAACGCCAAGTACGTCGAGACCGACGAGGGCTGGAAGACCCAGTTCGGCCAGGCCGACGACGGGTTGGCCGACTGGAACGCCGTACACGCTGCTCTGGTGAAGGCGGACTACGACGGACCGATCTGTCTGACGGCGCAGTATTCGGACCTGACCGTATCGGTCGAGGAACGCGTCCGGAAAGATCTGCGGGCCGCTGTCACATCCTGGGGCCGGGATCCGTCGAGGGAGTGAAGACACCACAACGGAACCAGGAGTACCTCCCATGACTGCTCGCATGCCCAACCCGACCGTGCTGCTGCCGGACGCCATGAAGGGCATCCAGAACATCTTCAAGGCCGTCTACCAAGGCGGAGCGCCGGGTCCGGTGCTGGAGCTCGTGCACCTGCGGGCAAGCCAGATCAACGGCTGCTCGGCCTGCGTGTACGGCGGGATCAAGTCGGCGCTGAAGAACGGCGAGACCGACGAACGCCTGCACCAGGTCGCGGCCTGGCGCGAATCGGACCTGTTCACCGACGCCGAGCGCGCCGCACTCGCGCTGGCCGAGGAGGCGACCCGCATCGCCGACCGCGGCGATGCGGTGTCGGACCCGACGTGGACAGCTGCTACCGAGCACTTCGACGAGAAGCAGCTGTCCGCGATTCTGCTGATGATCGGTCTGACGAACATGTTCAACCGATTCAACGCGGTGACGCGTACGCCCGCGGGCCAGACCTGGTAGGACCTCGGCAGGGACTTGCCGGCCTCAGCTCGGCGTTGGGACCTGAGACCGGCGAGTCACTGATTCAGTCCAGTGGCCTGGACCATGTTGTCAGCTGACTCGTGGTCAGCTGGGGTGAGCCGACGCGAGGATGACCCCACCTGAGACAGGCGCGTCGCCCATCCCCCGGCCACCCCGGACGTACACAGTCGCGCCCCGCTCCGGTGCCTTGGCACCTTCGTCGAGACGCAGCGTGGTGGTCAGACCGCTACTCAGTCTGAGCAAGGCCACGCGTCGCGGCTGAACCGACGGAATCGACGAGGTCACCTCGTGGATGCCGCTGCAGACCGCCGGTTGGATCGAAGCCCGTCCGAGACCTTCGTTGCCGTGACTCCTCACATCACGGCACTGCTCGACGAGCCTTGTCATCGCTGACACACGTCCCCCTTCTTGTCGTTATTACCCCCGAGGGCGGATTGGCGTGGCCGCGTGTCTCACGTGGCCACACACTCCCCCGTCATGCCCGCTCCCGGATACGACGCGGAAGTGATCCGTGAAGCCTTGCTGAGAGTGACGAGGTTTTCAAGGGATGAGTTCAGGAATCCCGCGTTCCGGAACCGTTGTCCAGTAATCGTGCGGACGTTGTCGCGTCACGTAAACGTTGCGCTTTGCCTTACTGGCCACCGAATCCGGTCGTCGCAATGCCTTTGATGATCTGGCGCTGGAAGAACAGGAAGACCACTACGAGCGGTAATGCGGCGAGGATCGCCGAGGCCATGTTCTGTGCGTACTGCAAGCCGTACGCGCTCTTCACGGTCTGCAGGCCGACCGGCAACGTCATCAGGTCGGCGTCGGTGGTCACGATGAATGGCCAGAGGAAGTTGTTCCAGGCACCGATGAACACGAAGATCGCGACCGCCGCCAGGATCGGGCGGGACAACGGCAGCACGATCGACCAGAACACCCGCAGCCGGTTCGCGCCGTCCACCCGCGCCGCGTCCTCGAGCTCGACCGGGATCTGGTCGAAGAAACGTTTCAGGATCAGCACCATCGCCGGTGCGAACGCCTGCGGCAGGATGATTCCCCAATAGGTGTCGACCAGGTTGAAGGCCAGCATCTGCCGGAACAGCGGGACGATCAGCAACTGCGGCGGAATGATGATCGCCGCAATGATCGCGGCGTACAACCACCGCTTGCCCCGGAAGTCGACGCGCGAGAAAGCGTAGCCGGCCAGCGCCGACGTCGCGACCGTGATCAAGGTGATCGCGACCGAGGTCAGCAGGCTGTTCCATGCCCAGGCCGGGATGTCGCCCGCCGCGAGCACCTTGCGATAGGCCTCGAATCCCAAGCCATCCGGCGGATTCAGGCTGATCGACGAAGCGCCGGCGTCCGCCTCGCTCTTGAGCGATGTCAGCACCGACCACGCGAACGGAACCAGCCAGGTCGCGGCCAGGAAGGCCAGCACCAGCAGGGCAACCATCCGCGAGACACTCCACGGATTCTCTCCCGGCTTGTGTCCCTGCTTGATCCCTCGGGACAACGTGTAGGAACTCATGCGGCACTCCTGCGGTTGATCAGCTTGTACTGCGCCAGTGAGACCAGCACGATGATCGCGAAGAACAGGTACGAGATCGCTGACGAGTAACCGAAGCGGTAGCCGGTGAAGCCGGACTCGTAGATGTACTGCACGAGTGAACGCGTCGAACCGGCCGGCCCGCCGTTGGTCAGCATGTAGATCTGGTCGAAGACCTTCAGCGACGCGAGAATCTGCAGCGTCAGGATCAATCCGGTCGTCGGCGCCAACTGCGGGATCACGATCGAGAACAATTGCCGCCACTTACCCGCGCCGTCGATCGCAGCCGCCTCGAACTGCTGCTCCGGAATGTTCTGCAACGCGGCCAGGTAGAGCAGGAAGTTGAAGCCGATCGTCCACCACAACGTGGTGATGACCACCGAGATCATCGCGACCTTCGGATCCTGCAACCACGCCACCGGCCCGATCCCGAACTCGGCCAGGACGCCGTTGATCAGTCCCAGCTTCGGGTTGTACATCCACGACCAGAACATCACCACGACCGTCGAGGCGAGCAGGTAGGGCAGGAAGAACGACAACCGCCACAACCAGCGCCCCGGCAACCCGAGGTTCACCAGCAACGCGAACGCCAGCGACAGAATCACCAGCGGCACCGTGCTCAAGACCGTGAACCACAAGGTGTTTCCGAGCGAATGCCACATGTCCGGGTCGGTCAGCGCCTCGGCGTAGTTCGCGAAACCGATCACCGAGCCACCGGATCCGGTCAGCGTCTCCCCGGTGAAGCTGAGGTAGAGACCGTAGACCGCGGGCACCACGAGAAAGAGGACGAACAGTACGGCGAACGGTGCCGCGAACGCCCATCCGGTCAGGTGCTCCCCGCGCCGGGTGGTCGACATCTTTCCATCCCCTTTCACAGCGGCCCCCTTCACGTCGGCCTCTTGCACCGCGACCCCGCTCACAGCGGCTGCGGACGGTCGAGCAGCACGTTCAGCCGCTTCACGAAGCCCTCGAACCCGGCGGCGGGATCCCCGCTGCCGAGGAAGACGTTCTGCACGTTCTCGGCGAAGTACCGATGGAAGTCACTGCCCGCGCCGCCGAACCACGCGTCCGGGTCGTAGTTCACGTACTCCGGGATCCCCGCGTAGTTCGACTGCGGCTTCAGTGCCTGGTACTCCGAGCTCTTCACCACCGGCTGGTACGCCGGGATGTGGCCGGCACCGGCCCACTTCACCGAGCGCTTGAGGATCTCCGCGACCAGTTGGTACGTGTGCTTACGCCGTACCGGATCGATCTTCGACTGCCGTGGGAGCACGAACGTGTGCGAGTCCGCGTACGCCGCGTCGGTCCCGAACAACGTTGGAATGGGGATCGCGTCGAACGGCAGCTTCGCATCCTTGATCGGGGGCAGCTCCCAGACACCACCGAACAGCATTCCGCTCTCCGCATGCAGGAACTCGCTGGTCGCCGTACCGCCGTCGCCGGCCTTGGTGGCGATCGTGTCGTCGAGCAACGACTGCACGAACTTGAGCGCCTTGACCGCCGCGGCCTCGTCGACCTGCGCCTGCTGGCCGGGCACGAGCTTCATCTCGGCGTTCTGCTGCCGGTAGAACGTGTAGAACAGCCGCCACATCTGCGAGCCGTCGCCGAGGTAGCCGTACGAGAGTCCGTGCTTGCCGGTGACCTTCTGGAGCTTGCGCGCGACCTCGGTGAACTCCTCGGGGGACTTCAGCGTGTGCAGGTCGTCGGTGACTCCGGCCTTCTCCGCGTGCTCGGTGTTGTAGTAGAGCACGAAGGGATGCGTGTCGAGGGCGATCGAGTACAGCTTCCCGTCGTACAGGCCCTTCTGCCACACCAGCGGCGGGAAGTCGCTCTCGTGCAGGCCCACCTCGGCCAGCAGGTCGAGGTCCCACGGCTCGAGCAGGCCGCCGGGCGCGTATCCGGCGATCCGTGACGCGTGCATGATCGCGAGATCGGGTGCACGGCCGCCGGCCGAGGCCATCGCCAGTTTGGTGTAGTACGGCGGGCCCCAGGCCAGCACCGTCTGGGTCGCATGGAAGCCGAGGTTCTGGGCGTTGACGGCGTCCACCAGGCCGGCCATCACGATCCCGTCTCCACCGGTCATCAGGTGCCAGTAGCTGAGGTCGGCGGCCGACCGGGACGCTCCGGGTGAGCATCCGAGCAGGACACCGCCACCGGCGATCGCTGCCGCCGTCCCGAGCAACCGGCGCCGGGAGAAATGCTGGTCCAACGCACTCATTCAGGTCTCCTTCGCAGGGCCCCTGGATGATTACATCGTTGGAATGCGTTGACAAGTGTTTGTGTTTGTTTTTGCCGGAATGTGTCTTGTCAGCGGGTGGTGCTGACCCGCTCGATGATGCGGTGCGGGACGATCACGCGGCGCGGGGCGGCGTTCTTGTCGGCCATCCGCTCCTCCAGGAGCTCCAGGGCCGCGCTGACGAACGCGCGCCGGTCGAAGTCGACCGTGGTCAGCGGCGGGATCATGAACTGGCTCTCCAGCACGTTGTCGAAGCCGGCGACCAGAGTCTGACCCGGTACGGCGACGCCCGCGCCCCACAGCGCGGACAGGGCGCCGGAGGCGAGGGTGTCGGTGAAGCAGAAGAACGCGTCGGGGAGCTGGTGGTCGGCCAGGTACTTGCCGACCACGGTGGCTGCGCCCTCGGGACGCCAGCGGTCGAGGCCGATCTCCAGGGCCGGATCGTTCGGGATGCCGGCTTCCTCGAGCGCAGCGCGATAGCCGGCGGTCCGCAGCCGGGATGCCGCCGTACCGGGTGCTTCTGCTGCTCCACCCAGTACGCCGGCGCCACTCGAGCCGCGCGGGATTTCCGGCGTACCGACGGCGGCGATCCGGCGGCAGCCCTTCGCGATCAGGTGCCGGGTCATGTCGCGGGCCGCGGCGGCGTTGTCGATCGCCACCTGGCTGACCAGGTCCTGGTCGACGTCGCCGATCAGAACCAGCGGTGGCAGCGGGCCGGCCGACAGTACGGCGCTGTCGTCGAGGTTCACCGGGTTGAGGATCAGGCCGTCGACCAGGTACGCGCGAGCCTTCGACAACAGCTCGAACTCACGCCTGGGCTCGGCCGCGGTCTGCTCGATCTGCACACCCCAGCCGCGCTCGTGGGCGAGCTCGACGACCAGGTGCACGATCTCGGCCGAGTACGGCCGGAGCAGGTCCGGCAAGGCCAGGGCGATCATGCCGGTCCGGCCGTTGCGCAGGCCGCGGGCGCTCATGTTCGGTACGTAGTCGAGCTCGCTCAGCGCCTGCTCGACCCGGGCCCGGGTCTCCGGCCGGACGAACACCACACCGTTGATGACATTGGAGACCGTCTTCGGGGAGACCCCGGCCAGTTTCGCGACGTCTTTCACGGTGGCACGCATGCCGGACATTCTCACACCCTTCATGCCCTGTCGAAACTTTTCCGGGGTGGTCAGCGATCACGTTCCGGCCAAAGTCTTCATCGGCGGTTCAATGGGAGGATTGAAGGATGCTTGCTGATAGCCATGACGTGATCGAAGTCCGTGGTGCCCGGGAGAACAACCTCGCCGGAGTGTCGCTCGACATCCCCAAACGCCGCCTGACCGTGTTCACCGGAGTCTCCGGATCGGGCAAGTCCTCACTCGTCTTCGACACCATCGCCGCCGAGTCCCAGCGCCTCATCAACGAGACCTACACCGCGTTCATCCAGAACTTCATGCCGAGCCTGGCCCGGCCCGAGGTGAACGCCCTGCGCAACCTGTCCGCTGCCATTGTCGTCGACCAGGAGCGGATCGGGGCCAACTCCCGCTCCACGGTCGGCACCGCGACCGACGCACACACCATGCTGCGCATCCTGTTCAGCCGCGCCGGTACGCCGCACATCGGCGGAGCCGGCGCCTTCAGCTTCAACCTGGCCGAGGGGATGTGCCCGGCCTGCGAAGGCCTCGGCCGGACCACCGAGCTCGTCGTCGACGAGCTCGTCGACCGCTCGCTCAGCCTGAACGAGGGCGCGATCACAGCGCCCGGCTATGCCGTCGACACCTGGTGGTGGCAGGGGTACGCGAAGACCGGGCTGTTCGATCCCGACCTGCCGCTGCGCGACTACTCCCCCGACGACTGGCAGCGGTTCCTCTACCAGGAACCGACGAAGGTGAAGGTCGGCCAGCACAGCATGACCTTCGAAGGCCTCGCGGCGAAGGTCCGGCGCCAGTACATCGGCAAGGACATCGACGCCATGCAGAGCCAGGCGCGGGCCTTCGCCGAGCGGGCGGTGAAACAGGACGTCTGTTCGGAGTGCGGTGGTTCCCGGCTGAACGAGACGGCCCGGTCGGTCACGGTGAACGGGCGCACGATCGGTGAGTGCTCCGCGATGCAGATCAGCGACCTGGCCAAGTTCGTGGCCGGCGTCGAGAACACCGAGGTCGGTCCGATGGTCGACGGATTGCGGCAGACCCTCGACTCGATGGTCACCATCGGGCTGGGTTATCTCAGCCTCGACCGTGAATCGGGCACGCTGTCCGGTGGTGAGGCGCAGCGGGTGAAGCTCGTCCGGCACCTCGGGTCGAGTCTGAGCGATGTCACCTACGTCTTCGACGAGCCGACGGTCGGGCTGCATCCGCACGACATCCAGCGGATGAACGACCTACTGGTTCAGCTCCGCGACAAGGGCAACACCGTCCTGGTCGTCGAGCACAAGCCGGAGACGATCCGGATCGCCGACCACGTGGTCGACCTCGGACCGGGAGCCGGGATGTCGGGTGGGCGGCTGTGCTACTCGGGTGACCTCGAGGGTTTGAAGAAGTCCGGCACGCTCACCGGTCGGTACCTGGATCACCGGGTTGGTGTGAGGGACGACGTACGGCGTCCGACCGGGCAGCTGTCGATCGAGCACGCGAACCTGCACAACCTGCGGGACGTCAGTGTCGAGGTCCCGCTCGGGGTGCTGACCGTCGTCACTGGTGTGGCTGGGTCGGGGAAGAGTTCATTGATCCACGGGTCGTTGGCTGGTCGGCCGGGGGTGATCGTGGCTGGTCAGGAACCGATTCGCGGGTCCAAGCGCAGCAATCCAGCGACGTACACGGGCTTGCTCGACCCGATCCGGGCCGAGTTCGCGAAGGCGAACGGGGTGAAGCCGGGACTGTTCAGCGCCAACTCCGTCGGTGCCTGCCCGTCCTGCAAGGGGATCGGGCTGGTCTACACCGATCTGGCGATGATGGGTGAGGTCGGCTCGGTCTGCGATGTCTGCAACGGAGCTCGGTTCACGGCTGAGGTGCTCGCGTACAAGCTGCGCGGGAAGAACATCAGCGAGGTCCTGCGGATGACCGTCACCGAGGCGCGCGAGTTCTTCGTGAAGGGTCCAGCGCGGACGATCCTCGATCGGTTGTCGTCGGTGGGGCTCGGGTACATCGGGCTCGGGCAGCCGCTGACCACGCTCTCCGGTGGTGAGCGGCAGCGGCTGAAGCTCGCGATCAACATGGGCAAGAGCGGTTCGATCTACATCCTCGACGAGCCGACGACCGGGCTGCACCTGGCCGACGTCGACGCGCTCCTCACGATGCTCGACAAACTGGTTGACGACGGCAACACAGTGATCGTGATCGAACACCACCAAGCGGTCATGGCGCATGCCGACTGGCTGATCGACATCGGGCCAGGCGCCGGCCACGACGGCGGTCAGGTCGTCTTCACCGGTACGCCGGCTGACCTCGTCGAGAGCAGCCCGACACTGACCGCGGAACACCTCCGCTCGTACATCCAGTAGCTGTTAATCAGAGGAAGACGCGGGCAACGTCCAGCCAGCTGTCCGCGTCTTCCCCGACTGCCTTGAGGTCGGTCTGCGCGCGATCCCTTCGGTGGGTCACCCGGAGACAGAAGTCGAGCGCACTCCCCTCGATCCGCTGCTCTGCATCCTCCGGACCCCAACTGCCACCGCCAGGCCCGGTCAGCTCAACCCGGAACGGCTCAGCCGGTACGGCGAGTTGTGCGACCGCGAACGACATCTCACGACCAGCCACTCCCAGCGCAGCCACATGTTCAAGTCCGCGGGTCGGTTCGTGCTCGATACCCAAGGTGTCGTAGATGTCCTGCCCGTGGGCCCATGTCTCCATGAGGCGCAGCGAAATCATCAACTGCGCGTTCAGTTCCGACCCGAACCACGGAAACGCGCGGTCCGCCGGCAATTCGCCCAGCGCCTCCGACAACTCCACGCGCCCAGTCCGCCACTGCTCCAACAGCACCTCCCGCGGCTGAGCTGCTCCCACCGCAGCATCACCATCGGCGTCCGTGCCGACGTTTGCGAACGACGCGGGGTCTTTCAGCGCGATCAGTACGTTCGTATCGGCTTTGGCGAGATGCGCGATCTGGTGCGCAACCGTCCACCCCACCGCCGGCGTACCCGGCGACCAATCCCTCTCCCCCGCAACGACCGCCTCAAGCCGATCGCCCTCAGCCACCAGATCCACCAGCGCCGCATCAAGATCCACGCCCGACAAGTCCAGCCCGTAATTCACCATCCGGCTCCCCTTCCATCACCCGTCCCCAGTCCACGCCCCACCACCCCCAAAAGGTTCAACAGCTGCTCGGCCGAGCTTGACGCATTCCCATATGGGTATATGATTCAAGTGTGGCACGAGCAGCAACGACGACGGACGCGTTCAACGCGGTGGCCGAACCGAGGCGTCGGCAGATCCTCGATGCCCTCATCGACGGGGAACGGCCGGTCAACGACCTGGTGCGTGTACTGGGGCTGGCCCAGCCACAGGTGTCCAAGCACTTGCGGGTTCTGCGCGAGGTGGGGGTGGTGGAGGTGCGTGATGACGGGCGGCAGCGGCTGTACCGGCTCAACGGGCAGGCACTGAAACCGATCCATGACTGGGTCACGCGGTACGAACGCACCTGGTCGGAGCGGTTCGAGCGGCTGGACGCCGTGTTGGAAGAACTCAAGAACGAGGAGAAGTGAGATGGCCGGCACCACAAGCAGCAAGGGGACCGCGGTAGTCAGCCTGCCGGCGGACGATCAGATCCTGATCACCCGGGAGTTCAACGCGCCCAAGCATCTGGTGTACCGGGCGTGGACCACGCCGGAGCTGGTCGCACAGTTCTGGAGCGGTCACCGCGGCAGCATGCGCAGTGTCGAGATCGACCTGCGGGTCGGCGGCAGGTGGCGGTATGTGATGGCCGCCGGCCACGGCGAGATGGCCTTCCACGGCGAGTTCCTGGAGATCGTGCCCAACGAACGGATCGTCAACACCGAAATGTTCGAGACGCCGGACGCCCCCGGGTCCGACGCCGACGCGCCGGTCACCACCACCACCTTCAGCGAACGCGACGGGCGCACCACGCTCACCCTGCTGATGCAGTGCGGCACCAAGGAACTGCGCGACACGATCATCCAGTCCGGTATGGAGATCGGCATGCAGGAGCAGATGAACCTGCTCGAGGAACTCGCCATCTCCCTGATGGGCTGAACCCGTGGCGGGTCTGTCATACGACAAGGAGGATTCGATGCAGCGGGTCACGTCGAAAGACGGAACGTCGATCGCGTACGAGCGGTTCGGAGAAGGTCCGGCGGTGATCCTGGTCGGCGGCGGCATCGTCGACCGGTCGGAGAACGCCCCACTGGCTCCGGTGCTGGCCAAGCATTTCACCGTGTACAACTACGACCGTCGGGGCCGCGGCGACAGCACAGACACCATGCCCTACGCCCTGGAACGCGAGTTCGAGGACATCGCGGCCCTGATCGACGAAGCCGGCGGCACGGCGTACCTGTACGGCGTGTCCTCGGGCGCGGCGCTGGCCCTGGAGGCCGCCGCCGCAGGCCTGCCGATCGCCAAGGTCGCCGCCTACGAGGTGCCCTACGACGTGTCCGAGGGGGCCAGGGAACGTCACCTCGAGTACACCGAGAAGGTGCAGTCGCTGCTGGCCGACGACCGCCGGGACGACGCCATGCGGTTGTTCATGCGGTTGGCCGGCGCGCCTGAGGAGGCGATCGCGCAGGCGCACAACTCGCCGATGTGGGCCGGCTCGGTCGCCGTCGCGCACACCCTGGCCTACGACGCGGCATGTCTTGGCGACGGCACCCCGCCAACCGACCGGCTGGCCTCCATCACGCAGCCGGTCCTGATGGCCACCGGCGGCACCACCGACGACACGATGGCCGGCCTGGGCACCGGATTCTTCGACACGGCCGCCGACGCGGTCACCGCCGCCATCCCCGGAGCCGAGCGCGCGATCATCCCCCACCAGGGACACGTCGCCGACCCAGAGGCCGTCGCCCCAGTCATCACCCGCTTCTTCAACGCCTGAGTCATGCAGCAGCTTCGCCGGACGGATGGCCGGCCCGCGGGATGTCCTCACGCCGGAACCCACCTTGAACCCACCTTGAACACCGCTCGACCACCTCGCGGCGCGCGAAGTGGTCGATCAGTGCACAAAGTGCGGCCACCCCACGACCTTGAGCACCCCCCCCAACCACCTCACCGCACGCGAAGTGGTCGATGCGTGCACAAAGTCCCACCACACCACCTTGAGCACCCCTCAACCACCTCGCCGCCCGCACCACCGTTGATGCGTGCACAAAGCGCGCCCCACGTGCTCGCGGCCGGTCCGGGTTGCCCGCTGAGTTGGAGGGTTGCCCCCTGAGATTTTCGATGGGCAACCCTCCAGCTGAGTGGATATCCCCTGAGCTGGAGGGTTCGCCCAACGGCGGGCGCCGGTACGGCGGGGGCGGGCGCCGGTACGGCGGGGTGAGCGGGGCGGTAGGTGATGGGGCCGGTACGGCGGGGTGGGGTGGGGTGGGAGGTGGTGGGGTTATTTGAGGGTGGGGGCTACTAGGTTGGCGTATTGGGCTTGGCCGGTGACGTTGGGGTGGTAGGACTCGCTGACCGGGTTGGACAGGCCGTTGATCCATTCGGGGTTGCCGCAGACGGAGTGGCCGATGAAGGCGGTGGTCGGGTTCACGAAGGCGAAGCCGGCGGCGCCGGCGGCTGCGGCGATCTTGGAGTTGAGGAGGTCGGCGGTGGCGTTGAGGCGGGTCATTTCGTCGGGGCTGAAGAAGGTGCCGGCGTTGCAGTCGGTGCCGTTGAAGAGGCGTGGGTAGCCGACGACGATCACTCGGGCCGATGAGGCGCGGCTCTTGATGGCGGCGTAGAGGCCGTTCAAGCGAGCGGGGATCGTGTTGTTGATGGTGGCGGTGGCGTTGTTGATCGCGGTGGTGCAGTCGCCGAGCCAGGCGGGCTTGGCGCATTCGGTGATCACCGAGGAGAAGCCTGCGTCGTTGCCGCCGACCTGGACGGTGATGCGGTTGGCGGCGCTCGTCACGGCGCTGAGCTGGTTGGCCGTGACGTCGGCGACGCGGGCGCCGGAGCAGGCGACGAAGGTGAGGTTCGCGCCGAGCCGGGCAGCGTCGAGGTACGGGTAGGCCTTGACCGAGCGCTGGCACGAGCCGCTGCTGGAGATGTAGGTGCGGGTGCCGACTCCGGAGGCGTAGGAGTCCCCGAGGGCGACGTAGTTGACCGCGGCGTGGGCGACCGTTGGGCTGAGCAGGACCACGGCGCCGAGGGCCGCGGCGGACAACAGGCTGGCGATGGACTTCATGGGCGGACCGCCTTGTGTGCGAGGGGTGGCGACTGCAGTACTCAAAGTCACGATGGCCGACTCGCGGGTAACAGACAAGGTCTTGGTAAGAAACTGGCGGGGTATTTCTGGAGTAGGTCAGCGGCCTTCAGGGCCGGGGACCGAGAGCGGATCGAACCCGTACGGGAGCTCGAGGCGGTGCGCGCTCATCAGGTCGGCGTCGCCGAGCAGGTCCCGGGTCCGGCCGTCCGCGACGATCCGGCCGCTGTCCATGAGCAGGCTGCGCTCACACAGCTGGAGCGCGTACGGGAGGTCGTGGGTGATCATCAGCAGGGTCACGTCGAGGCCGGTCAGGATGTCGGCGAGCTCGCGCCGGCTGGCCGGGTCCAGGTTGCTCGACGGCTCATCCAGCACGAGCACCTCGGGCCGCATCGCGAGCACGGTCGCGACCGCTACCCGGCGGCGTTGGCCGTACGAGAGATGGTGCGGCGCGAGATCCGCGTGATCCTGCATGCCGACCTGGACGAGCGCCTCGCGCACCCGATCCTCGAGCTCAACGCCGCGCAGACCGAGGTTCGCCGGACCGAACGCCACGTCATCACGCACGGTCGGCATGAACAGCTGGTCATCCGGATCCTGGAAGACCAGCCCGACCTTCCGCCGGATCACCGGCAGATGTTCGCGGTGCAGCCCGGTCCCGCCGATCTCGATCCGCCCGCTCCCCGAACCACCGGCGACCGACCCCAGGATCCCGTTCAGATGCAGGACCAGGGTGGTTTTGCCGGCGCCGTTCGGGCCGAGCAGCGCGACGCGTTCGCCACGTTCGACGGTGAAGTCGACGCCGAACAGGGCCTGCCGTCCGTCCGGGTAGGCGAAGACGAGACGCTCGACATGAATCGCAGGACCGCTCACAAGCTGACAACCCTAGCCGCCATCGCGACGGCGACCGCCGCCAGGGAGATCGTCAGCCCCTCGATCCACTGCGCTCGCGTCGCGCCGACCTCACCGAGCAGGGGCATCCGCCCGTTGTACCCGCGCGATCGCATCGCCAGGTGCACGCGCTCACCACGCTCGAAGCTGCGCACGAACAGCGCGCCCACTCCCCCGGCGATCGCCTTCAGGTGCCCGGCTCGGCCGCCGACGTACCCGCGGGACTCCCGGGCGATCCGCATCCGGTGCAGGTCGTCGGAGACCACACTCAGGTAACGGACCATGAACGACAGGATCGCCACGAGTGTCGATGGCAACCGCAGCCGCTCGAGACCGGCAAGCAGCTCGCGCGGCCCAGTCGTGGCCGACAGCAAGATTGCTGCGAGGACTCCGAGCGTGCCTTTGGCCAGCACGTTCCAAGCACCCAGTACGCCGGACTGCGACAAGTGCACGCCCAGTACGTCGACCGTCGGGCCGGTCGCGACGAACGGGAGCAGCAGCGCGAACACGATGAACGGCGTCTCCACGGCCAGCCGTCGCGAGACCACGGGCATCGGGAGCTTCGCGACCACGAGCGCGCCCACGAGCAAAGCGGCGTACAGGGCGAAGGCCCAGAAGTGCGCGGCCGGGGTGGAGACGACGGCGAGGACGAAGACGAAGAGGGCGACGACTTTCACCTGCGCCGGAATCCGGTGAACCTTGCTGTCCACCGCGACGAGCAGGCCGTCTCCGCTCACGAGGCTTTGTTCGTGCGCAGCGAAGCAATCTTGGCGATGGCCAGCCCCACGGCGATCGTGACCAGTACGCCGATGATCCCGGCGAGCGCGCCGGACACCTGGGTGTTCCCGATCCCGCTGACGCCGTAGTCGGCCAACGGGCTACTCGCGACCGCCGAGTGCTTGGCCGCAGACTCGAAGCCGAGCTTGGCGCCGACGAACTCGAGCCCGTCAGGATGCGCGCTGGCGAACAAGCTCACCCCACCGGCAACGACCAGCGTCACGGCGATCCCGATACCGAACGACCGACCAGCAGGCTTGGCGGCGATCGGCGTATCCGGCGACACAGTGGAAGTGTTGCCATCGGCATCGACCAGCACCAGCTCCTGCTGCAGATGGCGAGCGGCGTACACGAGGTCCGGCCGCGTCGCGACGACAGCACCCAGTACGGCGGCAGTGATAACCGCCTCACCGATTCCCACCAGGATGTGCCAACCGACCATCGCGGTGGCGAGCTTGCCGAGCGGGATGTCGACCGCACCTCCGATCGCGTACAGGCCCGTAAACGCCAGCGCAGCAACCGGAACCGACACCAGCGCACCAACGGTCGTCGCCGGTACGACGCTCCCCGTCCGGCGCGGCAGAACCTGAAGCAGCGCCCGCGTGATGAAGTACCCGACCAGGACCGTGATCAGCCCCATCAACGTGATGTTCGTGCCCAGCGCAGTCAGCCCACCGTCGGCGAACAACAGCCCCTGCACCAGCAGCACCGTCGACATCACCAGTACGGCGGTCCACGGGCCGACGAGCGCGGCAGCCAGTGCACCACCGAGCAGGTGACCGCTGGTGCCGGCACCGACCGGGAAGTTCACCATCTGGACGGCGAAGACGAACGCGGCGGTCAGCCCGGCCAGCGCGGGACCCGTCTCGCGGATCTCGCGGTTGGCCCGCTGGAGGCTGAAGCCGACCGCACCGGCCGCGATCAGGCCGGTGGCGATGGAGGTCGGGGCGTCGAAGAACCCATCAGGAACATGCACGCCGTCATTCTTCGTCCTTTTGCGATCGAATCGCAACAGCGACGGTCATAAATCCTTGAGCGCATCACCAATCGCGCGGTGGAACGTCGGGTATGCGTAGATGACCTGTTGCAGAGAGTGCACGGGTACGGCGGCGTGCACGGCGATCGCGAGCGCACTCAGCACCTCGCCACCGGTCGGCCCGGCGCTCGTCGCACCGACCAGGACGCCGCGGTCGGTGTCGACGACGACCTTGATGAATCCCTCGTTACCGGCCTTGTGGATCCAGCCCCGCGACGAGGACGGGATCTGGGTGATCCCGGTCGCCACGGTCAGCCCCTGCTCGCGCGCCTGCTTCTCGGTCAGGCCGACCGCGCCGATCTCCGGATCGGTGAAGGTGACCCGCGGCATCGCGTGGTAGCGCGCCAGCGGAGCGTCCTGGGTACCGAGGATGTCGTGGACGGCAATGTTCGCCTGGTACATGGCCGTGTGGGTGAACGCGCCGACGCCGGTCACGTCACCGACCGCCCAGACGCCGTCCGCGGCCCGGACGTGTTCGTCGACCTCGATCCGGCGGGCGTCGGCATCCAGCCCGACCTGATCGAGCCCGAGCCCCTTGATGTCGACCCGCCGGCCCGTTGCCACCAGCAACTTCTCGCCGGTGACCGTGCGGCCGTCGTCCAGCGTGATCGTGAAGCTACTGCCGTCGTAGGAGACCTTGGACGCGTGGACGCCGGTGTTGACCGTCACGCCGTCGCGCTCCAGCGCCTCGCGAGCGAGGTCACCGGACTCGGGCTCCTCCATCGACAGGATCCGCTCCGCGCCCTCGACCACGGTCACCGCGACGCCGAAGCGCGCGAAGACCTGGGTCAGCTCGACCCCGATCGCGCCGCCACCGAGCACGACCAGCGAGGCCGGCAGCGTCTCGACGCGGATCGCGTCCTGGTTGGTCCAGTACGGCGTACCGGCCAGGCCCTCGATCGGCGGCACCAGCGGCACCGTCCCGGTCGCGACGATGATGCCCTTCGACGCCTCGAACTCCCGGTCGCCCGCCTTCACGGTGCGCGGCCCGGTGATCGTCGCGTGCTCGCGGACGAACGTGACGCCCTTCTTCACGAGCCGGTCCACCGCGACCTGGTCGTTCCAGTTGTCCGTCGCCTCGTCGCGGATGCGCTTCGCCACGGGAGCCCAGTCCGGCTGCACGGACGCCGTACCGGCCATGCCGTCGACGCGGCGAGTCTCGGCGATCAGGTTCGCGGCCCGGATCATCATCTTGCTCGGGATGCACCCGTAGTACGGGCACTCACCGCCGACCAGCCGCGGCTCGATCCCCACCACGTTCAGCCCGGCCTGGGCCAACCGCCCGGAGGCTTCCTCGCCACCGACACCCAGCCCGATCACGACCACGTCAACCTGTTCAGCCATGGCGCCAATCTCTCAGACGGCAACCGCCCGACCAAGCCCCACCCCGGCGCGTCATCGGGCGGTAAGGGAGCGTTCACCGCGGCGGACTAGCGTCCTGCACTCATCGAAGTGGGGGCACGGTGTTCGACTTCTCTGGTTTCGCGTCGGTCAATCTCGAAACCGTCATCGCTGCCATCGCCCTGATCGGTACGGCGGTCGCCTGGCTGGTCGACCGCTACGTGCTCCGCCGCAAGCGGCTGGTCTACCGCGTCCAGGTGGACGCGCGGATCGGTGTCTACCCGCGGGCCGACCAGACCCAGCGGATGGTCGACGTCGAGGTCCGCCACCAGGGCGCGGTGGTCCCCGACCCGAGCATCGTGCTGCTCCGGCTGGACAACGCCGGCGGGATGGACATCGACCCGCACGACATGCACGGGAAGGTCGCCTTCGCGTTCCCCGATCGCAAGATCGTCGGGCTGAAGGTGACCGAGGCCTACCCGCAGTCGCTGGGCGAGATGCTGGAACGGCGGCTGGCCCCGGCGAACTTCGTCGACACCAGCAAACTCGTCCTGCCGCGGATCGCGATCAACCGCGGCGACCACTTCAAGTTCCTGCTCGTGCTGTCCGGTACCGGGACCGGCGTCAGCCACTCGGGGTACCTGGCCGGCGGCTCGACCGGCGGCGGGGTCTATCACGAACCACGTCCGCGCGGGCCGGGTCGCCGTACGCTGCTGTTCGGCGCGCTGTCACTCGTCCTGGTCGGTGCGCTGGTCGCGTTCTTCCTCGTCGACGTGCTGAGGCCGCCGGACGACTGCTCGTCGGGCCAGCTCCGGGTGATCGGCTCGACCGCGGTGGAGCCGACCATGCGTGAACTGCGGACCGCGTACGCGGCCGAGTGCACCAACGCCGACATCGTGATCGCCGCGAACGGGAGCCGCAGCGGTGTGCGTGCCCTGGCCGACCTCGGGGCTCAGGACGCCGCCCAGGCCGCTCAGCAGATCGCGATGTCGGACGGTCCCGCCGAGGGCGCACCCCAGCTCGTCGGTACGCCGGTCGCGGTGGTCGTGTTCGCCGTGACGGTCAACCGGGCGGCCGACGTCACCGCGCTGACCACGACGCAACTGCGCGACATCTACAGCGGCAAGTTCACCAACTGGAAGCAGCTCGGCGGACGCGACCTCCCGATCCGGATGGTCAGCCGGGTCGGACCGGACTCCGGCTCGCGCCGCGTGTTCCGCGAGAAGGTGCTCGCCGGTGACCAGGAGCTCGGCATCTCTTCCGACAACTGCGCTCGCGACGACGACGCGGTCGCCAGGTACCACCGCTGCGAGGTCGGTACGACGGAGGAGCTGCTGACCCGCGTCAACGAGATCGACGGCGCGATCGGGTACGCCGAGCTCGGGAGCGCGCGGCGGTTCGCGCAGGTCTCGATCGTGACGATCGACCAGGTCGCCTCGGACACGGCGAGGGTGGCGGACCGGTCGTACCGGTTCTGGGAGGTCGAGCACGCTTACACCTACAAAGCGCCCGAACCGAAGTCGCTCACGGCGGCGTTCCTCGACTACATCGGGTCGGCCAAGGCCCGGCCCGTCCTCGAGCGTGGCGGTCTGGTCCCCTGCAGCGACCTGACGACCGGGTTCTGCGGTTAGGGTCGGGCGATGATCGTCATCGCACACCTGAGTGACCCTCATCTGGACGGAACCGACGTGCCGCGCGACCGGCTGCGGCGGATCACGGCGTACCTGGCCGCCTTCAGTACGCCGGTCGACGTCGTACTGGTGAGTGGGGATCTGGCCGACCACGGGCTGCTGGCCGAGTACGACGAACTGGCGGCGGAACTGCCGACCGGCGTACCGGTTCTGGTGTTGCCCGGGAACCACGACGTGAGTGAACCGCTGCGGACCGGACTCGCGGCGTACCTGGACTCCCCCGGCACCGGCCACCCGATCCATCAGGTGCGTGAGGCCGCCGGCGCGCGCTTCGTCCTCGTCGACACCTCAGTGCCTGGTGAGGACCACGGCCTGCTGTCGGCGGACTCGCTGGCCTGGCTGGACGCCGTACTGCGCGAGCCCTTCGACGGACCGACCTTCGTAGCCATGCACCACCCGCCCCTCACCATGCACCACCCAGTCATGGACCAATGGCTCTTGCTCGAGCAGCCCGCCCTAGAGGCAGTCCTCACCGGCAAGCCCATCACCGCGATCCTGACCGGCCACGTCCACAACCCGGTCGTGACCTCCTTCGCCGGCCACCCCGTCCTGGGCGCACCAGGCATCCGCTCGACCGTCCCCCTCCCCTTCGAGCCCGCGCCTGCCAGCGGCACCATCGTCGACACCGACGCCGCTCCCGGCCTTGCCCTCCACATCCACCACCCGGGCGAACCCCTACAAACCTTCTACCGCCACCCGTGAGCTAGTCGCTGGTGAGGTAGACCGTCCGGGTGGTGCGGTCGACGATCACCCGGAACGTCTGGTCGGTCGAGGTACGGAAGCCCGGGTAGCTGAGATACGAGTGCCCAGCATGGTTCTCCCAGCCGTAGGCCGGCCAGCGCGCGTTGTCGGTCAGCTCGGATCGGGCGAACGGCGCGTTCTCCGGTACGCCGGGGCCAGCCTGATGATCGGCGAGATAGCGATCGACACACTCGCCCGGTGCCCGGAACGACAGGTCGAGGTACGCCGCCGGAGCACCGCCGGCGGCGTACCCGAGGCTCTGCACCTCACACGACGGAAGTTCCAGCCCGAAGGAACGCGTCGCGGTGTCGAGACCGATCCGCTGGCTCCCGTCGTACCTGCGCGCGTCGGCACAACCGACCACCAGTACGGCGATCAGTCCCGCGAGCACGATCATCCGCCAACGAACCATCAGCTACGCCGGCGGCGGGGCCGGCCAGTTGGGCGGAGCAGGCGAGGTCACCTTGTCATTAGATCAGTGCGGCTGGGCCACTGCCTGCAGTTGCGGCAGCAGGAGTGCTGCCTGCTTCGCGCGGGCGGAGGTGCCGGACAGCTCGCGCGCCAGCAGGACCAGCGAGATCGGGAACATGACGAGCGCCACCAGGATCACGAAGACTGCGGCGAGGCTGTCCAGGGCTGAGTCGTTGCTGCGGGCGTCGCCGCTGGTGGTCGAGGAGAAGGTCAGGCTGTCACGCTTGCCTGTCTCGAGCAGGCACCGGAGCTTCGGCTTGTACGGGCGCACCGTCGCCTTGCTCCCGTCGGCGAACCGGAGCCTGATGCGGCTGCGGATGAAGGCGCCGCGGGACACCTTCGTCACGGCGGGCAGCTGACGCCAGGCACGGTCGGGGCGCTCGAGAATCGAGACGCCGCCCTCGTGGACGTAGAGACCGGTGATGGTCTTCTTCATCAGGACCATGGTCACGCCCATGGGCAGCGGAGCCTCACACGCGACCCGGACCTCTTCGGCCGTGTGTTGCGGCAAGGGGTCGGCTTGTTTCTTCGCCACGCTGTCCCTCCGAGGCCGAGAACGGGAGGTCAGCGTAATGGTTGTGCCGTCAAGAAAACAGCCGCCGCGGACCAGCGGTCCACGGCGGCTGCGAAGCGCGATCAGAAATTGATCATGTGGCCTTCGAGGCCGTGGAAGGCTTCCTGGAGGGCCTCGGACAGCGTCGGGTGGGCGTGGACGTTGCGGGCCAGTTCCTTGGTGGTGAGGTCCCACTTCTGGGCGAGGGTGAGCTCGGGGAGGAGCTCGGTGACCTCGGGGCCGATCAGGTGCGCGCCGAGGAGCTCGCCGTACTTGGCGTCGCTGATGACCTTGACGAAGCCGTTCGGGTCGTTGAGGCCGTGCGCCTTGCCGTTGGCGGTGAAGGGGAACTTCGCGACCTTCACGTCGTGGCCGAGCTTCTTGGCCTCTTCCTCGGTGTAGCCGAAGCTGGCGATCTGCGGCTGGCAGAAGGTCGCCCGCGGGATCATGGCGTAGTCGAGCTCCATGGTCTCGTGGCCGGCGATCGTCTCGGCGGCGATCACGCCCATCGCCTCGGCGGCGTGCGCGAGCATCAGCTTCGCGGTGACGTCACCGATGGCGAAGATGCTCGGCACGTTGGTCTTGCAGAGGCCGTCGATCGCGATCGCGCCGCGCTCGGTGAGCTGGACGCCGGTCTTGTCCAGGCCGTAGCCGTCGACGCGCGGCTGGAAGCCGATCGCCTGCATGACCTTGTCGGCCTCGATCACCTTCGAGGCGCCGTCCTTGCCGGTGACGGTGACCTTGACCTTCTCGCCGGACTCGTCGATCGAGTCGACCCGGGTGGAGGTGAGGACGTCGACGCCGAGCTTCTTGTAGGCGCGGGCGAGCTCCTTGGAGACCTCGGGGTCCTCGAGCGGGACCATCCGGTCCAGGAACTCGACGATGGTGACCTTCACGCCGTAGTTGGCCAGCACGTAGGCGAACTCGACACCGATCGCGCCGGCACCGGCGATGACGATCGAGCCGGGCAGCTCCTCGGTGAGGATCTGCTCCTCGTAGGTGACCACGCGCTCGGACAGCTGGGTGCCCGGCAGCAGCTTGGTGGTCGCGCCGGTGGCGATGATGCAGCTGCCGAAGGTGACGGTCTCGGACGAACCGTCGTTCAGCGTCACGTCGAGGGTGTTCGCGTCGGTGAACGCGCCCCACCCGTCGAACTCGGTGATGCTGTTCTTCTTCATCAGGAAGTGGACGCCCTTGACCCGGCCGTCGGCGACCTTGCGGCTGCGCTGGACGGCGGTCGGGAAGTCGAAGCTGACCTCACCGCTGATCCCGAACGCCTTCTTCTCGGTGCGGAAGATGTGCGCGAGCTCCGCGTTCCGCAGCAGCGCCTTGGACGGGATACAGCCCACGTTCAGGCAGACACCGCCCCAGTACTTCTTCTCGATGATGGCGGTCTTGAGCCCGAGCTGAGCCGCGCGGATCGCCGCGACATACCCACCCGGACCTGCGCCGAGGACAACAACGTCAAAGTGCGAGGCCATACTCCAGACTTTAGTGGGTGACGCCAGTCACGTGACGATCGGGCAGCTTTCTTCCGTCAGGACCGTTCGCGGCCTACGCTGGGCACGCGCGGGGGCTTCCGTCCGTCCTGCGCACGTGAGGCACGACGACCATGGGGAGCCTGATGGTTCTGGGGAACCGTCGGGGGCTGCGGTTCGCGGCGCTCGGCACACTGCTGGCAGTGGTGGCACTGCCCGCGTACGCCGACACGCCCACACCACCGCCTCCTGCCTCCGTCACCGACGTCAAGCGCTCGCTCGAGCAGCTCCAGGCCGAGGCCGCCGTGCTGCAGGCCGACTTCGCCAAGGCGACCATCGCCTACACGAACGCGCTCAAGGCCGCCGACGAGGCTGAGGCCGCGGCCAAAAAGGCCGAGGCGGCCGCGAACACCTCCACCGGCCGGGCCGACGAGGAGCGCCGCAAGCTCGGCGTCATCACGGCGCAGGCCTACCAGATGGGCGTGCCGACACAGCTGGGTGCGGAGTCGATCCTCTGGTCGCTGGCCCCGGTCGCGGAGAACCTGCAGGAGATCGCCGACCGGCAGACCGCGATCCAGCAGGTCGGGACTACGCAGACCGCGCAGTACAACAAGGCGATGAACGCCGGAGCCATCGCCGATCAGGCCAAGGCGGAGGCAGCCAGCAAGCGCGGCGCGGCGAAGGCAGCGGCCGAGCGCGCCCAGCAGCTCGGCAACGACGTGAAGCAGAAGGCCGCCGACGCCGCCTCGCGCGCGATCGACCAGCTTCCGGAGCTCGACGGCGCCTCGGAGTTGTCGAGGCAGCTCCAGCTCGCCCGCAACCAGCAGGCGCTCCTGCGCTGGCAGGCCTACCTCACCGAGCTGACCGCAGCCAAGGTGACGCTGCCGCCCGCCGCCACGATCAAGAACCCCGCGGCCCTCCCGGCCGGCCTGAGTCCGCTGGTCGCCGGTGGACAGCCGGTTCCCGGCGCAGCGTCGGTCACGGTGAACGGCAAGACTCTTCGGGTGCTGTCGTCGGAGACGATCCGCGCCGTGAACCAGGCGTTCAACCTGGTCGGCCGCGCCTACGCCATCGACGCCACCGGCCCGGATCAGTACGGCTGCCTCGGTGCCACCCGCGCCGCGTGGGCGCCGTACGCGAAGCTTCCGAACACGATCAGCAAGGTCTACCCCGGCTACCAGCAGATCCCGCCGGACCAGATCCAGCCGGGCGACATCATGCTGATGGGCAGCCGCTCGCTCGGCCTGGTCCACATCGGCATCGCGCTCGACAACGAAGAGATGATCGCGTCCGACGAGTCGAAGGGCTCGGTCGTCGTCACGCCCGTCCCGCAGAACCTCTGGGCGGCCCTCCGCCCGACGCTCGGCGCCCCGACCAAGCCGCAGGTCTCCCCCACGGCCGGCTCCAACGCGGTCAACTTCCGCTGCGGCAACACCGGTACGTCGGTCAACGTCGGAACCGGCGCGTGGACGTGGCCGCTGGCCGACGGGACCTACGAGATCGGTACGCCGTTCGGTCAGTCCGGCTCGATGTGGTCGACCGGCTTCCACACCGGCCAGGACTTCCCCGCCGCCATCGGTACGCCGGTCCGCGCGGTCACGTCGGGAACCGTCCGGGTCGAGCACCCGAGCTGGGCCGGCAACCTGGTCCGGATCGATCACGGCAACGGCTTCGAGACCCTCTACGCCCACCTGAGCCAGGTCAACGTGACCGATGGCCAGGAGGTCGTGGCGGGCCAGCGGATCGGCGCGGTCGGTACCGAAGGCAACTCGACCGGCCCCCACCTGCATTTCGAGGTCCGGATCGGCGGCGACCCGGTCAACCCGATGCCGTTCCTGGCCACCGGGTCCGCGACCACCGGCTGGGGCGGTTACAGCAACGGCATGATCCCGTCCAGCAAACTGTGTGCGATCGGCAACGGTCACATGCTGCGCTGCGACGCTGCCGCGGCCTACCTGCAGCTGGCCGGCTCGTTCAAGAAGGCCTTCGACAAGGCGCTGTGCATCACCGACTCCTACCGCTCCTACCAGTCGCAGGTCAGCCTGTACGCGCGCAAGCCGTCCCTGGCCGCCCTCCCTGGTACGTCGAACCACGGCTGGGGTGTCGCGGTCGACCTGTGCGGTGGCATCGACAAGTACAACACCGCGCAGTACAGCTGGATGAAGTCGCACGCTCCCGCGTTCGGCTGGGTGCACCCGGACTGGGCCGAGCAGGGCGGTAGCCGCGAGGAGCCGTGGCACTGGGAGTTCGGTCGCGCCAACCGCTCCTGATTGGTCAGCAGCATTTCCAAGGGTTCGGCCGCGTCAGCACGTAGGGTGGTGGCGTGGCCGAGCAGAACAGTCCCGACCGCACTGATCACAACATCACCTTGGACGCTGACGACGACCGGTGGGAGTGGCGGCGCCGGATTCGGGCGAACCCGAAGAAGCACCTCATCTATCGCATCGTGGTGGGCGTGGTCGGTGGCCTGCTGATCATCGCGGCACCACTGACCGGCTGGCTGCCGGGCCCCGGCGGTATCCCGCTGTTCATCGCGGGTCTTGCCGTCCTGGCCAGCGAGTTCGAGTGGGCCCAGCGCCTGCTCTACAAGGTCAAGGACTGGGTCAAACAGCTCACGGCCTGGACCGGCAAGCAGCCCGCCTGGCTGAAGACGCTCGGCACGATCGCGCTCTTCTGCTGCGTGCTGATCGCGATCTGGCTCTACATGGCCGTGCTCGGCGTCCCCGGCTGGCTGCCCGACTCCTGGGAGTCGTTCCTGCACAAGCTACCGCTGCTGCACTGAGTAGTCCGGCAGGTCGACCAGGGTGCTCATCTTCTGCGCCAGCTTGAGCATCATGGTCAGCCCGAGCCGGTTGCCGAGGGTGAGGTTGCGCGCGGCGAGCGCGAGCTTGGTCGGCGGCGCCATGAACCGCCCGGCCTGGCTGCCGTCCTGTGTCGTCGAGACCGCCTTGCGCATCACCGTTTCGTAGCGTTCGAAGGCGGTCCGGTAGTCGGTGCCGGCCCGGCCCAGCTCCCCCGCCAGCACGTACGCCCCGACGACGGCCGACCCGGTACCGAGCGCTCCGAAGGTCGCGCCGTACCCGGCGTCCCCGAGCAGCACGATCCGGCCGGTGGACCAGCGATCCACGTACACCCGGCTGATCGAGTCGAAGTACAACTCCGTTGCCGACGGCAACGCCTCGAGCAGCTCGGGCACCCGCCAGCCGACCCCGGTGAACTGGTCACGGATGATCGCCTTCTGCTCGTCGAGGTCGCGCCGGTTGTAGCTCAGCACGGGTGACTTGAAGACGAACAGGGTCTGCGCCAACTTGGGATCCCGCCGATCCGGGCTGACGCTGGCCAGCTTCCCGGGCACGTTGTACAGCAGGGTTTCGTCGATCGGGCCGAGCGTGTTCGGCACCTCCCAGCCGGCCACGTAGTAGTCCAGGTGCCGCTCGGTCACCCGCTCCGCCGGCCACGCGAGCCGCCGTACCACCGAATGCATGCCATCGGCACCGATCACCAGGTCGTAGGTCTCCTCCAGTCCGCTCTCGAACGTCACATCGACGCCGTTGGTGAACTCCTGCAGGCTCGCGATCGAGTCACCGAACCGGTACGACGCCGCGCCGCGTCCGTGGTCGTGCAGCACCTGCGACAGGTCCGAGCGCAAGACCTCCAGCTCGCCACCGGCGAACTCCGCGGGCAGCCGCATCACGTGCTTGCCCGACGCGTTCACGAACTGCCACGCGTTGCCGCCGGTCTGCCGCGCCTTCAGATCCGCGAGGACCCCCATCCGCTCCAGCACGGTCAGGAACACCTCGCCCCGGAAGTCCACGGCGTACCCGCCCTGCCGTAGTCCCGGTGCGATCTCCACCACCGTCACCTCGTGTCCCGCGCAGCCCAGCCACAGCGCCACCGACGGACCCGCCACGCTTGCCCCCGACACCAGAATCTTCATCGCTCCCGCTCCTCACCGTTAACTGTGTCCGGTGGACACAATAATGTGTATGGTAGACACAGATCGACCGACAAGGGAAGTGGGTTTCCGGATGACCGAGTTGCTGTGGGGCTCAGCGCAACCGCCGAGCCGCGGCCCGAAGCCGGCCGTGACGCTGGCCGGGATCGCCGAGGCCGCGATCGGGATCGCCGACGCCGAAGGGCTCGACGCGGTCTCGATGCAGCGGGTCGCCGACGAACTGCCGGTCACCAAGATGGCGCTCTACCGCTACGTCCCCGGCAAGGCCGAACTGGTCGCGGTGATGAGCGATCTCGCGATGGGCGCACCGCCGGAGCGCCCTTCGCTTCCCTGGCGGGAGGCGCTGTACGCGTGGTCGATGGACCTCTACGAGGGTTTCCGCCGGCACCCGTGGCTACTGCTGTCCACCATTGGCCGCCGCCCGATCGGGCCGAACGAGCTGACCTGGATGGACCGTGGCGTCCGCGCGCTGACCGACACCGGTCTCGACGGCAGCGAGCAGCTCGACGCGATCGTCGTACTGGTCGGGCACGTTCGGACGCTGACCCTGCAGACCACGACGGTTCCTGGCCGGCAGGGCCTGACCGAGGAGGCGTTCCTCAGCGACTTCGCCGCGATCCTCACGACGCACGGCGACCGGTTCCCCAGCCTGGCCGCGGCGATGCGGTCGGCAGGCCAGGACAACCAGGGCCTCGAGTTCGGACTCCAGCGGATCCTCGACGGGCTGGAGTTGCTGATCAACGCCCGGAAGGCGTGAACTTCGGCGTATTGAAACGTTGCCGGTAGACGCTGGCGCTGAGTCCGAAGTGCGACTTGAACCGGCGGGCGAAGTAGTTCTGGTCCGGCCAGCCCACCGACTCGCCGATCCGGCTCACCGGCAGGTCCGTATGCAGCAGTTGCACGGCCGCCAACTCGACGCGATGCCGGGAGAGATAGGCCATCGGCGGCAGGCCGGTCGCGGACTTGAACAGCCGGACGAGATACCCCGGTGCCAGGTGCAGCGCCTGCGCCAGATCGGTCAGCGTCCACGGCCGCGCCGGGTCGGCCTCCAGCAACCGCATCGCATCCAGTACGGCGGGGTGCGTGTGCCCGTGCAGGTCTTCACGCTCGGCCACGTTCCGAGCCAGGCAGCTCAGGTACAGCGACAGCCAGCCGATCAGATCGCCCCGATGGCGGCCGATCGGATGGTCGCGCAGTGCGCGAAGACCGTCGAGATGCTGCAGCGCGTCGGCGAATGTGTCGCCGTCCAGATGTGTGCTCAGCACTCCGCGACGCTGAGCGGAGAACGGTCCCGTCCACAGCAGGTAGCCGAGCAGCGGATCCTCGCGGGTCCAAGCCAGTTCGCGCCGGATCAGGTCAGCCGAGAAGCAGCAGTTGTACACCTCAAGGGACCGGCACTGCTCGTACTCGTGCCACACGCCCGGCCGCAGCAGAATCGCGTCGCCGGCCACCAGAGGTTGTCGGCCGGCCTGGCTGTGGTGCACACCTTCGCCGCCGACGACCAGCGCGATCTCGAAAAAACTGTGCGTGTGGAGCGGGTGCCCGTCCTCGTGAACGTGCGTTCCCGCGTGCACGATCGCGCCCTCCACGAAGTGCAGCGTGGTGCCCTGCGTGCGGACCGGCTCGTCGACCATGCCTCACGATATGGCCGAGGTGCATTTCGTGCTAGGACTCGTGCACTCCGGACTATTTCTTAACGGACACCCGACGCAAGCTGGCCCTGAATCGTTTCATTCGCAACGGTTGGAGCCCCATGCCGAATCTCGCCGCACCGAGCAGCATCCGCTTCGAACACCGCACCGACTCCGGGCCTGTCATCGGCCTGGGTACCGCCACACCTCGTCTGTCCTGGCAGGTCGCTTCCGCACCCGCCTCCTATGCCCAAACGTCGTACGAGGTGGAGATCACCGGTACGACGACGCAGTCGTACACCGTGGAATCCGCCGAGCAGGTGCTGGTCCCGTGGCCTGGTGAGCCACTGGCCTCGCGTGAGCAGGCGTCTGTTCGAGTCCGCGTGCGTGGGGACGGCGACTGGAGTGAGTGGAGCGAGCCGGCCGTTGTCGAGGCTGGTCTGCTGAGCCCGGAGGACTGGACCGCGCAGTTCATCAGCCCGCGCGACAACCCGCATGGCTCCCCCGCTCCCCTGGTCAGCACCGCCCTGGACCTGCCGGGCGACATCACCAAGGCTCGGCTCTACGCGACGGCGCACGGTCTCTACATCCCCGAGCTGAACGGAAGCCGGGTCGGCGACGAGGAACTCGCTCCCGGCTGGACGGTCTATCAGCAGCGGCTGCGCTACCAGACCTATGACGTGACCGACCTGGTTCAGGCGGGCAACAACGAACTCGAGTTCCTGCTCGGCAACGGCTGGTACCGCGGCCGCCTCGGTTTCCGCGACCAGAAAGCGGTCTACGGCGATCGCCTCGCCGTACTGGCTCAGCTCGAAGTCACCACCGGCGACGGCCGGCTTCACACCTTCGGCACCGACGGCACCTGGATCACGCGAGAGAGCGCGATTTTGGCCGACGACCTGTACGACGGGCAGCGCACTGACCTCCGTCGCGCACCCGGCGCTTCCGGCCCCGTTGACGTGATCGACGCCGACCTCGGCCTGCTCGTCGCGCCCGATGGTCCGCCGGTGCGGATCACCGAGCAACTCCCGGCGAGAGCGCTCTCCACTTCTCCCAGCGGCAAGACCCTGATCGACTTCGGCCAGAACCTCGTCGGCCGGGTCCAGCTCACCGTGCGCGGCGGAGCAGCCGGCGACGAGGTCGTCATCCGGCACGCCGAGGTCCTCGAGAACGGCGAACTCGGCGTTCGTCCGCTGCGGACCGCGAAAGCCACTGACTCCTACGTGCTGGCCGGTCCCGACGAGGTCCTGCTCGACTCGCCGCTCACCTTCCACGGATTCCGGTACGCCGAGGTGACCGGCGTACCGGATCTGCGTCTTGAGGACCTGACCGCGGTCGTCGTCGGCAGCGACCTGCGCCGTACGGGGTGGTTCGACTCGTCGCATGAGCTGCTGAACAAGTTCCACGAGAACGTCGTCTGGGGCATGCGCGGCAACTTCGTCGACGTGCCGACCGACTGCCCGCAGCGCGACGAGCGGCTCGGATGGACCGGTGACATCCAGGTCTTCTCCCCCACCGCGAGCTTCCTGTTCGACACGGCTGGGTTCCTCGGCAACTGGCTGTCCGACCTGGCGGCCGAGCAGCACAAGGACGGCGCGGTTCCGTTCGTGATTCCCGACGTCCTGCGGAACGCCGAGCCGGCCACGGCTGCATGGGGTGACGCGGCAACGATCGTTCCGTGGGTCGTCTACCACCGAACCGGTGACGCCGGGCTGCTCAAGCGCCAACTGCCGAGTATGCGCGCCTGGGTGGACAAGATGGCCGCGCTGGCCGGGGACGACCTGTTGTGGGCCGGCGGGTTCCAGTTCGGGGACTGGCTCGACCCGACCGCTCCCCCGGAGAACGCGGCCAAGGCCCAGGCCAACCCGGATGTGATCGCCACCGCGCATCTCGCGCGCTCGGCCGAGGTGGTGGCCCAAGCGGCCGAGATCGTGGGAGAGCGCGATCTCGCCACCGACTATCGCGATCTGGCTGCTCAGGTGCGGAAGGCGTTCGCGGCCGAGTACGTCACCGATGGCGGCAGAGTGCTCAGCGACGCACCGACGGCGTATGCGCTTGCCCTGCAGTGGGCGCTGCTGCCTGAGGACGAGCAGCGGATGCGAGCAGGTGCACGGTTAGCCGATCTGGTCCGGTCGGCGGCGTTCCGGATCAGCACCGGATTCGTCGGTACGCCGCTGATCGCGGACGCGCTGACGGATGCCGGGTACACCGACATCGCCTACCGCCTGCTGCTGCAGACGCACTGCCCGTCCTGGCTGTACGCCGTGACGATGGGCGCGACCACGGTCTGGGAACGCTACGACAGCATGCTTCCCGACGGCAGCATCAACCCCGGCGAGATGACCTCGTTCAACCACTACGCGCTCGGCGCCGTCGCCGACTGGATGCACCGCCGCGTCGCCGGACTCGCTCCGGGAGAACCGGGATACCGCTCTCTCGTCGTCGATCCGCTGATCTCGACGCACCTCGCCAGCGCCTCGGCGAAACACCTCACCCCGTACGGCGAAGCCGCGGTCGCGTGGTCCCGCAGCAACGGTGAGATAGCGCTCTCCGTGACCGTTCCCGTCGGCGCTCGCGCACAGGTCGTCGTACCGGGGTCTGATGGTCCGGTGGAGGTCGGCCACGGCACGCACGAGTGGACGGCACCCGATGTCGAGCCGCCGACGCTCGCCTCGGCGCCGACCGTGCGGCAACTCATCGATCACGAACCGAGCTGGAACGCCGTCGTCGCGGGAGCGCTGGAGAGCGGTTTCGCGACCGACGACGCCGCGCTGGCCGCCCGGCTCGCGCCCTACCTCGATCAGCCTGCGACCCGTCTGAAGGAGGTGGCCAGCGACTCCGGCGCACTGCGCTCCGCTCTGGAAGCCCTCCTCAACCACTGATCACGCACTTATCCCCTAGGAGGTCATGATGACGTTCCGCCCAGGCATGCGAGGAGCCGTCGTACTCGCGCTCGGCTCTCTCGCCCTGACCGCGTGCAGCGCGGGCAGTCTCGGCTCCAGCGACGACTCGGGCGGAGGCTCGGTCACGATCACCTACCTGATCGGCAATCAGGACCAGGACATCAAGACCGCCGATCAGCTGGTCAAGGACTTCACCGCGAAGAACCCCGGGATCACGATCAAGACCGAGACCCGGCCGGCCGGTACCGAAGGCGACAACCTGGTCAAGACCCGGCTGGCGACCGGTGACATGCCCGAGGTGTTCAACTACAACACCGGCTCGTTGTTCCAGGCGATCGCTCCGCAGAAGAACCTGGTCCCGCTCAGCGACCAGCCGTACCTCAAGGATCTCGACGAGAACTTCACCAAGACCGTCACCGCCGACGGCCAGGTGTACGGCGTACCGGGTGGCGGGTTCATGGGCGGCGGGGTGCTCTACAGCATCCCGGTCTACACCAAGCTCGGGCTGAAGATCCCGACGACATGGGCCGAGTTCATGGCCAACAACGCCAGGATCAAGGCGGCCGGTGGTGGGGTCGCGCCGGTGATCCAGACCTACGGCGAGACCTGGACCTCGCAGCTGTTCGTCCTCGGCGACTTCCACAACGTGGCCGCGGCCGAGCCCGACTTCGCCGACCGCTACACCAAGAACCAGGCGAAGTACGCCACCTCCGCGGCTGCGGTGAAGGGTTTCGAGCACACCGAGGCCGTCCACGACGCGGGCTACGAGAACAAGGACTTCGCCTCCGCCAAGCTCCCGGACGGCCTCCGGATGCTTGCCCAAGGCAAGGGTGCGCACTACCCGAACCTGACCGGTACGGTCGCGAACATGGTCTCGACCTACCCGGACGCGGCCAAGAACGTCGGCTTCTTCGCGTTGCCTGGTGACGACGCGAGCAAGAACGGCCTGACGCTGTGGACGCCGGGCGGCAACTACATCCCGAAGACGACGACCGGCGACAAGCTCGACGCGGCGAAGAAGTTCCTCGCCTTCCTCGCGAGCCCCGAAGGGTGTGCCTCGCTGTCCAAGGCAGCGGCCCCGACCGGCCCGTACGCCGTCAAGGGGTGCACGCTGCCGGCCGACGTACCGCAGGCGATCAAGGACATGCAGCCCTACCTCGACAAGCCCGGCGGGTCCAGCCTCGCGCTGGAGTTCCTGTCGCCGGTCAAGGGTCCGTCGCTCGAGCAGATCACGGTCGAGGTCGGCTCCGGTATCCGTAAGGCGAAGGACGGAGCCGCCCGGTACGACGAGGACGTGAAGAAGCAAGCGCAGCAGTTGGGGCTAGCGGGATGGTGAGGGTGTACCGCCCGTACTCGAACTGGTTCTACCTGCCGACGGCCCTGATCTACGGCGTGCTGTTCCTGGTCCCGACGTTCGCCTCGCTCTACTTCAGCCTGACCCGGTGGACCCTGTTCGAGTCCAAGTTCATCGGGTTCGACAACTTCAAGCTGTTCTTCCAGGAGCCGGCGCTGCTCAAGGGCTTCACCAACACGCTGATCTACGCGGTCGTCACGTCCGGGTCGAAGGTGGTGCTCGGATTGCTGCTCGCGGTCCTGCTCACCTCGCAGATCGTTGCCCGCGGCTACCTTCGGTCGGTCGTGTTCTTCCCGGTGCTGGTGTCGACGATCGGTGTCGGGCTGACCTTCACGGTGTTGATGAACCCGGAACGCGGGCTCATCAACGGCGCGCTGAGCGTGATCGGGATCGACGGACCGGGGTGGTTGACCGATCCGAAATGGGCGCTGCTGTCTGTGGCCGCGGTCGATGTCTGGAAGGGCGTCGGCCTGGCCACGCTGATCTATATCGCCGGGATCGTGTCGATCCCGCGCGAGTACATGGAGGCCGCCCGGGTCGACGGGGCGAGTTCGTGGGAGACGTTCCGGCGGATCGTGCTGCCGCTGTCGCGGCCGGCGACCGTGACGGTGATCATCTTGTCGTTGATCGGTGGACTGCGGTCGTTCGACCTGATCTGGGCGATGACGCGGGGCGGACCAGGCTTCACCTCGGACGTGATCGCGTCAGTGATCTACAAGCAGTACCAGGCCGGCTTCTACGGTCTGTCGACCGCCGGGAACGTCGTCCTGTTCGTGGTGGTGACGGCGATCGTCGTACCGCTGTCGTGGTTCCTGAACCGGCAGGAGGTGGACATGTGAGTACGGCGGAGCTCGTCAACCATCGGCCGGGGCGCAAGCTCGCGCTGAGCGCGGTCGCGATCGTCGCGTCGGTGGTGGTGTTCCTGGTGCCGTTCGCGTTCATCATCCTGACCGCGGTCAAGGACCGGCAGCAGTCCGCGCTGCTGGACTTCTCCTGGCCGCATCAGTTCCGGTTCGTGCAGAACTTCATCGAGGTGGTCGAGGCCCGCGACTACATGCTGGTGATCGCGTTCATCAACTCGACCATCCTGACCGTTGTCAGCGTGGGCGGGATGGTGGTGCTCGCGGCGATGGCCGGCTTCGTGCTGCAGCGGCGCAAGAGCCGGTGGAACGGATTCATCAACTTCCTGGTGCTGGCCGGGCTGATCATCCCGCCGGCCGTCGTACCGACGATCTGGGTGCTGCAGAAGTTCGGGTTGTTCCGGACCATGCCGGGGTTGATGCTGATCGAGATCGCCTACGGGTTGTCGTTCTGCATCTTGCTGTTCCGCGCCTTCGTGTCGACGATTCCGCGGGAGCTGGACGAGGCGGCGATCATCGACGGCGCGGGACCGCTGCGGCTGTTCTTCGGGGTGATCTTCCCGCTGCTGAGATCGGTCGTCGTGACGGTCGTGGTGGTGCAGTCGGTGGCGGTCTTCAACGACTTCGTGAACCCGCTCTACTTCCTGCCGGGCGACAAGAACGCCACCGTCCAGCTCACGCTCTACAACTTCTCCAGTCAGTACTCGACGCAGTACAACCTGCTGTTCATGAACATCCTGCTGATCACGATTCCGCCGCTGATCATGTTCCTCTTCTTCAACCGTCAGATCGTCGCCGGGATGACATCCGGGGCGATCAAGGGCTGAGGCCCTTCGACCTCGATCGAACGTATACCGATCCAAGCGCCCGGCTGGGACAGTGCTCGCATGCGACGCTTCCTGGCCGGGCTGCTGATGCTGCCCGCACTCCTCCCGCTCACCGCCGCCACTCCGCCCGCCTCGGCAGTGCCGACGGCCGCCCCGGTCAAGATCATGCCGCTGGGATCGTCGACGACCGCGGGTAGCATCCCGGGCGGCTACCGCACCGACCTGTACTGGATGCTCACCTCATCGAGTCAACCCGTGGACTTCGTCGGCTCGGTCACCGACGCGACGCCGGCGAACCTGCCGGACCGCAACCACGAGGGTCATGGCGGGTGGGTGATCGATCAGCTGACGGCTGTCGCCACAGACCGGATGCAGACCTATCAGCCGGACACGATCCTGCTGCACGCCGGCGCGAACGACGTATTGCAGAACCTGAACCTCGCCGCCGCACCGGCCCGGCTCGAGACGCTGATCAGGACCATGTACGCCGTACGACCGGATCTGGCGGTGTATGTGTCGACCGTCGGGCCGATGGCTGATGCTGCGACGAACGCGCGGGCGGCTGCGTTCAACAACCAACTGCCGTTCGTAGTGGCGAAGTTGGCGGCTGAAGGGAAGAAGGTGCGGTTCGTCGACAGCCGTTCGGCTCTCGCCGCCACCGACGTGGCCAGTGACGGCATTCACC
Source organism: Kribbella sp. NPDC051587 (assembly GCF_044453945.1). NCBI lineage: Bacteria > Bacillati > Actinomycetota > Actinomycetes > Propionibacteriales > Kribbellaceae > Kribbella > Kribbella sp. NPDC051587. The sequence goes on from NZ_JBITDE010000006.1 coordinate 225,981, forward strand.
TGACGCACAGCGGGAACACCAAGCTGGCGGCTCAGTGGTACGCCGCCCTGGTCGGGTCTCCGATTGTCCGTATCGAGGCTGAGAGCGCCGTGTTCGCCGGGAAGGCGCACAGTGCAACGACTCCGTTGGCCTCGAACAACGGGAAGGCCGGGTGGATCGACGACGCGTCCAGCTCGGCCACTGTGACGGTCAACGCGCCGTACGCCGGGAATTTCCGCGTGTTCGTGCGGAGTGGGAACGGGACCGGTGGGATCTGCTCCCACAACCTCAGTGTGAACGGCGGAGCGGCCCGGGTGGTCGAGTACCCGTCGTACGGGTGGGAGGCGTGGACCGATCAGGCGCTCGACGTGAACCTGAACGCCGGCCCGAACACCTTCAAGTTCAGCTTCCGCACCTGCTTCGCCGAACTAGACTCCATCGACCTGGTCATGGCGTAAGCGGTTTGCGCACCAATGCATAACCCTGCGGCTGCTTCTCCCCCCACTCAGCAGCATGCGTAAGGGTCGCGACCTCCTCGAAACCAGCCTCAGCCAGGAGCGTCGCCACGTCCGCCGGTTCCTGCAGATAGACGTCGAGATCGACCTCGTGTCCATAGGCACTACTCAGGTGGTAGGCCGGACCTCCGTCCTGAGCACCAGGGGCTGCTTTGTAGCCGTAGACGAGGTGGCCACCAGGCTGGAGGACTCGGTGGGCCTCGGCGAAGGCGGCGGGGAGTTGCGAGCGGGGGGTGTGGACGAGTGAGTACCAGAGGAGGGCGCCGGCTAGCTCGTTGTCTTTGAGGTCGAGGTCGAAGACTGAGCCGACGTCGAAGCGCAGGTGCGGGTAGTTCTCGCGGGCGACGTCGATCATGCCGGGGCTGAGGTCGATACCGAAGACGTCGAGACCCGCCGCGGCCAGGTGGGAGGTGATGCGGCCGGTGCCGCAGCCGAGGTCGGCGATCGGGCCGGGTGGGACCTTCTCGCCGAAGTACATGAGCATCATGCGCTCGGCTACGCCCTTGCTCACCAGGTCTTTGAGGAGGGCGTGATAGTCGGTCGCGACGGTGTTGTAGGAGGCCTCGATCTCGTTCATGCGAGGACTCTAGGAAGCCCCTCCGACAGTTTCCGGTAGCACTCGGGGGTGTTGTAGGCGTGGGCCGAGAGCCGGATGTACGAGCGGCCCTCGAAGCCGGTGAGAGTGATCTCGACCTGCAGCTCGTTGGACACGTGCGCCTTGAACGGCTCGGCGTCGGCGACCGCCATCGGCAGCTCGACCAGACGCAGGGTCGGCGCGGGATTCGGTACGTCACCGACCGACGTACCGAGTGACTTCGCCACCAATCGCGCGCCCTCTTCGAGCATCGCGGTGATCTGCGGCCGCCGTACCGACCACTGCAGCTCGGCGAGCACGCGCAGCGACTCGGGCGCCGCGATCCACGCCGCGTAGTCCTGGGTGCCCTGCATGTCGAACCGCTCCGGCAGGCGCTCGTCGTACTCGGACCAAGAGGTGATGAGCGGGAGGACCGCCTCGCGCCACTTCTCGGCGACGACCAGCCCGGCGGTCGCGCGCGGAGCGGCCGGCCACTTGTGGAAGTTGCCGGTCCAGAAGTCGGCGCCGTCCCCGGTGGGCGCGTCGATCAGCGCGGGCGCATGGGCCCCGTCGACGATCACCGGTACGTCGTGGCTGTGGGCCAGCTCGACCAGTCGGGCAATCGGCAGGATGGTGCCGGTCGCGGCGCTGACGTGGTCGACGAGCAGCACGGAGGCGTTGTCGAGCGCGGGTTCGATCAGTGCGACCACCGTGTCGTCGTCGGCCTGCATCGGTACGTCGACCACGAACAGCTCGGCGCCGTGAACCCGCGCGACCCGCTCAGCGGCGTACCGGGAAGCGCCGTACACATGATTGGTCGTGACGATGCGGCTGCCGCTCCGGATCGGCACGGTGGCGAAGGCTGCGGTGACCCCGGCGCTGGCGTTCGGCACGAGAGCGAAGCCGTCGGGGTCGGCCTGCAGGAAGGCCGCGAGCTCGAGCCGGGCGGCGGTCAGGCGCCCGGGAACGGAGCGGAACCACACCATCGGGTTCGCCTCGGCCTCGGCCCGGAGCGCGGCCAGGACTTCTTGGGTATGGCGGGGAACGGCTCCCCACGAGCCGTGGTTGAGGTGCACCACGGACGGGTCGAGGGTCCACAGGTCTGGGCGGGGGCTGAGTACCGTCACCAGCCAAACGGTACATAATTCCTGACGTGTACCCCTACCTCGACCACGACGGTCCGATCGCGATGGCGCACCGCGGTGGCGCCAAGCACCCGGACCTGATCGGCTACGAGAACTCACTCCATGCCTTCGAGCACGCGGTCGGCCTCGGCTACCGCTACCTCGAGACCGACCTGCACGCGACCAGCGACGGCGTCGTGATCGCGTTCCACGACGACGTCCTCGACCGCGTCACCGACCGTACCGGCGTGATCGCCGACCTGCCGTGGTCGGAGGTCAGCAAGGCCCGGATCAACGGTCACGAGCCGATCCCCCGGCTCGACGAACTGCTCGAACACTTCCCGAGCATCCGCTTCAACCTCGACATCAAGGCCGAGAAGGGTCTGGAGCCGGCCGCCGACGTCCTGCGCGCCGCGAACGCGATCGACCGGATCTGTGTCTCGTCGTTCTCCCAGTCCCGGGTCCGCCGCATCCGCAAGCTCCTGGGCCCAAGCCTGTGCACCGGGTACGGCGATCTGGAGACCGCGCTGCTGCGGTTCCTCCCGATCGCCCTCCCGTCCAAGGGCGCCTGCCTGCAGATTCCTGAGAAGTACAAGGCGCTCCGCGTCCTCACCCCGGGCCTGATCGACCGCGCTCAGTCGGCCGGCAAACAGATCCACGTCTGGACCGTCGACGATCCGGCCGACATGCGCCGCCTGCTCGACGCCGGCGTCGACGGGCTGATCACCGACCGCACCGATCTGCTCCGCGAGGTGCTGATCGAGCGAGGGCAGTGGACTTAGTTGCCGCGGCACGCTAAATCTGCTGCGGAGGGCACCCTCCGCTGGCTAGGCTCGGGGGTTATGACGCCAGCCGAGGTGAACGCGCTCCTGGGGCCCGAGGCCGATCACCGCCAGGCCGAGCGGGCGTTCCTGGATGCCGGGTGGACTCGCTGTGGGGCCGGCGACTGGGCCTTCGCGCTCCGGTCGCCCGACGGATCGACCGTCGTACGGATCAGTCCCTTCGATCCGGTCGGGCCGTACACGGCCGCGCTGTATCGCGAGGCCGCGCACACCGGCCAGGTCCCGCGGCTGCTGGCGCACCGGCGGTTGACCGGTGGTGGGGATCTGCAGGTGATGGAGTGGCTGAGCGCCGTCTCGCAGGGTGAGGCGGTCGCGTTCCATCGTGCGATCGCCGAGCGTGTTCCGGAGGTCGCCGGGCTTGCCGAGGTGATCAACCGCATCCACCAAAAAGCCCGCAAGGAACTGCCCTGGTGTGGGCCGCTGGACACCAACCCGTCCAACGTGATGCGCGCGGCGGACGGGCGGCTGGTCGTTTCCGACCTCTTCTATGCCGACGGTCTGAAGCTCTACCAGGCCGCCATCGAGAACCCGGACCTCGTGGTCGCCAGGATTCCCGAGTCCGAGCGCCGGTTCATGGCCGACATCCCGCTGGCGGCGTCGGGTCCGTGGGAGCCCGGTGCACAGGAAGCGCTGCGGTCCGGGCTGGCGGCCGCGGATGCGAACGCCGCGAAGTCAGCTAGCTGACGTCGTGACCTTTTAGTCCCCTGAAGCTGCCACACTCTGCGCATGGGACTTCTCTCCGCCCCCGCCGGTGTCGACAAGCGGGAGTACTGGGGCTTCAGCCTCTACGACTGGGCCAACTCCGGGTACGTCACCACAGTCGGGACGGTGCTGTTCGCGCCGTACCTGACCTCGGTCGCCGAGACCGCTGCCTGCGGGTACGTCGGTACGACGGACAAGCCGTGTCACACGAACCTGGATGTCCTGGGGCTGGGGATCTCCCCCGGCTCGCTCGCCTTCTACGTCGTCACCGTCGCGACGCTCTTCTCCGCGCTGTTCCTGCCGGTGGTCGGGGCGATCGCGGACCGGCTCGAACGCAAGAAGCTGCTGATGTGCGGCTTCGCGTGGGTCGGGGCGCTGGCGGCGTGCTGCATGGTGTTCGTCGGCGGTGGCCGGTGGGAGCTCGGGGCGTTGCTGTTGTTCATCGGCAACCTGTGTCTCGGGTCGTCGTTGGTGGTCTACGACTCGATCCTGATCGACATCGCACCGCCCGACGACCGCGACGACGTCTCGTCCCGCGCCTGGGCGTTCGGGTACCTCGGCGGCTTCATCCTGCTCGCGATCAACCTCGGTGTCGTCACCGCGCATGACGCACTCGGCCTGAGCCAGGGCACCGCCGTACGACTCAGTCTGCTCAGTGCCGGTCTGTGGTGGGGCGCGTTCACCTTCGTCCCGTTCGTGCGGCTGCGCAACCGGCCGCCGGCGAACGTCGTACCGGTCCGTGGCAGCAACATCCTCCGGCAGAGCTTCGGTCAGTTGGCGGCGACCCTCACCCACATCCGCGCCTACCCGGTGACGTTGCTGTTCCTGGTCGCGTACCTGTTCTTCAACGACGGCATCCAGACCGTCATCTCGGTCTCCTCGACGTACGGCGAGAAGCAGCTCGGCTTCGAGACCCAGGTCCTGATCATGACGATCCTGCTGGTCCAGTTCATCGCCTTCTTCGGCGCGCTGGCGTTCGGCCGGTTCGCGCGGCGGTTCGGGACGCAGCGCACGATCATGGGCGGCCTGGTCGTCTGGATGCTGATCGTGATCGCGGGCTTCCTGCTGCCGAAGGGCCAGATCGTCCCGTTCCTGGTGATGGGCGCCGCGATCGGCATCGTCCTCGGTGGCACCCAGGCGCTGTCGCGCTCCGCCTTCAGTCAGCTCATCCCCAAGGGCCGCGAGGCCGAGTACTTCTCCCTCTACCAAGCCGGCGAACGCGGCACCTCCTGGCTGGGCACCCTCGTCTTCGGCCTGGTCCACCAGATCACCGGCTCCTACCGCCCCGCCATCGTCGCCCTGGGCCTCTTCTTCCTGGTCGGCCTCATCCTCCTCAGCCGCGTCGACATGCGCCGAGGCATCACCGAAGCCGGCAACACCCAACCCACCCTCGTCTAACCCAGCCCCATTTCCCTGGCTAGCCACCGCCGTGGGGGGTTCAGCACCGTGGTTAACGGTGCTGAACCCCCAATTTGAGTGCCTAGCCAGGAAATTGGTGAGGTGGGTCAGGGGGCGTTGGGGCCGACGTCCGTCGCGATCAAGGGGCGGCGTAGCGGGGACGCCGTCGAGTACTCGTCGGCACCGACGTCGTACGGCGCTGTGCGGGTGTGACCGTCGAGGTCGTCGGTTACTCGGCTGGCGTGGTTGGTGGTGGCGTTGATGGCGGCGCTGCCGCTCCCCAGGCGGTAGACGCCGTCGGAGCCGGCGGTGAGTTTGGGGTCGGCGCGGGTGAAGCCGGAGGACGGGATGGTGCCGTTCGACGCCGAGCCCCAGAGGATGTTGCCAGAGAAGGTGACGCCGGACTGGTACGGCAGGTCGGTCAGGCTGCCGCTGGTGCCGACCAAGAGGTTGTCGCGGATCTGGCAGGTCTGGGGCTGGACGGTCCGCTGGCTTTCGCCGGCGATGCCGGAGCCGTTGTTGCGCAAGGTGTTGAGGACGATGACGACGCGGTCGGGGGCATCGTTGCCGGTGCGCGAGCTCGAGGGTTCGCCGGCGGTGTGGTCGCGTTCGGTGCCGCTGCCGAGCACAATGCCGGCGCTGTCCACGCTGTCGACGTAGTTGTTCACGATCAGGTGGTCGTTGCCGTAGATCCGGATGCCGTTGTCTCCGGCAAGGATGTAGTTGCTCTCGACCCGGTTGTTGTTGCCGTGCCGTAGCACGATGCCGCCGAGACTGTTCCGGACCGTGTTGTACCGGATGGTGTTCCCGGACGACTTGACCGAGATCGCCTCCGGGTCGCCGTTCACCCGCTCGAACAGGTTGTACTCGACGGTCGCGTCGGCGTCGGCGAGCGCGCGGCTGCTGACCCCGAGCCGGATCGGTTCGCCGCCGTTGGCACCACTGAAGCTGTGGTCGCGGAAGTGGTTGCGGAGGATATAGGTGCGTTGGGCAATGACATCGTCACCGCTCGGACCGTCGATCACCAGGTAAACGCCGACGGTCGTCTTGTCCCGGAACAGGTTCCGGTCGATCTTCACATCATCACCCCGTACGACGACCGAGTGGCTGGCCGCTGACCCGAGCGCGAACTCGTTGCGGGTCAGCCGGATCCGGTTCGAGCCGACCGGCAGGTCGAGGGTCGAGGTCTGCTGGAAGATGAACCCGCTGATGGTGATGTTCGACGAGTTCGAGAACACGAAGCTCTTCGGCCCCGTCAGCGTCACACCACCGCGCGTCTCGGCCTGGATGGTGATCGGTGCGCTGGTCGTCCCGTTGCGGCCGGTGATCGTGATGCCGCCGGACCCAACGGCGTACGAGCCGTTCGCCAGCGTGATCGTCGTACCGGCGGCGGCGGAGTTGATGGCGGACTGGAGCTGGGACAGGGACGTGACCGGCGCGGCGAAGGCGGGCCTGATCTGGAAGGCGGCGGCCGTGACACCGAGAGTGCCGGCCAGGAACGTGCGACGTTTCATACGAGTCTCCTCAACTGCGTGGGCGGTACAGCTTTCGGTACTCGCTCGGCGTGACCGAGCTGACTTGACGGAAGACCTTGGAGAAGTAGGACTGGTCCATCCCGACGGCGGCGGCGATCTCCTCCATCGGGCGGTTGGTGGTGGTGAGCTCGCGCTGCGCCCATTCGATCCGGGTGCGCTTGATGTACTGCTTCGGCGACAGGCCGAACTCGGTCCGGAACCGCCGGACGAAGGTCGCCAGGTCCTGACCGAAGTGCGCGGCCAGCACCTCGACGGTCAACGGGTTGCCGAGGTTCTGCTGGATGTACTGCACGACGCTGGTCTCACTCGTCGTCTGCTGCGCCAACCGGACCGAACCAGCCGGCGCGCTGTCGAGGAAGTGCGCGAACAACGCCGTCAGCGCCGACCGGATCCGCAACGGCGACGCGAGCCCAGGCGGGTCCCGGTCGGCGGCACCGACCTGCTCGAACAGCAGCGCCGCCTCGTCCGGCGACTTGCTCGGCACGATGTTCGGCAGCGTCAGTACCTCGCCGATGTCGCGCTCGCCGATCAGCGCGGAGAAGTGCAGCCAGTGCTTGCGGAACACGTTGTCGCTGATCGTCTCGTAGGACACCGGTACGTCGGCCGGCATGTACACCAGCTCTCCCGCCTGAGGGAACAGCTCCTGGTCCCCCACGACGAGCCGGCCCTCCCCCTCGAGGATCAGGTAGAGCCGCGAGAACGGATCCGGCAGCAACGGTCGCGACCAGCCCCGATGCACCTTGGTGATCCGGGCCGCGACCACGAGGTCGAGCCGGAGCCGATCCAGGTGGGTCCGGATCAGCTCCTGCTCGCGTTGGCTCGGCGCCACCACCTCCGCCTTCGTGCTCATGATGCGTGCGGTCCCACGTCGCTCGCGGTGAGCGGGCGCCGGCAGTGGGGTCGTCGCGAGTATTCGTCGGCGCCCACATCCGCGCGGCCGGTACGGCGGTCGCCGTCGAGGTCGGTGTCGATATCGGGGTAGCTGCGCGTGGCGGCGTTGATCGCCGGGCTCCCCGCCGCGAGCCGGCGGATCCCGTCCGGACCGGCGACCAGCCGCGGATCGGCCCGCCGGAACCCACCCGCGGGCGCGTTCCCGTCGGTCGCCGCGCCCCAGTGCAGGTTGCCCGACCATGTGACGCCGTCCTGGAACGGCATGTTCATCAGTTGCCCTCGATCACCCATCAGGAGATTGTCGGTGATCGTGCAACCGAGCGGTGGAAGGGTCCGGTGGCTCTCGCCGGTCACCGCGTTGTCGCAGTCCAGGATCGTGTTCAGCGCGATCTGGACGCCGTCCGGCGCGTCGTTGCCGGTCCGCGACGTCGGCGGCTCACCCGGGAAGTGGTCGCGGACGCTGCCGCTGCCGAGCACCACGCCCGTACCGGCGATGTCGGACAGGTAGTTGTTGACGATCTGGTGGTCGTTGCCGTAGATCCGGATGCCGTTCTTCCCGGACAGCAGGTAGTTGCCCTCGACCCGGTTGCCGTTCCCGTGCCGCAGCACGATGCCGCCGAGTGAGGACCGGATCGTGTTGTGCCGGATCAGGTTGCCCGACGACTTGACCGAGATCGCCTCCGGGTCGCCGTTCGCGCGCTCGAACAGGTTGGACTCGATCAGCGCCCCCGCCGTCGAGAGCGCGCGCGGACTAACCCCCAGCCGAATCGGCTCACCGCCGTTGTCACCAGGAAAGCTGTGGTCGCTGAAATGATTGCGGTAGACATGCACACCCTGCGCCATCTGGTCGGTCCCGGCGCCTTCGATGCCGAGGTAGATCCCGAGCGTGGTCTTCCCGTGGAAGGCGTTGTGGTCGAGCGTCGTGTGGTCGGCCCGGATCATCACCCAGTGCACCCCGGGGATGTCGGCCAGCTGGAAGTCGTTGCGGGTGAGCCGGATCCGGCGGCAGTCCGGCGGTACGTCGAACGTCGTACTCTGCCGGAACGCGAAGCCCTGCAGCGTGATGTCCGACGAGCCGGTGAGCACGAAGCTCTGCTCGCCCGTGAGCACCACCCCGCCGGTCGACTCGGCCCGGATCACGATCGGCCGGTGGGGGCGGCCGCGCAGGCCGGTGATCGCGATCGGCTGCCCGGCCGGTACGGCGTAGATGCCGTCGGCAACGGTGATGACCGTGCCCGGTCCCGCCGTAGCGAGGGCTCGGCGGAGTTCGTCGAGCGAGCGGACGTGCCGCCGGTCGAGGGTCGACGCTGTGGCGGGGCGGGCGACAGCGGTGCTCAAGGCAACTCCGGCGGTTGCGGTCGTGAGAAACGTACGGCGGTTCATGAACCTCACCCTTTCAACGCGCCCGCGGTCAGGCCGCGGGCGAAGGAACGCTGGAAGAACAGGAAGACCGTCACCGACGGCAGCAGGGCCAGCAGCGACGCCGCCATCACGACGCCCGGCGTGACCACCGGGTCGATCCGCAGCGTGCGCAGTGCCAGCGGCAGTGTGTAGGAGTCGGAGTTCGTTGCCACCAGCAACGGCAGCAGGTACTGGTCCCAGATCATCGTGAAGCCGAAGACCCCGATCACGCCGAGGGCCGGCTTGCAGAGCGGCAGGATGATCTGCGCGAAGATCCGGAACTCGCCGGCGCCGTCGATCCGGGCCGCCTCCTCCAGCTCGCGCGGGACATCCTTCATGAACTCGGTCATCACCAGGATCGAGAACGCCCAGGCGCCGAGCGGCACGATCATCCCGGCCAGCGTGCCCATCAGGTTGACGTGCACGAGCGGGACATCGGCCAGGACCAGGGTCAGCGGCAGCGCGAGGATCTCCTCGGGCAGCATCATCGTGGCCAGGATCGCCACCATCACCAGCGTCATCCCGGGGAAGATCTTGCGCGCCAGCGCGTAGCCGGCGAGCACCGAGACGGCGACCTGGAGCAGCAGCCCGAAGCCGACCACGAAGAACGAGTTGGCCAGATACTTCAGGACGCCGTGGTCGAAGGCGATCTTGAAGTTGTCCAGCGTCGGGCTCTTCGGAATCACGCTCAGCTGCGTCGGGTCCGACACGTGGTTGAACGAGCTCACCAGCAGCGCGAGCAGCGGCCCCGCGAAGACCACGAACAGGCCCGTGTAGATCACGGTCTTCGCCACTCGCGCGGCAACGCTCTTGCTTTCAGTGAGACCGAGTGCAGTCTCGGTGGCAGCAGTCACGCGACTCGCCTCCTTCGGAGCAGCTGGACGCAGACGGTCAGGACGAGCGTCGCGAGGAAGAGCAGGACGGCGCCCGCGGACGCGATCCCGAGCCGGTTCTGTTCGAAGCCGAGCTTGTAGATCAGCGTCATCAGGACCTCGGTCGAGCCGTTCGGTCCGCCGTTGGTCAGCAGGAACACCTCGGTGAACGCGCGGAACCCGCGCACGGCCGCCAGCACGAACAGGATCGCGAACACCGGCCGCAGCCCCGGCAGCGTGACGTGCAGGATGCGCTGCTTGGTCGAGGCACCGTCCACGACCGCGGCCTCGTACAGCCCGCGGTCGATCCCGGCCAGGCCGGCGAGGAAGATCATCATGTCGTACGGCGCCCCACGCCAGATGCCCGTCACCACGATCGAGGCCAGTGACGTGTCGGGGTCGTTGATGAACCCCGACGGGCCCAGCCCGACCAGACCGAGGATCTGGTTGAGCAGACCGTCAGCGGTCGGGTGGTACATGATCCGCCACAGCTCCGCGACCACAGCGATCGGCACGACCACCGGCAGGAACGCCGCCGACCGGATGAAGCTGAGCTTTCGGGTCTGGCCCTCCACCAGCAGAGCCAGTACGAACCCCAGCATCATCGAACCGGCGGTCTGCCCGACCGCCAGCACGATCGTGTTCCAGGTCGCCGAGCGGAACCCGTCCGACGACAGGATCTCGCTGTAGTTCGCCGTCCCGACCCATAGGTTGCCGAGGTACGGGCGGACCTCCTGCGCCGACATCGAGAGGGCCTGCGCCATCGGGATGAACTTGAAGTAGACGAAGAGGATCAGTGCGGGCGCCAGGAACAGCCACGGAATCCACCAGTTGCCCGCACCGCGCCGATTGCGGCGCGCCGGCGTCCGCCGTACCGGTCCTGCCGCCTGGGGTACCCGCCGCGCCGGCCGGGCCTCCGCCTCGCGGACACTCACGGCGCGCCGATGCCCTGCTGCTTGAGCGACTCGGCCAGCTTGCCGTCCAGCTTGGTCAGCTCGGCGCCGACGTCGAGTCCGCAGTCGGCGATCAGCGCGTTCACCGTGTCGGCACTCGCCTGCCGGATCGGCGTCCAGTTGGGGATGCTCGGCGCGTACCGGCTGTGGTCACGGTAGACATCGGCGTACACCGTCCAGCGCGGGTCCTTGCGCACCGCGGTGACGTCGACGGTCTTGTTCACCGGCAGCTGCACGTTGAAGGCTTTCTCGCCCTCCATCCCGAGCTTCTGCGCCTCCGGCGAGATGATATACGACGCCCAGGCATTCTGCCCGGCCTCGTTCTTCGACCCGGCCATCAGGTACGCGCTGCCGCCCTCCGCGAGGACGGTCGAGTCCTTGGCGCCCTTCGGCACCGGGACGACCTCGTATTTGTCCTTGCCGAGGCTCCCGTCGAAGCGCGGCATCAGGTACGGACCGACGACGTACATGCCGGCTTTGCCCGACTCGAAGGTCTCGTTGGTCGGCGGCGTGTCCATGGTCGCCGCGCCGGGCTGGATGACCTTGTCGGTGCAGGCGAGGTCGCGGAACCACTTGGTCGCGGCCACCGACTCCGGCGTGGACATGGCCGGCTTGTACTTGCCGTCGGCCTGCTTGGCGATGAAGTCGCCGCCCGCGCCCCACAAGAAGTTCGAGAAGTACCAGGAGGCGTAACCGCGCTTGGTCGAGCCCGGTACGGCGAGGCCGGCGGTGTCGTTTTTGCCGTTCCCGTCAGGGTCCTTCGTGGTGAACGCCTTCGCCAGCGCGACGAACTGGGTCAGGTCGGTCGGTACCGGCAGCCCGACCTTCTGCCGCCAGTCCTTGCGGATCAGCAGTGCGGAGGCCTGCGCGGAGTACGGGACGCCGTACATCTTGCCGTCGCCGGCCTTGGCGACCGCCAGCGCGGAGTCGAGCAGTTGGTCACTGCCCTTGATGGCGGAGGGGTCGACCTCGCGGATGATGCCCTGGGTGAGCATCGTGCCGAGCTGGGACGAGTCGTTCATGACGATGTCCGGCAGGTCCTTCTGCGCGGCGCGCTGGGACAGCTTGGTCTCGAAGTCGTCGAAGATCGCGGTGACCTCGATCTTCTGGCCGGTCGCCTGCTCGAACGCGGCGGCCAGCTTCTTCATCCCCTTCTCGCCGTCGCCACCGGGCGTGGTCCGCGTCCACAGCTCCAGCGGCGCCTTCGCGTCCTGCGCGACCGGCTCCGGGCCGGTGCTGCCACAACCCCCGAGCGCCAGGGCTGCGCCGAGCCCGACAGCTACCCACTTCAACGTCCTAGACATCCCGCCCCACTCCAATTTGTACTTTTTGGACCTCATTTCGTCGGAAGATAGCGCTTTCCACGGGAGCCGGTCAATGATTCATCGGATGTCTGTTCCGGGCCGTGACATGAGTGAGCGCCCGGCCGGGGTGCTGGCCGGGCGCCCAGAACGTGAGCGGCAGGAGTTAGCGGGTGGAAGGGGTCGCGCTCGGGTTGCGGAAGCCGCCGCCCGGGAAGGTGCCGCCCTGCCGGACCGAATTGGCCGTCACCGAACCGTCGGTGTTCTGCCCCGTGACCACGACCTGCTCCCCCGCCTTGAGGTCGGTCGCCTTTCCCTTGGCGGTGATCTCGATGTCCGTCTCGCCGGTGAGCTTCACGGTGACGTCGCCCGTTTGCGTCTTCACCACGAGCTGAGAATCCGTCGCGGAGACGACCGTGCCAATGGTGGCCGCGGCGCCGCCGGGCGCCTGACCGTTCTGGCCGCCCCGGAAGCCGCCGTACCCACCAGCGCCTCCAGGCCCGCGCCCGGTCGCAGCGGCGGGAGCCGGCGTGTCCGACGCGAAGGCGGCGTGCAGCCCGGCACCACCGGCCAGGCCGATCGCGAGGACCACCACGCCGGCCAGTACGGCGGTCGCCGTCGGCAGGCTGAGCGTCTTCTTCGGCGTCAACGCCGCCTCGACCTCTTCGTCGGACCCGATCTGGGCGAACTCGTCGGGCGTCTGGTTGCTCATCGGATGGTGCCTCTCACTCGTGACGTAGTGCGTCGATGGGACGAAGACCGGCGGCTCGGTGCGCCGGCATGCTGCCGAAGAACAGGCCGACCGCGGCGGACACCCCGAGGGCGAGCGCGATCGACGACGGGACCAGGACCGGCGCGACCCCGGCCAACTGGAACTGGGTGACGATCAGCGCCGCGCCGACTCCGACGGCACCGCCGATCAGGCTGAGCAGGGTCGCCTCGATCAGGAACTGGCCGAGGATCGTGCGCCGTCGTGCACCGAGCGCCTTCCGGATCCCGATCTCCCGGGTCCGCTCGGTGACGGTGACGAGCATGATGTTCGTGACCCCGATCCCGCCGACCACCAGGCTGATCGCCGCGACCGTGGCCAGCAGCGCGGTGAACGTCGCCGCGGTGTCCTGGCTGGTCTGCAGGATCTGCGCCGAGTTGGTGATCCGGAACGGCGAGGTGGTGGTGGCCGGAACCTGATGGCGCGCGGTCAGCAACTGGGTGACCTCGGCCTGAGCCAGGTCGACCCGATCCTTGTCGGCGGCCTGTACGACGATCTGGCTCAGCGCGCCGTACCCGGCCTGAGTGGCGCGCAGCGTGCTGATCGGCACGATCGCGGTCGCATTCGGATCGTTGAACCCGGTGCTGTCCTTACTGGCGAGCACCCCGCGGACCACGAAGTCGACCGCGCCGAGCTTGACCGTCTGCCCGATCGCGGCCTGGGCCCGACCGAAGAGTTCGCTCGCGGTGGTCTGGCCGAGCACGATCACGCGCTCGGCGCCGTTGACGTCCTCCTGGGTGAACGAGTTCCCGGTTCCGACCGGGGTGTTGGTCGCCGGGAGGTACGCCGGAGTCGTCCCGATCACCTGACTGATCGTGTAGCTCGTGTCGCCGTTGGTCGCCGTACCGGAGCTTGTCATCACCGGGGCGACCGAGGCCACGTCCGGGGCGAGGCGCCGGTCGGACAGCGCGCTCACGTCGTCGAGGGTGAGCGCGTACTGCTGGGACGACGGTCCGGCCTGGCCGCGGGCGAAGCCGCCGCCTCCGCCGGTGGTCGAGACGGTGAGCAGGTTCGTGCCCATCGCCTCCAGCCGGGTCTGGACGGCCTTCCCCGAGCCGTTGCCCACCGCAACCAGCACGATGACCGCGCCGACGCCGATCGAGACTCCGAGAACGGTCAGCAGGGAGCGCAGTTTGTTGGCGCTGAGGCCGCGCAGGGCGGCTCCGAAGAGATCGCGGGGCGTCATCAGCGCGTCACCTCGTCGCGGACGATCCGGCCGTCGGACACCTGGATCAGCCGCCGGGCCCGCGCGGCCACCTCGTTCTCGTGGGTGATCACCACGACGGTCCGGCCCTCGGCGTTCAGCTCGTCGAACATCCCGAGCACCTCGTCGGTCGAGTGCCCGTCGAGGTTTCCGGTCGGCTCGTCGGCGAGCAGGATCCGCGGGCCGGTCGCCAACGCGCGAGCGATCGCGACCCGCTGCTGCTGACCGCCGGAGAGCTGGTTCGGCCGATGGCCGGCCCGGTCCGAGAGGCCGACCAGCTCCAGGGCGCGGTTGGCTCGCGCTCGCCGCTCGGTACGGCGAAGGTGCGCGTAGGTGAGCGGGAGTTCGACGTTGGCCAGTGCGCTGGTGCGTGGGATCAGGTTGAACGACTGGAAGATGAAGCCGATCTTCCGGCCGCGGACGAGCGCCTGCTGGTCCTCGGTGAGCCGGGCGACATCGCTCCCGTCGAGGAAGTACTCACCTCGAGTCGGTACGTCGAGGCAGCCGAGGATGTTCATCAGGGTCGACTTGCCCGAACCCGACGAGCCCATCACGGCGACGTACTCCCCGGCCTCGACCCGCAGCGACACACCCCGGAGAGCATGGACGGCGGTCTCGCCCGCGCCGTACGTCTTGGTGACGCCGCGGATGTCGATCAGAGCGTCTGCGCTCACCGGGTGCCACCGGCGTTGCGCTGCTGGGCACCGCCAGCGGGGAACTGTCCGCCGCCGGCCGGGAACTGCCCACCACCGGAGGGGAACTGTCCGGTCCGGCCCTGACCGGTCTGGCCGGTGCCGCCGATCGTGCCCTGGAGGAGCTCGATCTGGTCACCCTCGTTCAGGCCGGTCTTGATCTCGGTGAAGCTTCCGCCCTTCACCCCGATGGTGACCTCGCGGCTGGTGCCGTCGGCCATCGTGACCGTGGTCGTCGTACCGCTGGTGACGACCGCCGTACTCGGCACGTAGAGGACGTTGGTCGCCTTGGCGGTCTGGACGGTGACGTTCGCGGTCTGGCCCATCCGGGCGTTGGCCGGGAGCTTGGCCAGCGAGAAGGTGGCCGAGTACGAGACCACTCCATTGGTGGTCGTCGGGCTTGGCGAGACCGACGCGAGGGTCGCGGTCAGCGTCGTACCGGGTTCGGCGTTCAGGGTGACGGTCGCGGCCTGGCCCGCCTTGATCTTGATCGCGTCGGCCTCGGGGAAGGCGGCCGAGACCTGGAGTGCCTTCAGGTCGGAGATGTCCGCGAAGCCGGTGCCCGCGGCGGACGTCGTACTGGTGGCGGCTGAACCTTGACCTGAGGTCGAGCCTGAGCCGCTCGCCGACCCGGAGCCTGAACTACCGCTCGATCCCCCGGCGACCGAGCCGACCGAACCGTTGATCGCGGTGATGGTGCCGGCGATCGGCGCCTTCAGCGTGGTCGCGGCGACCGCCGCCTTGGCCGCCTCGACGTCCTGGTCGGCCTGCTCCTTGTCCGCCTTCGCACGGGCCAGCGACGCCTCGGCGTTGCTGACGGCAACCTCCGGGTTCTGCGTCTGGGTCTGACCCTGTGCCTGAGCTTGACCTGTCGGCGTCGGTGAGGCCGACGCCTCGTCGGCCGCCTCCTTGGCGTCCTCGGCGTCGTCCAGCGACTCCTCGGCGGCCGTCACCGAGTTCGCCGCGGCGATCTGGTTCTGCTCGGCGATCCGTTCCTGCCGCTCGGCCGCGGCCGGGTCGACCTTGGCGATCGCGGCGCCCTTGGCGACCACCTGACCGACCTTGACCAGGACCTGGGTGACCGTCCCGGAGGTCTCGAACTGCGGCGAGGCGGTCTGCGAACTGGCCAGCGTGCCGCTCGAACTGACACTCGCCACCACGTCGCCCCGGGTCACCGCCACGCTCGGCCGGGTCGCTGCCGCGGACGGTTCGTCGCTGCGGAAGAAGAGGAAGTACGCCGTGACGGCGATCGCGGCGACAATGGCCACCAGGGCCACATTGAGCAGACTGAGGCCACGGAGTTTGTGGCGGGGTAGCACCATGGGACCTGAAGCTAGAGTTGGTTGCTGAGGAAGTGGTCCTTGATTCCTGGCAACTGACTGTGAACTTCGCGCGTCAGTAGGACGGTGGCCCACGACACACCGTGATCTGTGTACGCCTGATGACAGGGCGTCATGACGGTGCTGTCAGGTGCGTACATAGCGCTCGGGCATGCCAAAATGGGAATGATCCGGGCCGGCCGACCGTTGGCACGGATGACGATCTCGGAGGTTTGACATGTCTAATCGCGTACTGCGTGGTTCGGGGCTGGGTGGGGTCAGCTTCGAGGATGACCGTGGTGTCGAGTTCGCGCCGCGCCAGATGATCACGTACGACTGCCCCCGCGGTCACGTGGTCGAGGTGACGATGGCGCACGACGCCGAGGTGCCCGCAATCTGGGAGTGCCCGCACTGCGGCAGCGAGGCCGCTCGCTCGACCGGTGAGAAGCCGGAGCCGAAGCAGGAGAAGCCGGCCCGCACGCACTGGGACATGCTGCGCGAGCGCCGGAGCATCTCGGAGCTGGAGGAGCTGCTCGCCGAGCGCGTGGATCTGCTCCGCAAGGGTGAGATCGGCCCGGCGCACCTGCACCGGACCAAGCGCACCGCCTGACGTACTACTGAAAAGGCCCGGATCGCAAGGGCGCGATCCGGGCTTCTTCATGATCTCATTTGCCTAAAGTCTTTAGGTTTGCACATAATGAGTTATGGCTAGAGCAGGCTTGACCCCGGACCGGCTGGCCCGGGCCGGTGCGGAGCTCGCCGACCAGATCGGCTTCGATCAGGTCAGCCCGTCCGCGCTCGCCCGGCACTTCGGCGTACAGGTCGCGAGTTTGTACTCCCACGTCCGGGGCGCGCACGACCTCAAGACGCGGATCGCTCAGGTCGCGCTCGACGAGATGGCTGACCGCGCGGTGGCCGCGCTGGCCGGGCGGGCGGGCCGTGATGCGTTGGTGGCGCTGGCAACGGTGTACCGCGACTACGCGCACGACCACCCCGGCCGGTACGCCGCTTCGCAGTACCGGGTTGATCCGGGCTCTGCCGCGGTCGAGGCCGGGCGGCGGCATTCGGAGCTGACCCGGGCCGTCCTGCGCGGCTACGACCTCGGCGAGCCGGCCCAGACCGACGCTATCCGGCTGCTCGGCAGCCTCTTCAACGGCTATATCGGCCTCGAGCTGGGCGGATCGTTCGCCCACTCGGCCCCCGGCAGCGACGAGAGCTGGTCACGGATTCTCGACGCGATCGACAAACTACTGCGGAACTGGACTACATCATGATCACCATCCCCATCACCTCCGAGATCCTGCGCGGCGCGCTCGAACTCGAGCAGACCGACCGCGGCGTCCTGCCGCACCGCGTGCCCGCCTGGGCGCGTCGCCAGTACGACGGACAGCTGCAGATGGTCGAGACCCAGACGTCCGGCGTGCGGCTCGTCTTCCGCACCGAGGCCACCGTGGTCGAGCTGGAGACGGTGCCGACCAAGCGCAACTACGCCGGCGCTCCCCCGCGTCCGGACGGCGTGTACGACGTACTGGTCGACGGCACGCTGGTCACCCAAGGCACCGCACCCGGCGGTGACGTCCTCCTGCTCGACATGGCGACCGGCGGAGCCGAGCTGACTCGAGGCGAGCCGGTCACGCAGCGCTTCGACCTGGCCGCCGGCTCCAAGCTCGTGGAGATCTGGCTGCCGCATGACGAGACTACCGAGCTCGTTGCCTTGCGCACCGATGCCCCGGTCGAGCCGTCTCCGGTGAGTGCTCCGGTGTGGCTGCACCACGGCAGCTCGATCAGCCACGGCTCGAACGCGACCCACCCGACGGCGATCTGGCCGGCGCTCGTCGCCGCTCAGGCCGGCGTCGAGCTGCTCAACCTCGGCTTCGGTGGCAGCGCTCGCCTGCAGCCGTTCTTCGCACGCATGATCCGCGACACCCCGGCCGACCTGATCAGCGTGAAGCTGGGCATCAACATCGTCAACGCCGACGAGATGCGCCTCGGCGCGTTCACCCCGGCGGTCCACGGCCTCCTGGACACGATCCGCGAGGGTCACCCGACCACGCCGTTGCTGCTGGTCTCCGCGATCCTCGCCCCCATCCATGAGGACACCCCCGGCCCCACCGGCCCGGACCTCTCCGCGCTGGCCGAAGGCAGACTGTCCTTCGCTGCGCGCGGAAACCCCGAAGAGGTTGCCGATGGCAAGCTCTCGCTGAACGCCATCCGGACCGAACTGGCCCGCATCGTCGCTCAGCGCGCCGCCGACGACCCGAACCTGCACTACCTGGACGGTCGCGAGCTGTACGGCGTCGAGGACAACCTCGCCCACCCCCTGCCCGACAACCTGCACCCCGACGAACCCACCCACCACCTGATCGCCGACCGTTTCAACGCCCTCGTCTTCACCGGCAAAGGCCCCTTCGCGGACCAGTCCCAGGTACGCTGAGGTCGAAGTGCTCGTTTCAGGAGGTACGCCATGACTGCTGAGATCGCCCCGGCGTAAATGCACAGGCAAATTACCGCCGAGCAGTACGACGGCTGGCCCCCTGAGCAGTGCGTCGGGATTGAGATCGTGGACGGGATGATCTCCGTAGCTCCGAGTGCCACCAAGCGCCAGAACCGACTCGCGCGTCTGCTGGCGAACGCGCTCGATCACGCGGCCGGGCCAGAGTGGAACGCCGACACCAACTTCGACGTCCGGCTGCAGGATGTGCCGCTCACGAACCGCCGGCCGGACGTGGTGGTCTACCGGGCCGACACGATCGACATCTCCCCCACCCGCCCCGAGCACGTACTGCTGGTGGTCGAGGTCGTGTCACCCGGCTCGGAGACCACCGACCGGGTCGTGAAGGTCGACCAGTACGCCAAGGCCGGCATCGCCTTCTACTGGCGGGTCGAGCTGGCCGCGACCGGAGTTCCCCTCGTGTACACCCACGTGCTCGACCCCGCCACCGGCCTATACCGGGACGCGGACGTCTTCGCCGGCGAGGTCAAAGCCGTCGCACCGTTCCCCGTCACGGTGGAGCTGACGATCATCTGAACTGGCGGAAGGCTGTCCAGAGTTCGGTGGCGAACAGGTCCGGCTGCTCGAAGGCGGCGAAGTGGCCGCCGCGGTCGAGTTCGTTCCAGTGGAAGATCTGCTTCCAGGTGCGCTCGGCCCACTCACGCGGCGGGAGATAGTTCTCGTACGGGAAGATGCTCGCGGCCATCGGGAGCTCGATGAGTCCGGGGCTGGCGAAGAACTCGGGGCCCTGGATGGTGGCGCCGATCGACTCCCAGTAGAGGCGGGCGGACGACGTACCGGTGCCGGTGAACCAGTAGAGCGAGATGTCGTCGAGGATCTGATCGCGCGTCAGGCCCTCGCTCCCGCTCCAGGCTTCGAACTTCTCGTACATCCACATCGCGAGCGCGACCGGTGAGTCGTTGAGCGCGTAGCCGATGGTCTGTGGGCGGGTGTTCATCTGGTCGGCGTAGCCGGTCGCGTCGTTGACGAACTCGTGCAGCCCCTCGAGAGCGCGAGCCTCTGCCACGGTCGGCTCCGCTGGGAGGTCGGCCGGTACGACGAGCGGCAGGTTGACGTGGGCGGCCAGCAGACCGGCGGGTGCCTGGGCGGCGAGAGCGGTGGTGATCGCCGCGCCGAGGTCACCGCCTTGGGCGACCCATTTCTCGTAGCCGAGTCGCTGCATCAGCACGGTCCAGGCCCGGGCGATCCGGACAGGATTCCAGCCGGTGTCGCGCGGTTTGTCCGAGAAGCCGAAGCCGGGGATCGCCGGGATCACCACATGGAAGGCGTCCTCTGCGCGGCCTCCAAAGCGCTCCGGCTCGGTGAGTCGGTCGATGACGTCGAGGAACTCGATCACCGAGCCCGGCCAGCCGTGGGTGAGCACGACCGGCAAGGCATCCTGGTACGACGAGCGCACGTGCAGGTAGTGGATGCCGACCCCGTCGATCGTGGTCTTGAACTGCGGGTAGCTGTTGAGCCGCGCCTCGAACCGGCGCCAGTCGTAGTCGTTGAGCCAGTAGTCGACGAGCTCCTGCGCGGCCTGCAGCGGCACGCCCTGCGTCCAGTCGTCGACCAACTCGCGGTCGGGCCAGCGCGTCAGACGTAGCCGGGCCTTGAGATCGTCGATCGCTTCCTGTGGAACCTGCACCTCGAACGGCGTCATCAGCTGCCCCTTCGCGTTTGATGTAGCACTCGCTACAGTTAAATACTGTAGCATCTGCTACATGGCACGCAAGATCGCTTTCGACTACGACCGCGCGGTCGACGAGGCAACCACGCTGTTCTGGGCCAACGGGTACGCCGGCACGGGGCTGCGCGACCTGCTCAAGGCGATGGGCATCGGCGAAGGTTCCTTCTACAACACCGTCGGCAGCAAGAAGAACCTCTACCTGGCCTGCCTCGACCGCTACACCGCCACGGTCATCGCCGGCCGGATGCGAGCCCTCGACGAGCCGGAGACCGGAGCCGAGGGAGTCCGAGCGTTCTTCCGCGCGATCCTGGACCGGCTCGACAACCCAGACACACCGTCGCGCCTGTGCATGCTCGCCGCGATGGAGGACGAGGCCGTCATCGCCGATCCGGAGTTACGAACCCGCGCTGCCGAGGTGATCGCGGCCCTCCGCAAGGCGCTCGAAGACCGGCTGGACGACTACGCGGGCCCGCTCAACCCGACTGCGGTCGCGGCGGTGCTCACGACTTACATCCAAGGCCTTTGGCACGTCGCACTGGTCTCCTACGACCGCAAGCAACTGGAACGCGAGATCGAGTCCGTGCTGACCGGCCTGGGAGTTTGACCGCTACTTCGGGGGTTCGGGGTCGATGACTTCACCCTGTACGACGTTGTCGGCGGAAGGGCGTGGGCCGTTGGCACCGGCGCTCGGGCCGAAGCCCCCGAACCCGGGAATGCCTTGACCTCCGGAGGCCGGACCACCGAGGGTCCCGCCTAGGCCGTTCGCACCCAGGCGGCTCACGCGGCGGCCGAGGAAGGCGGTGAGGGCTCGGCGTGCGAGGGGGCGGGTGAAGGGAAGGACGAAGAAGAAGCCGAAGATGTCGGTGACGAAGCCAGGGGTGAGCAGCAGGGTGCCGCCGATCAGGACGAGGGCGCCGTCGGCCAGTTCACGGCCGGGCATCTTGCCGGTCTCGAACGACGACTGCAGGGCGGCCCACGCGCGGCGGCCCTCCCGCTTGATGAGCCACGCACCGAGCGCACTCTCCACGATCAGCAGAGCGACCGTGGGCCAGCCGCCGATCACCTGGCCGACCTGGATGATCACGTAGATCTCCACGATCGGCACCAAGAGCAGCGCAAGCGCCACCAACCAGCCCATGTCCAACCCCTTCCTGCTTCCCCCCAGGATACGGAGCCACCCAAGCCACCTGACCTGCCCAACGACAGGACGTATATCCCCACTACCGCCGACCCTCAGGCCCCCCGGACAGTCCAGTGGACGTATACGTCCTGTCCGTCGGCAGACAACACCGCGCCCCGGTCAACGCGCCAACGGAGCTGGGGACTCCTACCCGCCACCAGAGGCCAGTTCCGCTCCCCGCTCCGCTCCCGGCGACGCCCATTTGGTGGGTTCACCCATCGGCTTGTGGGTTCCCCACCCGCATGCAGGTCCGGAACCCCCAACCTCATGGGTTAACCCACCAAATGAGGGCGGGAAGGGTGCCTCACCAAATAGGGACGGGATGGGTGAACCCACCAAATGGGCGGCGGGATGGGTGCCTCACCAGATGGGGACGGGAAGGGTGAACCCACCAAATGGGGACGGGATGGGTTAACCCACCAAATGGGGACGGGTGGGTGGGTGGCGTGAGGCTAGACGGGGACTTTTTGGCGGGCGGGTTTGGGGGCGGGGGGTGCTGGTGGGGGCTTGGGGGTGGAGCGGGTGGCCAGGGCGAGGACGATGCCGAGGAGGCCGAGGGCGGTGAGGATCCATTGGGGCCAGGCGCCGAGGCGGATGGCGAGGGTCTTGCCTTCGCGGACCGGGACCTTCGCGACGTAGACGTCGGAGACGAACTGGCCGGACTTGTGCTCGACCTTGCCGTTGGGCTGGATGACGCCGGAGATGCCGCTGGTGGAGGCGATCAGGACGGTACGGCCGGTCTCGATCGCGCGCATCCGGGTGATCGCGAACTGCTGCTCGGGCTGGCCGGTGCCGCCGTACGTCGCGTTGTTGGTCTGCACGATGAGGACCTGGGCGCCGCCGTTCATCACGTCGGCGATGACGTTGTCGTAGGCGAGCTCGAAGCAGATGACGTCGCCGTAGGTGACGCCGCGGATCGGCATGATGCCGGGGACCTTGCCGGGCGCGGTCTGCCGGCCGATCATCTCCAGCCGCTTGATGTAGGGCAGCAGTTGGTCGCGGAACGGGATGTACTCGCCGAACGGCACCGGGTGCCGCTTGGCGTAGACCTGGCCGGGGCCGGTCTGCGGGTCCCAGACGACGCCGGTGGTCTGGCGCTCGTTCGGGCCGGGCCCTTCGAGGACCGCACCGACCAGGATCGGTACGCCGACGGCCTTCACGGCCTCTTCGATGTCCGCGCGGGTCTCGTCGTCCTTGAACGGGTCGATGTCGGTCGAGTTCTCCGGCCAGATGACGACGTCCGGCTTCGCCTCGGTACCGGCCTCGACCCGCTTCTGCAGGTCGAGCGTCGCGGCCAGATGGTTCTTGGTGACGGTCCGAGCGCGGCCGAGGAACTCGAGCCCCTTGCCCGGCACGTTGCCCTGGATCATCGCCGCGGTCACGGTCTTGCCGTTGCCGTCGGTGGACAGGTTGATCAGCGCGCTCCCGCCGAAGATCGCCACGCCCGCGATCACGGCCAGCACCCGCACGCGGAACTTCGACGCCCGCCGGAACACGACGTACACGAGAACACCCAGGACGGCGATCACGAAGCTCAGGCCCGGGATTCCGACGTACGCCGCCAGCCTGCCCAATGGGGAATCGGAGAACGCCCACGCGAGCCGCCCCCAGGGGAAGCCGCCGAACGGGACCGACGCGGTCGCGAACTCGGTCGCCACCCACAGCGACGGGATCCACAGCGGCCACAGCTTGTGCCGGAACACCCGGACCGCGAAGGCGCCGAAGACCGCGTAGAACAGGCCCTCGAGGATCGCCAGCGCGATCGCGGCGTCGCCGCCGATCACACTCAGCCAGGGCACGAGCGTCGCGTAGTAGGCGATGCCGAACCCGGCGCCGATCAGGAAGCCGGCCTTGGAGGAGAGCTGCGGGCCGTTCAGCGCCGCGTAGAACAGCGGTACGGCGATCACCGTGAGCCATGGATGGGTGTGGGGTTCGAACGCGAAGCCGAGCGCGATGCCCGCCACGACCGCCACCACGAGACGCGGCAGAAGCCGCCCCAGAGCCTTCAACCGGTTCAACGCCGTCTCCCTCAGTCCTCACCCACCGGCACCACCGGCGGTGCCAACTATATGGGGAGCAAAAGAAGGCCATGTAACGGAAAGGGGCTCGGCGCCCTTCGGACCAACCGCCGGATCGCTGGATGCGAACCGGACGGCTGTTGTCTACTGGGCGCCGAGCCTCTTCCACCTCTGCCCCGCGGGGGGCTAACCACCGGCGATCTCAGCCCCCGTCGACTCAAGCCTGGCACTGGCCTGGTCAGCGTCGCGGGATCATCCGGTGGCCGAACTCCGTGTGACGAACAGTCCAACGGGGTCTGACGACTCCCAAAACGATGCTCGCTGCCGACGATGGTGTCAACCTCTCCATCGGCCTCTTTGGCCCGTTGTAACACTTTCGTCTGCCCTACAAGAAGTTACACCTGTGTCACTCCACGTGACTGTTACCTAGGGCAACTATTCGTCACCCAACCGGTACTACGACGGTGCCCTTCGCGCGCGTGATCACAAGGGGTTCGGCGAGCACGTCGGCGGCCGATTCGGACCGGTCCGGCCGGCCGCGGCAGACGACGTACGCGCTGAATTCCAGGTCGCGGCTGCGGTTGCCGACGCGGGTGATCGTTGCCTTCACCTCCACAACGTCGCCGGCCCGGAGCGGCTGCAGGAACTGCACGTCGGAGTACGACGCGAACAGGCCTTCGTCGCCGTCGGACTGGATGCAGACCTCGGTCGCCACATCACCGAACAGCGCCAGCACGTAAGCCCCGTCGACCAGGTTCCCCGCATAGTGCGCGTGGCTGTAAGGGATGTAGCGGCGATGGGTGGCCGACAGACCAATAGTTGCCTTTGACACCTTTATGCACTCTGCCTAACCGGTTGACGTTTGGTGACCAGGGCATCGACCAGGTAGCTGGCCACCTCGCCCGGAGTGGTACCGCGACCGAACACCCGATCCACGCCGAGGTCACCGGCCATCTGCTCGGTGAAACGGGGGCCGCCAGCAACTAAAACTGGACGGGCGTTCTCGGAGTACGCCTCACGGAAGGCCGCGGACATCTCCTTGGTGTTCAGCACGTGCGCCTCGCGCTGGGTGACGACCTGCGAGACCAGGATCGCGTCCGCCTTCTCGGCCTTGGCTCGCCGTACCAGCTCCGGTACGGCGACCTGGGCGCCGAGGTTCACGACCTTCAGCTCGCGGTAGTACTCCAGGCCCTTCTCCCCCGCGAAGCCCTTGATGTTCATGATCGCGTCGATGCCGACGGTGTGCGCGTCGGTCCCGATGCAGGCGCCGACGATGGTGAGCCGGCGGCGCAGGTGTTTGCGGACCGCCAGGTTCACCTCCTTGGGCGAGAGCAGCGGGTAGTCGCGCTCGATGACCTCGACCTTGTCGGTGTCGACCAGGTGGTTCACCGGCCCGTAGACGACGAAGAAGGTGAAGTCGGGGCCCATCGGCTTGGCGTGGACGACGAGCGCGGGGTCCATGCCCATCTTGTTGGCGAGCTGGACGGCGGCGCCTTCGGCGCGCTTGTCGTGCGGGATCGGCAGCGTGAACGACATCTGTACCATCCCGTCGCCGGTGGTGTCTCCGTACGGCCGGATGATGCTCACTGTGCCTCCTCGAGAAGCTCGATCGCTGGGTTGTAGTACTCCGACGATCGTCGCGCCACGCCGTCCAGTCCGCGGCCGGCGTCCTGGGGGCGCTTCATCAGCCCGAAGGTGCCGTCGCCGATCGCGTTCAGCAGCCCGTCGTCGACGATCTTGTCCAGCAGCTCAACCGACTCCCCCAGCACCTGTCGTGCGCGCTGGGCGATGAACCCGTTCGGCGCCGGGTGGAAGTCCTCATGAAGGTTGCCTGCGGCACCTAAGACGTAGCGGACGTTCTGCAGGGCCAGGTCGCGGTCGGAGATCCACGGAGTCACCACCGCCTCGGTCATCATCCCGACCAGCAGGATGCCCTGGCCGGTCATCGCGCCGACGAGGTTGAAGAAGCCGTCCAGCAGGTAGCCGCGGAACACGTCGCCGGTCATGTGCCGGGTCGGCGGCATCCACTTCAGCGGTGCGTCCGGGAACAGCTGCCGGGCGAGCATCGCGTGCGCGAGCTCCATCCGGAAGGAGTCCGGGATCTCCGGCGTGATCTCGAAGGCGTGCCCGAGGCCGAGCTGCCAGTCCTCGAGCCCGGCCTCCTTGGCGAAGTACTCGTTCAGCAGCTGCGAGACCGTCACCGTGTGCGCGGCGTCGACGGCGTCGGCGGTGGTGAGGTAGTTGTCTTCGCCGGTGTTGATGATGATCCCGGCCCGGGCGTGGATCTGCCGGCTGAACCGCTGGTCCACGAAGGTGCGGATCGGGTTGATGTCGCGGAAGAGGATTCCGTACATCGAGTCGTTCAGCATCATGTCGAGCCGCTGCAGCCCGGCCAGCGTCGCGATCTCCGGCATGCACAGCCCGGAGGCGTAGTTCGTGAGCCGGATGTAGCGGCCGAGTTCGCGCGACGACTCGTCGAGCGCGGCCCGCATCAGCCGGAAGTTCTCCTGGGTGGCATACGTCCCGGCGAACCCCTCCCGGGTCGCACCCTCGGGCACGTAGTCGAGCAGCGACTGACCGGTCGAGCGGATCACCGCGATGATGTCCGCGCCGGCCCGGGCTGCCGCCTGCGCCTGCGGGATGTCCTCGTAGATGTCGCCGGTAGCAACGATCAGGTAGATCCACGGCCGCTGCTCGGGATCACCGTGTTTCTTGATCAGCCGGTCGCGTTCACGGCGCCGCCCATCGATCAGCTTCAAACCTGCAGCCGCCGCCTTGCGGGCCGCCGTACGGGCCTTTGCCGCGTCGCGGCCCTCCGGCAGCCGGAAGGTGACCGAGCCCGAGGCGGCCTTCTGGGCAAGGACGTTCAGGTCTTCGGCCTCGCCGCGCAGCAGCGCGTCCCACACCGGCAGCGCGAACCCGTGCTCCAGGCCGACGTCCGCGCGGACAGTGTCGGCCAGCCGGTTCACCCACGGGATGCCTTCGGAGTCGGCACCGGCCAGCCCGGCCAGCCGCAGTACGGCGCGTTCGACCGACACCGTCGTGTGTTGCTTGGCCAGGTTGACGATCGGCCGCCCGGCCTTGCGCGCCAGGGTGCGCGCCTTCCGGACGGTGACCGGGTCGAGGTCGAGCTTCTTCTCGGCACGCGTCATTGCGTCGCCCATCCTTCGGAGTCGTACACGATGCGACCGCCGACCGCGGTGCGCAGACAAGTGGGTACCGGCGAGCCTTCGGACAGGTCCGGAAGGACCGGTACGCCGGCGCGCGGGTCGGTCGACCAGGCGGCGACGCGCTGATCCGGGGTCTGGACGACGAGGTCGGCCTCGCTCTGCCAGATCGCGTACGTCGCCGGCATGTTCGGCGCGAGCACACCCGCGTCGTCGATGCCGGCCGCCCGCCAACCGCCCCGGGTGTGCGCCTGGAACGCCGCGCGAACCGTGATCCGCTCATCGGGGTTGTGATGGAACGCCGCCGCCCGCACGGCCTCCCACGGACCGAGCTCGGTCACGGGCGAGTCCGAACCGAACGCCAGTACGACGCCCGCCCGGGCCAGCGACGCGAACGGGTTCATCGCCCGCCACCGCTCACCCACGCGCTCGGCGTACATGTCGTCCGGGCCGCCCCACAGACCGTCGAACATCGGCTGCACGCTCGCGGCGACGCCGTACCGGGCAAAGGTAGCGATCGCCTCCGGGCTCGGCATCTCGACGTGCTCGAGGCGGTGCCGGACAGCGACGAGGGCCTGCGCGCCGACCTTCTCGGCGGCAAGTTCGAAGCCACGCGCGATGTTGTCCAGCGCCTGGTCACCGATGCAGTGGAAACCGGCCTGGATGTCGCGCTCGGTGCAAGCAATGACATGTTCGGCGATCTGCTCGGCGGTCAGGTAGGCGTGCCCGCGGTGGTCGGTGCGGTCGGCGTACGCCTCCCGCAGTGCGGCCGTGCGGGAGCCGAGTGCGCCGTCGGCGTTCAGGTCACCAGCGAGGCCGAGGACACCGTACTGGTCGAGCACCTCGAAGGCGCCCGGCTCACCCCAGTACAGCGTGGAGTGCACGCCGAGCTCGTCGGCAGCCTGGCGCACCAGCGGCAGTTCCCAGCGCGGTCCGATGTGCGGCGCCGCCATCTCGTGGAACGCGCCGATGCCCTTCGAGGCCATCGCCTGGACTGCGGTGCGAGCATCCTTCAGTACGTCGTCCTCAGTGGCGACGGTTTCCGACAACGCATCCCGTACGGCGTGATGCGCGTCCCGCTCGACACGGCCGCTCTCGTCGTACCCCTCACGCGTGGTCAGCCCCGGTACGGCAGCCACCAGCGCGGACGACACGACACCCGAGTGACCGTCGACCCGCGACAGGTACACCTGCCGGCCACCCGCGGCCCGGTCGAGCTCTGCAGCCGTCGGCGGGCGTCCCTCGGGCCAGCGGGTCTCATCCCAGTTGGAACCCTCGATGACCGCATCGGCAGGCAGCGAAGCCGCGTGCGCCGCGAGGCGGTCGAGAGCTTCGGTCAGATTCCGGGCGCCGGTGAGGTCGAGGCCGTTCAGCAGGAAGCCGATGCCGACCGTGTGAACGTGGGCGTCGACGAAGGCCGGCGTGACGAGCTTGCCGTCGAGGTCGATCACCTCGTCCGCACCGTCGGCGTACGAGGCCGCGCCGGTGTCGTCGCCGAGCCACGTCACCACCCCGTCGTCGAAGGCGATCGCGGTCGCATGCGGGTCGGCGGGTGAGTAGACGGAACCGTTCGTCAGAAGTGTGCGCACGGGCTAATCCTCCGCCAGCCTGCTCTCGAACAGACCGCGGACACCCGGCTCGGTCCGCAACAGCTGCAATGCGTACTCCGCGTGACCGGGGACGTACCCGTTCCCGACCAGCATCGTCACGTCGGCGGCGAGCCCCTCCGCGCCGAGTGCGGCGGCCGAGAACGAGGTCGCCATCGAGAAGAAGATGACCGTGCCGCCAGGGGCCGTCGACAGTACGGCGCCGTGCTCGCAACCGGGGACGTCGACGCAGACGACGGTGATATCGGCCGGTCCCCCGGCTTGCTCGACGGCGGCGTTCAAGGCGACCGGGTCCCGGGCGTCGGCGAGCGCGACGACATCGGCCAGGCCGGCCGCGTTCAGCGTGTCGGCCTCGTGCTGGACCGGGACGATGCCGATGGTCCGGGCCGCGCCGGCGTCGCGCGCGGCGGCCAGCGACAGCGAGCCGGATTTACCTGCGCCGCCAATTACTGACACGACAGGCTTAATGCCTTTGTCGACATATGAGCGGACCACGCGAGCAGTCAGCGCGGGTGCGCCGCACACGTCCATCACGGCCAGCGACAGCTCCGGCCGTAGGTCGTCCGGCAGTTTCGCGACGATCGAGCGGGCGAACAGAATCGCGTGCCCTGCGGCCGGAACCTGCTCTCCCTGGCCGTCCCAACTGCTGAGTTCGTCGGTGATCTGCAGCGGCGTGAGCGTCAGCGACACCAGGGTCGCGACCCGATCACCCACCGCGAGGCCAAGGGGTGAATCCGCGCCCACCTCGTCGACGACACCGACCAGCATGCCGCCGGAACCAGTGACCGGGTTCTGCATCTTCCCGCGAGTGCGGATGATCTCCAGCACCGCGCGGCGGATCGCCGTACCGTCGCCGTCGTGCGTGCCGGCCAGCTGCCGGTACGACGCGGCGTCCAGGTTCAGTCGCTCGACGGCGATCCGGACCTCGTCCGGCCAGATCTCGGCGCGGGCGTCCAACTGCTCCGCTGCCTGCGGCAACACGCCCGACGGCGTGATCACGCGGTGTAGTCCTACCGGGCTCGATGGCACCTGTCCTCCTCTGAACGGTCGGGCAAAATACTACTCATAGGCGCGTGTGACGAGAATTCTTCCGGCATACTCTTGCTTTGAGAGCAGTTTCTATCGCTATCCTCACATCTGACCGCATCGCCTCGCTGTACTTCGGAGGACTTCGTGACCGACCTGATCAGTCCCGCTGACCTGATCGACCCCGGCAGTGCTGCGGAGCAGCCGTATGCCTACCGCCGGGCCGAGCTCGTGGAGCCCGACTGGACCAGGCTGCCCGGCTGGAAGGACATCACGGCCGAGGAGTGGCGCTCGGCGCAGTGGCAGCGTTCGCACTGCGTGAAGAACGTCAAGCAACTGCGCGACGTGATGGGCGATCTGGTCGAGGAGCGGTTCTACGAGGACCTCACCCGGGACCAGGCCGAGCGCGCGACGATGTCGATGCTGCTGCCGCCGCAGATGCTGAACACGATCGTCCCGAACGGTGCCGCCGACTACACCGAGGCTTTTTACGCCGACCCGGTACGGCGTTACATGTTGCCGGTGTTCACCGACCGGCGTGACGACTGGCCGTCGCACCCGCACGCGACGCGCGACTCGCTGCACGAGCACGAGATGTGGGCCACGGAGGGGTTGACCCACCGCTATCCGACCAAGGTGCTGGCCGAGCTGCTGCCGACCTGTCCGCAGTACTGCGGGCACTGCACCCGGATGGACCTGGTCGGAAACTCGACCCCGGTCATCGACAAGCTCAAGTTCGTCACCAAGCCGGGGCAGCGGGTCGAGGACATGCTCGACTACCTGCGCCGTACGCCGGGTGTCCGCGACGTCGTCGTCTCCGGCGGCGACGTGGCCAACATGCCGTGGCCGCGGCTCGAGTCGTTCCTGACCAGCCTGCTCGAGATCGAGAACATCCGCGACATCCGGCTGGCCACCAAGGCGCTGATGGGCATGCCGCAGCACTGGCTGTCCGACGACGTCCGCGCAGGCGTCGAGCGGGTTGCGACCGTCGCCCGCCAGCGCGGCGTGATGATCGCGATGCACACCCACGTCAACGCCGCCCAGTCGGTCACCCCGCTGGTGGCCGAGGCAACGAAGGCGATGTTCGAGGCCGGTCTGCGTGACGTCCGCAACCAGGGCGTGCTGATGCGCGGCGTCAACGACTCGATCCCGCAGTTGCTCGACCTCTGCTTCGCACTGCTCGACGGGGCGACCATCACGCCGTACTACTTCTACATGTGCGACATGATCCCGTTCTCCGAGCACTGGCGGGTCTCGGTCAAGGAAGCCCAGCACCTGCAGCACGGCATCCTCGGCTACCTGCCCGGCTTCGCCACCCCGCGCATCGTCTGCGACGTCCCGTACGTCGGCAAGCGCTGGGTGCACCAGCTCTCCGAGTACGACGAGGTCCGCGGCGTCTCGTACTGGAAGAAGAACTACCGCACCGGTATCGAGCAGCAGGACCCGGACGCGTTGAACCGCACCTACGAGTACTACGACCCGATCGACACCCTGCCCGCCGAGGGCCAGGCCTGGTGGACCCAGCACGCCCCCACCTCGCTGGCCGACGCCGAGGCCCGCGCCGCCGCCTCCCGCAACGCCGCCGAGGCCCAGAAGCTCCTCCCGCTCGTCTAGCCGCCCCGATCAGCCTTCGGTGCCATCATGCAGGGGATGGCACCGGAGGCGTTTTTGCAGCTTCGTGCAATTCGCCCCTTCACGGTGGCTTGAGGTACTAGGATCACGCCCTCGTTGTTCTCCTGGGGGTTGTGGTGCGGGTTCTTCGTGGTGTCCTCGGCGTTCTGCTCGCCGTACTGGGTCTGGTCCTCGCGGTCGTGGGTGCGGCGGCGGCCTTCTGGCTGATCGGTCCGGACGACACGGTCTACTCCGGTGAGCAGCATCTGGCGGTTCAGGGGCGTTCTCTGGTCACGACCCCGAATCTGGTCGACCAGCACGGACCGACATTGCACGTCCGGGCGCGGTCGCTCGACGGCAAGCCGGTGTTCGTCGGGGTCGGACGCAACTTCGACGTGGCGAGCTACGTGGAGACCGATGCCTACACCTCGCTCGTGCAGATCAAGTACCCGATCGCGTTCAGCACCGAGGAGCACACCGGCTCCACCACTCCCCTGGCCGCACCGGCAACGCTCGACTGGTGGGTGGCCAAGACCGCCGGTCCCGGCCAGCAGTCACTCACCTGGCCGATCCAGGACGGCCCGTACCAGGTCGTCGTGATGCCCGCAGCCGGCAACGCACCGGTGGATGTGCAGCTCGAGTTCGGCATCGAGATCCCGTTTGCGTTCCTGGCCTCGTTCGCCGTACTGGTGATCGGCCTGGCGCTCATCGCCCTTGCCTGGTTGACGTTCCGCCGCCGTCCGCGCCGTACGGCAGCTGATGCGGTCGCGCAGGAATCGGCGACGGACAAGACACCCGCAACACTCCGTACGGCGCTGTCCGTAGCGGCCGTGCTGACGCTCACCGCCGGCTGCGGTGGACTCCCGGTGGACAACACCGTCACCACCCTCAGCCGTCCCGCGGTCACTGCTGACACTGGCCGTGCGGTTCTCACCCGGTACGACGAGGTCGTGGTCAAGGCAGCTCGCACCCGTGACCTCAAAGCCGCCAGCACCGTGGAGGCTGACGACCAGGTGGAGCGCACCCAGGCGTCGTACCAGCTCGCCGGTCTGCGAAAGGCGGCGGTCAAGCCGCCCGCGCCGTTCGCCCAAGCGACGGTTGCGGCACCCGACTACAGCAGCTACCCGATGCGGTTCGCTGCGCTGACCAGCGGGCGTCAACTGGGTCTGTGGGTCCGCCAGTCAGCTGGCACGCCGTGGCGCCGCACGTTCACCGCCACCGCGGCTGCCACGCTGCCGCCGCTGACCGGCGCCCGCGAGATCGCCTCCGACCATACCGGTCCGATCGCGACGAGCTTCGCGAACTTCCTGTCGGCGGGCGGCAACTCCCCCGACCGCAAGCTCTTCACGCTCGGCCCCGAAGTCACCGCTCTGCTGGCGGACCGCGCAGCTCAGGCCAAGCAGAACAAGGCGCTCGTCGCCTCGTCCACCGACCGGTTCACCATCTCCTCTTACCCGGCCACCTTGCTGACCCCCGCCGGCGAGTCCCTCGCCTTCTTCACCGTCACCGAGAAGCTCTTCATCGCCACCGACGGCAGCCGCCCGATCAGCTGGATCGACGGCGACGAGGCGGTCCTGAGCTCCGCAACCTACGACTCCGGCCTGACCGCCACCTACAGCCACACAGTAGTGCTGGTCGTTCCCGCCAAGGGCACCGCGCGAGTCGTTGCCTTCGGCTCCCAAGTCCTCAAGGCCGGCGGCTACTAGGGCCTATTCGCCGACCGGTCGCTCGATGATTGTTGCCAGGATCGAGCGGAGTTGGGCGATGGCCTCGGCGCCGACCAGTCCCTGTAGCCAGCTGTCGTAGTCGACGACCACATCGCGGCACGCGCGGAGTAGCCGACCGCCGTCAGCCGTCACGACATACAGCTTGGCGCGGCCGTCGGTCGGGTCGGGCTGTAGTTCGACGTACCCGCGACGCACTAGTGCCGCGCACAGCTCCGCGGTCGCCTGTTTCGTGCGCCCGCCACGGGCCGCGAGGTCGACCAGTCTGGTGCCGTTCGGGTCCACTGTCGCCAGCACCGAGACGTGCGGTGCACCGACGTCGTCGTACCCGGCCTGTCCTATTGCGTGTTCGAGATGGACCACGAGCGCGCGATGCGCCTCCCGCAGGACGTCGCCCAGCGGGCGCTCCCCCGGGACCGGATTAGTCAGGGCCTTGACTTTCTTCCGGGCCGGCCGCAGATTGGTCATGCTCCTGACTATACCGCTCGACGAGAGGTCCGACCATGACCACAGTTGCACCCGGCGACGGCATCACGATGCCCAGCGTCGAGGGGGTGCGGCACCGCTCGGTCACCGTCGGCGGGATCCGGTTCCACCTGGCGGAGGCCGGCGCCGACGACGCACCTGCGGTGCTGTTGCTGCACGGTTTCCCGCAGCACTGGTACGCCTGGCGGGGTCTCCTGACAGAGCTTTCCGACAACCACCGGGTGATCGCCGTAGACCTTCCCGGGTTCGGTTGGAGCGCCCCGTCTCCGACCGGCTATTCGACCGCAGAACGCGCCCGGCAGGTGATGGCGCTGCTCGACGAGCTCGGGATCGGCGAGGTCGATCTTGTAGGCCATGACTGGGGAGCTTGGCTTGCTTTCCGGATCGGGCTGGATGCACCGCGACGGGTACGGCGGCTCGTGGCGATCAGCGAGATCAGTCCGTGGCCGCTGCAGCGCCGGCTCGTTCCACGGCTGTGGCGGATGTGGGTCACCGCGATCTTCGAGGTCCCGTTCCTCGGCCGCGTCCTGGGAGCGAACAACCGAGTGATCTCATGGTTCCTCACCCGGGACGCGCGGAACCGGTCGATCTGGACCGACCGCCTGGTGGCGAGCTATGCCGACGTCGCAGCGCGTCGCGAGGTGGCGACGGCCGGGCAGCGGATGCATGCGGCGTTCGTGATGCGCGACATCAGCGCCCTCGTGCTGCGCCGGCGGTGGAAGGCGCCGTACGACGTCCCGACCCTGATGGTTGCCGGTGACAACGACAGCTATGTACCGGCTGCTCTGATGGAGCAGCCCAGGCATCGCGCCGACACGGTACGGGTCGTGACCGTACCGGGCGGGCATTTCCTGCTCGACGAGAATCCCAGCGCGGTCAGTCGGGTCGTGCGGATGCACCTCGCCGACTGACCGCGCCGAGTCGTCAGTGGGTGATCTTGACCTCGGAGCCTGTGGAGGCGGACTCGTAGATGGCGGTGAGCATGCGGGCCATCTCGAGGCCGTGTTCGGCGGGGGCGTCGGCGGGGATCTCGCCGCGGCAGATGCGTAGGAAGTTCTCGATCTGGTTGGCGAAGCCGACGGTGAAGTCGAAGCCGAGGGAGTCGATCTGCGGCTCGATGTGGAGCAGGGTGTCGTGGCGTTCGGTGACCATGTGCAGGGCCGGCTCGATCTCGACGCCGCCCTTGTCGCCGAACAGTTCGACGCGGGTCTCGTTGCGGGTGTGCAGTGAGTACGAGACGTCGACGTTCAGGACGGCGCCGTTGCCGAAGCGGATCTGCGCGGTGGCGTAGTCCTCGACGTTGTTGACGAGGGTGGGTGAGGCGGCGCGGTAGCGGGACAGGTTCTGGATGTTGTCCCGGGCACCGATCGGGTCGAAGGTCGCGCCGGAGACCGAGGCCGCGGCGGGCTGGCCCATCAGGTACCAGCAGAGGTCGACGACGTGGACGCCCAGGTCGATGAGCGGTCCACCGCCGGCCACGTCCTTGTCGCCGAACCAGCCACCGGGGTTACCGGCGGTGCGCAGGATCGTCGTCCGGGCGGCGTAGATGTCGCCGAACTCGCCTTCGTCCAGGAACCGCTTCGCGACCAGCGCGTTCGGCGCGTACCGCCGGACGTAACCGATCTGCAGCGACTTGCCGGTCTCCTGGGTGGCCTTGACGAGTGCCTCGGCCTCGGCGACCGAGACGCTCATCGGCTTCTCGAGGAGCACGTTCTTGCCGGCTCGCAGGGCCGCCTCGGCGATCTCGGCGTGCACGTTGTTCGGCACACAGATGCTGACGGCATCGATCTCGGAGTCGGACAGGATCTCGTCGCGATCACCGGTCACCCGCGCGACGCCGAACTGCTCGCCGCGCTGCTTGACCCGCTCGAGGTCGATGTCGCAGAGCGCCGCCACCTCGGCGCCGGGGTTCGCCTGGTAGGCCTTGATGTGTTCCTGCGCGATCGTGCCCACACCGATCACGGCAATGCGAATCGTCATGTCAGGCTCCTTCGGCCAGAGCGAGAACGTTCTTCAGGCCCAGCTCGACCGCGCCGGGAGCCGCCTCGAGGCCCTCGAACTCCAGCGTGACGGGCAGGTCCGGCTTGGTGAGGACGAGCGCGAGCAGCGCGCGCAGGTCGAGGTCACCGTGGCCCGGGATGGTGCCGAGCAGGTACTCCCCCGCCAGCGTCTTCAACCAGCCGTCGCGCGGGACAGAACGCCGTACATGGAAGTCCTTGACGTGGGCGGCGGCCGCGACGTCGAGCAGCCCGGCGACGGTGCGGCCGGGGACCTCGCCGACGCACAGGCCGTTGCCGAGGTCGAGGGTGACGCGGAAGTTCGGGCGGTCGACGGCGTGCACGAGGCGGGCGACACGCTCGCTGCCGTTCATCGACATGCCGTGGTTCTCCACGGTCGTGGTGATGCCGAGCCCGGCCGCGTGGTCGGCGAGCACCTGAGCGCCTTCGACCAGGTGCGGGAAGACGCGCTCGAACTCGCCCTGGTTCTCCTCGCGCCAGCCCCACGGCAGGACGTCGTGGCGGAACAGGCGGGCGCCGAGCCGGTGGCCGACGTCGAGGTGCCGCTTGACCCGGTCGATCTCCTCGGTGCTGCCTTCGCGCAGGTCGGCGCCGATCAGGTAGTTCAGGATCGGTACGCCGCGGTCGGACGCGGCCTTGACCACGGTCTCGACCAGCTTGTCGTCGGTCAGCAGGTCGTCACCGAGCGCGGCGATCTCCAGGTGCTCGGCGGGTGAGTCGGCCACCCAGTCCACGACCCCGACCAGGTCCATCTCGCCGCGGGCCATGAGCTTGCTGAAGCTGTACGAACTGACTCCCAGTTTCACTGGTAGTTCCTCTCATCGTCATGCGTGAGCTTGTTCCACGGACTCGGGTAGTTCTGAACGCCGTAGATCGCGGAGCCGAACCGGTCGAACGCATGACCGGCGGCTCCCAGCACCGCTGCCTCACGGCCCAAGGCGGCGGCGACGAACGGGGGTCGCTCCGGAACGACGAGTTCCTTCGCGACGGCTGCTTCCAGCGGGCGCAGCAGCGTCGTGGTCTCGGCGGCGCCGCCGCAGCGGACCACGACGACATCGGGATCGACGACCAGGACGACGGTCGCGATCCGGCCCGCGATCTGGGCGCAGAAATCCTTGATCTCGGCCTTGGCCTCCGCGTCACCGGCAGCGGCGGCCTGCAGGACGGCCTCGCCGGTCGGCCGCGACGTCCAGACGAGCTGGCCGCGCTGCGCGTTGCGGGTCCAGCGCATGCCGCGCTGGGAACCGAGCTCGCCGGCGATCCGGTGACTGCCCTGCCGGATCTCCTCGTCGAGGACGATCGACAGCGACAGCCGGTTGCCGACCTGCAGATAGAGGACGTCGGAGTGTCCGCGCCCCGCGCCGCCGCGCTGCTCGGCCAGGGCTGCGAGCTTGATGTCGTTGTCCACGGTGACCAGGCAGCCGAGCTGCTCGGCGACGGTCTCCGCGATCGGCTGACCGACGACTTCCGGAAGGACGAGGCTGGCGCGGAGCCGGCCGCTCTCCTCGACCACGCCCGGCAGTGCGACTCCGACCGCTCTGAGGCTGGCCAGATCTGCACCGGCCTCCTTGGCGACGGCTTCGACTGCCGCGACCGTCGTCTCGTCGACGGAACGGCCCTCGCGACCGAGTTCGGCGTACCCGAGTCTGTGTCCGGCCAGATCGCAGAGCACGACCCGCGCGCCGCGGGGCCCGATGTCGACGCCGGCGACCACCCCGGCCTCGCGCACGAACCGGAACGACCGCGCAGGCCGCCCGGGCCCGGCCGATGCCGCGTTGCTCGGCTCCACCAGACCGGCGGCGACCAGATCGTCCAGTACGGCGTGCACCGTGGGTCGCGACAGTCCGGTCTCGGCGCTGATCACGCCGACCGTCTGGGCAACTCCCGCATCGGCCAGGAAGCGCAGGCACGCGACCTGGTTCGCCGACCGCTCCGCATGAGCAGTCCCTGGTGCAGTCTCCATCGACCCCAACCAATTATCCAACCGGCTTTAATAAACACGCTAGTCGACGCCCGCTGGTCCTGACAAGCGTCTTGGCAAGCTCACGCAGAGCGACCTGCCGCGTTCCTCACGCCGCCTTCAGCCGAGCGGACGCACTCACTTCCCCGGCGCACGCAACCTCGCGCACCGCTCACTGCATTTGGTGAGCACAGGTTGGACGACACGGGGAGACTGTCAACGATGCAGGTCCGGCGCCACTGGCCCGTCGCGGTGGCCGGCGTGGCCGCTTCCGCCACCTTCGTGCTCAGCGGGATCATCCGCGGCACGTATCCGTTCGGCGACCGGACCCGCAGTACGAACGACCTGACCTTCAACGATCCGATGCTGACGGGTGGGCAGGGATCGCAGTACTACTCCAGCACCATCCCCGACACGACGTCGAAGGCGCTGATCGCGCTCGGGTTCGGCTACACGTCGCGTGGACGGCAAGGCCACCAAACCCATCACTCGAGCCGGCCTCCTCACCATCGCCGTCGGCCCCACCGCCATCCACCTAACGTCCGAAGAACCCGACTACGTGGTCGGCGTGTTTTCGGACGTAGAACGGCGCTGGCCCCGGTCCGGCCGAATCCCCTCCCGTAACGTCCGAAGAATCGCTGACGAGGTGCGCGCGTCCTTCGGACGTTAGGTCAGGTCAGGAGGGTGGGGAGTTCGGCGAAGGTGTTGATGGTGTCGCCGGGCCAGGCGGGGTGGCTGTTGGAGTGTTCGAGGGTGCGGATGGCGTGCATGCCGAGGGAGGCGGCGGCGGGGAGTTCGTTGTCGTTGCCGTCGCCTACGTAGACGCAGTCGGACGGGGTGACGCCGAGGGCGCTGCAGGCGGTGAGGTAGATGGCGGGCTCGGGCTTGGCAACGCCTAGTTCGGAGGAGAAGGCGGTGGTGTCGAAGTAGGGGGCCAGCGGGCTGTCTCGCCATTGGAGCTGGGTCTCGGTGGTGATGTTGCTGACCAGGCCGATCCGCCAGCCGTCGGCGCGGAGCTTGGCGAGGGTGCCGAGGGTGGCCGAGGGCGGGGCGAACAGGAGGCGGCGGGTGAGGGAGCGCCGGAGGTTGGTTGCCTCCAGCACCTGTTCGTCGGTGGGCTCGCCGCCGGCGCGCTCCGCGATCACGCGCACGGTGGTCTCCAGATCGCCGTACACGCCGGTGAACCGCTCGTAGGCCGCGGCGTCGAACTCACGCACGAAGCGGGCGGTGTCGACCCCGAGCAGCCGTGCCATGACCTCGTTCAGCACGCTCCGCTCGGCATCTCCACCGGGAACCAACGTGCTGAACAAGTCACTCAGAAGCACTCGACGCATCCCCAGACCCTACGTCACCGCGGTCACGCAAGCGCTGGAGTTGGTGCGTCGTGGACTTGTACCCTCACGCCGTGCAGTGGTTGGAAGCCGGTACGCCGGAAGCCGTGTTGGCGGCGTTACGACTGGTCGCGCCGCAACTCGGTGACGAGCCGATCGTGTTCCGCGCTGGGCGGGTTGAGGTCGACCCGTTGTGGTGGTCGGCGAGCGCGGTGGTCGGCGGGCGGTTCGTGGTGAAGTTCGCCTGGTCGGAACCGGCCGCGGCTCGGTTGGCCCACGAGATCGCCGTACTGGAGTCGTTGCAGATCCCGCTCCTGCCCGAGGTAGTCGCGAGCAGCACTGATCCGGTGTTGCTGGTGACCGCACTCGTACCGGGTGAGACCTTGTTCGACGTCGTGGACTCCATCGACCGTGCGGACGCGGGTCGGCAGCTCGCGCAGTTCCTGACCGCGTTGCACGGTTCCTCGATCGAGAATCCACCGCCCGCCGCGTTGCCTCCGGCCACCACCGAGATCATCAGAGAGCGCTTCCCCACCTGGGTTCGCCCCGACCAGCGTTCCGCCGTACGGCGATGGTGTGACTGGGCGGACGACGTACTGGCCACCCCGCGACCGCAGGTGCTCGTGCACGGCGATCTGCACGGCGGCAACCAGGTCTGGTACGACGGTCAGCTCCGCGCGGTCGTCGACTTCGAGACTGTCGGTCTGGCTGACCCCGAGTACGACCTCCGGCTCTTCCCCAGCACCGGCCCACGCCTCGAACTGCTCGCCAGCACTCTCTGGAACTACACCGGTCGCCCTCTGAACGTCGGCAGGATCATGGCGTGGCACGTGCGCACAGTGCTGGGCGACGCGCTCTGGCGCAGCGAAGCGGGCGTTCCACTCCCCGACCACCGATCCCCCGAGGCCTGGACGGACGACCTGCGCGAGCGATTCACCGCGCTGAACATCAGCCCCTAGGCGCGATCAGGATCTCCAGTGCGTGGGCGACCGATTCGAGTGAGCTGCGGTCGCGGGTGGCGAGGGTGACGACGAAAGCGCCTTGGATGAGGGCGAGGACGACGTCCGCGAGCTCCGCGGCGGGCTGGTCGGTGCGGACGTCGCCACGCTCGCGGCCGCGCTCGAACAAGACGGTGAGGCGTTGCTTCCAGACGTCGAGGTCGAGGCTCAGCTGGTCGCGGAACTGATCGTTGCTGACGGCAACTTCGGTCGCGAGCTTGCCGATCAGGCAGGCACGCCGGTACTCGGACTCGACGAGCATGCCGGTCAGTTCACCGAAGTACCCGGTGAGCGCCTCGGCCGTGCTGAGACCGGGGGTCGCGCTCCACCGATCGATGCGCTCCAGCTGGCGGCTGGTGTAGCCGCGCAGGAGCTCGGCGGCGAAGGCCTCCTTCGATCCGAAGTGGTGGTAGAAGGACCCCTTCGGGACGCCGGAGCTGGTCAGGATCCCGTCCACGGTCGTGCCGTGGAAGCCGCGCGCGTACAGCTGCACCAGCCCCTCGCGCAGCAGCCGGTCGCGATGCGTCTCGACGCGGGCGGTCATCACTTCCCCCTGATCCTCGGTGGCGATCATCACATCACCCTAAAGACGCTTGACGGAATCGTCTAGACGATGTCGTCTAGTAACGGTGAGCAACTGAACCACCACGCACTGCCCCGAGAGCTGTGAGAGGACCCCACCGATGCCCATCGTGCCCGCCGCCCGTACCGACCGTCAGGACCAGCTCCTCGCCGCGTTGTACGACACCGACCCCGAGATCCGCGCCGCGCGCCCGCTCCCCGAGGTCACCGAGGCCGTCCATCGGCCGGGGCTGCCGCTGGTCGACCTGGTGCGGACGCTGATGACGTCGTACGCCGATCGGCCCGCGGTCGGCGAGCGAGCCCGGACGGCGTCGTTGGAGCTGGAGCCTCGCTTCGAGACGATCACGTACGGCGAACTGTGGGAGCGCGCTGGTGCGCTCGCGGCCGAATGGCATGCGCACGGGGTCGAGGCCGGCGACTTCGTGGGGATCATCGGTGCCGGCAGCATCGATTTCACCGTCGTCGACCTCGCCGTACTGCGGCTGGGCGCGGTGTCCGTGCCGTTGCAGACCGGTGCCACCATCGCGAACCTCGCGCCGATCATCGCCGAGACCGAACAACGCGTTCTCGCTACCAGCGCCGCCATGCTGGAGACCGCAGTCGAGTGCGCCCTCGCCGGTACGACGGTCCGCCGCGTGATCGTGTTCGACCACGCGGACGCTGGCTTCGAGGCCGCGCGCACCCGCCTCGCAGCCGCCGGGATCACGCTTGAGACGTTGACCGAACTGCTCGACCGCGGGCGTGCTCTGCCGGCCGCACCGGACTTCAGCGCCCCGATCGACGACAACCACACCGCGCTGCTGCTCTACACCTCCGGCAGCACCGGCACGCCCAAGGGCGCGATCTACACCGACCGGATGGTCGTGAACGTCTGGCTCGACGTCCTCCCGCGGTACCCCGACCTCCCCCGGATCGGTCTCAACTACCTGCCGCTGAGCCACATGATGGGTCGCATCGGCCTCTACACCACCTTCTCGGCCGGAGGCACGGCGTACTTCACGGCCTCGACCGACATGTCTACGTTCTTCGACGACCTCGCGCTGGTCGCTCCGACCGAACTGGTCCTGGTCCCCCGCGTCTGCGACACCCTCTTCCAGCACTACACCAACCGATCGGGTGACCAGGTGCTGGCCGAGATGCGCGAGAAGCTGCTCGGTGGTCGGGTGGTGTGGGCGAGCACCGGGTCAGCCCCGATGAGCGCCGAGCTGTCCAAGTTCATGGACTCCCTGCTCGGCGTCCCATTGCATGACGTGTACGGATCCACCGAGGCCGCTTGTGTTTTCGTGGACGGCGAGGTCGTGCGGCCGTGGGTGCACGACGTACAGCTCGAAGACGTACCGGAGCTCGGGTACTTCACCACCGACACACCGCATCCCCGCGGCGAGCTGCTGGTCAAGGCTGAGAACCTCTTCCCCGGCTACTACCAGCGCCCGGACATCACCGCCGAGGTGATCGATGCCGACGGCTACTACCACACCGGCGATATCATGGCCCGGGTCGGCGAGGACCGCTACGTGTACGTCGATCGCCGGTCGAACGTCCTCAAGCTGGCCCAGGGTGAGTTCGTCGCGGTGTCCCGGCTCGAGGCGTTGTTCGTCGCCAGCCCGCTGATCCGGCAGATCTTTGTCTACGGCAACAGTGCACGCTCGTACCTGTTGGCGGTCGTCGTACCGACCGAGAGCGACGTACTGGATCTGGAGACCGCACTGCGCGCCTCGATCCGGCAGCTCGCCGACGAGGCCGGGCTCAACGCCTACGAGATTCCCCGCGACTTCATCATCGAGACCGAACCGTTCAGCCCGGACAACGGCCTGCTCAGCGGCGTCCGCAAACTCGTCCGCCCCAAGCTCAAGGCTCGGTACGGCGACCAGCTCGAACGCCTGTACGCCGAACTCGCGACCGCGGAGGCGGGTGAACTGGACGCCCTGCGCCAGGCCGGTTCGAACCAGCCGGCCCTGGAGGCGGTGCAGCGGGCGGCGCGCGCCGTACTGAATCTGACTGGTTCTGTCGCGCCGGACACCCGGTTCGCCGACATCGGCGGCGACTCGCTGTCAGCCCTGACCTTGTCGAGCCTGCTGCAGGAGATCTTCGAGGTCGATGTTCCGGTCAACCTGGTGGTGAGTCCGGCAACAACTCTGCGCGACCTGGCCGAACACATCGAGAAGACCCAGCAGTTCGGCGCGGCTCGCCCGACCGCGGCGACCGTTCACGGCGCCGGCGCCACGGTGGTCCGCGCGGCCGATCTGAAGCTGGACACATTCATCGACACCGCCATCCTCGAGGCCTCCAAGCAGGAGCCGGCTGACGCCGTACGGACGGTGTTGCTGACCGGCGCGAACGGCTACCTCGGCCGCTTCCTGTGCCTGGACTGGCTGGAGCGACTGGCCGAACGCGACGGCACTCTGATCTGCGTGGTTCGCGGCCTCGACGCCGAGGCTGCGCGGGCACGGTTGACCGAGGTCTTCGACAGCGGCGACCCGGAGCTGCTCCGCCGCTTCCACGAGCTGGCCGCCGATCATCTGGAGGTGCTGGCTGGTGACCTGGCTCAGCCCGACTTCGGTCTCGACCAGGCGACGTGGGATCGCCTGACCAGCACGGTCGACCTGATCGTGCACCCGGCCGCACTGGTCAACCACGTGCTGCCCTACGACCAGCTGTTCGGTCCCAACGTCGTCGGCACCGCCGAGGTGATCCGGCTGGCGTTGACCGGCCGCATCAAGCCGGTGACCTTCCTGTCGACCGTCGCCGTCCTGATGGCTGACGTCAGCACCACAGACGAGACCGCCGACATCAGGATCAGCAGCCCGGAGCGCCAGCTGAACGACGGCTACGCCAATGGGTACGGCGCGAGCAAATGGGCTGGCGAGGTCCTGCTGCGCGAGGCCAGTGAGCGCTACGGCTTGCCGGTCGCGGTCTTCCGATCGGACCTGATCCTCGCGCACAGCCGGTACGCCGGTCAGGTGAACGTGCCGGACATGTTCACCCGGCTGCTGTTCAGCCTGGTCGTCACCGGGATTGCGCCCGGCTCGTTCTACGCGTCACACGCTGAGCGTGCGCACTACGACGGCCTGCCCGTGGACTTCACCGCCGAAGCCATCACCACGATCGGCGAGCAGACCACGCAGGGCCTCAGCACGTACAACACCCTCAACCCGCACGACGACGGCATCTCGTTGGACACGATCGTGGACTGGCTGGTCGACGCCGGCGCCTCGATCAGCCGGGTCGCCGACTACCGCGACTGGTTCACCCGGTTCGAGGGGAAGCTGCGGGCGTTGCCCGACCAGGAGAAGCAGCATTCGCTACTCCCCCTGCTGCATGCCTTCCAGGACCCGGCCCCCGCGATCCCCGGCGGCGCCGTACCTGCCACGGAGTTCGAGACCGCCGTACGCGACGCCAAGCTCGACCTCCCGCACCTGTCGGCGGAGTTGATCGCGAAGTACCTCGCCGACCTGCGACTGCTCGACCTGCTCAGCTGAGCGCGGGCGGGCGATGCTCGTACGGCGTGCTGAGGACGATCGTGGTCGTGGTCGAGACGTTGGCCCGGGCGCGGATCACGGCCAGCAGGTTCTCCAGCGCGCCGGGTGAGGCGACCCGGACGATCAGGATGTAGCTGGAGTCGCCGGCGACCGAGTAGCAGGACTCGATCTCGGGGACGTCGCGCAGCCGTTCGGGCGAGTCGTCGGGCTGGGAGGGGTCGATCGGGCGGATCGAGATCAGCGCGGACAGCGGGAGGTCGAGGGCGGTGTGGTCGATCAGCGCGGCGTAGCCCAGGATGATGCCGCGCTGCTCGAGACGCTTCACCCGCTGGTGCACCGCCGAGGTGGACAGGCCGGTGGCCTTGCCCAGGTCGGTGAAACTCATCCTGCCGTCGGCCGCGAGCAGGCCGACGATCTTGCGGTCCAGGTCCTCCATCCTGGAGACCCTACTGCCGTGGGACCCCGGCATGAAAGCATCCCCTCATGGCTGAGATGGATCTTGGGACCGGACAGCGGCTGATGCTGCTCGACACCGCGTCGTTGTACTTCCGGGCGTTCTTCGGCGTACCGGACACGATGAAGGCCGCCGACGGGACGCCGACGAACGCGATCCGCGGACTGCTCGACTTCATCGCCCGCCTGGTCGAGAACCACCGGCCGACCCATCTGGTCGCCTGCTGGGACGACAACTGGCGGCCG
The DNA here is from genome assembly GCF_044453945.1 of Kribbella sp. NPDC051587. Taxonomy (NCBI): domain Bacteria; kingdom Bacillati; phylum Actinomycetota; class Actinomycetes; order Propionibacteriales; family Kribbellaceae; genus Kribbella; species Kribbella sp. NPDC051587. The sequence goes on from NZ_JBITDE010000006.1 coordinate 270,119, forward strand.
TCCTGGCGGGTCGCGCTGATCCCGTCGTACAAGGCGCAGCGGGTCGAGTACGTGTCGCCGAAGGGCGACCAGGTCGAGGACGTGCCGGACCGCCTCGAGGTGCAGGTGCCCTACATCCGCGCCTGCCTGGACGCGCTCGGCATCGCGATCGTGGGTGCGGCCGACCACGAGGCCGACGACGTGATCGGCACGCTGTCGCACCAGGCGACCATGCCGGTCGACGTCGTCACCGGCGACCGGGACCTGTTCCAGCTGATCGACGACAGCCGCGGCATCCGCGTCGTCTACACGGCGGCCAAGGGCGTCGGCCGTGCGGACGTGTACGACGAGAAGGCGCTGCTCGCGAAGTACGAGATCCCCGCGAACCGGTACGCCGACTTCGCCACCCTGCGCGGTGACGCCTCCGACGGCCTGCCCGGCGTCAAGGGGATCGGCGAGAAGACCGCCGCCTCGCTGATCACGTCGTACGGCGATCTGGACAGCATCCGCGCGGCTGCCGCCGACCCGAGTACGCCGATGGCTGCCGGGGTGAAGCGGAAGATCCTGGACGCGGCCGACTATCTGGACGTCGCGCCGAAGGTGGTCGCGGTCGCCAAGGACGCGCCGGTCACGATCGCCAACTTCCAGATCCCGCGCCAGGTGCACGACCCGGAGAAGTGGCTCGACCTCGTGGAGCTGCTCGAACTGCGGACCAGCGCCCAGCGCGTGATGTCCGCCCTCAACCTGGGACCGAAGGCATGACCGCGACCGTTGAGCTCGCTCGCGGTATCGGCGACGAGATCATCGCGCTCCGGCGCGCCCTCCACCAGGTCCCCGAGTACGACCTCGAGCTGCCCAAGTCCCAGCGCCTGATCCTCGACGCGCTCGCCGGTCTGCCGCTCGAGATCACGCTGGGCAAGGAGCTGTCGTCGGTGACCGCCGTACTGCGGGGTGGTGGCGGGCCTGGTCCGGTCGTGCTGCTGCGCGGTGACATGGATGCCCTGCCGGTGACCGAGCGCGTCGACGTACCGTATGTGTCGCAGCATCCCGGCATGATGCATGCCTGCGGCCACGACCTGCACGTGGCTGGTCTGGTCGGTGCGGCCAAGATCTTGTCGGCGCTGCAGCCCACGCTCGCCGGCGATGTCGTCTTCATGTTCCAGCCCGGCGAGGAGACCACCGGCGGCGCGCCGATCATGATCCGTGAGGGTGTGCTTGAAGCCGCGGGCCGCCGGGCGGACGCCGCCTACGGTCTGCACGTCGGCGCCGCCGTCCAGCCGCTCGGGATGTGGAGCAGCCGGCCCGGTCCGTTCATGGCCGCGGCTGATCAACTCTCGGTGCGCGTCGTCGGCGCCGGGACGCACGGGTCGACGCCGTTCCGGGGCAAGGACCCGATCCCGGTCGCCTGCGAGATGGTGACCGCTCTGCAGACGATGATCACGCGGCAGTTCGACGTGTTCGACCCGGTCGTGCTCACCGTCGGCCGGATCGCGGGCGGTACCAAGGAGAACATCATCCCCGACGACGCGTTCTTCGACGCGACCGTCCGGACGTTCTCCGAGCAGACCCGGGCCAAGGTCCAGCAGGCCTCGACGCACCTGGTCGAGGCGATGGCGGCCGCCCACGGTCTGGTCGCCGAGGTCGCCTACCGCATCGGCTACCCCGTCACCGTCAACAACCCCGACGAGTACGCCTTCGCCCGCGACACGATCGTCGACCTCTTCGGCGCCGACCGCTTCCGCGAACGCGCCAACCCGCGCTGCGGCGCCGAAGACATGTCCTACGTCCTGAACGAGGTCCCCGGCGTCTACCTCAACCTGAGCGCCTGCCGCGCCGCCGACCCCGACAAGGCCGCCGACAACCACTCGCCGTTGGCCGACTTCGACGACTCGATCCTCCCCGACGCCGCCGCCCTGCTGGCCGAGCTCGCCGTACGACGACTGTCGCGCGGCATCTAGGGAATCTTCCCGATGTGCGCAGGCCCCGGCGGGCGAGAAACTCCGGGGCATGCGCGGACACTATGTCGACGTCCCTGACGGGTACCTCTACTACGAACAGCACGGCGACGGCGGTCTCGACGTCGTCCTCCTGAACGGCGGCCTGGCCGACACCCGGATGTGGACCCCGACGGTCGCCTGGCTCGCGAAGTTCGCCCGCGTCACCACCTGGGACTATCGCGACAACGGTCTCTCGTCACCGTCGTACAGCCCGTACGACGAGATCGCGGACCTGCTCGCCGTACTGGACGCAGCCGGTGTCTCCCGGGCAGTCCTGGTCGGTTCGTCGGACGGCGGTCGCCGGGCGCTGGCCTTCGCCCACCGCCATCCCGAGCGGGTGATGAAGGTGTGTGCCCTGGCGCCGTCGTTCGGTGAGTTCCCCGATCCGTCGCCGGTCGAGGAGGCCGCGCGCGTCGTGATGCGCGAGCACTTCGCCGAGATCGAGGACCTCCTCGCGACCGAAGGCATCCCGGCCGCGGCCGCTCACGACATCGACGGCTGGTGCCCACAGGTCGCCGAACCCGACCGCCGACTCCTGACCGGCCTCGCCATCGCCAACGCCCGCGTCCTGACCATGCCCGAGGCCCACGGCCAAGAACTCGACCCGCCGATCAAGACCCGATTCGCCGAACTCGCCGTACCGGTGCACGTCCTCGTCGGCAGACACGACTTCCAAGGCACCCAGCTCTGGGCCCAACGCCTAGCCGCCCAAGCCCCCGATTCCACCCTCTCAGTACTCCCCCACGCCGACCACATGCCCATGTACTCAGCCCCCGCCGCGTTCCGCGAATGGGTGACACACCACGCGAGCTAGGGCTGGTCCTTCTTCCACGGGCTAACGGCGAGCTTGCCCGTGCTGCCCAGGTCGAACTCGGGTGTCAGCATGACCGGTGCGGCGCCGCGCTTGGCCCAGACTCTGGCATAGGGGCTGTTCACATTGGTGAGGCCGGCCTCGAGGGTGTTGCGCCAGGTCAGCGTCGCAGTGGCGCGTTCGCCGCGCTTCAGGACCAGCGGCTGAGCCTTGCCGTCGTTCGTGATCTCTATATCGTTGACGGGTCGGTGGCTCTCGTCGAGGAGCTGCAACCGCGGTTGGCCGTTGACGGAGACGGTCCGCGTGCCGCAGTTCTCCCAGTGGATCCCCAGGACACGGACTCCCATGGCCGCCTCGGCGTCTTCATCGGCGTACAGGCGCACTCCCGAGCGCGGGCACGCGCCGCCCTTGGAAGGCGCTTCGGCTGCGGGGATGCTCCGCACCTTGATGATCTTCACGCGGAACTGGACCCCGCGCGCGTCGTCCGTGGTGACGGTGTCCTTCACCGTCCGGCCCGGCTTCACACCTGGCACTGTCTGCGACGGGTTCACCACTGCCTCACCGGAAGTCGTCAGGAAGGCGAAGGTGACCGTGTAGTCGGCAGTTTCCTTGCCGGAGTTGGTGACTTCGAAGTGGGCGCAGTGCGGCGCAACACTGCTCACACCGGTGATCCGGACTCCGTCCTTCGGATCGGCGGCTTCCCCAACTGGCGGCGTGTCGCAGGAGGAATCGACGGGCACCTCCCGGTCGGTTGCTGTGGGCGCCGGCTGTGTTCCGCAGGCTGTGACCAACAACAGGGCACCGAGCAGTACGGCGGGGAGTTTGCTGCGCATCGCCCGAGTGAATCAGACCAGAGAGCGACCGCAGGCCTCTCGCCGTCCATGACTCCGGATAGAAGTCATGGACGGCGAGAACACGTCAGCTCCGAAGAACCGGGGCTCCCGGCCGACCTGCGGGGCCGACGGCTACAGCCTCGGCGTCGATGTCCGCTACCGCGCCACTGAACTGGGCGTTGTAGAGGTTGGCGTAGGCACCGTCGAGGGCCAGGAGCTCCCGGTGGTTGCCCTGTTCGACGATGGCACCGTTCTCCATCACCAGGATCAGGTTCGCGTCCCGGATGGTGGAGAGCCGGTGGGCGATGACGAAGCTGGTGCGGTCGGACCGGAGGGCGGCCATGGCACGCTGGACCAGGACCTCGGTGCGGGTGTCGACCGAGCTGGTCGCTTCGTCGAGGATCAGCAACTGCGGGTCGGCCAGGAACGCGCGGGCGATGGTGAGCAACTGCTTCTCACCGGCGCTGACGTTGCTGCCTTCCTCGTCGATGACCGTGTCGTAGCCGTCCGGCAGGCTGTGCACGAAGCGATCCACGTACGTCGCCTTGGCCGCGGCCAGCATGTCTTCCTCGGTGGCGTTGAGGTTGCCGTAGAGGATGTTGTCGCGGATGGTGCCGCCGAACAGCCAGGTGTCCTGCAGGACCATGCCGATCCGCGAACGCAGGTCGTGGCGGGTCAGCTCGGTGATGTCGATCCCGTCGAGCGTGATCCGGCCGCCGTTGAGCTCGTAGAAGCGCATGATCAGGTTGACCAGGGTGGTCTTGCCGGCGCCGGTCGGGCCGACGATCGCGACCGTCATCCCGGGTTCGGCGACCAGGCTCAGGTCGGTGATCAGCGGCTTGTCCGGGTTGTACGAGAACGACACGTGCTCGAACTCGACTCGGCCCCGGGCCTGCGTGACGGTCTCCGGGGTGGCGTCGTCCGGCACCTGCTCCTCGGCGTCGAGGACCTCGAAGACCCGCTCGGCCGACGCGACCCCCGACTGCAGCAGGTTCGCCATCGAGGCGACCTGGGTGAGCGGCTGGGTGAACTGCCGCGAGTACTGGATGAACGCCTGCACGTCACCCAACGACAGCTGGCCGGAGGCGACCCGCAGGCCACCGACGACCGCGATCACCACGTAGTTCAGGTTCCCGACGAACATCATCAGCGGCATGATCAGGCCGGAGATGAACTGGGCCCCGAACGCGGCCTGGTACAACTCCTCGTTCTTCGTCGCGAACGACGCCTCGATCTCCTTCTGCCGGCCGAAGACCTTCACCAGTTCGTGCCCGGTGAACGCCTCCTCGATCTGGCCGTTCAACGCGCCGGTGTGCCGCCACTGGGCGACGAACCTGGCCTGCGACCGCTTGGCGATCACGGCCGTGACGATCATCGAGATCGGGATCGACACCAGCGCGATCAGCGCCAGCAACGGCGAGACCACGAACATCATCGTCAGCACGCCGATCACCGTGAGCAGCGAGGTGAGCAACTGGCTCAGCGTCTGCTGCAGGCTGGTCGAGATGTTGTCGATGTCGTTGGTGACCCGGCTCAGCAGCTCACCGCGCGGCGCACCGTCGAAGTAGCTCAGCGGCAGCCGGTTCAGCTTGTCCTCGACCTCGGACCGCAGACTGAACACGGTCCGCTGGACTACGCCGTTCAGGATGTAGCCCTGCATCCAGGACAGGAAGAAGGACCCGACGTACAGGGCCAGGACCAGCAGCAGAACGTTGCGCAAGGCATCGAAATCGATCCCGGCGCCGGGGACCAGGTCGATCCCCTGCAGCAGATCGGCGAGCCGGCCGTTGCCGGACGCGCGGGTCTGCTCGATGATCTGCTGCTTGGTCATGCTGGCCGGGAACTTCTTGCCGATGAAGCCGGCGAAGATGATGTCGGTGACCCGGCCCAGGATCTTCGGACCGAGCACGGCCAGGCCGACGCTGCAGATCGCGAGCAGCACGACGACCGACACCTGCACCCGCTGCGGGCGAAGCCGCTTCAGCAACCGCTTGGCCGACGGACCGAAGTTCATCGACTTGTCCCCCGGAATACCTCCCGGAGGCCCGAACGCGCGACCCGTCGTCGGCCGCTCCGTGGCCTTGACCGTCTTCTGCTCCCCCTCGGGGGCCGCATTCTCGTCACTCATTGTCGTCCTCGCTTCGCTGCGGGCGCCAATGAGCGGAGCTCGCTGTATTGAATGGTGAACTCGCTTCGCTCGTTCACGCGGCCTCCTCCGCGGAACGCTGGGACTCGACGATCTCGACGTACGTCGGACAGGTGTCGAGCAACTCGTCATGCCGGCCCTTGCCGACGATCGCGCCGTCCTCGATCACGATGATCTGGTCGGCATCCACGATCGTGGACACCCGCTGGGCCACGATCACCACACACGCCTCCCGCGTCACCGGCCGCAGCGCAGCCCGCAGGCGGGCGTCCGTGGCCAGGTCGAGCGCGGAGAACGAGTCGTCGAACAGGTAGATCTCCGGTTGGCGGACCAGCGCCCGGGCGATCGCCAGCCGCTGCCGCTGACCACCGGACACGTTCGTGCCGCCCTGCGCGATCGGCGACTCCAGCCCCTGCGGCATCGACTCGACGAAGTCCTTGCCCTGGGCAATCTCCAGCGCCGTCCAGAGCTCCTCGTCGGTGGCCTCCGGATTGCCGTAACGCAGGTTGCTCGCCACCGTCCCGGAGAACAGGTACGGACGCTGCGGCACCAGCCCGATGCGCTCCCAGAGCGCCTCCGGCTCGATGTCCCGTACGTCGATACCATCCACCAGCACGCGTCCCTCGGTGGCGTCCATCAGACGCGGGACCAGCGAGAGCAGCGTCGTCTTACCGGCGCCGGTGCTCCCGATGATCGCCGTCGTCTGCCCTGGCGACGCGACGAAACTGATGTCGCGCAGGACCGGCTCGGCAGCCCCCGGGAACGAGAACGATGCGTTCTCGAAGACCAGCTGTCCCTGACCGGTGAACTCCGTGATCGGAGTCAGCGGCACCACCACCGACGAGTCGGTGCTGAGCACCTCGGTGATCCGGTCGGCACAGACGGTGGCTCGCGGCACCATGATCATCACGAACGTCGCCATCATCACCGAGAACAGTATCTGGATCAGGTAGCTCAGGAAGGCGGTGAGTTCACCGACCTCCATCGAGCCGTTCTCCACCCGGGAGGCGCCGAACCACAGCACCGCGACGCTGGACAGGTTCAGGATCAGCATCACGACGGGGAAGATCAGCGCCATCAGCCGGCCGGCCCGGATCGCGGAGTCGGTCAGGTCACCGTTCGCCGTACCGAAGCGTTCGGTCTCGTGCGGTTCGCGGACGAACGCGCGGACGACCCGGATGCCGGTGATCTGCTCACGCAGCACGCGGTTCACGCCGTCGACGTACTTCTGCATCCGCTGGAACTGCGGCACCATCCGGCTCGCGATCAGGCCGATACAGACTGCCAGCAGCGGGACCGCGACCGCGACCAGCCAGGACAGGCCGGCGTCCTCGCGGACGGCCATGAAGATGCCGCCGATCATCGTGATCGGGGCCGCGACCAGCATCGTGCAGGTGGTGACGACCAGCATCTGCACCTGGGTGACGTCGTTGGTGCTGCGCGAGATCAGCGTCGGGGCACCGAACTGGTTCACCTCACGGGCGGAGAACTCGCCGACCTTGTGGAACACCGCGGCGCGCACGTCGCGGCCGAACAGCGCGGCGGTCTTGGCCCCGAAGTACACCGCGACGACCGTGCAGAGAATCTGCACCAGGCTGACGCCGAGCATCCAGCTGCCGGTCCGCATGATGTAACCGGTGTCCCCGGTCACGACGCCCTTGTCGATGATGTCGGCGTTGAGACTGGGGAGGTAGAGGGAGGCGATCGTCCCGACCAGCTGCAGGACGACCACCAGGGACAGGTTTCCCGCGTACGGACGCAGGTGCGTACGCAAGAGTCGAACTAACATCAATCATCCCCTGGGTGGTGTGACTGGCGGCCGCCGAGTGCGAGTTCGGCGACCTCCTTGGTGACCGGGTCCCGACCGCTGTCGTGCCGGCGAAGACCGTCGAACGCGAAGTCGACGATCTCCTCGGCGGTCAGCACCTGGCCACCGGAAATCATTGGGTGGGTTCCGGAGAACGTGATCATCTGCAGACGACACACGGCCTCCTCGGGCGAGAACCGCAACTGGTCCGCGTCGGGACGCAGCAGGTCCGCGTAGGCAAGGTTCACGAGGTCGGACTGGCGCTTGCGCCGCGCCTCCTCCTCCGGTGACGGCTTCAGCTCCGGCGGCCGGGCCAGCCGCATCGCGAACATCAGCTTGAAGACACCGCGCAGCCGCTCCTGGCCGATCTCGACCGCGTCGATCACCCGCTGCCGCAGCGGCAGCGCGCGGTCGATCCGATGGAGCGCGGTCAACAGGTCGCTGATGTCGAAGGCCTTGGCCAGCGCGGCGTCGACGAGCGCGTCCTTGCTGCCGAAGGCCCGGAAGATCGTGCCCTCGGCGATGCCCGCGGCCTCGGCGATCTGCTTCGTGCTGACCTCCGGACCGTGCTCCTGCAGCAACGGCAGCGCCGCCGCGACGATGGCGGCGCGGCGTTCCTCGGGCGGCAGTGGCGTGGCTCGTGGTGTCACGCGTCGAGACTAACTGAGTGAGTACTCACTCACAACTATATTTACCGGCGCTCCGTCACCAGGCTCGCGATCCCGTCGAGCAGCCGCGCCAGGCCGTACTCGAAGGCATAATCCGAGTCGTACGGCGCGTCGAACTCCTCGCCGACGGTACTCCCGACCCGGGTCGACAGCGGGAAGCTCTCGACATCGGCGATCCGGTCCAGATGCGGCACATGGGCCAGCCACCACTCCTTGTCGGTCATCCCCGAATGCTGAATGACCTGCCGCGCCTCGACCACCGCCCGTACGGCGCCGTGTACGTACCCGTTGACGAGGGCGACCGTGGCGTCCATCTCCACATCGGTCAGCCCGATCCCCTCGATCGCGGCCAGCTCGTACTCGTACTTCGCCATCACCTGCGGACCGAGCGGCGGGCGGCTCACCGCCACATGGAGCATCCAGGCGTGCCGCAGGTAGAGCTCACGATTCTCCCGAGCCACCTCATCCAGCTTCGCCCGCCAATCCCCCGATACGACGCGACGCGGCAGCTCGCCGTACACGGTGTCGAGCATGACGTCGAGGAGCTCGGCCTTGCCGGGGATGTAGCGGTAGAGCGTCATCGCACCGGCGCCGACCTCGTCGGCGACCCGGCGCATCGACATCGCGCCGATCCCCTCCGCGTCGGCGACCCGGAGTGCGGCCTCGACGATCCCCTCGACGGTCAGCGCCGGCTTCGGGCCCCGGGTCGGCTGCTTCTGCTTGCGCCAGAGCAACTCGAGGCTCTTCGCCGGGTCCCCGCTACCGCTGTACTCCTGCGTCATGTGCGCGATTCTGCCGGATCGGATATTCTTCGTACACTGTACCCAGTTCGATCGGGGATTGACCTCAAGCATTGTCGAGGTTCTACGGTCGGAAAAACTGTCGGTGAGGTAGGGAATCATCGACACACCCGATCGACCGACGCCGTGGAGCCAGCTGTGAGTATGGAAATGACCGCGTGGAACTCGCTGTACCACGCGATGCACGCCTCAGACGACCGACGCCCGTTCTCGAAGGCGACCCTGCTCCGGATCCTCGCGTTCGCGCGCCCGCACAAACGCCAGCTGATCTCGTTCCTCGTGCTCAGCATCGGCGCCGCGGTGCTCGCCGTGGCCACGCCGGTGCTGGCCGGCCGCGTGGTCGACGCGATCGTCGGCCACAAAGCCGTCGGCACCGTAGTGCGCCTGGCCGTCCTGATCGCAGTGATCGCGGTCGCCGAGGCTGGGATCAGCATGCTCACCCGGTGGCTGTCGGCCCGGATCGGCGAAGGGCTGATCCTCGATCTGCGGACCGCGGTCTTCGACCACATCCAGCGGATGCCGATCGCGTTCTTCACCCGCACGCGCACCGGCGCGCTGGTCTCCCGGCTGAACAACGACGTGATCGGCGCGCAGCGCGCCTTCAGCGACACGTTGTCCGGCGTGGTGAGCAACCTCGTCATGCTCGCACTGACCCTGGTGGTGATGCTGCGCGTGTCCTGGCAGATCACGCTGCTCGCGCTGGTGATCCTGCCAATCTTCGTCATTCCGGCCCGGCGGGTCGGACGCCGGCTGGCCGCGCTCGAGCGCGAGGCCGCCAACTACAACGCGACGATGAGCACACAGATGACCGAGCGGTTCTCCGCGCCCGGCGCGACGCTGGTGAAGCTCTTCGGCCGACCGGCGCGCGAGTCCGCCGAGTTCGCGTCGCGGGCCCGGCGGGTGCGCGACATCGGCGTCCGGACGGCGATGGTGCAGTGGATCTTCGTCACCTCGCTGACGCTCGTGTCGGCGCTCGCGCTGGCCGTGGTCTACGGCCTCGGCGGGTTCTACGCGCTGCGCGACCAGCTCGACGCCGGCGCCGTCGTCTCGATGGCGCTACTGCTTACACGTCTCTACGCACCGCTCACCGCGCTGGCGAGTGCGCGGCTCGAGGTGATGACAGCGCTGGTCAGCTTCGAGCGGGTCTTCGAGGTCCTCGACCTCAAGCCCCTCATCCAGGACAAGCCGGACGCAGGAACCGTGCCGGCCGGACCAGTCTCGGTCGAGTTCACCAACGTCCGCTTCGCCTACCCGTCGGCCGACAAGGTCTCGCTCGCCTCACTCGAGGAGGTCGCGAAGCTCGACACGCGCGGCGGCGTCGAGGTCCTGCACGACATGTCCTTCCGGGCCGAGGCTGGACAGATGGTCGCGCTCGTCGGCTCCTCCGGCGCCGGCAAATCCACGATCGCCCAGCTCATCCCCCGGCTGTACGACGTCGATTCCGGCTCGGTGCAGCTCGCGGGCGTCGACGTACGGGATGTATCGGCCGAGTCGCTGCGGGAAACGCTCGGCATGGTCACGCAGGACGGCCACCTGTTCCACGACTCGATCCGCGAGAACCTGCTGCTGGCACGGCCCGAGGCGACCGAGGAAGAGCTGTGGGACTCACTGCGGCGCGCCCGGCTCGAAGACCTGATCCGGTCGCTGCCGGATGACCTCGACACGGTCGTCGGCGAGCGCGGCTACCGGCTGTCCGGTGGTGAGCGGCAGCGACTGACGATCGCGCGCCTGCTGCTGGCACAACCGCGCGTCGTCATCCTCGACGAGGCAACCGCCGCATTGGACTCGACCAACGAGGCCGCCGTGCAGGCTGCGCTCACCGAGGCACTGGCCGGCCGGACGGCGGTAGTCATCGCGCACCGGCTCTCCACGATCCGCGCCGCCGACCAGATCCTCGTGATCGAGGACGGCCGGATCGTCGAGCAGGGCACGCACACCGCCCTGCTGGCTGCCGAGGGCCGCTACGAAGAGCTCTACCGGACACAGTTCGAGCAGCCCGGCGCCGGGCCGACGGACGCGGAGGTGCTCACGGTCTGAGCTATGAGTGCGTAACGGGGACTGGTCGGTCGGGACTGTTGGGGAGTGCGGTTGTCTGAGTTGTCGGGGTGTGCGGTCGGGTTCGTGCCTTCGGATCCGCCGCGGAACGGCAAGGTGCTGTTCTGGGATCCGGAGGGCGGCTCGCTCCCGCTCGGTGTCGGCGAGCAGGTCCAGCTCGAGCTGGAGACGGGGTCGGTGCGCGCGATCAGCGTGAGCGTGGCCGACGCCGTACCGATGCTCGGACGGATGCGGCGCGAGCCAGGGGCGCATCCGTCGGCGGTGTTCTGGGGTTCCGCGGCCGTAGGGGCACTGCAGTTGGTTGCCCGGGGCAAGTTGTTACCCGGCGTCTCCCCCGACGGGTACGACGCCTGGCGGATGGGGCCACTGGAGTCGGCTGACGTCACCCGGCTGGTCGCGCTCGCCGAGGCGATGCCAGCTGCCGCCATCCCTGGCGAGCTCGCGGCCGAAGCGCTGGTCCGGGCGTTCTGGGACGCGGTGGCCGACGGGATGCCGCGCTCGCCCGCCGCCGCGAAGGCACAAGGCGGAGGCCTGTTCGCGGCCAAGGCTCCGCAGCGGGCCGAAAAGCTGCGGCGCTGGGCCGACGAGGTGTCGGTCGGACTCGACAGCGGGGTCCGGGTGTCACTGCGGATCGAGATGTCGGAGTCGCAGACCTTTCACGCGGTCGTCCAGTTGCACAGCCTCAAGGACCCGACGCTCGTGCGCGACGCGGACGACGTCTGGGCCGCCGTGGTCCCGGGGTTCGGGCCGCGCGCCCGGATCGACGCGACGCTCGCGCTTCGCCGGGCAGGGCGGGTCTGGGCGCCGTTGGCACGGCTGCTGGATTCCGTCGTACCCGATCAGATCGAGCTGGCCGACTACGAGATCGGCGACCTCCTGACCGGCACAGCCCAACGGCTGGCCGCTGCGGGCGTTGAGCTTCATTGGCCACGCAGCCTCGGACGCGACCTCAAGGCACGGGCCGCGATCACCGCACCGCAGCGCCGGCCGAGCGACCTGCCGAGCTTCTTCGGCGGTGACGCCACCCTCGACTTCCGCTGGCAGGTCGCGCTCGGCGACGACCCACTGACCGAAGACGAGCTCGACAAGCTCGCCGAGGCCACCCGGCCAGTGGTCCGGCTGCGCGACCAGTGGATGCTGATCGACCCCGAGCTGGCCCGCAAGGCTCGCGATCGCATCCTCAAACCGGTCACGCCGATCGACGCCCTGAGCGCTGCCCTGACCGGCACCACCGAGGTGGACGGCCAGCAGATCAAGGTCGAGCCCACCGAGTGGCTGTCCGAGCTGCGCACCCGGATCGCCGATCCCGAGCACGCGGACGAGCTCATCGACGTACCGGCTGGTCTGCAGGCAACGCTGCGCGACTATCAGCTGCGCGGTCTGCGATGGCTGGCCCGGATGACGTCGCTCGGGCTCGGCGGCTGCCTCGCCGACGATATGGGTCTCGGCAAGACGATCACGCTGATCTCGCTGCACCTGCATCGGCAGGAGTCCGCCGGGACTGCCGGACCGACGCTTGTGGTCTGCCCGGCCTCCCTGCTCGGTAACTGGGAGCGCGAGGTCAACCGCTTCGCCCCCGGCACTCCCGTACGGCGGTTCCACGGTTCGGCTCGTTCGCTCGACGGAGCCGAGGAGGGGTTCGTGCTCACGACGTACGGGACGTTGCGACGCGACGCCGCCCGACTCGGCGCTCATCGCTGGGGTCTCGTCGTCGCGGACGAGGCGCAACACGTGAAGAACCCCTCATCCGGTACGGCGAAGGCGCTGCGAACCGTGCCTTCCCAGGCGCGGGTCGCGCTGACCGGCACACCGGTGGAGAACAACCTGTCCGAGCTGTGGGCGATCCTCGACTGGACGACGCCCGGATTGCTCGGGCGGCTCAGCACGTTCCGCACCCAATGGGCGACGCCGATCGAGGCCGACAAGGACGAGGAGGTCGCGGAGCGGCTCGCGAAACTGGTCCGGCCGTTCCTGCTCCGGCGGAAGAAGTCCGACCCCGGGATCGCACCCGAGCTGCCCCCGAAGACCGAGACGGATCAGACCGTCTCACTCACCCGCGAACAGGCCAGCCTCTACGAAGCGACCGTGCGCGAACTCATGGCAGCCGTCACCGCCAGCGATCGGATGGCCCGCCGCGGCGCGATCGTGAAGCTGCTGACCGGCCTCAAGCAGATCTGCAACCATCCCGCGCAGTACCTGAAGGAAGGCGAGGACGCCCGCCTGACCGGCCGCTCCGGCAAGCTCGAACTCCTCGACGAACTGCTCGAGACGATCGTCGCCGAAGACGGCGCGGTCCTGGTCTTCACCCAGTACGTCGCGATGGCGCGACTGCTCGAGCGTCACCTGGCGGCCCGCGGGATCGCGACCCAACTGCTGCACGGTGGGACGCCGGTCCGGACGCGCGAGGAGATGGTCGAGCGGTTCCAGGCAGGCGACGTACCGGTGTTCTTGCTGTCGCTCAAGGCAGCCGGGACCGGGCTCAACCTGACGCGAGCAGACCACGTCGTGCACTACGACCGCTGGTGGAATCCGGCGGTCGAGGATCAGGCGACCGACCGGGCGTACCGGATCGGGCAGACCAAGCCCGTGCAGGTCCACCGCTTGATTGCCGAAGGCACCATCGAGGACCGGATCGCGGCCATGCTCGCCGCCAAACGCGAGCTGGCCGACGCCGTACTGGCTGGTGGCGAAGCGGCGCTCACCGAACTGTCGAATGACGAGCTGGCTGATCTCGTCGAGCTGCGGGGAGGTCTGCGATGAGCACCGCGCAGGGATATCCGGCGTTCCCGGCGCAGCGGCGGAGCACCCGCGGCCAGTCGTGGTGGGCGCGCGCGTGGGTCCAGGCCCTGGAGGACACCTCGCTGGACAACATGCAGCTGAAGAAGGGCCGCCGGTACGCGAACTCCGGGTACGTCGGGACGATCACGATCAGCCCGGGCCGGATCGGGGCGACGGTCTACTCCCCCGACGACACCTACGAGGTCGCCGTCCGGGTGGACGAGCTGACCGAGCCCGAGTGGGAGCGTTTCCTCGATCAGGTCGCGGCGCGAGCCGGCCACATTGCAGCTCTCCTTGACGGTGAGATGCCGCACGACCTGGTCGAGGCCGCAGAGTCCGCCGGCATCGAACTGCTGCCCGGTATCGGCGACCTCGACCCGAGCTGCACCTGTGACGCCTGGGAGCTGCCATGCCAGCACGCCGCCGGCTTGTCCTACCAGGTCGCCTGGCTGCTCGACTCCGACCCCTTCGTCCTACTCCACCTGCGAGGCCGCTCCCGCGACGTACTGCTCAACCAACTCGTCGCCCGCTCCGCCGGTCCGGTCGCCGAGGCTGAAGCTCAACCTGAGGTTCAGGTCACCTCGCGTCGAGGTTCATTGCCGGACCTCCCCGACGTAACCCGCAAGGTGTCCCTGGAGGAGTTGGCGGTCAGCGGGATCGAACCACCACCGCCACTGGCTCCCGGCGTACTGCCGATGCTCGTCCTCGACGCCTCCCGACGAGCGCGTGCACTACTCATCGCCCTCCTCAACGGAACTCCGGAACCCCAACCACTCGACGAGTGGCAGGACGCCGTACGACTGGCCGCCGACTTCCCCGAGTTGCTCGACGGCCTAGCCGAAGCGACAGCCCGACCGGCCGACCTCGGCCTCGGCGTCCAGGCCTGGCAGTACGGCGGCTTCGCCGGACTCGACGTACTCGAGCACCCATGGGAGCCGACGCCGGCGGAGCTGGCCAGAGCCCGGATGGACCTCCTCGCCGAAGAGATCGACGCCATCGAACTCACCGCCAACCGGCTCACCGTGCACCCCGACCGCCAACTCCGACTGGATCACCACGGCAACTGGCACGCCTACCGCCTGATCGACAACACCTGGACCCCAGCCGCCCACGCCTCCCCCGACCCACTCCTGGCCCTGGAAGAGGCCGTCAGTCAGCCTCAGTAACGGCGCACAGGGGGTTCGACCCCGTCGGCTGGCTGCCTTTGCTTTTCTGCTCAAGGGGCGATTTCGCCCTAGCGGTTAGACAAGAGCTCTTGCACAATGCGTATTGCAGAGCGGAGGAGGACCTTACACACTCCGACGGCGGCTGATGTCGCTCTTGCGTTCGGCCTGGGTGATCCCAGGGGTGGCCTGGTGCACGTCCGGCGGGGTGATGCTGATGCGTGGCGGCTTGAGACGAGCAGTGGGAGCTACTTCGTGAAGGGGTATCTCCAGGGTGGCGAGCCGCTTGCGCGGGTGATGGAGTTCGAGGACCAGGCCCGGGCGGCAGGGATCGCGACGCCGGAGCCGGTTCGCCCGATCGATCCCCATGTCGGCTGGCTCACGCGACTCGGGGATCGGCTGTTCCGCGTGTACCGATGGATCTCGGGACCGCAGCCCCCTGAGCATGAAGTCTCGGCCTGGCTCGGCCGGACGATGCTGCAGGTACACCGACTGCAGCCACTCCCCCAGCCCGGCTTGCCGCAGTGGTGGCGCGGTGCGATTCGCCCGCCGGCGACCTGGGAGAGTTGGTACGCCGACGCCAAGGATCGCGACCTGCCCTGGGCGAGCCTGCTCAGGGACACCACGCCAGAGATTCTCGCCGCGACCGAACGCCTCGCCGCGTTGTGCGAGGTCGCTCCCGACATCGTCACCACCCACGGCGACTTCAAGCCGCACAACCTCGTCTGGTCCGCCGCAGGCCCGGTGCTGGTGGACTGGGACAGCGTGCGCACCGACAGCGCAGCCCTTGAGGCAGCCCGGGTCGCGTACCTCTTCGGCGCCGGCCAGCCCGAGCGGGTCAGCAGAATCCTCACCGCGTACGTCGAAGCCGGCGGCAACCTCGAATGGCCCGGACCGGATCTCTTCGCCAGCGTGACCAGAAACCACCTCCAGGTCCTCACCGACCTGATCCGTGCCTCCCTCGGCGAAACCACCGCAGCCCGCTGGATGGGTGACCCCGCAACGATCAACACAGCCGTCGGCAACCACCTACGCGATCTCCCCGAGTCCGCCGTACCAACGCTATAACGTCCGAAAGACCGGAGGGCGGGTCTCCGATCCTTCGGACGTTAGGTGGTCGGTGAGGCTCCGAACCAGCGGGACAGGGCGTGGTTCAGGGCGGGTTGGTTGTCGCCGAGCCAGGCGATGTGGCCGTCGGGGCGAAGGAGGAGGGCTGGTACGTCGATGGGGGCGGTGGGGTCGGCTAGGTGGTCGACTTGGTCTGACCAGGGGCCGACGGTCAGGTGGGTGGTGCGGTTGAGGAGGAGGCCGCGGCCTCGGTGGAGGAGGTCGTAGAGGCGGCCGGACTTGACGTCGAGGTCTCGGAGGCGGCGGCCGAGGAGGTCGGGGCCTTCGCCGAAGTCGTAGCGGATGGTGATGCCGGTGATCTTCTCGATGAGGAAGCGGTTGACGTCGCCGAAGTCCATCAGGTCGGTGAACAGTCTGCGCAGGGCTTGCGGGCCGGGTCCGATGGCGTTCAGTTCCATCTGGGCGCGGGTGTTGTCGAGGACGTCCGCGGCGACCGGATGGCGTTCCATCTCATAGGTGTCGAGCAAGCCGGGTGGGGCCCAGCCGCGGATCTCGGCGGCCAGTTTCCAGCCGAGGTTGAAGGCATCCTGGAGTCCGAGGTTGAGGCCCTGACCGCCGAGGGGCGGGTGGATGTGGGCCGCGTCGCCGGCCAGCAATACCCGCCCGACGACGTAGCGTTCGGCCAGGCGGGTCGCGTCGCCGAAGCGGGAGAGCCAGCGCGGCGAGTGCGCACCGAAGTCGGTCCCGGCGACAGCGCGTAGTGCCTGCCGGAAATCTTCGAGGGTCGGCGGCTCGTCCCGCCCGCTGACTCCCCCGGTCGGGATCACGACACGATAGACCCCGTCTCCGAAGGGCGTCACGCTGAAGGATCTGCGCAACGAGCGGACCGAGCGCACCACCTCGGCAAGCTCATCCGCAGGCATGGTCAGCGAGAGCTCACCCATCAACGTCTCGGACTGTGCGGGCTCCCCCGGAAAGCCGATACCGGCTAACTTGCGCACCGTACTGCGCCCACCGTCACAGCCGACGAGATACCGCGACCGCAACTGCGAGCCGTCGGACAGTTCGACGGATACGCCGGTGGCGTCCTGCGAGACGCCGGTCACCGCGCAACCGCGTCGTACCGACGCACCGCCAGAGACCGCATGCTCCTCGAGGAGCTGAACGATCACCGGCTGTGGAATGCCCAACAGATAGGCATGCGCGGAATCCAGATCCGGCGGCACTGGCTTGTTGATCGCGGCAAAGAACCCGCCCGCCGGCCGCCGCCGGCCCTGTTCCAGAAGGCGATCCAGCAGACCGCGCATCGCCATCACTTCGAGACTGCGGACGTGCAGCCCGACGATGCGCACGGACGATGCCGGCTCGGTGTCCTTCTCCAGGACGAGCACCCGTACGTCGTGCAGGCGCAACTCGGCAGCCAGCATCGCGCCGGTCGGCCCGCAGCCGGCGATGATTACATCGAACTGAGGAGAGTCCATGAGGTGTTGCCTTTCGGGAGTCGTCGAAGCGCTCCCGGCGACGCCCGCGTCAGTTGCCCGACGGCGTCTGGGCAGGGAGCACCCACTGAGCTACTGCGGTCATGGGGTACCACCTCCTCGGACAGTGTCGCGGTCGCAAGCTACAAGCCCCAGCATCACCTCGTCCAGTGCTTTCCGAGTCCGGCAAAACCGATTCCGAAGAAGCCTGGGCAGGGATAAAGTGATCGCGACTTCGGAGAGCTGAGGAGGTGGGTTGATGACCGCGCGCGCCGGCGCTGTCGCGTAGCCGCGACAGCCGGACGGTCATTCAACTCACCCCTGATCCGCTCAGCGGATCGCTTCTTCGAGAGGCATTCGAACGTTGTCCATGACCTGGAAGACCCGTGTCGCGACGCCCGCCGACGAGCCGGTACTGCGTGACATCACCCGGGAGGCGTTCGGCCGGCAGTACGAGGTCGACTATCTCGACTCGCTGCGTGCCGAACCGACTGCCTGGATTCCCGAACTCGCCTACGTCGCGACCTCCGACGACCAGCCGATCACCTACGCGCTGTTGACCCATGCCGCGATCGGGTCCACGCCGGTGCTGTCGCTCGGCCCGGTCGCCGTACTACCGGCGTACCAGCAGCAAGGGGCCGGCGACGCGGTGGTGCGGGCTGTGCTGAGGCTGGCGCCGCAGTACGACGTACCGGCCGTCGTGGTGCTGGGGCACGCGGACTACTACCCGCGGTTCGGGTTCCGGCCGGCGACCGGCTTCGGGATCCGGCATCCGAAGCACGACGGTCCGCATCTGATGGCGCTCGCGGTCGGTGACCGCGTCGTACCGGCCGGGCTGCTGACCTACCCCGTGGAGGATTGACCACAGAGCGCAAAGGTCGGAAAAAACTCGCCGGATCCCTTGCGCAGGTGGCTTGTATACATGAAACAGTCGGGGAACCGCCTACGCAGGGAGCAGCAGATGACTCCTCGACTTCCCGTCGTCCTTGCCACCGCACTCGTGCTCGTCACCGTCGGCTGCTCTCCGGTGCAGCCGGCCGGTGACGCGCCGGGCGCGACGAGCAGCCAAGCAGGACAGGACGTGTTCGGTGACCCGGCTGATCCGGCGCAGGTCAAGGCGGGCGGGACGCTGACGGTCGCGCTCTCCGCGGATCCGGACAAGCTGGATCCGACGCTGTCGCGCAGCCTGTACTCGCGGTACGTCTTCCACACCATGTGCGAGAAGCTGTACGACCTCGGCCCGGATGCCAAGGTCGTACCGCAGCTCGCGACAGCGCTTCCGACGGTCGCGGCCGACGGGCTCAGCCTGACGATCCCGCTGCGTCAGGGCGTGAAGTTCTCCGACGGCGGCACCTTCGACTCGGCCGCGGTGAAGACCACGATCGAACGCGGTCTGACGCTCGCGGGATCGGCGCGCAAGAGCGAGCTCGGCCCGATCAGCAGCGTCGAGACGCCTGACCCGAACACCGTAGTGATCAAGCTCTCGAAGCCGTTCGCCCCACTCACCGCGGCGCTGGCCGACCGGGCCGGCATGGTGCTCAGCCCGGCCGCGGTCGCCAAGCTCGGCGCGAACTTCTCCA
The DNA here is from genome assembly GCF_044453945.1 of Kribbella sp. NPDC051587. Classification (NCBI taxonomy): domain Bacteria; kingdom Bacillati; phylum Actinomycetota; class Actinomycetes; order Propionibacteriales; family Kribbellaceae; genus Kribbella; species Kribbella sp. NPDC051587. The sequence goes on from NZ_JBITDE010000006.1 coordinate 289,282, forward strand.
CCGCGCCCGCCTGCGTCGGCCCGTTCAAGTTCGCCAACCGGGTCGCGCAGAACTCGATCAAGGTCGTCAAGGATCCCCAGTACTACGACGCCGCCAAGGTGCACCTGGACGCGATCGAGTACCGCATCATCACCGACTCCAGCATCCGCTCGGCCAACCTGCGATCCGGCGACGCCCAGGTCGCGGACTCGCTCTCGAGCCAGGACGCACCCGCTCTGCAGAAGGACAGCACGGTCAGCGTCCTGCAGTCGCAGTCGCTCGGCTACCAGGGCGTCACGATCAACATCGCCAACGCGAACGGCGTCGGCAATCCGCTCAAGCAGCTCGACACCCCGATCGCGAAGAACCCGCGGGTCCGGCAGGCGTTCGACCTCTCGATCGACCGCGCCGCACTGGTGAAGACGATCTTCAACGGGCTCAACACGGTCGCCTGCTCACCGATCTCACCGAAGAGCGAGTTCACCTCCGAGGCCGCGCAGGCGTGTCCGGCCCATGACCCGGCCAAGGCGAAGGAACTGCTCGCGGCGGCGGGCGTGAGCACGCCGTACAAGGTCTCGATGATCACTTCGAACAACCCGGACAGTCTGCGGCTCGCGCAGGCGCTGCAGGCGATGGTGAAGGACGGCGGCTTCGACCTCGTGATCAAGCCGGTCGAGTACGCGTCGCTGCTCGATCAGCAGGACCGCGGCGACTTCGAGATCCTCCAGCTCGGCTGGTCGGGCCGCGTCGACCCCGACGCGAACATCTTCAACTTCGTCGGTACGACGGGCAGCCAGAACGTCGCCGGGTACAGCAGCCCCGAGGTGGACAAGCTGCTCACCGACGCGCGGCAGTCGACCGACCAGGCGCAGCGGATCAAGCTGTACGGCGATGTCGTCACCAAGCTGCAGCAGGACGAGCCGCTGATCTACCTGTACCGGCAACGCAACCTGACCGGCGTCTCGAAGAAGCTGCTCGGCGTGCAGACCTACCCGGACGGGGTGATCCGGACGGCGTTCGCCGGGTTCGCGAAATGAGCCGGTACCTCCTGCATCGTCTCTGGCAGTCGGCGGTGACGCTGATGCTCGCGACGATCGTGGTGTTCGCCGGCGTGCGCGCTCTCCCGGGCGATCCCGCGCTGGCGCTGGCCGGTGAGGACCGCGATCCGGAGTCGCTGCGGGCGATCCGGGAGCAGTACGGGCTCGACCAGTCGTGGCTGGTGCAGTTCTGGCAGTTCATCAGTCACGCGGCGCGCGGTGATCTCGGTCGGTCGATCCGGACCGGTGAGCCGGTCGGCGGGATGATCGCCGGTGCGCTGCCGGTGACGATCGAGCTGTCGGTGCTCGCTCTCCTCGTGGCCGGGGTGATCGGGATCGGCGCGGGTGTGGTTGCCGCCGTACGGCGAGGTCGTCCGGCGGAATGGGCTGCGAACGCGCTCGCGCTGCTCGGGTTGTCGGTACCGAACTTCTGGCTCGGGCTGATGGCGATCCTCTACCTGTCCGTTGCCCTCGGCCTCTTTCCGGCCTCCGGGTTCGTCCCGTTCTTCACCAACCCGATCGCCAACCTGCACCACCTCGTCCTGCCCGCGCTGATCCTCGGCACCGGCCTGGCCGCAGTGATCATGCGGCAGACCCGGTCGTCCATGCTCGACGCGCTCTCGGCCGACTACATCCGCACCGCCGAGGCCAAGGGACTGTCACCGCGGGCGGTGATCGGGCGGCATGCGCTGCGGAACAGCCTGATCGTGGTGGTGACGATCGTCGGTCTGCAGCTGGGTGCGTTGATCTCGGGCGCGGTGGTGACCGAGCGGATCTTCGCGCTCCCCGGCTTCGGCAAGCTGACCGTCGACGCGGTGTTCCAGCGCGACTATCCGGTGATCCAGGCGGTCGTGCTGGTGACAGCAACGGCGTACATCGTGATCAACCTGCTCGTCGACCTCCTGTACTCCGTCATCGATCCGCGGATCCGCGTCCGGGGTGAAGCATGAGACACAAAGTTGTACGGCGCGTCCTGCGCAATCCGCTCGCGATCACCGGGCTCGTGGTACTCGTGGTCGCGATCATCCTCGCGGTCTTCGCCAGCTTCCTCGCGCCGCACGAACCGACGCAGACCGCGCTGGACCAAGCCTTCGCACCACCCGGTACGGCGGGCCATCTGCTCGGCACCGATGATCTCGGCCGGGACGTGGTCTCGCGGATCATGTTCGGACTGCGGGCCTCGCTCCATGTCGGGCTGCTCGCGGTCGCGACCTCGCTCGTGATCGGCGTACCGCTCGGACTGATGGCCGGGTACTTCCGGGCGATCGACGCGCTGATCTCCCGCATGACCGATCTGGTGCTGGCCTTTCCGTTCCTGATCCTCGCGGTCGGCCTGGCCGCGATCCGTGGCGCGAGTCTCGGGAACGCGGCGATCGCGATCGGGATCGCGCAGATCCCGGGCGTGATCCGGATCGTGCGGTCGGAGACGCTGCGGCTCAAGTCGCTGGACTTCGTGGCCGCCGCGATCGTCGAGGGCGCCAGTGATGCCTGGGTGCTCGGGCGGCACATCCTGCCGAACGCGGCGTCGGTGATCATCGTCCAGGCGACGGTCGCGATTCCGGCCGCGATCCTCGGTGAGGCGGTGTTGTCGTTCCTCGGGCTCGGGATCCAGCCGCCGGCTCCGAGCCTCGGCACGATGCTGTCCGATGCGCAGCAGTTCGCCGCGCGGGCGCCGTGGGCGGCGGTGATGCCGGGCCTGGCGATCATGCTGCTGACGCTGGCGTTCAACATCGTCGGCGACAGTCTGCGTGACGCCCTCGATCCGAAGGCGAGTCGCCGATGAGCGCCGTACTGGAAGTGCGGGATCTGTCCGTGTCGTTCCGGACCGAGGATGGTCAGCTGTCAGCGGTTGACCGGGTCGGTCTGGAGGTCGGTGCGAGTGAGGTGCTCGCGATCGTCGGCGAGTCGGGCTGCGGGAAGAGCGTGACGGCGATGAGTCTGGCCGGGCTACTCCCCCGGTCGGCGCGTGTCGACGGCTCGGTGCGGCTGGATGGCGTTGAGCTGATCGGCGCGGACAAGCGCACGCTGCGCTCGATCCGTGGCCGCGAGATCGCCTACATCTTCCAGGAGCCGATGACGTCGCTGAACCCGGTCTTCACGGTCGGCTCACAGATCGGCGAGGTCCTGCGCACGCATCTCAACGTGGGAAAGCAGGCAGCCCGGGCGCGGTCGATCGAGCTGCTGAAGCTGGTCGGGATCCCATCGGCCGAACGCCGCGTCGACGACTACCCACATCAACTATCGGGCGGGATGCGGCAGCGGGTGATGATCGCGATGGCGGTCGCCTGCGATCCGAAGGTGCTGATCGCCGACGAGCCGACTACGGCCCTCGACGTCACCATCCAGGCGGGCATCCTCGACGTACTGCGCGGTCTGCGCGAACGGCTCGGGACGAGCATCGTGCTGATCACGCACGACCTCGGGGTGGTGGCCGACCTCGCGGACCGGGTCGCGGTCATGTACGCCGGTCGCGTGGTCGAGACGGCCGAGGTGCATGAGCTGTTCGCGCACCCGCAGCACCCGTACACGACCGGGCTGCTGGGCGCCTCCCCCGCCGCAGGCCGCCACGCGGGCTCACATCGGCTCGCTGAGATCCCAGGGCTGGTACCGGTGCTGGCTGAGCAGCCGGACGCGTGCACGTTCGCCGATCGCTGCGGACAAGCACTAGACACCTGTACGGCGTCTCAGCCGGAGCTGACACGTGATGCGCACGGACTGGCGTGCTGGAACCCGGTGGGAGCCCGATGAACGCGCTAGAGGTCGAAGACCTGGTCATGCACTTCGGTCCGGTCCGTGCGGTCGACGGGGTCACTCTGCGGATCCGCGAAGGCTCAGTGGTCGCACTGGTCGGTGAGAGCGGCTCAGGGAAGTCCACCGTCGGCCGGTGCATCGTCCGACTACTCGAGCCGACCGGAGGCACGGTCAGGCTCGCGGGTGCGGACATCACGCATCTCAGTCGTCGCCAGCTTCGCTCACACCGCCGGGACGTCTCCATCGTCTTCCAGGACCCCGCGGGCTCGCTGGATCCGCGGCTGTCGGTCGGAGACATCGTTGGGGAACCACTGCGGTTGATGCGCCGCAAGGACATTGCCGGGCAGGTGTCTGAGGCGCTCACGCGAGTAGGGCTGCGCCCTGAGGTCGCTCAGCGCTCTCCGCATGAGCTGTCGGGCGGACAGCGCCAGCGGGTCAGCATCGCGCGGGCGCTCATCTCCGAGCCACGGCTGCTCGTGGCGGACGAGCCGACGAGTGCACTCGACGTGTCGGTGCAGGCCGCCGTACTGAATCTGCTGGCTGACCTGCAGCGCGACCTGGGGTTCGCGTGCCTCTTCATCACGCATGACCTGTCGGCGGTGGAGTACCTGGCTGATGAGGTCGCAGTGATGTATCTGGGTCAGCTGGTTGAGCAGGGGCCGCGGGCACGCATCTTCGGTACGCCGGCTCATCCGTACACGCAGGCGTTGTTATCGGCCGCGCCTGTTCCTGACCCGGTGACGCAGCGGCAGCGCAAGCCGGTGCTGCTGGGTGATGACCTGCCGTCGGCCATTGATCCGCCGGACGGTTGCCGGTTCCACACCCGCTGTCCGGTGGCGATCGACAAGTGCCGGACTGTCGTGCCGGAGCGACGTGTGATCGGATCGGGTGAGCACCAGGTGGCGTGTCACCTGGTGGCGGCCGACGGAAGCGGTCCCGACGTACGAACAGCAGAAGGAGTTGCCTGATGACGTTCACCACCCGGCCCACGCTGCGTGGCACGTTCGGCATGGTCTCGTCGACGCACTGGCTGGCGTCGCAGTCGGCGATGCGGATGCTGGAGCTCGGCGGGAACGCGTTCGACGCGGCAGCGGCCGCGGGGTTCGTGCTGCATGTGGTGGAGCCGCATCTGAACGGGCCTGGCGGTGAGGTGCCGGCGATCGTGGCGACGGCGGACGACCCGACGCCGCGGGTGCTGTGTGGTCAGGGGGTTGCGCCGGCTGGGGCGACCATCGAGCACTACACGTCGCTCGGGCTGACGCTGGTGCCGGGGTCGGGGCCGCTGGCCGCAACTGTGCCGGGGGCGGTCGATGCGTGGTTGCTGTTGCTGCGTGACCACGGCACGCTGCCGCTGCGCGTCGTACTGGAGCCGGCGATCGACTACGCGCGCAATGGACATCCGCTCGTGCCGCGGGTGACCGACACCGTGGCGACGGTTCACCAGTTGTTTGCGGAGCACTGGCCTACGTCGGCTGCGCTGTGGTTGGCCGACGGGCAGCCGCCGCGCGGCATGTTCCGGAACGAGGCATACGCGGCGACGCTGGAACGGCTCGTGAGTGAGGGCGAGGCGGCTGGGGCAGATCGCGTCGTACAGGTGGAGGGCGCGCGGAAGGCTTGGCGCGAGGGTTTCGTTGCTGAGGCGATCGATGAGTTCTCGCGGCTGCCGCATCGGGATTCGAGTGGTTCGGACCATGGTGGGTTGATCACTGGGCAGGATGTTGCGTCCTTCGAAGCGAGCTGGGAAGACGCGACGACCCTTGACTGGAACGGGCACACGGTCGCGAAGACCGGGGCCTGGGGTCAGGGACCCGCGTTGCTGCAGTCGCTGGCGGTGCTCTCCGAGTTGGGTGATGTTGACCTGGCCAGTGCGGAGGGGGTGCACACGACGGTTGAGGTGATGAAGCTGTCGTATGCGGACCGCGAGGCCTGGTACGGCGATGGCGACGTACCGCTGAAGTCGTTGCTCTCCCCCGAGTACGCCGCTGAGCGAGCGCGGCTGGTCGGGTCCGACGCGACGTTCGAGCTGCGGCCGGGGTCGCCGGACGGGCGTGCGCCGCGGCTGCCATCCATTGCTGAGGGCAACCATGCGACCGATGCGAGTGTCGGTGAGCCGACGGTTGCTCGCGACGGCGTCACGCGGGGCGACACCTGCCATGTGGATGTGGTGGATCGCTGGGGCAACATCATCTCGGCGACGCCGAGTGGTGGCTGGTTGCAGTCGTCGCCGACGATTCCGTCGCTCGGGTTCTGTCTGGGCAGCCGGGCGCAGATGTTCTGGCTGGAGGAAGGGCTGCCCGCGTCCCTTGCTCCGGGCAAGCGTCCGCGGACCACGCTGACGCCGACACTCGTGCTGCGAGAGGGTTGGCCGGTACTGGCCTGTGGCTCGCCAGGTGGGGATCAGCAGGATCAGTGGCAACTGCTGTTCCTGCTGCGGCATCTCGGGAGTGGGATGGACCTGCAGGAGGCCATCGACGCGCCGGCCTGGCACACGACCGGGTTCCCGTCGTCGTTCTACCCGCGCGCGAATGAGCCCGGCGGGCTAGTCATCGAGAGCCGGCTAGGCGCCGCCGTACGAGATGAGCTGGTACGACGCGGGCACGTGGTGACCGAGTCCGATCCGTGGAGCCTCGGTCGGCTGTGCGCCGTACGGCGGGACCCGGATGGAGTCCTGTCCGCCGCGGCCAACCCCCGAGGCATGCAGGGCTACGCCGTCGGTCGCTGAGGAAAGCGGACCGCCCCCACTCACCAACTTCGCGCGCCACGCTCAGCGGCACCCGCCCGGAGGCCCAGGCGGAGGTTTGGTGAGTGGTGCAGGTCCGCTAGCTCGGAGTACCCAGCGCGGCCTTGGCGGCGGCTTCGACGTGGAGGCGGGCTGCCTCGGTCGCTGCGGGGGCGTCGCCGGCGGCGATGGCGTCGACGAGGCGGACGTGTTCCTCGGACGAGTGCGGAGCGCGTTGGGCGGCGCCGACGCGGAAGACCCAGTGCACGTGGTGGTACATGGCGGCGGAGATCGAGTGCAGCCAGCGGTTGCCGCTGACCTCGATGACGGCGCGGTGGAAGTCGCTGTTCAGCTCGGCGACGCGGTCGAAGTCCTTCGCGTCGGTGGCGAGGCGAGCCTGGTCGCACAGGTCCCGCAGCCGGGCGATGTCTTCCTTGCTGGCCCGTTCGGCGGCCAGGCCGGCAGCGAGGGTCTCGAGCTGCACGCGGACCGAGAAGAGGTCGCGGACGGCGGTCTCGTCGAGCGTGGCGACGACGGCACCACGGCGGGGCAGGATCTGCACGAAGCCTTCGGCCTCGACAACGCGGAGCGCTTCACGGACCGGGTTGCGGGAGACGCCGAAGTCGTCGGCCAGCCGGGTCTCGGTCAGCCGCTCACCCTGCGCGTAGTCACCGTCGACGATCCGGCGGCGCAGCTCCGACAGGACCTGCTCGCGTAGTGCGATGTGGTCGGCCCCGATCGTCCGGATCGCGTCGGCACTCAGCTCTTCCACCCCGTGCTCCTCTCCCCATGTGGCTTGTCCGGAGTCAGTACCCCGGTCAGCTCCGCAGCACCGTAGCCGATTCGCCGTGTCAGAGCACGTGGCCCGCTCGGGCGCTATGGTCGCGGTTTGAGCATTCAACTGACTCCGCTGACCGATCCCGACTACCGGCCGTTCAGCCGCCGGATCGCCTGGCTCGCCGCGGACGCCGCCGGCAACCCGGTCGGTTCCGCGTTCCTCCGGCTGCACAGCCGCGACTCGCTCGCACACCTGGCCGACCTCGAGATCACCGTGCACCCGGCTGAACGCCGCCGCGGTGTCGGTAGCCAACTCCTGTACGCCGCTGTCGCCGCTGCCCGTGAGCAGCACGCGCAGCTGGTTGTCGCCGAGATCGGCGCGGACTCACCGGCGTACGAGTTCCTGGTGCGGCACGGGTTCACGATCGGGCTGACCCTGATCTACAGCCGCCTCGACCTCAGGACCGTCGTCGCCCCGGTGCCGCCGCCTGCCGGATACCGGCTGGCCTCCTGGGCGGGCGTCGTACCGGACGAGCTCCTGCAGACCTTCACCGACGCTCGCACCGCCATGGACGACGCCCCGACCGGCGCCATCAGCTACGGCGCCGATTCGTGGGACACCGCCCGCACCCGCCAGGCCGCCGACGCGGTCGCCCGCCGCGGCGAGCACCTGATGACCGTCGCCGCCCTCGACGAGTCCACCGGCGAGATCGTCGCCTTCACCGAGCTCGTCGTCCCAGAAGACGGCAAGAGCGACGCCCAGAACTACGGCACCGCCGTCCGCCCAGCTCACCGCGGCCACGGCCTGGCCCGCTGGATCAAGACCGAACAGATCCGTTGGGCCCAGTCCCGCTTCCCCGACCTAGCCGGCGTTCTCACCGACACCGTCGACACCAACGAGCCCATGCGCCGCGTCAACGCGGCGCTCGGCTACATCCCCACCCACACCAACCACCGCTGCATCCTGGACCTCACACCAGCCCAGCCACCGCGACCCTGAGGCTACTGGCCGAGGATCTTTTGGACGGCGGCGGTGGTGATGGGGTGGTAGCCGGGGCGGGCTTTGGCGAAGACTTCGGAGGCGAAGGCTCGGTCGCTGCCGGCCAGGGCTCGGTAGACGGGGAGGACGAGTTTCATGCGGCCTACTTCGGTGAGGAAGGCGGCTAGTTCGGCGTAGGCAGGTTCGTAGCTGCTGGCGGCGACGATCTGGTACCAGCGGCGGGCGATCTCGCCGTTGGCGGTGCCGGTGAGGCCGAAGGCTCGGTCGAGCTGCTGGAGCTGGTTGGGGCTGAGCATGTCGGGGGCGGCGTCGAGGAAGCGGAGCCACTCCTGGGTGGTCCAGCTCGCGGCGCCGGCCGGGAGCTCGCCGGAGGCGAACCATTGGGTGCGGGACTCGTCGACGACCTGGAAGCGGGCGGAGACGGCGCGCTCGGCGAAGGCGGGGATGCCGGGCTCTTCGAGCCAGGCGGCGAGCTCGGCGTCGGTGACGACTCCGGGGTGCGGGTCGAGCAGGTGCTCCTGCAGGTGGCCGACGAAGTCGTCGGAGTTGATGCTGCGGAAGGCGAAGCGGTCGAAGTAACCGCGGATGAACGGGTCGAAGACGTCCCTCGAGAACCGCTCCTCCAGCCAGGTCAGGAACCACGAGCCCTTCAACGGCCCCAGCGAGGTGGTGCCGTGGTACTCGGAGCGGTGGTTCAGGCCCGGCAGCTCGACGGCGAGCTCGGCCGGGGTGAGCGGGTCGAGCTTGACCACGGTCGCGTGCTGCTTGATCGCGGTCTCCATCATCGCGAACTCGGTCCCGTAGACCGCCTCGACGATGCGGTTCTCGACGTACGCCGTGAAGCCTTCGTTCAGCCAGATGTCGTCCCAGCTGTCCTGGGTCACCAGGTTGCCCGACCAGCTGTGCGCGAGCTCGTGAGCCACCAGGCTGACCAGCGACTTGTCCCCGATCACCACGGTCGGCGTCGCGAACGTCATCCGCGGGTTCTCCATCCCGCCGTACGGGAAGGACGGCGGCAGCACGAGGATGTCGTAGCGGCCCCAGCGGTAGGGGCCGAACATCGCCTCGGTGACGCGCATCATCTCTTCGGTGTCGGCGAACTCCTGCGCGGCCCGCCCGGCCATCGTCGGCTCGGCCCAGATGCCCGATCGTTCACCGAGCGGCTCGAACACCAGATCGCCGGCCGCGATCGCCAGCAGGTACGACGGGATCGGCTCGGGCATCACGACGTCATACGAGCCGGTACGGCGGGAGGCGGTCCCGTTGTCGGCGCCCATCAGCACCATCAGCTCGGGCGGCGCGGTCACGTGCGCGGCGTAGCTGAACCGCACTCCGGGGGTGTCCTGGAGCGGTACCCAGCTGCGCGCGTGGATCGCCTGCGACTGGCTGAACATGAACGGCATCACGCCGCCGGCCGTCATCGACGGCTCCAGCCACTGCAGCCCGGTCGCGGTCGGTGCCGTCCGGTAGCTGACCCGGACCCGTTCCTGCCGCGAGGTCCGGATCGTCAGCGCCGATCCCAGCTCCTTGTCCGGCACCGCGAGGCTGTACTCCAGCGGCTCCCAGCCGTCCGGCGTCTCGCCCTCGACCGCGAGCACGGTCAAGTCACGCGTGTCGAGCACGAGCCGGTCGACGGCCCCACTCCAATGGAGGGAGTGCGTGGCGGTGCCGGTGAGCACCTTCGCGGTGAAATCCAGCTCGAGATCGAGCTCGAGGTGGGTGGTCCGGACCAGGAGTGGTTCGGCATAAGAGTGGCGATCGTGCGTCACGGAAAGCTCCCGAGTGAGTGCGTCCGGGGAACATTACCCACGGGCGTGGCGTCTCAGGCGGCCGATCTGGGCCACCCGCACCACCGTGCCAAATACCCGGTGTCATCACGCCTCAACGGCCGCGTTGTTGCACGAAGCTGCAGGCCCCGGAGCAGACTGTGACCATGACATCGCACGGTGATGCCGAGCTGGTCCTGAACCGGCGGCCGTTCGGATCCTGGCTGCTCGGGCCGGCCGATCAGAGCACCCGGAGGCTGCGGATCCGGCTCCGGGTGCTGCTGACAACGTTCTCGATCGGTACCAACCTGATCGGCGCGGCCGTGGTCTTCGCGCTGGCCGTGTTCGTGCTCCCCGGTCCCCCGCTGAGCGACGAACTGCAGCACATCGAGGCGATCGGCGTACCGGCGTACTTCCTGCTCGCCCTGATCGTCGGCGTGGTCTGGTGCAGCCGGGTCGCGCTCCGCTACACCGCCTGGGTCGACGAGGACCGCCCGGCCACCCGCAAGGAGCAGATCTCCACGCTCCGGCTCCCGCTGCGCCTGACCCTGATCGAGGTCGTGCTGTGGATGGTTGCCACCATCGCCTTTACCGCGGTCACCGTGGTGATCCAGCCGGAGAACGCGCTGCGGATCGCCGTGACCATCTTCGACGGCATGATCGTCACCTGCGCGGTCTCCTACCTGCTGACCGAGTTCGCCCTGCGACCGGTCGCCGCGCGGGCGCTGGCCGACTCCGCTCCCCCGCGACGGCTGCTGGCCTTCGGCCTCAAGGCGCGGGTGGTGCTGTTCTGGGCCGCCGGCTCGGCGACGCCGGTCGCGGGTCTGATGCTCGCCGCGATCCTCGCGCTGATCGACGGCACGGTCTCCGCGACGCGACTCTCGGTGATGATCCTTGCCCTGGGCATCGTTGCCATCGGCATGGGTTGGCTGCTGATCCTGCTGTCCGCACGCTCGGTGGTCGCCCCGGTCCGGTCGGTGCGCAACGCGCTCACGCTGATTGGCGAGGGCGAGCTGAACATCCGGATCCCGGTCTTCGACGGGACCGAGCTCGGTTCGCTGCAGGCCGGGTTCAACCGGATGGCGGCCGAGCTGCGTGAGCGCGAGCGGATCCGTGAGGTCTTCGGCAAGTACGTCGGTCCCGAGGTCGTCCGCGAGGCGTTGACCAGTGATCGGCTCGGTGGCGAGGAGCGGTTCGTCGCCGTACTGTTCGTCGACCTGGTCGGCTCGACCAAGATCGCGGCCGAGCGGCCGCCGGTCGAGGTGGTTCAGTTACTGAATCGCTTCTTCGCGATCGTCGTCGACGAGGTGGTGCGCGAGGGCGGGTTTGTGAACAAGTTCGCCGGTGATGCCTCGCTGGCGATCTTCGGCGCTCCGGCTGAGCTGATCGATCCAGCGGGAGCGGCGCTACGGGCCGGGCGGGCGCTCAGCCAGCGGCTGGCTGCGGAGTTGCCCGAGGCAACGGCTGGGATCGGGGTGACCGCCGGGATCGTGGTGGCCGGGACCGTTGGCGACGTACGGCGGCTCGAGTACACGGTGATCGGTGATCCGGTGAACGAGGCGGCCCGGCTGAGCGAGCTGGCCAAGAGCACACCGTCGCGACTGATCGCCTCGATGTCCGCGGTCGAGGACGCAGGACCGACCGAGGGTACGCACTGGCAGCCCGGTGATCAGGTGACGGTCAGAGGGCGGTCGGAGCCGACGCAGCTCGCTTCTCCTCGACCAGCTGATGGAGGAGACCCGCGCCGTACAGCATCGCCTTCGTGATCCGGTCGTGCGCGGCTCGGCGCTCGGCGATCGCGTTCCGGAGCGCTTCGGTGCTGCCGGTCTGGCGGAGCCCGTCGAGGACCGGGCGGATCTGGTCGAACGAGTACCGCCCTTGGCGCAGCATGTGGATGATGCGGGCGTCGCGGATCTGCTCGGGTTCGTAGCGACGGTACTTCGTCGTCCGCTCGCGGGTCGGCAGCAGCAAACCGGCCGCCTCCCACACCCGCAGCGCCGAAGTCCGTACGCCGAGGCGGTGCGCCAGCTCACCGACGAGCAACGCCGGGCCGGTCGGTGCTGGCTCGTCGCGAAACTCGGCCGCGGCTGAGTTGAGCGCTTCACTCGCGGCGTCGGTTGCAAGGCGTTGCTCGTAAAGGCCCGCGTGGGCTTGATCCACCAGCCGGTACGCCGATTCCTCGTCCCCCGCGTGGACCGCCTGCATGATGTACCGCGCGATCTCCGCGCCGAAGCCGGGAGCGAGCGCGCGGTAGGTGAGCAGCGCGGACACGTGTTCCTCGCCGTACTGGCGATAGCCGCTGTCAGTGCGCGGTGCCGGCGGCAGGATCCCGTCTGCCTCGTAGTTGCGGATGAGCTGCGTCGACACGCCCGCCCGTCGCGCCAGGTCGACCGGCCGCAACCCCATCGTCAGCGGCCGCCCGAGACGTCGATCGTCGTACCGGTCATGTACGACGATCGATCCGAGGCGAGGAAGGTGATCAGCTCGGCCACCTCCTCCGGCGTACCGGGTCGGCCGAGCGGCGGCGTCGTACCGAGTCGGTCGAGCCGGCCGGGCTCGTGGATGTCGGTCTCGATCAGGCCGGGTCGGACGCCAAGGATGCGGATGCCTTCCTTGGCGACCTCGTTGGCCAGGCCGGTCGTCAGGGCGTCGACCGCGGCCTTACTGGCGGCGTAGTCGACGTACTCCCCCGCCGATCCGAGGACGGCGGCTCGCGAGGACACGTTGACGATCACGCCGCCGCTGCCGCCGTACTGGGTGGACATCCGCCGCACTGCAGCGCCTGCGACGAGGAAGGCGCTAATCGCGTTGATCCGGAACACGTTGTCGAGGCGGGCGACGTCGTACTGGTCCACCCTGCCTGCGGGCGAGACCACGCCGGCGTTGTTGATGAGCGCGGCGATCGGCCCGAGGGCGGTGGTCACGGAGTCGAAGAGGCGCTCGATGTCTTCCGTCTCGACAACATCCGCCTGTACGGCGATCGCGCGGCGACCGAGCTTCTCGACTGCCTCGACCACGCGGGCGGCCTCGTCGTCGCGAGTGCGGTAGCCGATACCGACATCCCAGCCGTCCGACGCCAACGCGATCGCGGCCGCGGCGCCGATCCCCCGGCTGCCACCGGTCACCAGTACGACCCCAGAGTCCGTCATACCGCTCAGCCTAGGAGACGGCCTGTTCACTCGTCCTGGTGGCTGTTGATGTTGATCACGTTGCCGTCAGGTGCGCGCACGAGGAAGCGTCGCAACCCCCACGGTTCGGTGGTGAGCGGATGGACGATCTCGAAGCCGCGCCGTTGGGCTTCCGCGTACGCCTCTTCGACCTCGTCGCCGACCGCGACCGACAGCACGGAATCCACCGGAGCGGTCGCGTCATGCGTCACCAACTGCACCGCCGCGCCGCTGTCTGGGCTGCGGAATCTGGAGACCCAGTCCATCGCGATCCCCTCGTCGCTGAGCCCGAGGTAGTCGGCGTAGAACTCGCGCGCCGAGCCGATGTCGGGGACGGAGAGATTCGCGATGATGTGGGTCGGACGCATGGCAGTCTCCCTGAATCGTCAGGCCGGCGGGATGCTGATCGCCAGCTGGGTTTCGGAGTCGTTGAAGCCCAGGGTGCGATAGATGCGGATCGCGAGGTAGTCCGGGTCGGCGACCATCACGAGCGTCTTCGCGCCTTGCTCGAACCCGTACGTCGACGCGCGGTGAACGAGCGTGCTGGCGATGCCCTGGTTGCGGTCGTCGGGATGGGTCTGCACGGTCTGGAACCGAGCGAGGCCCTTGCCGTCGAGCATCAGGCCGAGCGATGCCTGCAGCCGGTCGCCGTCGAACGCGCCGAACCACTTCCCGTGCCCGGCCTCGACAAGCTTCCGCTCGTGCGCCACCTTCAGCCGGGTGAACTCGCGATAGCCGTCGTCGACCGTCATGGTGCTGGTGGCGAGGCTGAGGTCGACGACCTGCTGCCAGTCGTCGTCACCGTCGAGGAACCGGTACGTCGAGGTCGTGTTCGGGCGCTTGGGCGCGTTCACGCTCGACGCCGTCATCACCACGCTCGGGTCGACCCGGCCGCCGGCGGCGATCACCTCCTGCGGGTCGACCCCGAGCACCCCGTCGGTGGTGTCGATGCCCAGGGCAACATGTTTCGCTTCGGGGAACTCGGTGCGGAACTCGGCGATCCGCCGCTCCAGGTCGCCCGGCTGCAGCGGGGTGCGATGCAGCAGGTAGTTGCCCCACCAGAACGTCGGGTTGGCGGGTGTGCGGATGACGACGTACGGGCCGGTGTCGCTGATCTCGCTGCCGCTGAGCCCGAGCAGGAACAGGTCGGTGCGGTAGCCAAGGCTGTTGATCTCCACCCAACCATCCTTCCTGCGAGGTCAATCGAGTTTCAGGGACGCTTGTGCAGAAGCAGTGGCAGTACGGCGGCCGCTCCGGCCTCGCGGAGTTTGGCCGCGGCGACGGTGACCGGCCACTGGGATGAGCTGGCGTCGACCAGGAGCAGCACGGTCCGACCGGCGATCGTCTGCGCGGTGGTGGGGTCGACCGAGAGGCCATCACGCCAGACCCGAGCCTCGTCGGCCGACGAAAGGTCGTCGGTATAGCCCGAGCGATCCACCGTGAGGTCGGCTCGATCGAGGCGGCCGACGGTGGCGATCCGGTCGGCGACCGCATTGGTGACCGCAGTGTGACCGGCCGCGGCCAACGGTACGACGACCTCGGGTCGACTGGACCACGTGCTGCGCCAGCGGGACAACGCCGCGACCGCCCCGGTCTGGAGCGCCTCGATGGCATCGGCGGGTGGCTCGGCTCCGGAGAAGGCGGCGGCGAGAACCTCGCGCCATTCCGGGGCGTCGGCGTAGATGAGGGAGCGACCGTGGTCGGCGGACAGGTTCGCGGGGATCTTCCCGCGCGGACCGAAGGAACCGCCCGGCCACATCTTGCGTGGTTCGAGGACATGCACCTCACCACGAAGCAGACCGGTGACGGTGGCGACGGTGTCGGCATCGGGTGCTGCCGACAACGGCTCCGGCAGCGCGCCGAGGCAGACCGAACAACGACCACAGGGCTCCGCGGATGCGTCGTCCAGGGACTCCTGGAGAAGTTGCATGAGGCAACGTTCGCCGCGGGTGTAGGCGCGCATGGTGTCGGCCTCGCGCCGCCGTACCGCAACGATGCCGTCGTAGTGCTCCGCGTCGAACGTCCAGTCCTTGCCGGTCCGGATCCAGCCCTTCTCGAGCCGCTCGGTGACGCTGTCGACGGCGAGCTGCTTCAGCATCAACTCGACCCGGGTCCGGCGCAGGCCGGTCTCAGCTTCGAGCGCCGGCACACTCGCCGGCTGGTCAGGACCATAGGCCTGCATGGCGTGCAGGAGGCGGTTCACATTCTCCGGCACGGGGATGGTCGCGGTGGCGAAGTAGTCCCAGATGCCGGAGTCGGCATCCGAGGGCAGCAGGGCGACGATGGCGTGGTCGATGCCGCGACCGGCGCGCCCGACCTGCTGGTAGTACGAGACCGGCGACGGCGGTGAACCGACGTGCACGACGAACCCGAGGTCAGGCTTGTCGTATCCCATCCCGAGAGCGGACGTCGCGATCAGCGCCTTCAACCGGTTCTCGCGCAGCGCGTCCTCGAGGCTGTGCCGCTCCCCCGCCTCCAACTGACCCGTGTACGCCGCCACCGGTACGTCGCGGCCGTGGATCTCCTGGATCGTCGCGGCCAACCGCTGCGCATCCGCGACCGTCAACGCGTAGACGATGCCCGATCCCGGCAGCTTCGGCAGGTGCTCGACCACCCACGCGAACCGCTGCAACGGCGACAACCTGTCCACCACCGCAAGCTGCAAACTCGACCTCGCCAGCGGCCCACGCAGTACCAGCGTCGACTCGCCCAACTGACGAGCAACGTCGTCGGTCACTCTCTCGTTGGCGGTGGCCGTCGTGGCCAGGACCGGTGTCTTGGGGTTCAGGTGCTGCAGCACGTCGGAAACCCGACGGTAGTCCGGCCGGAAGTCATGACCCCAGTCGGAAACAGCATGCGCCTCGTCAATCACCAGCAGCCCAACCTCACCGGCCAGGCTGTCCAGCACCCGACGGCCAAAGCCCGGGTTGGCGAGCCGCTCAGGCGACACGAGCAGTACGTCGATCGCCCCGGACCGAAGGTCCTGCTCGATCCCCGACCACTCGTCCACGTTGTTCGAGTTCAGCGTCGCCGCCCGCAGCCCCGCGCGCCCAGCGGCCCCAACCTGGTCCCGCATCAGCGACAACAACGGCGAAACCACCAACGTAGGCCCAGCCCCCTCAGCCCGCCGGATCGCCGTAGCAGCCCAATAAACAGCCGACTTCCCCCACCCAGTCGCCTGTACGACGAGCACCCGCGCCGCCGGCTCACACAGCGCCGCAACCGCAGTCTCCTGGTCATCGCGCAGCCGCGCGCCCTCCCCCGCGATCGCCTCGATCACGCCACCCGCAATCCCCGCGCGCGCCTCAGTCAGGGTCAAACTCGCATTGCTGTCAGCCATGCCCCCGACCCTAGACGCCCCCACCCCCCAACCGCAGTCCACACACCACCCCCTGTGGATAACTCCCCACCCACCCCTACCCCTCCGCCCCCAAGTCCTCCGCCATCCCCGCCAACGCACCCCACCAACACCAACGACTGCAGGTACTCCCGGAGCCCGGCCCTCCGCGCCCCGCCCCTCGCCCCCGCCCCACCCCTCCGCCGTCCCAGCCAACGCGCCCACCAACACGAACGACTGCAGGTACTCCCGGACCCGTCTCTCCGCGCCCCGCCCCTCGCCCCCTCCCCACCCTTGTCCCCCCACCCCTCGACCCCTCCCCACCCTCGCCCTCGCCCCCTCCCCACCCTGTCCCCTCCCGCCCCTCGTCCCGACGAGAAATTTGAACGGATAACCCCTGACGTTGTCCCTTGTCCTCCCGAAATTTGAGGGGAGAAGGGACAACCTGAGTGGGTATCCGTTGAAATGCGCAGACGGCCGGGCGGTCGCCAACCGGACCGTCATCCGGAGCAGCACGAAGGACTGCAGGTGGTGGCGGCGCTCGCGCACAAGGGGTGAGGGCGGGGCGCGGAGGCGCAGGGCCCGGGACTACCTGCAGTCGCCCGTGTCGATCACGCGCAGGCAGACGATCGGGTACGCCGGGTTCGGGATCTGGAGCGCACTTCGTGGCCAAAGCGTCGTACCGGCCGGCCCCGGCGCAGCAGCACGAAGGACTGCACGTGGTGAGTGCGGCCGGGCGCGCACAAGGGATGGGGGCGGGGCGCGCAGGCGCAGGGCCCGGGACTACCTGCAGTCGCCCGTGTCGATCACGCGCAGGCAGGCGATTAGGTACGCCGGGTTCAGGATCAGGAGCCTCTCGCGACCAAAGCGTCGTACCGGCCGGCCCCGGCGCAGCAGCACGAAGGACTGCACGTGGTGAGTGCGGCCGGGCGCGCACAAGGGATGGGGGCGGGGCGCGCAGGCGCAGGGCCCGGGACTACCTGCAGTCGCCCGTGCCGATGGCGCGCAGGCAGGCGATTAGGTACGCCGGGCTCGGGATCTGGAGCGCACTTCGCGGCCAAAGCGCCGTACCGGCCGGCCCCGGCGCAGCAGCACGAAGGACTGCAGCTGTTCAGTGCGGCGGGCGCGGACAAGGGGTGGGCGGGACGCGGAGGCGCAGGGCTCGGGACTACCTGCAGTCGCCCGTGTCGATGGCGCGCAGGCAGGAGATTGGGTACGCCGGGTTCGGGATTCGGGATCAGGAGCGCCTCGCGACCAAAGCGTCGTACCGGGCACCCGGCGCAGCAGCACGAAGGACTGCGGCTGTTCAGTGCGGCGGGCGCGCACAAGGGGTGGGGCGGGGCGCACAGAGGCGCAGGGCTCGGGACTACCTGCAGTCGCCCGTGTCGATGGCGCGCAGGCAGGAGATTGGGTACGCCGGGTTCGGGATCTGGAGCGCGCCTCGCGACCAAAGCGTCGTACCGGTCGGGCCCGGCGCAGCAGCACGAAGGACTGCAGGTGGGCGCCGACCAGGGGCCCGGGCGTGGCGCCGAGGCGCGGACTACTGCAGTCGTTCGTGTCGGTTACGCGCAGGCCCGGGGGCACGGGGTTCAGGGACCACGTGGTGGTGGTCGCGAGCAGAGCGTCGTACGGGTCAGCTGGCGCGGCGACGGTAGGACTGCAGGTGGTGGGCGCGGCAGGTGAGTACGACGGGTGGGGCCGTGGCGCGGGACGGACTACGTGCAGTTGGGGGTGGGGTGGGTGGGGTCGCCGGTGGGGGTTAGGAGGCGTTGGGGGCCGGGGCCGGTGGTGGCTAGGGCGTCGTGGGGGTTGGCTAGGGCGCAGCGGTCTAGGGAGAGGCAGCCGCAGCCTATGCAGTCTTTGAAGTCGTTGCGGAGTTGTTCGAGGTGCAGGATGCGGCGGTCTAGTTCGGCTTGCCAGCATTCGGAGATGTGTTCCCAGTCCTGGCGGGTGGGGGTGCGGTTCTCCGGCAGCAACGCGAGGATGGCGGCTACTTCGGACAGCGGGATGCCGACGCGTTGGGCGATGCGGATCAGGGCGACTCGGCGGAGGGTGTCGCGTTTGTAGCGGCGTTGGTTGCCGGCGGTACGGCGGCTGAGGATGAGGTGCTGGCGTTCGTAGAAGTGGAGGGCGGAGATCGCCACTCCACTTCGTTGCGACAGCTGGCCCACTGTCAGCTCACCTGGTTCGATGTCCACCGTTCTGCCCTCCAACCTCAACCTAGATCGAGGCTAGCGGACGGTCAGGCGGTCAGGGCGTCCGATGCCCGCACGCGGCGGCCGATGCAGGCGGACATCAGGGCAGCGGCTGCGCACAGGCCGCCGGCCAGGTACCAGGCGAGGTTGTAGCTGCCCTGCGCGTCCCGGATGGCGCCCGCGCCCGTTGCGGCGAGGGCGGCGCCGACCTGGTGGGAGGCGAAGACCCAGCCGAAGACGATGGGGCCGTCCACTCCGAACCATTCGCGGCACAGCGCCACGGTCGGCGGAACGGTAGCGACCCAGTCGAGACCGTAGAAGATGATGAAGACCCAGACACTCGGCTGCGCAGTCGGACCGAGCAGTGACGGTAGCACCAGCAGCGACAGGCCGCGGAGCGAGTAGTAGGCGATCAGCAGGTAGCGCGGATCCCAGCGGTCGGTGAGCCAGCCGGACAAGATCGTCCCGCCGACATCGAAGACACCAACCAGTGCGAGCAATGACGCCGCGGTGGTGATCGGCATCCCGTGGTCGTGTGCCGCGGTGACGAAGTGCGTACCGATCAGCCCGTTGGTCGAGGCACCACAGATCGCGAACCCACCCGCCAGCATCCAGAACGCCGGACGCCGAGCGGCCGTCCGCAGCGCGCTCAGCGCTCGCAGCGCCGAGCTGCCGGTCGTCGCCACACGCTGACCGGCGAGGCTGCCCTCGGGAGCGCCGTACGCGCGCAGGCCCACATCGCTCGGGTAGTCGCGCAGGAAGATCAACACCAGCGGTACGACGGCCAACGCCGTACCGGCGGCCACCAAAGCCGGAGTCCGCCACCCGTAAGCGGCGGCGAGGTGAGCGATCAGCGGGAGGAAGACCAGCTGCCCGGTCGCGCCGGCCGCGGTCAGCAGGCCGGTGACCAGACCACGCCGCTCGACGAACCAGCGGCCGGTGATGGTCGCGACGAAGGTCATCGACATCGAGCCGGTACCGACGCCGACGAGCAGCCCCCAGCAGAGTAGGAGCTGCCAGGACGAGTTCATGAAGATCGTCAGACCGCTGCCGAGCGCGATCAGCACCAGCGCTCCGCTGACCACGCGGCGCAGACCGAGCCGGTCCATCAGCGCGGCCGCGAACGGCGAGATCAGGCCGTACAGCAGCAGGTTGATCGACACCGCCGACGAGATCGTCGCGTGCGACCAGCCGAACTCCTCGTGCAGCGGATCCAGCAGCACACTCGGCACGGACCGGAACCCGGCCGCCCCGATCAAAGTTACGAACCCCACCCCGGCGACTGCCCAGGCCAAGTGCACCCGGGCAGGCTTCTTCGTCTCCACAGTCTGTGTCACCCGACTACTGTGCCGTCCCCGCGCACGCCGTACCAGTGGCCAGAACGCCAGCATGTGTCAAGATGTGGCCATGAAGCCTCATGTGGTCGCCGTCCTGGCCCTCGAACCGGTGGTCGGCTTCGACCTGACCATCCCGTCCACCGTCCTCGGCGCCGCGACCAGGGCAGACGGAACCCACCTGTACGACGTTCGCGTCTGCGGCATCGATCGTGGTCCGGTCCGAGCCGCGGCGGGCTTCAGCCTGATCCCCGACTACGGCCCGGAGGCGCTGGCCGAGGCGGACACGGTGATCATCCCCGGCACCTACATCCCGCAGCCGCGCTACGAAGGGATCCTTCCGACCGCTGTCGCCGATGCGCTCGCGAGGATCCGCCCCGGCACGCGGATCGCATCGATCTGCACCGGAGCCTTCGTGCTCGGCGCGGCCGGCCTCCTCGACGGGCGACCGGCGACCACCCACTGGAAGCGCGCCGACCTGTTCCGTGAACGCTACCCACAGGTCGATCTGCGCGAGGACCAACTGTTCATCGACGACGGCGACATCCTCACCTCGGCGGGTCTCGCCGCTGGGGTCGATCTCTGCCTGCATCTGATCCGTCGTGACTTCGGCAGCGATATCGCCAACCGCGCAGCCCGCGCGTGCGTGGTCCCGCCCTGGCGTGACGGCGGTCAATCCCAGTTCATCGAGCGCGCCGTACCGGCTGAAGGCACCGACGGGACCGCGCCGACCCGAGCCTGGGCGCTGCAGCACCTCGACCGGGAGCTGAGCCTGCAAGCCATGGCCGAGCACGCCCGCATGAGCGTGCGGACCTTCAGCCGCCGCTTCAAGGCCGAGACCGGCCAGTCGCCAGGCACGTGGTTGCTGCAGCAGCGCGTCCGGCACGCCTGCCATCTGCTGGAGACAACCGGGCTGACCGTCGATCGGATCGCCGAGGCAGCCGGACTCGGTACGGCGGCCTCCCTGCGGCACCACCTCCGGTCCGACCTCGGCGTCTCGCCACTCGCCTACCGCAAGACGTTCCGCGCCAGCTAGAGCACCACCAACTCGTGCGGCCGGCGGTTCATCGGCTCGACGCCGTCGGCGGTCACCACGACGATGTCCTCGATCCGCGCACCCCAGCGACCCGGCTGATAGATGCCCGGCTCGATGCTGAACGCCATCCCCTCCTCCAGCACCAGCGAGTTGCCCGCGACGATGTACGGCTCCTCGTGCACATCGAGCCCGATCCCGTGCCCGGTCCGATGGATGAAGAACTCACCGAACCCAGCCGCAGCAATCACCGAACGCGCCGCCGCGTCGATCGACTCGGCAGACACCCCCGGCCGCACCGCGTCCACGGCCGCTTGCTGCGCCTCTTGCAGTACGGCGTACGTCGCCGCGACATCAGCATCCCGCGGAGCGCCCAGCGCATACGTGCGCGTCGAGTCCGAGTTGTACCCCTCCGCCACCGGCCCACCGATATCGACGACCACGACATCACCGGCCTCGATCACCCGGTCCGACAGCGAGTGATGCGGACTCGCCCCGTTCGGCCCGCTACCGACGATCACGAAGTCGGCTGTCTCATGCCCCTCCTCGACGATCGCCGCAGCAATGTCCGCACCGACCTCAGCTTCAGTCCGGCCGGGCCGCAGCCACTCGCCGACCCGCGCATGCACGCGGTCGATCGCAGCACCCGCCTTGCGCAGCGCCTCAAGCTCCGCCGCGTCCTTCCGCATCCGCAGCTCGCGCACGATCGGTCCGGCCAGCACCTGCTCGGCCTTCGGCAATGCGGTCCGCAGCGCGAGCACATGCAACGCGGGCATGAAGTCGCTGACCGCAACCTGCTCGGCGCCCGACAAGCGCGCAGCGGCCAGCGCATAAGGATCATCGCCATCCACCCACGTCAGCACCTCGATCCCGAGTGCTTCCAGCGGCAACCCCGCATAACCCGGCGCCTCCAGCTTCGGAACCACTAAGACCGGTACGCCGTCGGCCGGGATCACCAGCGTGGTGAGCCGCTCGAACGAGCCACCACCCTGACCGATCAGGTAGCGCAGATCGGAGCCCGGCGCGATCACCAGACCGGTGCCGGCGGCCGCCGCACGGGCGCGCTCGAGGCGGGATCGCAGCAGATCTGCATCAGGAGCAAGCGAATGACTCGACATGCAGCGACTATAGGCATGAGCCCCCGACAGAAAGCGACCCCTTCATGCCCCTGCACTTCGTTGCCCACGGCGAAGGTATCCCTGTCCTCGCGCTGCACGGCTGGACTGCCGATCACCGGTTGATGACCGGCTGCCTCGAGCCGATCTTCACCGGCCTGCCCGGGTACCGCCGGCTCTACCCCGACCTCCCGGCGATGGGCCAGAGTCCGGTCGACGGCATCAACAGCTCCGACGGGATCGTCGGCGCCGTCCAGACCTTCATCGACGACCAGATCGGTACGACGCCGTTCCTGCTGATCGGTGAGTCGTACGGCGGTTATCTCGGCCGCGCGATCGCCCGTGCGCGGCCCACGCAGGTGCTGGGGCTGGCGATGATCTGCCCGATCGGAACCGTGGTCGAGAACGCCGATCGTCATCTCCCCGAGCACGTCGTCCTGCGGTCCGAGGCCGGTGTCCGCGAGTCGTTGGGTCCTGATGAGGACTTCACCGACCTCGCGGTGGTCGAGACGGCGGCCGCGCTGACGGCGTACCGGCGAGACGTCGCGCCTGGGCTGGCGCTCGCCGACATCAAGGCGCTCGAGCGGATCCTGAAGAAGCGTGAACTCACGGTCGACCCGGAGGACGGCCCGCCCTACACGCGGCCGACGCTGATCATCTGTGGGCGGCAGGACGCTGTGGTCGGGTTCGAGGATCAGTACGTGCTGCTCCCCCACTACCCGCGCGCGACGTTCGCCGTACTGGATGTGGCAGGGCACAACCTGCAGATCGAGCAGCCTGAACTGTTCGACGGACTGATCCGCGAGTGGCTCAGGCGGGTCGCCGAGGAGTCCTGACCGCTACCAGGATCCGCCGCCGCCACCTCCACCGCCGCCTCCCGACGAGCTGCTACTGGAGAATCCCGAAGACGAGCCGCCTCCGTCGCCGCTGCTCGTCGACGGGGTGGCCGGTTCGCTGAAGGTGCTGGTCACGGTGTTGGTGACGAGGTTCGCGGACCAGCCCGAGTCGTAGTACGACGGACCGACGTACCAGCCGGGGTCCGGAGTGAGACGGCCGGCGTCGACGAGTTGCTTGCAGAGCTGCTGCCAACGGTCGGCGATGCCGAAGATGATGGCCCAGGGCAAGTATTTGCTGAAGATGTCCTCGCCCTCCTCGAAACGCAAC
Organism: Kribbella sp. NPDC051587; assembly: GCF_044453945.1. NCBI lineage: Bacteria > Bacillati > Actinomycetota > Actinomycetes > Propionibacteriales > Kribbellaceae > Kribbella > Kribbella sp. NPDC051587. The sequence goes on from NZ_JBITDE010000006.1 coordinate 312,656, forward strand.
TGATCCGCCTCGGCCGTCGTGAGGTATTTCCGGAAGCCCAGCACCTGATCGGTGACCTCGCGACCGGTCGCAGACAACTGGCCCTTGCGGCGTTTGCGGAGCACCGTGATGCCGAGGCTCAGCAGCGCGATCACCGGCAGAGCGAACGCCAGGAACGGCCCGGTCCACGACGGCAGACCGTGCTGTACCAGTCCGACGATCAGGATGCCGAGCCCGATGAGCGTGCAGAAGGCGGTGACCAGCCAGGCGCCTACGTAGGGGTGGCCGAGCTTCGACGGGGCCGGCATCCGCGTGTACCAACCGCGTTCCGTGACCTGTTTGCGGATCGCGTCGACGGTCCCGTTCGCAGCGAAAGCGAGCGAGCTGTCGCCGGGATCGCGCCGCTCGAGCCGGCTCTCCTTGCCCGGCTTCAAGGAAGGAAACAGCCCCTTCAGCAGGCGCAGCTCGTGCGGTGTCGTGGCGAGGTCGGGATCGACCAGGACGGCCTTGCGCTTCTTGCCGCTGTTGTCGATCCGCAGCGCACCGCGGACGGCGAGGTCGATGAGCGTCGCGGCGATCGCGGCATCGTCGGACTTACTGGTCAGCAGCAGGCCGCCTTCGGCGACCGGGACCCGCGGTGGTGCGAACGCCACGGCGACCACGCCCGGCCTGCCACGCCGCTTATACAGCCGGCGGGTGACGAAGGCCGCGACGGTGATCAGCGCCGACACGATCACCGCGGGGATGTTGAGCCCGTTGCGATCGAGGAAGCCTGGCGGATCGACCACGATCGGGCCGTCATTGGTCACCGCACCAGCCGGGATCGCCGCGACGATCGTGACCTGGTCACCACGCCCAACCCCTGATTCGCCGTACAGGGCCTTGCCGTCAGCAACACGCGCTGTCTCACACGCCTGCGTCGATCCGGTCGGGCCAGTCAGGCACCGCACCTGCCGCACGCCACCAGGCACGGTGGCGCTGATAGCGACCTCACTCAGTACGGCGTCCCAGCCGCGGCCGGTCGCATCCCAGTACAGCTCGCTGTGGTCCGCGAAGTGCCGCAGCGCGCCACGCACCTCATAACTGATCCGGTACGTCGCATCCTGCGTGTGCAGCGTCTTCCCCGATGAGCCGATCTGGATGTGCAGCGTCTCGTTACGGTCGCCGTTGGTCTTCCGCGTCGAGGTGGTGAAGTGCTCGGACACCTGCAGGTTCGAGACGTCGTACCGCTGGTCCTTGTCCGGGCCGTAGGGCTCACGGACGACCAGGTCGCGGTAGATGCCGTGCCGGCCGGTCTCACCGAAGTGGTAGTCGATCGTCTCCTGCACCTTCAGTACGCCGTCCGGCGTCACCGTGTAGTCGATCGCGAACCGCGTGACCCGGTCCCCGAGTTCCGCCGCGGCAGGTGCCGCGACGGCGACCACGGACAGCAGTGTGCAGGCCAGAAGCCCCAGTGCCCGGCGCACTACCAGGACCCGCCTCCGCCACCACCGCCACCGCCACCTGACGAGCCACCGCTGAAGCCGGACGAGCTACCGCCACCACCGCCGCTGCTGGACGGCGTGGGCGGCGGCTGGAACGTCTGCGCGACCGTCGAGCTCACAGCACCAGCGGTCCAGCCGGAGCTGTAGTACGACGGTCCGACGTACCAGTACGGGTCAGGTGTCAGGCGACCCGCCTCAACGAGGCGCTCGCACACCTTCTGCCAGCGGTCGGCCAGGTCGAAGGCAATCGCCCAGGGCAGGTACTTGCTGAAGATGTCCTCGCCCTCCTCGAAGCGGAGCTGATCCGCCTCGGCAGTGGCCAGGTACTTGCGGAAACCGATCACCTGGTCGCTGACCGCGCGCCCCGCCGGCGTCCGCTGACCGCGACCGCGGACCCGCACCCAGGTCGCGATCGCGATGATCACGGCCAGCACCGGTACGGCGATCACGACCGCCCGGCCGAATCCACCGCTCGTGGCGGCGGCCGCCGTACCGAAGATGCCACCGCCGACGATCCAGATGGCGATCATCGCCATACAGGCGCAGCCCGTGCCGGACTTGAAGACCGAGCCGCCGCGGGTGCCGATCTTGGACGGCAGCCGGGTGTACCACTGGCGCGCCGCGACCTGGTCCCGCAACGCGTTCAGCATCGCCGTCGCCGTCGCCGCCATCGAGGTGTCCCCGACCGGGCGTCGTTCCAGCGTGACCGACGCTCCCGGGACCAGCCCGGGGAACATGCCCTGCAACAGCGCCTGCTCGTGCGGCGCGGTCGCCACACTGCCGTCGACGAGGACCGCGTGCCGCTCGTTGCCGTCGTTCTGGATCCGGACTCCGCCGCGGACGGCCATGTCGATCAGCGTCGCGGCGACCTCGGTGGTGTTGGCCTTGGCGTCGATCAGCAGCCCGGCCTCGGCGACCGGGATCCGCGGCGGCGCGAACGCGACCGGGATCTGGTCGTCGTCCAGGGTGTTCTTCTCCGGTACGGCGGCGATCCCGTCCGGCGGGAAGGTCCCCGGCGGCATCCCGGCGAACCGCTGGTCCTTGTTGCCGGTCTTCGCGTAGATCACGGCGACGACCAGCGCGAACAGGCTGACAATGCCGGAGCCGATCAGCGCCGGGATGTTCAGCCCGTTGCGTTCCAGCCAGCTGGGCGGGTCGACCACGATCGGTGCGTCGTTCTGTACGGCGCCGGCCTTGATCCCGGCCACGATGGTCAACTGCTCGCCCTGGGCGAGGTCGGATGCCTTGAAGACACCCTTCCCTGCCACGACCGACTTCTGCGGACAGTTCGTCGTGGCACCGCGGGTGCCGGTGAAGCACTCCACCTGCTGCACACCCTGCGGCACCGCGACGTTGACCGTGACCTGCTTCATCGGCGCATCCCAGGAACCGCCGGTCGCGTCCCAGTACAGCTCGCTGTGATCGGCGAAGTGCCGCAGCGCACCGCGGACGTCGTACGTGATCACGTACGTCGCCTCCTGGCCGCTGATCGTCTGGTTCTCGTCGCCGATCGTGATCTTGACCGTCTGGTCGCGATCGCCGTCCTTCTTCTCGGTCGTCGTGTCGAACTTGTCCGGAGCGCCGGTCGGGCTGTCGACCTCGATGTTCGACACTTCGTACTTCTGATCCTTCGACCGGTCGTCGGCCCACGGCTCCCGGGTGACCAGGAACCGGTAGATGCCGTGCCGGCCGTAGGTGCCGAAGTGGTAGGCGATCGTCTCCTTCACCTGGAGCACGCCGTCCGGCGTGACCGTGTAGTCGATGGTGAAGGCCCGCACCTCGTCACCGGACGCTGCCGACGCGGGCAGCGCGAAGCCGGCCATGGCCAGTGTGGTGACGAGCAGACTGATGACGACCCCGAGTGCCCTACGCATGCCGGCGACACTATCGACCGCCGGGGTCGGTCGGTGGGAGGCCGCCCGATGGGCTTGTGCAAACCGACCGTTAGGGGAATGGTGGATGACCCAGGAGGTACGTCATGGCAGACAAAACGCAGACGGCCCCGGGTGCTGGCGCCGCCCCCACTGTGGACAGCCCGGCCGCCCTTCGCAACGTGGTGCTCGTCGGGCCGTCAGGCTCCGGCAAGACCACGCTGGTCGAGGCCCTGCTGGTGGCCTCCGGCGTCCTGTCCAGACCCGGCACCGTCCTGGACGGCACGACGGTCTGCGACTACGACGACGCCGAGGCGCGTCAGCAGCGGTCGGTCGGGCTCGCGCTGGCCTCACTCCCCTACGACGGCATCAAGCTGAACCTGATCGACACCCCCGGGTACGCCGATTTCGTCGGCGAACTGCGGGCCGGACTCCGAGCGGCCGATTGCGCGCTGTTCGTGATCACGGCGAACGAAGGTGTCGACGAGCCGACCAAGGCGCTCTGGCAGGAGTGCGACCAGGTCGGGATGCCGCGCGCCGTCGTGATCACCAAACTCGACCACGCCCGGGCGAACTACGCCAACGCGCTCGCCGCGGCGCAGGACGCCTTCGGCGACAAGGTGCTGCCGATCTACCTGCCGGCTGACGACGGACTGGTCGGGCTGCTATCCACCACAGACCCGTCGTACGAGGAGCTTCGTGGTTCCCTGATCGAGGGCATCATCGAGGAGTCCGAGGACGAGTCGTTGATGGAGCGGTACCTCGGTGGCGAGGAGATCGCCAAGGCTGTGCTGATCGAGGACCTCGAGCGCGCGGTCGCGCGCGGCTCGTTCTTCCCGGTGGTGCCGGTCTGCAGCGGCTCCGGGGTCGGCATGCACGAGCTGCTCGAGGTCGCGACCAGCGGGTTCCCGTCGCCGCCCGAGCACCGGCTCCCGGAGGTCTTCACGCCGCACGGCGTACCGCGCAAGGGCCTGGCCTGCGATCCGAGCGGTCCGCTGCTCGCCGAGGTGGTGAAGACGACCTCGGACCCGTACGTCGGCAGGGTGAGCCTGGTGCGGGTGTTCTCCGGCACCATCAGGCCCGACACGACAGTTCACGTGTCGGGCCATTTCACGTCCTTCTTCGGTGAGCTGAACACCCACGAGGACCACGACGAGGACGAGCGGATCGGCACGCTGTCGTTCCCGCAGGGCAAGCAGCAGCGCCCCGCCGGCACGGTGATCGCCGGCGATCTGTGCGCGATCGGGCGGCTCACGCGGGCCGAGACCGGCGACACGTTGTCGGACAAGGCCGACCCGCTGCTCCTGAAGCCGTGGACGATGCCGGAACCCTTGCTGCCGATCGCGATCCAGGCCCATGCCAAAACCGACGAGGACAAGCTCGGCGTCGGGCTGCAGCGACTGGCCGCCGAGGACCCCACCCTGCGGATCGAACAGAACCCCGAGACGCATCAGATCGTGCTGTGGTGCATGGGCGAGGCGCACTCGGACGTCGTACTGGATGCTCTCAGCAACCGGTACGGCGTGACCGTGGACACCGTGGCGTTGCGGGTGCCGCTACGGGAGACGTTCGGTGGCAAGGCCAAGGGGCACGGCCGCCACGTGAAGCAGTCCGGCGGCCACGGTCAGTACGCCGTGTGTGACATCGAGGTGGAGCCGCTCCCCGGCGGTTCGGAGTTCGAGTTCGTCGACAAGGTCGTGGGCGGCGCCGTACCGCGGCAGTTCATCCCGAGCGTCGAGAAGGGCGTACGCGCGCAGATGGAGAAGGGCTGCTCGGCCGGGTTCCCGATGGTCAACATCCGGGTGACGTTGCTCGACGGCAAGGCGCACAGCGTGGACTCGTCGGACATGGCGTTCCAGATGGCCGGTGGGCTCGCGTTGCGCGAAGCTGCGGCGGCGACGAAGGTCAGCCTGCTCGAGCCGGTGGACCTGGTCTCGGTGCTGGTCCCGGACGAGCTCGTCGGTTCGGTGATGAGCGACCTGTCCGGTCGGCGCGGTCGGCTGCTCGGAACCGACAAGGTCGGCGACGACCGCACCCTGGTGAAGGCCGAGGTGCCGCAGGTGGAGATCACCCGCTACACCATCGACCTGCGGTCCCTGTCCCACGGCGCAGCCAGCTTCAGCCGCGCCTTCGCCCGCTACGAACCCATGCCCGACGCCGTCGCCTCCAAGGTCAAATCCACCTAACGTCCGAAGAACCGGAAGCGGGCCCTCCGATCGTTCGGACGTTAACCCAGCGCCCGTCACAACGTCCGAAGAACCGGAGACGGGCCCTCCGATCGTTCGGACGTTAGCTCTTGGTGTCGCGGTTGAGGCGGCGGCGGACGTCGCGGGACTTCAGGTACGACGCGACGTCGTCGTACCGCTCGCTCTGGTTCGCGAACTCGATGTAGGAGCGGACGCGGTGCAGCCAGTCCAGCGTGGACGGCTTCACCGCAGTCAGGACGTCCGTGAGGTGACGCATGGCCAGGGGTGGTTCGCCGCCGTTGGCCAGGGCCTCGTCGATCACCCGGTCGACGCCGCGCTCGATCAGCGCGCGCAGGTCGGCGCCGCTGAACATCGGCGTCTGCCCGGCGATCGCCTTCAGGTCGAGCCCGTCGGCCGGCACGTCCTTCACCAGGACGGACAGGATGTCGGCGCGCGCCGGCTCGTCCGGCGGCGGCACGAAGATCACCCGGTCGAACCGGCCCGGCCGAAGCATCGCCTCGTCCACGTCCCAGGGCGCATTGGTTGCCGCCAGCACCAAAAGGCCGTCGTTCTCGGAGCCGATCGCATCCAGCTCCTGCAGCAGTACGTCGACCAGCCGGCGCGCCTCGGACCCGCCGTGCTTATGCCGGGCGAAGGCCAGCGCGTCGAGCTCGTCGAGGAACAACACGCACGGTGCATTAGCGCGGGCCCGCTCGAAGGCGGCGTGCAGGTTGCGTTCGGAGACGCCGAGATAGGGGTCCATCACGTCTTCGATGCGGACGTTGATGAACGGCAGCCCGCACTCCCCCGCTGTCGCGCGAGCGAGCAGCGTCTTGCCGCAACCGGGCGGCCCGTAGAGCAGCACCCCGCCGCCGGACTTGCGGCCGTACTTCTCGTACAGCTCGGGACGGCTGAGCGGCAGGATGACCATGCGGTGGATGACCCGCTTGATCTCCTCCATGCCGCCGACCTGGTCGAAGGTCGTGGTCTCCTTGCGGGTATCGGCCTCGAACGGCGTCTCCGCCTCCGGGCCGACCTTGATCTTCACGCCGCTGCGCTCGGAGATCATCTCGTCGACGAGCTGCTGCAGCCGCCCGGTTCCCTCGACCACGCCCTTCTGCCGCGCCGTCTCCAGCAGACTGCGCAGCAGCGCGAGTCGTCCGTTGGTCGCGGCCAACTCCCCGACCGGCACGAACTGGTCCTCGGGCAGACCGTCCTTGTCGAGCAGTACGACGTACTGGTCGAGCGCTTCCTCGACATGCTCAGCCGAGGCCAGCGACTCGGCGAGGACCAGCCGCAGCAGCACGTCGTCCGGGTTGGCGTCGACCGCCTTGCGGAGTGCGTCGATGCGCTCGGTACTCATGAGCCCCACTTTCGGTTCAGGTAGCGGCGGAGCAGGGACGGCACCACCCAGGAATAGATACAGAACCCCAGCCAGACCATCGCGAACACGAACGACAGCGGCGCGAGACCGGCGGCGCGCAGGCCGTAGATGATCGCGACCGCGCCGATCCAGACGATCAGCGGGTTGAACCGCTGGAACGGCCGCAGCGGCAGCATCAGCGGATGGTTGATCAGCTTGGCCTCGCGGGCGGCCGCGCGCAGGTCCTGGTCACCGGGCTGCGAGGCGGCGGCCGAGGCCAGCGAGTCGTAACCCGACCGCGCGTCCCCGGTCAGCATCGACGCCGTACCGTGCAATGCGCGAGCGTGCGGATCCTCCGGATCGTGGGACAGCGCCTCGGTGCTGTGCCGGCGCATGTCCCGATCCTTGCCGAGCGCGAACGCGACCTCGGCCCGGGCAGCCGACACGACCGCGCTCTCCGGCGCATGCGAGGCGGCGCGCTCGACCAGCGCACTCGCCTTCTCGGCTTGGCCGGCCGTCAGGCAGACGCGGGCGTAGCCGATCAGCAGGTCCGGGTCGTTCGGGTCCAGGCTCAGACCTTGCAGGTACGCCGCCTCGGCCTCGGGCAACCGTCCTTCGGAGCGCAGCGCGGACCCGAGCACCTGCAGCAGCGGCAGGAACGGCCCGTGCAACGCCAGGCCGTCCTTCAGTACGTCGATCGCCTCCGCGTTCCGGTCGAGTTGGTGGAGCGCGGCCCCGCAGAACAGGTAGGCGCGGAAGTCGACGGCCGCATCACCCCACAGACCTTGGAGCTCGTCCAGCGTCCGCTCGGGATGACCGATCTGCAGCCAGTGACCGGCCATCTGCAGGCGGGCCTCGGTCGGCTCGTTCACAACGTCACCACCAGAGCGAGAAGGAGGGCCTCGGCCACCGCGCAGACCACGACCAGGATCGGACCGAGCACCCACATCGAGTGGTAGTCGGTCCCGCGCAGCTGGAACGCCCGGTCCATCGGCCGCTGCCAGCGCATCTGCGCCAGGATGCACAGCACCGCGATCACCCGGACGAGGATCCGCAGACTCGACGTCCGCTCACCGTCGCCGTTCACGAGCGCGTAGATCGCGATCACCGCGGCCAGTCCGGCCACGCCGGTGCCCGCGATCAGCCAGCGCTTGCCGCGCTCGACGCCGAGCCGGCCGCTGTTCAGCCAGGCGATGATCGTCCCGGCGATCACGCCGCCGAAGAACGCCACGAAGGCCTGCGTGGTCAGCCGCCACGGCCGCACCGCCGGATCCACGGCCGCACTGATCGTCGGCCGGAGCAGTTCGTCGCTCATGAGCTCGCCACCACCGCGATCATCAGTTCGGTGAACACACCGATCGCCACCATTGCCAGGTTCCCGGTTCCGAACGGTACGGCGTACTCGCGGCCGCTCAACCGGAACAACCGATCGGGCTGCCGCTGGATCCGGTACTGCACGTAGTAACAGAGTGCCGCGACGACCCGCATCGGCAGCAGCGCCTTCCACCACGCTCCACCGTCGGGCATCAGCAACCCGACCGCGAAGAACTCGATCACCATCCCGGCCAGGCCGACCGTCACGATCAGCCCACGCTTGGAGTCGGCGACCCCGAGCCGCCCGCTGTTCACGAACGCCAGCCACGTGACCGGCAGCACCCCGCCCAGGATCGCGATGTAGATCACCCGGGTCAGCATCCACGGGCTCACCGCAGTCCCCGCGCTCGGGCGCAGTACCTCGTCCGGCATCGGGCTCCTCAACTTCGTGGGTGGTGCAGTCATTCTGACATCACGGCCACAAACCGCCGTACGGGAGATCGGCACACTCGATACTGTGGCCCGATGAGCGAGAACTGTCTCTTCTGCGGGATCGTGGCCGGAACCATTCCGTCGACCCAGGTCGGCGAGAACGAGCGGGCGATCGCCTTCATGGACATCGCCCCGGCGACCCCCGGTCACCTGCTGGTGATTCCGCGCGCACACTCCACCGACCTCCGCGAGACCGCGCCCGAGGACCTCACCGCCATCACCCTGCTGGCCCAGTCGCTGATCAGCCGCGTCATCGACCGCCTCGACGGCGCCACCGGCGCGAACCTGCTCAGCTGTATCGGTCCCGACGCCTGGCAGACCGTGTTCCACACCCACCTGCACGTCATCCCCCGCTACCCCAACGACCCGATGGTCCTCCCCTGGCACCCGCACCAAGGCGACCTCGACGAGATCAGGGCGGTCGGCGCCCAACTGGCCTAGGCCTAGCGGCGGGCGACGAGTTCGTAGACGGCCATCAGGTCGGGCAGCAGGACCGACCAGTCATAAGCCTGTACGGCGGTCAGTCCGGCGGACCGGAGTCGTTCGCGATCAGCTGGTGAGTCGAGCAGGTGGAGGATGCGGTCGGTGAGTGTGCTGACGTCACCGGGCTCGAACAGGTCGCCCAGCCGGCCGTTCTCCAGGACCTGCCTGAACGCGGGCAGGTCGCTGGCCAGCACCGGCGCTCCGGCCGCCATCGCCTCGAGCAGGACGATGCCGAAGCTCTCACCGCCCAGGTGTGGCGCGATGTAGACGTCCGAACCGGCGAGCATGTCGGCGCGGGCCTCGTCGTCGACCATCCCGAGGAAGAGCACGTTGTCGCGGCACCAGAACGGCAGCGACCGCCACGCCTCGTCGGCCTGTCCGGCGCCGGCCACGAGTACCTTCAGGCCGGGCCGCTTGGTGACGAGCGCCGGGACCGCCTTCAGCAGGACGCCGAGCCCCTTGCGCGGCTCATCGAGCCGGCCGAGGAAGCTGATCGTGCCGTCACCCTGCCACTCCTGGCGCGGGCTGCCCTTGAAGCGAGCCGTGTACAGACCATTGGGGATCACGACGGCCTCGCCGCCGACATGCTGCACCATCATCGAGCGGGCATTCTCCGAGACCGCGATCCGCGCATCGATCTTCTCCAGCGCCGGCCGCAGCAGACTCGAGGCCGCGCTCATCGCCCGCGACCGGACCTGCCAGGTGTGGAACGTCGCCACGAACGGACCGCCCGCCGACCAGAGCGCGATGATGGAGGCACTCGGTGTCGTCGGCTCGTGTACGTGGACGACATCGAAGTCGCCTTCGGCCAGCCAGCTCTTCACCCGCGCGGCAGTCCGCGGCCCGAAGGTCACCCGGGCCACCGACCCGTTGTACGGGACCCCGACGGCGCGACCGGACGAAACGACGTACGGGGGGACCTCGTTGTCGTCGACCGGCGCCAGGACCGAGACCTCGTGACCGAGGTCGAGGAGCGCCTCCGCCAGGTCGCGGACATGGTTCTGCACACCGCCGGGCATGCCCAGCGAGTACGGGCACACCACGCCGATCCTCACGAAACGATTGTCACTCGTCCAGGAAAATCCGCTGCAACATGTGCCAGTCCTGGGGGTGAGCAGCGATCCCCCGCGCGTAGGCATCAGCACAGCGCTGCGTCATCGCGGCGGCCCCACCTTCGGCGCCGACCGGGTCGTGGAAGGTGATCACCAGGTCCGGACCGTCGTAATGCAGCGTGGCGGGGATCAGCGGGGCTCCGGTCTTCAGGCTCAGCGCGGCCGGGCCGACCGGCATCCGCGACGAACGACCGAAGAACGTGACCGGTACGCCGCGCTCCGACAGGTCGCGATCAGCGACCAGGCAGACGAACTGCCCGGCCTGCAAATGCTCGGCCAGGACGCCCGTGACGTCGACCTCACTGCCGGTGAGCGGCAACACCGACATACCGAGCTGCTTGCGGTAGGCAATGAACCGGTCGAACAGCGACTCGGGCTTCAGCCGCTCCGCGACCGTCCACACCGGCATCCCGGTCCGGCCGGCCCAGGCGCCTGCGTGGTCGTAATTCGCCAGGTGCGGCAGGCCGCAGATCACGCCCTTGCCCGCAGCATGCGCATCGCGGAGCAGCTTCTCGTTGACCGTGCGGACCCGTCCGACGATCTGCTCGTCGGTCCAGTCCGGCAGCCGGAACGCCTCCTGCCAGTACCGCAGGTACGACCGCATCCCGGCCTGGGTCAGCTCGTCGAGCTCGGCCGCGCTCGCCTCCGGGCAGACCACCGCGAGGTTGCTCCGCAGCCGCTGCACGCCACGACCGTTGGCGCGGTACGTGCGATCCGCCGCGCGCCGGAACAACCAGGTGACGGCTCGTTCCGGCAGGCGGCGTACGACGGCCCAGGCGAGCGCGAACGCCAGGTCCACGGCCCGCTGGCGGAGTGCCTCCACAGATCAGCTCTTCGGGTCGGCCGGGGGCGGGGTGTCGAGACCCGCGCTCTCCGGGTTCTCCCGGACCTGCTTGCGCACCGACAGCGACCGCTGCACGACGGTGATCGTGCTCGCCACCGCGATGTACCAGATCACGATCTCGAGCAGGATCGGCAGGTTGAACAGATCGGAGAAGAACGCGACCACCAGCGTGAACACCAGCCGGTCGGCGCGCTCGGCCAGACCGCCGCTCGCCTTGTACCCGAGGCTCTCGGCCTTGGCCCGCGCGTACGACGTGACCGCACCCATCACCAGCGCCCACAGCGTCACCGACGCCATCAGGGTCGAGTTGCCGGCGTGCGAGTTCGCGTAGAACAGCACCAGGCCGCCGAAGATGGCGCCGTCGGCGATCCGGTCCAGCGTCGAGTCCAGGTAGGACCCCCACTTCGACGACGTCCCCGACGTCCGGGCCATGTACCCGTCGATCAGGTCCGAGAAGACGAAACAGGTGATCACCACCGCACCCAGCCAGAGGTGACCGCGGGGGAAGAAGATCAGCGCACCGGCGGACACCCCAACGGTGCCGACGAGCGTGACCATGTCGGCGCTCACGCCGAGCTTGAGCAGGAGGTTGGCGATCGGCGTGATCACCAAGGTCCAGAAATGCCGGAATCTGTTAAGCATGGCGTCGGTGATCGTAGCCGCTCCTGATCACCATCGGATGACAGCCACCCTTCGACAAGTGATCCTGGACTCAACCGCCCGGGAGGTGAGACATGCGAATCGCCCTGTTCGCCGTCCTCGTCGCACTCGTCGTGCCCGGCTGTTCGGTGGCCCGGAACGCCGATCGCGCCCGGCCGTCCGAGCCGCCCGTACCGGCCGGCGTACCGACCGTGATCGCTCCCCCACAAGCTTCCGGCCTCGACGGTACGTCGGGCGCTCCCGGACCACAGGTCTGTACGACGATCGCCGGCGACCTCACGAAGCGGTTGAGCGTCCCGGTCACCGCCAAGCCCTTCGCCTGGAACGACGGCGGTCTCCCCGCTCTCGACCTGTGCACCCTGCTCGTCGAAGGCCGCTCGGTCACAGTCGGCGTGACCGCGCTCCCCCGTCAGCCCGACGCACTCAGCCGCCTGCTCACCGGCGCCGGGCACATCTCCCCGCTGACCGAACTCGGGCCGGAGGCGCAGATCACCGAGTCCCGGATCGTGTTCATCACCGGGGACCACGCCGTCCGCATCACCCCGGCCGGCGGGATCGACCAGGGTCGCGCCGACGGCCTCGACCGCGCCAAGGCCGTGACGATCGCGCTGGCCGCGCGGGACGCCGTACCGGGTGTGCTTCGAAACGGCCGGCAGACCGACGCGACGTGTCAGCTGTCGAACTCGGCGGCCGAGAAGTTCATGGGTGCTGCGGCTCAGTTGCGGCGGGACTATCGGGTGCACGGCGCGCTGACCTGCATCTGGGGCACGTACGACGCGACCGTGTCGATCGTGGAGGCGTTCGACCAGTCGACCATCCCCGAGTCCCAACGCGTCCCACCACCGCGGAACGCGCCCGTCGGCCGACCCGGGTACTACCTACCCGAGGACGGCGAGCTCGTCTTCCGGCTCGGCCGCCGCGTCGTCCGGGTCACAGCCCTCACCACCCCACCGCGCGAAGTCAGCCTCGACGCTCTGACCGCGATCGTCGACCAGATGATGCCGCTGTTCCTGCGCTAGGCCGTGGGCCAGGACTTCGCGAGCAGCGCGCGGGTGTCCGCGAGCAACTGCGGCAGGACCTTCGTCTGCCCGATCACCGGCATGAAATTCGCGTCGCCGGACCAGCGCGGTACGACGTGCTGGTGCAGGTGACCCGCGATCCCGGCGCCGGCGATCTCGCCCTGGTTCATGCCGATGTTGAACCCGTGCGCGTCCGACACCGCCCGCACGGCCTGCATCGCCTGCTGCGTCAACGCCGAGATATCGGAAACCTCAGGCGCGGTCAGCTCGGTGTAGTCGGCCACGTGCCGGTACGGGACGAGCATCAGATGCCCCGGGTTGTACGGGTACAGATTCAGTACGGCGTACGCCGCCTCGGCCCGATGCACGATCAACGCGTCGGCATCCGGCAAGCCGGGCAACCGGCAGAACGGGCAGCCCGACCCCGCGTCGTTGCTCGTCGGTTTGTTCTCACCCTCGATGTAGGCCATCCGGTGCGGCGTCCACAACCGCAGGAACGGATCGCCCGCCCCGACCCCGTCCTGCCGCACCAGCTCCTCCGGCTGGTACGGCGACTCCGGGGTGTCCGTCATACCTGGGTGCGCTTCTGCACGGCCTCGACGATCTCGGCGATCGCATCCGCCACCGGTACGCCGTTCTTCTGCGACCCGTCGCGGTACCGGAACGACACCGACCCGGCCGCCATGTCCTCGTCACCCGCGATCAGCATGTACGGGACCTTGGACTTCTGCGCGTTGCGGATCTTCTTCTGCATCCGGTCGTCGGAACCGTCGACCTCGATCCGGATCCCCTGCGCCTTCAGCTGCTGCGCGACGTCGTACAGGTAGTCGACGTGGCCGTCGGTGATCGGGATGCCGACCACCTGGACCGGCGCGAGCCACGGCGGGAAGACGCCGGCGTAGTGCTCGACCAGGACCGCGACGAACCGCTCGATCGAACCGAACAGCGCGCGGTGGATCATCACCGGCCGCTGCCGCGAACCGTCCGGAGCCGTGTACTCCAGCTCGAACCGCTCCGGCAGGTTGAAGTCCAGCTGGATCGTCGACATCTGCCAGGTCCGGCCGATCGCGTCGCGGGCCTGGACAGAGATCTTCGGGCCGTAGAACGCGGCGCCGCCCGGGTCCGGGACCAGCTCCAGGCCCGAGCCCTCGGCGACCTCGCGCAGCGTGTTGGTCGCCTCTTCCCAGACCTCGTCGGACCCGACGAACTTCTCCGGGTTCTTCGTCGACAGCTCGAGGTAGAAGTCGTCCAGGCCGTAGTCGGCGAGCAGGCCGAGCACGAACGTGAGCAGGTTCTTCAGCTCGTCGCGCATCTGCTCACGGGTGCAGTAGATGTGCGCGTCGTCCTGGGTGAAGCCGCGGGCCCGGGTCATGCCGTGGATGACGCCGGACTTCTCCAGCCGGTAGACCGTGCCGAACTCGAACAGCCGCAGCGGCAGCTCGCGGTACGAGCGACCCCGCGCGGCGAAGATCAGGTTGTGCATCGGGCAGTTCATCGGCTTCAGGTAGTAGTCCTGACCCTGCTTGCGGATCTGCCCGTCCGCGCCCCGCTCCTCGTCCAGGTGCATGGGCGGGTACATGCCATCGGCGTACCAGTCCAGGTGGCCGGAGGTCTCGAACAGCTGGCCCTTGGTGATGTGCGGCGAGTAGACGAACTCGTAGCCGTCCTCGACGTGGCGCTGGCGGGAGTAGTCCTCCATCACCTTGCGCAGCACACCGCCCTTGGGGTGGAAGACCGCGAGGCCGGAGCCGATCTCGTCGGGGAAGCTGAACAGGTCGAGCTCGTTGCCCAGCTTGCGGTGGTCACGCTTGGCGGCCTCCTCCAAGCGGGTCAGGTACGCCTTCAGCTCGTCGCGCGACTCCCACGCCGTACCGTAGATGCGCTGCAGCTGCGGGTTCTTCTCAGAACCACGCCAGTACGCCGCTGCCGTCCGCATCAGCTTGAAGTTGCCCAGGTACCCGGTGGCCGGGACGTGCGGGCCACGGCACAGGTCCTTCCAGGCGACGGTGTCGTCGCGGCGGATGTTGTCGTAGATGGTCAGCTCGCCGCCGCCCACCTCGACACTCGCGCCCTCGGCGGCGTCGGCCGCGGAACCCTTGATGCCGATCAGCTCGAGCTTGTACGGCTCGGCCTTGAGCTCCTCGCGCGCGGCGTCGTCGCTGACCACCCGGCGGCTGAACCGCTGCCGCTCCTTGATGATCTGCTGCATCTTCTTCTCGAGCTTGCCCAGATCGTCCGGGGTGAACGGGGTCTCGACGTCGAAGTCGTAATAGAAGCCGTTCTCGACCGGCGGGCCGATGCCCAGCTTGGCGTCCGGGAACAGCTCCTGCACCGCCTGCGCCAGGACGTGCGCGGTCGAGTGCCGGATGATCGCGCGGCCGTCGTCGGAGCCGGCTTTGACCGGCTCGATCTCGTCGCCGTCCTCGATCATCTTCGACAGGTCCCGCAGCTCACCGTTGACGCGCGCGGCGATGGCGGAGCGGTCCTGACCGAAGATCTCGGCGAACAGCTCCCCGATCGTCGTCGTCTCGGTCACACTCCGCTCAGCCTCGCCCTCGACGCCGACCAGATGGACCTTGACTTCCGACACGGTGCACTCCTCGCCTACGACCGGCCCACTGCCGGTCCCGCACGCATGGTATCGGCGTACGCGGATCCCTGACGAAAGTAGGGGGTGCTTCCCGTCTCTCGTCCGATGTGGGCAGGGGTGTGTCCTTCATACCGTCGTGTCATGGCCGACGCATTGCTCCACTTCGCCGAAGAACTGATGTCCTCCTGGTGGATCTACGTGACGGTCTGGGGGTTCGCAGCCCTGGACGGCTTCTTCCCCGCCATCCCCAGCGAGACCCTGGTCGTGACAGCCGGCGTCTTCGCCGCCTCCATCGGCCACCCCAACCTGTACGGCGTCATCGTGGCCGCCGCCCTCGGCGCGTTCATCGGCGACCATCTCTCCTACTGGCTGGGCCGCGGCGCCGGCGGCCGGATGCTCGACCGCGTCAAGCCCGGCACCAAACGCCATACCGCCATCTTGTGGGCCCGCCGCGCCCTCGCCGACCGCGGCGGCCTCGTCCTCATCGTCGCCCGCTACATCCCCGGCGGCCGCACCGCGGTCACGCTCACCATGGGCAGCGTCCGCTACCCCCTCCGCCGCTTCACCCCGTACGCCGCCCTGGCCGCCATCAGCTGGGGTCTCTACTGCACGCTGGTCGGCTACATCGGCGGCAAAGCCTTCGAGGACAACCCCCTCAAGGGCGTCGTCCTCGGCATCGGCCTGGCCCTCGGCGTCACCGTGATCGTCGAGGTCGTGCGCCACTACCTCCGCAAGCGTGGCCCTCAACCTCAGGTCGAGCCTGAGCCCGAACTGATCGAAGCCGGCTGAAACAACACTGCACCCCAGGCTCAAGGTGAGCTTGGGGTGCAGTTGAGTTGTCGTGACTAGCGCGGGACGTTCAGCGCGATGGTGATCTGCTCCGACACCTTGGCGGCCAGCTCGAGGCCGGCGCGGCGGGTGGCCGGCTGGAGGGCCGAGTGGTCGAGCGGACCTTCGGCAGCGATGTGCTGGTCGGTCGGGATATCGACCACCGCCGCAGCGCGGGACTCGAAGTACGGCCGGAGCTGCTTCTCCACCTCGCGGTTGACGTCACCCGGACCGTTCGAGACCGCGATGACCGCGCGGCGGATCAGCCGCTGAGCCTCGGGACCCTGGTTGTCCAGCTCCTCGAGCATCTGCACGGCGGCCGCGCAGGACAGGCTCTTCCACTTGATCGGGATGACAAGGGCGTCGGCCGCCTTCATCGCCTCGCGCCAGTTGCTGGAGCCCTCGTTGTTGCCGGTGTCGATCACCAGCACCTTGTAGAAGCGGCTGAGCAGGCGGTGGATCTGGTCGAAGTCCTTCGCCTCGATCTGCGCGTACGTCGTGGTCGCCGACGTCAGCACGTCGTACTGGCCCGAGACCTGGTGCCGCAGGTACGCCGCGACGTCACCCAGCCGGGCATCCGGCTGAGTCAGCATCGCCATCGCCTGCAGCATGTCGGTGACCGTGGAGCGCGCGTTCGTGTCGTGCGTGCGCAGGTGCATGTTGCCGCGCAGCTCGTTGTTGTCCCACGCCACGACACCGCCACCACGCGCCTGGCCGAGCGCGCCCGCCAGCAGCAGCGTGGTCGGGGTCTTGCCCGAGCCGCCCTTCGGGTTCGCGACCACGATCGTGACCGGACGACGGAACGCGGTCGCGGCAGTCGCTCGCGCGATCCGCTCGGTGCGCTCCGTCGTACCCGGGCGAAGCCGCAGGACGCTGCGCACACCACGCTCGGCCGGAGCCTCGCGCGGCAACGGCAGCGCCTGCATCAGCTCGTCCGTGCGGTAGGAGACGTCGCGCTGCTGCGGAACGTTCTGACCTGGGATCCCCTGCGGGAAGAAGTGCTGCGCCGCCGGGGACAGGGGCTGGCCCTGCTGGCCCTGCTGGGGGCCTTGGTGCTGAGGGCTCTGCGCCGCCGGCGGAGTGCCCTGCCCGAAGGCCGGCCCGGAGACGTTGAACGACTGTCCGCCGAACACCGGGGTCTGCGGCGGCACCGGAGCACCGGCCGGACCCGAGTCGTGGGCGGGTGCACTCGGCACCTCGGATGCGGCTGATGCCTCGACCGGGGCGGCGTGGCTACCGTGCGCGGCCTCTTCGGGCTCTTCCACCTCGTCGACCGTCTCGTCGTCTTTGAAGTCCGGCTTCTCGGCGGCGGGCTGCGTCCAGGACGCTGCGGGCTCGGTCGAGGCCGGCTGGGTCCAGGACGGCGTCGGCTGAGCCGGGGGCTCCGGCTGGGACTGGCTCGGGGGCGCCTTCTCCCACGGAGCCGGCTGACCCGCGGGACGGGACCACGAGTCGCCCGGGAAGTCCTCGGACAGTGCGTCCGGCGTCTCCTCCACCTCGTCGGTGGCGGGCTCGGAGTTCGGGTCCGGCTGGGTCCAGGAGGGCGTCGGCTGCCACATTCTCCGGACCTCGGCCGCCGCCGCTTCCCGGTCTTTGTGCTGTCCGGAGTTGTGCGAGTCGGTCACGACCTGGGTCCCCGATTTCTGTGAGAAGGGGCGGTGGCCGCCCCACAGGCTGGTGTGTCGATCCGAGGGTGAGGTCCTCGGGTGTCCCACTATCCCATGACCCGGTGTCCACGCCATGTCACGACCCGGAGCGTCGCAGGTTCCTGCCATCGGCGGCGATCAGGTCGTCACCAATCCGGCTTCGTAGGCAACGATCGCCGCCTGCACCCGGTTCTTCACCGCGAGTCGCAGCAGGATCGCGCTCACGTACGCCTTCACGGTTCCCTCGACCAGGAACAGCCGCTGCGCGATCTCGGCATTCGACATCCCGGCGCCGACCAGGCCGAGCACCTCGCGCTCGCGCGGACTCAACCCGTCCACCTGTTCCTTCGCCGCAACGGCGCGCGCCATCGACCCACCACTCAGCTCGGCGATCACCCGTTGCGCAACGCGCGGCGACAGGTAAGCAGCACCTTCCGCGACAGCTTTCAGTCCGGCGATCAGCTCCCGCGGATCCCCCGACTTCAGCAGAAACCCACTCGCCCCATCACCCAACGCCCGGGCGATATACGCATCCTCGGAGAACGTCGTCAGCATCACCACCGCCGTCTCCGGGACCGTCCGCCGGATCTCCGCACCGGCCGCCAGCCCGTCCATCCGCGGCATCCGGATGTCCAGTACGGCGACGTCCGGCCGATGCCGTCGTACCAGCTCAACGGCCTCGAACCCATCGGAGGCCTCGGCAACGACCTCGATCGCCTCGTCGGTCCCGAGGATCGCCTTCACGCCGGCCCGGACCATCATCTCGTCGTCGGCCAGCAGAACCCTGATCGTCATCGCGTGCTCTCCGGAGTCGGTGGAACCGAACCACTCTGTACCACTGCCTTCTCCACCAACACCCCACCGGCAAAGCACAACCGGTACGCGAAGGTGATCGAGAACGGCTCATCAGGTCGGTAGTAAGCACACGTCCAGCCATTCGGCGGAGTGAACGCCTCCGACGGCGGATCGATCATCTCCATCGCAGGGAGCGCTCTCCGTACGTCGTTCTCCGCCTGCCCGATCGCGAGTCCGTCGTACTGGGGCGGTCGCAGGATCGAGCTGTACCCGGCCACCAGGTAGTAGCCCAAAGCAACTACTCCGATCACCGCGCCCAGCACCAGCGGCACTACCACTGCGGTGACCAGACCGCGCTGCGCGCTCCGCCGTACCCGATCTCGCTCCACCATCGAGCTACCTGCGGGGGCCTCCGGTTCGGGGCGACCACCTTCGCGTGGCATCACCGCTCGGACCTCGAATCCGCCGGTAGGCCGCGGCGCCGCGTGCAGACTTCCACCGACCAGGCGGACGCGCTCGCGCAGACCGTCCAGCCCGCGGCCGGTCGACGACATCACCTTCGGCACCGGGCGCTGCGCACCGGTGTCGGTGACGGTCACCATTACCTGGTCGCCCTCTCGCACGACGGTCGCTGTGACCACTCCCCCGGGTGCGTGCTTACTCGCGTTGGTCAACGACTCCTGCACGACTCGATGCACAGCTCGGTCGACCATCGGTGACAACACGGCATCGCCTTGCTCGATCAGCTCAACCGACAAACCCGACGCGGCCGCACGGTCGACCAATGCCGCCACCGACTCATCCTGCGGGACGGTGCTTGCCTCTGCATCCCGCAGTACGCCGATGATCTCGCCCAACCGTTCGGTCGCCGTCGCGGCCGCCTCACGCAATGAGCTGGCGGCCAACCGCTGCTCATCGCCCAGCGCCGGATCCAGCTCAAGAGCCGCGGCCCGCAATGCGATCAGGCTGAGCTCATGCCCGACCGAATCGTGCATGTCCTGAGCGATCCGAGAGCGCTCTCTGAGGCGTTCTTGAGCGACCGCCATCCGCTGCTCACGCTCGATCCGCTCCGCCCGTTCCCAACCGGCAGACGCGAGCAAGGACTGCTGTTCGCGGTACCGGCCGACCAGCCACGGCAACACCACCAGCAGCAGCGCGAGCAACAGCACGATCAGCCAAGTCAGCACCGCCTCGGTGATCGGCACCTCCGGCCGCACGAGCAGTGACAGCGCCAACGCCCCGAGCAACGTCCAGCTGCACAACGTCACGAAGTGCCGGAGCTGTGTCTCGCGACGCCCGGCCAGATAGCTGAGCAACACCATCGCGGGCACCAAGGCGACCGGAACGCCGCTCCGGGTCCCGATCGAGAACGCCAAGATAGCGCTCTCTGCCCAGGAAACGAGCGCCAACGCAAGCAGTGGCCGGCTCCGCCGCAACACCACCGCCGCACCCAGCGTCAGAACGCACGCCGCCTGCATCCACCACGGATCATGCCGGGTACCGCTCTCCGCGAGCACAGGAAAACTCAACGCGACCCACAGGCCGACATCACCCCAGCGCCGCCACTTCATGGCGGAGACGCTACACAGCCGCCGGTCCCCCGCAGTACTGCCGAAAGTCAGGTGGCCGATCCGTTGCCGTCGGCATCGACAAGCTCGAACGGCACGTACGAGAGGTTCGGCACCGTCTCGCCACGAAGCCGAGCGACCAGCAGATCGACTGCCATCCGGCCCATCTCGGCCTGGTTCTGCCGCACATGCAGGAACAGCGGACCGTCGATCGAGTCACCTGGCGAGTCGAAGCACACGACCACCTGATCCCCGCCGAGCGCGCGATCCGTCATCCGCGCCAGGTTGTACTCACACGCGAAGTACGCCGTCACCTCCGGGAACCGATCCCGGAACGCCCGGATCACCTCGACATCACCGCGGATCGCCTCCGGCGTCGTCGACCCCGGCAACGTACTCCTCAGGTCGGTCAGCTCGTACGCATAACCACGCCCACCCTCGAACGCGGACCGGAATCCGTCCAGCCGATCCTCGATGGACGACGTGTTCACCGGCGGCGGCGAGAGGAACGCGATATGCCGATGCCCCTGATCCAGCAACCGCGACGTCAGCGCCCGCGCCGCCGCCACGTTGTCGGTGTGAACCGCGGCCACCGGGATCCCCGACAGATGCCGGTCGACCAGCACGATCGGATACCCGTCGAGCACCTGGCGCAACAGACTCGCGTTGTAGAAGTCCCCATGCACCGGGAACACGATCAGCCCGTCGACCTCACCGGTCGCCACCAGCGAGTCCACGGCCTTCTCCTCGTCGGCCTGCCGCCCGTGCGTCCGCCGTACGATCAAGTGCGTCTCGTGCTCCGCGCACCGCTCCTCGATCGCGCACATCAACTCGAGCCCGTACGAATCCGACAGATCCGGTACGACGAGCGCCACCGTCCGCGCCGCCCGTCGGGGAGCCGCCACCCGCCCTCGCAACGGCATCGTCACCTCGGACAGGTCCGGCAGCGCCCGCACCACGAACGTGCCCTTGCCGCGGACCCGCTCCACCAGCCCGGCCTCGCGCAGCACCTCCAAGGCCCGCTTCGAAGTGATCCGACTGACGTTGAACTCCGCCGCCAGCTCCATCTCCGAAGCGACCCGATCCCCCGGCCCAAGCACGCCACGCCGGATCTGGTCGAGCAACCGCGCGCAAATCTCCTCGTAGAGCAGCATGCCGACCGTCCTCCCTCACGCCGTCCGGTTGGCATATCAAAGCATCTCCACGGCCAAGCTCGACCCTGGCGATGGCCCGGTCCGGCTGCCAGCATTCCCACCATGAACGCCCCACGCCCCGTCGACCGCTTCGCGGCCCGCCCGGTCATCACGGTCGCGGCGGTGCTGGCCGCCGTACTGACTGCCCTGTCCGGCCGCTACGGCTACCACCGCGACGAGCTCTACTTCCTGGTCGCCGGCCAGAAACTCGCGTGGGGCTACGTCGACCAGCCGCCCCTCACTCCGCTGCTCGCCCGCGTCTCTACGGACATCTTCGGCAACACCCCGATGGGCCTCCGCGTCGTCTCCACCCTCGCCAGCGCCGCCACCGTGATCGTGATCGCGCTCCTGGCCCGAGAGTTCGGCAGCGGCCGAACCGGCCAAACAGTAGCCGCGGTCTGCGCCGCAGTGTCGGGCTTCCTCCCCGGCGTCGGCCACCTGGTCTCGACCGCGACCTACGACCTGCTGGCCTGGATGCTGATCGCCCTCTTCGCAATCAAGCTCCTACGCACCAACGACACCCGCTGGTGGCTCGCGCTGGGCCTGACCGCCGGCATCGCTCTCCAGAACAAGTACCTGATCGTCCTGCCGATCGCCGCACTCCTTGTGGCCCTGCTAGTCGTCGGACCACGTCATGTACTGCGTTCATGGTGGCTGCCTGCAGGCATCGCGATCGCCGCCTTGATCGCACTCCCGAACCTCATCTGGCAGTTCCAGCACGGCTGGCCCCAACTCACCGTCGCCGGCGGCATCAGCGAGGACGACGGCACCGAGAACCGCATCATGTTCATCCCCCTGCAGATCCTCCAGCTCTCCCCACTCCTCCTCCCCGTCTGGGTAGCAGGCTTCCGGCGACTCTGGAAACTGCAGTGGCCCCGCGCGATAGCTCTCGCCTACCCCATCCTCTGCGTCGTCGTACTGGCCGCAGGCGGCAAGTCCTACTACGCCCTCCCACTCCTGTACGTCTTCATCGCCGCAGGCGCAGAACCCGCTCTCGCCTGGATCACCAGACATCGCGCCTTGGGCGCGGCAGCGTTGGTCTTCACCACAGCCACCTCCCTCGTCTTCACCCTCCCAGTACTCCCGGCATCCGCAGTCAGCTTCGTGATCCCGGTCAACAAAGAGCAAGGCGAGCAAATCGGCTGGCCCGAACTAGCAGCCTCCGTAGCCGACGCCTGGAACCAGATCCCACCCGACGGACGCGCCACCGCCACCCTCTTCGCCGGCAACTACGGCGAAGCCGGCGCCCTCCGCCGCTTCGGCCCCCAACACGGCCTCCCCACGGCCTACTCCAGCCACATGAGCTTCGCCGACTGGGAACACCCCACCGACGCCCAAACCGGCCCAGTCCTCCTCGTAGAACTCACCCGCAACCTCAACTTCGAACAGTCCTTCACCAACTGCCGCCAACTAACCACCATCACCAACCAAGTCCCCAACGACGAAAACGGCGCCGCCCTAGTCCTCTGCGACGCCCCCACCACCCCCTGGTCCACCCTCTGGCCCCACCTCCGCCGCTACTACTAGCCCCCACCCCACCGGCTCTTCGCTTTCCCCACCCGCGCATGGCGCTCTCCCGCAGTTACTCAAGACCTCTTGTACAACCCCCATTGCACGCACCAGCACCCCCCTCCACCGCGGCGGCAATTTCACCGGATAACCCCTGAAATCGCCCCCTTCTCCCCCCGAAATACGACCAGAGAACCGTCAACCCGACCAAATACCCCACCAAATCGCCCAACACGACTCCACCGCCCCTCCCCGCGGCCGAACACAGACCCAGCCGCAACAGAACGGCCCGACGCCACGCAGTCCCGTCGGGACAGACGAACCGCAATCGGTAGCGCGGGCAACGGGGACGGCCCAATCGGTGGCAACGAGCCGGATGGATGGGGCGGACGCGCGGAAACGACGCGGGGCGGCCTGCGGCGGAGCCGGCGCGGCGGAGCGCAGTGGCAACGAGACGCGAGGATCGGTGAGAGCGAGGGGGCGAGCGGGGGCGCAGTGGGGACCAAGCGGTGCGGTGTGGACGGCGCTGAGGACAGGCGGCGCGGCCGGTACGGCGCGGTGCAGCCGGTACGGCGCGGTGCCGTGCGGCCGAGACGGCGCGGTGCGGTGCGGTCGAGATGGCGCGGCGGCGTGAGGACGGCGGTGCGGAGTGGAGTGGGAACGAGACGCGAGGATCGGTGAGAGCGAGGGGACGAGCGGGGGCGCAGTGGGGACCAGGCGGTGCGGTGTGGACGGGCGATGCGGCCGGTCGGCGCGGTGCGGTGCGGTGCGGTGCGGTGCGAGACGGCACGGCGGCGTGAGGACGGCGGTGCGGAGTGGAGTGGGAACGAGACGCGAGGATCGGTGCGGGGAGCGGGAAACGAGGCGGACGGATGCGCGGGAACGGGGCGGTTGGGTGGAATGGGGACCGCCGGCTACTGCCGCTCGGTGAACCCGCAGCGAGCCCCGACCCAAGCGCGGAACCGAACGAGCGCGCCCCAGCCCCAAGCCGGCCGATGCGAAGCGAGGCCGTAGGGGGTGCGGGTGGCGAAGCCCCCGCAACGCGCCGAGCGAAGCGAAGGCGCACAAATGACGAAGGCGACCAGGTCCCCGCTTTCCGGGGACACAGGTCGCCTATCGACTTCGTGGACGATACTGGGATCGAACCAGTGACCTCTTCCGTGTCAGGGAAGCGCGCTACCGCTGCGCCAATCGTCCGTTCAAGAACAAAAGGTTCTCGAGGTGGAGACGGGATTCGAACCCGTGTACACGGCTTTGCAGGCCGTTGCCTCGCCTCTCGGCCACTCCACCAAGCACAAATGCTTGGTCCGTCAAAACCATCTCCGAGCGGACGACCGGGCTCGAACCGGCGACCTTAACCTTGGCAAGGTTACGCTCTACCAACTGAGCTACGTCCGCACTGCGCTCCGGTTTGGTGTTCCCCGGTGCGAGAAGAACATTAGCCCATCCTGGCCCGACTGCAAAAATCGGGGTCGCCCACAGGACGACGTACCGTCACCTGCTGGTCACCAGCAGGACGCGATTCGCCTTAGCACTAAGGTGTTCGGTGGAAGGAGCGGCACATGCGGATCTGGGTGAACGGCGAGCTGGACGGTGAACTGGCGACGGTTCCCGCGCTCGACCACGGGCTGACCACGGGTGACGGGGTGTTCGAGACGATCAAGATCGTCGACGGACAGCCGTTCGCCGTACGGCGGCATCTGGAGCGGCTGGTCCGCTCCGCAGTCGGCCTCGGCCTGGCCGGGCCGGACGTGTCACGCATCGAGGGCGGCATCACCGAGGTGCTCGCGGCCGATCCGGGCATCAAGTTCGGCCGGCTGCGGATCACGTTCACCGGCGGCGTCTCGCCGCTCTCGTCGGACCGCGGGACGACCGGCCCTACGATCGTGATCGCCACCCAGGCGATCGAACCGCCCGCGCCGACCTCAGCCATCGTGACCGTCCCTTGGACCCGCAACGAGCGCAGCGCAGTCGCCGGCCTGAAGACCACGTCGTACGCCGAAAACGTCCGCGCCCTCGCCCATGCCAAGGAGCGCGGCGGCAGCGAGGCGATCTTCGCGAACACCGTCGGCGCCCTCTGCGAAGGCACCGGCTCGAACATCTTCTGCGTGTACGACGGTGAGCTCGTCACCCCGACTCTCGAGTCGGGCGCACTCGCCGGAGTGACGCGCGCGCTCGTCGTCGAATGGTTCGGCGCGACCGAGCGCGACGTACCGCTGGCGCAGCTCTTCGAGGCCGACGAGATCTTCCTCACATCGACCACGCGCGACGTCCAGGGCATCCACCGCGTCGACGACCGCGACCTGTCCGCCCCGGGCTCCATCACCGCGCAGGTGATGAAGATCTTCGCGGACCGTTCACTCGAAAACCTCAACCCCTAAAGGCCCTTCAAGGCATCGAGCATCTGCGAGGTCGCCACGATGACGATCTTCTCGCGGATGAAGACGTCGACGCCGGCCAGTCGACTCATCCATTTGCGATAGACGATCGGTTCGACCTTGTCGGCGACAGCGTCGTACCGGAGCTTGAACGCTGCCCAGTTGCGGCCCGCCTCGACCTAGGCGTACGTGCCGTGGCCCGGTCGACGCGGATCAG
The DNA here is from genome assembly GCF_044453945.1 of Kribbella sp. NPDC051587. Taxonomy (NCBI): domain Bacteria; kingdom Bacillati; phylum Actinomycetota; class Actinomycetes; order Propionibacteriales; family Kribbellaceae; genus Kribbella; species Kribbella sp. NPDC051587. The sequence continues at coordinate 338,187 of NZ_JBITDE010000006.1, forward strand.
TCGCGCAGCGTCGGCAGGCGCGGTTCGGATGGCGTCACCGACCGCCGCAGCGCCGTCGACGTGATCGAAGCCGGCTAGGCGAAACTGCACGAAAGCGCCCCGAACCATGTCTCTTTGGTCCGAAGCGCCTTCGTCAGTTCCCTCAGCGAACAGACTTCGCCACCTCCACGGCAACCGTGGACACCCTTGGAACCCCAGCCGGGCCCCACCGGCGAAACGTCAACGTCCCACGCCAGCGGGGCTGCTTACTCTCCCGACGCCTTACGGCGTTCGCGGTAGGCGGCGACGTGCAAACGGTTCCCACAAGTGCGCGCGTCGCAGTAGCGCTTCGAGCGGTTGCGCGACAGGTCGATCAAGGCGTCATCACAGTCCGGCGCCTCACACCGCCGCAGCCGCTCCCGCTCCCCCGCCGAGATCACCTGCGCCAGCGCGATCCCACACTCCACGGTGATCCGGCACGCCAGCGACGAACCGTCCCGCGAGTAATGGATGTGCCACGGGTGCCCGTCATGGTTCGTCAGCCGCGGCGTCGTCGTACCGCGCGCGACGATCGCGTTGATCATCGCCGCCGCCGTCGCATCCGACTCCGTCGTGAACACCGGCGAGAACAACGGCCGCAGATCCCGCACATCGGCCAGGTCCTTGTCCGTCAGCGTCCCCACCGCACTGAACTCCCGCTCCTGGACGAACTTCTCCAGCTCCTCCAAGGTCCCCATCGTGTCGACCTGGCTGTTCGGCCCGGGCAGCGTGTTGACCAGCCGGACCAGCGTGCCGAGCGCCTGCTCGGTGTCGTGCGAGAAAGTCACAATCACGTCTCCAACGTGACGGGGTCTCCGTCCTGGCCCAAGAGTAGCCCGCCCCGATTAGAACGTCGCCGCATCATGCGCTAAGGTTTCACCCGCAAGACCCCACCAGGCAACACCAGCACCACCAGCCTGGGCGATTGGCGCAGTGGTAGCGCGCTTCGTTCACACCGAAGAGGTCACTGGTTCGAACCCAGTATCGCCCACGAAGTCGATAGGCGACTCGTGTCCGCGGAAAGCGCGGACCGGGTCGCCTTCGTCGTTTTGTGCGGCTGCGCTTCGCTTGCCGCGGGCGGGGGCTTCGCCACCCGCACCCCCTTCGGCCTCGCTTCGCATCGGCCGGCTTGGGGCTGGGGCGCGCTCGTTCGGTTCGGCGCTGGGGCTGGGGTGCGCGGTCCGGCTCCGCGATGGGGCTGGGCGCGCTGTTCGGTTTCGGGGCTGGGCTGGGCTTCTTGCTCGCCGGTTGCTGTGACTCGTCCGTCCCTCTCCGCTGGTGCCGTTGCGGCTTGGCGGGGTTCGGGTTGTTAGGCGGGGTGGTGGTAGGTGAGTTTGGTGACTGATTGGTCGAAGGTTTGGGTTTCGGTCAGGGTCAGGGGGTGGCGGGTGGGTAGTTGTTGGAGGAGGGCTGGGCCGGATTCCAGGACTACGGGGTGGATGTAGATCTGGTACTCGTCGATGAGGTTGTGGTGGGCGAGGGTGGTGATGGTGGTGGGGCTGCCTATGAGGTAGAGGTCGCCGGGGGCTTGTTGTTGCAGGTGGGTGAGCGCGTCCAGGTTGGGTAGGACGGTGGTGTTGTGGTCGGCGGACTGGAGGGTGTTCGACAAGACTGCCTTGGGCTTGGACTTCCACAGTTGTGAGTACTTGATCAGCCATGGGTCGTTGGTGGGGTCTTGATCGGCGGTGGGCCAGTAGGCGGCCATGCCCTCGTAGGTGCGGCGGCCGTAGAGGAAGGTGCCGGCCTTGGCGTGTTCGGTGACGAAGTGGGCGTGCAGTTCGTCCTTGACCGTGAACCAGTCGAGTTCACCGCTGGGGCCTGCGGTTCGGCCGTCCAGCGACACCTGCACCGACACCACGATCCTGTTGCCTGACATGACGTACTCCCTCGTTGCCTGAGCTGATGACACTCCCCAGTCGGACCTGGTTGGGGCGCCTTGACATCCAGCTGGTTCAGATCAGCCAGGTGTTGTTTTGCATGAGGAGGCGGTCTTTTATTTCGTTCACTTCGCGCCAGGCTTGGATTTTGGTGGCGGTTAGGCGGATGAAGGGGTAGTTGGGGAGGGGGCGGGGGTCGAAGCCGGCTTTGGTGACGAAGGCTTGGGCTTGGGCGGGGGTTGGTTGGGTGGGGTCGGCGGTGGCGGTGATGTGGATGACGTCGCGGAGCTCGCCGAGGGTTAGTTGGGCTACTGGGTTGGTCCGGAGGTTGCGGGCGGTGGGGTTCGTTTCGGTGGTGGACAGGAAGAGGTGCTCGCCGGTCCAGAGGAAGGAGAGGGGCATTAGGTACGGCGTGCCGTCGGGACTGGCCGTCGCTACCCAGGCGTCCACGTCGTGCTCTAGGCGGTGGAGGGTGTCTTGTTTGCGGATGGCGAGGGGGCGCGGGTCGGTCGCAGTCATTCGGACACGCTAGACGTCCAGGTGGTCGGTTTCGTTGAGGGCTAGGACCTGGTTGCTGTAGTGGGTGTCGTTGCGGCGGAGGGTGGTGATGCCGCCTGAGGTCAGGGGGAAGAAGCCTCGGTCGGTGTTCTGCATGGGGACGCCTAGCCAGGCTGAGATCAGGTAGCTGGTGGCGTTGCCGTGGGACACGATGATTTGGGTCTCGGCTTCGCGGCTGAGGATTTCTTCGAGGGCTGGATAGAGACGCTCGACTAGGTGCAGGCGGGTCTCTGCGCCTTCAGGGCCGTCATGATGGGCTAGGCGATCGCCGTACTCGGGCAGCGGGATGCGGCGTTCTGTCAGCCAGGACTGGGGACGGCCGTCGGCTTCGCCGTTGGTGCGTTCGCGGAGACGAGGGTCGAGGTGCACCTTGGTGTTGAAGCGAGCGGCGATGGTTTCGGCGGTCTGCGTCGTACGGCGCAGGTCTGAGGCGTGAACCTCGACCGGCTTCGCGCCGATCTTGGCCTGCAGTACGTCGGCTATCCGTTCCGCCTGTTGATGCCCCCTAGGCGTGAGGGCCGAGTCGTACCAACCACCCACCAACCCGTCGACGTGATGCTGGGCTTCAGGATGGGTGACCAGGTAGACGTATCTCATCGGCGGGCCTTTGCGGTCGGCAGGAGTGCGCTGAACTGTTGCTCTACTGCGGCGAGGGTTTGGTCAATGCTCTGACCGTCAACGGTGAGGACGATGGCGGAGGTTCCTTCGAGTTGGGACTGGATGAGCGTCCAGCCCCAGGCGTAGCCGTGGTGGATGCCTTCGGGGTGACGGCGTTGCAGCCTGGCCAATTGTTCGTCCTGGGAGGGCATGAGCCAGAGGGCGTTGTCGGCGGTCCCCGCCATGGTGGGGGTGATGGCCGCGCCTTCGACGAGGACCACAACGCCTGCCCGCAGGGCCTCGAGATCGTCCATGATCATCGGCTTGCGATCGAAGTCGCCCGGACCGGTACCGAGGACGTGGAGGCCGGCCGCGGCTGCGCGCTCTTCGTGCGGGCGGGCGTGCGCGTCGAGGCTGTAGTAGTGGAGCCCATGCTTCTGGGCGAGCAGCAGGGCCACCGTCGTCTTACCTGCTGCCGCCGGTCCACCGAGCCAGAGGATGGTCTCCGGGGTTTTACTCATGTGACGGCATTCTACGAACGTGTCTAGGGTGTTGGGATGGCATCGGTCAGGCAGGTTCAGGTGACTTTTGATTGTGCTGAGCCCGAGCGGGTGGCTCGGTTCTGGTGTGAGGTGCTGGGGTACGTCGTCCCTCCGCCGCCGCCGGGGTTCGAGTCGTGGGATGCGTTCAACGTGTCCTTGCCGGCTGACGTGCAAGGGTCTGCGTTTGCTTGTGTGGATCCGAATGGTGTGGGGCCCCGGTTGTTCTTCCAGCGGGTGCCCGAGGGCAAGGTGGTGAAGAACCGGGTGCACCTTGATGTGCGGGTGGGGACAGGGATGGTCGGCGCGGAGCGGTTGGCCGCGTTGAAGGCTGAGCAGGAGCGGCTGGAGAAACTCGGGGCGACGGTCTTCCAGATCCAAGAGGCTGATGGGTTCAACGAGTCCTGCATCACGATGCTGGATGTCGAGGGAAACGAGTTCTGCCTGGACTAAGGGGGCGGCGCGATGCCGGTCGAAGAGGCGCTGGCGTTGTGGGACGAGTTTCCGGTACGACGGGAGCCGCGGCCGATCGTCTTGATGGACGCCGCGATCGGTCCGGGCCAGTTGCCGCGGATCGAGGAGCGAGAACGCGTACTGGGTGCACGCCCGGTGGTTTCGGACGTCGAGTTGCCGTCAGGGATGCTCGAGCGATTGCAGCCGACGCATCCCGACGGCTCCGAGCCGGTGCGCGTGACGAGGATGCAGTTCGTGTGGCCCGAGTTCCGGACGGACCCCGGGCACCGGCCACTACCGGCGTACCGGCTTGAGTTTTCTGAGCGGTTGCCGAGGACGCGAGTGGGTGGCGGATTCCCGGCTCTGCTCGCGCTGGACGAACGGGTCGCGTCGCGGGTGTGGTGGCCCGAGAGGTTGAGCACTCGGTGGCGGGGTGGGTTGCCGGGGCTGACGGCGTCGACGCTGATGGATGGCGGGCGGACGATCCGGCTGCTGTTTCAGGGGTGTCTGCCGTCGTACGCCGCAGTGCGGCTGCGGGCGGTGCACGAGTCGGCCACGGCGGTGCTGGTCGACATCGAGGAGGTTCCGTATCGGCCGGGCTCACCGATGCCGCTGGCTGCGATCGGCCGGATGGCGGTGGTGCGGTTGCCGAGGGCGTTGGGAGGGCGCGTCCTGGTGCACGCGGACGGGCTTCCGATCGAGGTGATGGGGGCCGGATGAGGGGCCGAAATCTGATGGATTCTCGGCGTGTTGAGTGGACAGCACACGTGGTACTTGTGGGACAGATGAGGCTGTTTTCAGGCGTGAAAACTCAGTTTTGGAAGACGCCGAAAGTGCGCTACTGTTCTGCTCGCGCCGGAGAACACCAAACCGGTCGTAGTGCGGACGTAGCTCAGTTGGTAGAGCGTAACCTTGCCAAGGTTAAGGTCGCCGGTTCGAGCCCGGTCGTCCGCTCGGAGTTGGTTGTACGAGCCAGGCTTCACGCCTGGTGGAGTGGCCGAGAGGCTAGGCAGCGGCCTGCAAAGCCGTCCACACGGGTTCGAATCCCGTCTCCACCTCTGATGGTTTGCAGTTGCTTGGACGATTGGCGCAGCGGTAGCGCGCTTCCCTGACACGGAAGAGGTCACTGGTTCGATCCCAGTATCGTCCACGAAGCCGATAGGCGACCTGTGTCCCCAGAAAGCGGGGACCTGGTCGCCTTCGTCATTTGTGCGCCTTCGCTTCGCTCGGCGCGGGCGGGGGCTTCGCCACCCGCACCCCCTACGGCCTCGCTTCGCATCGGCCGGCTTGGGGCTGGGGCGCGCTCGTTCGGTTCCGCGCTCGGGCTGGGCTCGCACCCGTTCACATGCTCGGGGCGGGGCTCGCTTCGCATTGGCAGCGTGGGGTCGGGGCCCGCTGATACGGTGCCGCGCTCGGGCTGAGCCTGGCTCCCCTGTTCACGCGCTCGGCCGGGGCTCGCTCGCGGTTCACTGGCTGCGGGGCTCGCTCCCCGTTCACGTGCTCGCCCAGGGCTCGTTTGTGGTTCACGGGCTGGGGCTTGGGCTCGCTTCGTTTCGGGGGTGCGGGGGTGGGGGCGTGCTTGTTCGGGTCCGCCTCGAGGTGGGGCCTGGTCAGTGTTCGCGGGCAGTTGGGCGGGGCTCGATTCGCGTCGGCGGCGTGGGGCCGGGCGCGGTGGTTCGGTTGCGCGCTCGGGCCGGCTCACTGCCGGTTCGCAGGTTGCGGCGGTGGGTCGGTTCGCCGGCGCGGGCGGACCGCCATCACCCAGTAAGTCGACGGGTGGGTGGGGGTGGACGCTCAGGTTGTTGGTTTTGAGGTGTGGTGGAGGCGGTTGGTGGGTGATGGGGGTCCGCTACTACATGCGGAGGTGGGAGGCGCCGTTGAAGTCGAGGATGGTGCCGGTGGCGAACTCGGCGGCGGGGCTGGCCAGGTAGAGGATGGCGGCGGCTACTTCGGGTGGGGCGGCTACTCGTTCGAGGGGGCTTTCGAGGCGGCGGCGGTTGTGGCCTTCGCCGGCGAGGTTTGGTGCTGCCATGTCGGTGGTGGTCCAGCCGGGGGCGATGGCGGTGACGGCTATGCCTTCGGGGCCCAGGGCGCGGGCCAGGGACTGGGTGAGGGAGACGATGGCGGCTTTGGAGGCGCCGTAGGCGGGTTGGTTGGGTTCGCCTCGGAAGGCGCCTCGGGAGGAGACGTTGATGATGCGGCCGCCGCGGGACATGTGGCGGACGGCGCACCAGGTGGCGTTGGCGGGGCCTAGGAGGTTGACGGCGAGGGTGTCGGTCCAGGCTTGCTGCCATTCGGCGTACGTCGTTTCGCGGATGCGGTGCGGGTGGTAGACGCCGGCGTTGTTGACGAGGACGTCGATGCGGCCCAGGCCGGCGGCTGCTTCGTCCACCATTGCTTGTACGGCGTCCGCGTCGGCGAGGTCGGCGTGAACCAGCACGTGCCCGTCGCCCGGGAGAGCCGCCACGACCTTCTCGGCGGACTCGCGGGACGAGCTGTAGTGGACGGCGACCCGGTCGCCGTCGGCGGCGAAGGCGTGGGCGGTTGCGGCACCGATGCCGCGCGAAGCTCCAGTGATCAGTACGGCGCGATCCATACACCGATCATGTCAGTACTTGATTCCTTCCCCGCCCCACCGTCCCGATCACTTAACGCGGCTTGATGTCGCGGCGGTACGACTTGCTTGCCCGCACCCACTCCTTCTTCGCCAACGCACGCGCCCGCGCATCCGAGCGCCGCGCCATGTACGCCGCTTCCTTGCGCAGCTGCACCCAGCTCTCGTACCGCCGGTACGGAAGCGTGCCGTCGGACAGCGCCGCCTTCACAGCGCAGCCCGGCTCACCGTCGTGAGAGCAGTCCTTGAAGCGGCAGTACTCCGCCAGCGCGGTCACATCAGGGAACGCCGCAGCCAGCCCCTCACCATGCTCCTGCAGACCAATCCCCCGCAGCCCCGGTGTGTCGATCACCACTCCACCACCGGGCAGTACGACGAGCTCACGCCGTACCGACGTATGACGGCCCTTGCCATCCTCGCGGATCTCCTGCACGTCCAGCAGTTCCACGCCGGCGAGCGCGTTCACCAGCGACGACTTGCCCGCGCCACTCGACCCGAGCAGCGCCAGCGTCGCGTCATCCGCGAGCAGGTCCCGGACCGCGTCCAGGCCTTCACCTGTGGCTGTACTACAGACCAGTACGTCGGCTCCCGGTGCGGCAGCTGCCACATCCTCGGCGATGGCGACCGCATCGCCAACCAGGTCTGCCTTCGTCAGTACGACGACCGGCCGGGCACCGCTCTCCCACGCGAGCGCGAGAAAGCGCTCTATCCGGCCGATGTTCGGTTCCGGATGCAGGCCGACCACGATCGCGATCACGTCGACGTTCGCGGCCAGCATCTGGCCTTTCGAGGTACCGCTGACCTCAGCGCGGACGATCGCCGTACGGCGTGGAGCCAGCGACTCCAGCGTGATGCGGTCGTCGGGCCAATGGCGGAGCACCGCCCAGTCCCCTGTGCAGGGCGCTGCGTGCGGATCACCGGCGATCGCACCGAGGAGCCCGCCGGACCACGTGGCGCGGACCGGACCGTCCTCGGTCAGAACTGTCGCCAGGCCCTTGTCGACGCGGGCGACGCGTCCCGGCACGAGCTCGGCCGGAACAGTTGTCAAGAATTCGGCTGTGGAGCTGTCCAGTCCCAGAGCCTCGAGTGTCACGGACATGACGAACCTTTCGGAAGGTCCGGCCGCGAGCTCAGCTCAGCGGACGGACGAAACGGGAGACATCGGCCCGGTGCTGGGCCTGGTAATGGCTCATGGCGGGGGCCTCCCTTCCTGTTCCTGCGGGTCCTGATCGAGGACCGGTGATCGCGACGCGACCAGCCTATGTCGTCCGATTCGTCGTGCGCACCGGGTTTTCGGTTCCCGCCGTCGCCGGCTCTTCCGCGGGAGCCGTCTCCGGGGCGACGGCTGCCTTCGGCGGCTCGGCCTCAGCCTTGGCCGCAGCGGGCGCAGGCTCCGGCGAGGGCGCCGGCAAAGGCTCCGGCAAGGGCTCGGCCAGCTTCTCGAGCTTGCGCGCGATCTGCAGCTCGGGCCGCTCATGCCCGTCCGGCACCTCGGCGTGGTCCGGCCCGTCGTGGTGGTGCGGGTCCGGCTCGGCCTTCATCACCGGCTCGACCTCGTCGTCGTCCGCGAACTTCGGCAGCGGCGGGTCCTGCGTCCGGGCCGGCCACAGCCGGTTCACGACCGCGTTCAACGCAGCACCGATCAGTACGGCGATCGTCGTCATGTACAGCCACATCAGTACGGCGATCGGTGCCGCGAGCGGACCGTAGATCGACGTACCGCCGACCGTGCTCTGCAGGACCCAGCGCAGCACGAAGCTGCCCAGGATCCAGATCGACAGCGCCAGGAACGCCCCCGGCAGGTCGGAGACCCACGGCGTCCGGACCGGTACGGAGACGTGGTAGAGCGTGTTCAGGAAGCCCGCCGACAGGATCGTGACGACCGGCCAGTACAGCTGGTTCAGGAAGTCCAGGCGGGCCGGCAGGATCTGGTCGACCGCCTCCGGCCCGGCCAGCACCAGCGGGAGCACGATCACGCCGATGACCAGGGCGACGCTGTACAGGGTGAAGGACAGCGCGCGGGTCCGGACGATGCCGCGCTTGCCGCCCATCCCGTACATGATCGTGATGGTGTCGACGAAGACGTTCAGCGCCCGGCTGCCCGACCACAGGGCGAGCACGAACCCGATCGAGATGACGTCCGGGCGGCCGCCGTTCAGGACCTTGTCCAGGGTCGGCACGATGACGCTGTTCACGGAGTCGTCGGTGAGCGCTCTCGCGGCGAGCTCCGCGATCTCGAGCTTGATCTTCGCGATCTGGACGACGTCGAGCCAGCGGCTGATGTACCCGAGGCTTCCGGCCAGCCCGAAGATCAGCGGCGGCAGCGAGAGGATCGCGAAGAACGCTCCCTCGGCGGCCAGCCCGGTGACCCGGTAGCGCAGACACTCCCCGACCGTCTGGGTGAGCAGCTTCCAGATCGTCGAGGGGATCTTGCGGACCCATGCCAAGGAGACCGAGCTCCCACTCGCGGGCCCTGCCCCTGAACGTGCCATACCGCTTACCGTACTGATATGGCGGACCCAAACGCTGTAACGAATCAGGCTCCCCCACTGCAAGGGGTGAACTTCTTCACCCGGGACGCGGCTCTCGGTGACGCTTTGCGCCCGTACGCCGACCTCTCCGACGATCCCGGTCTGGTCCGGATCGGAGCGCTCGCGGGATCGCAGGAAGCGCTCTCTCATGCTCTCCCGGCGAACCAGTACCCACCCGTTCTGCGGACTCACGACCGGTACGGGAACCGGGTCGACGAGGTCGAGTTCCACCCGTCGTGGCACTGGCTGATGGAGCAGGCCGTCGGCTTCGGGCTGCAGGCCGCGCCGTGGACGAGTGACCGACCTTCGCCGCATCTGACGCGGGCCGCGGGGTTCTACGTCTGGTCGCAGGTCGAACCGGGCCACGGCTGCCCGATCTCGATGACGTACGCCGCCGTACCGGCGTTGCGGGCTGACGATCGGCTCGCAGCCGAGTGGGTTCCGCAGTTGGCTGCGACCCAGTACGACGTACGCCGGTTGCCCGGGGCAGCCAAGCGTGGCGTGCTGGCCGGGATGGGGATGACCGAGAAGCAGGGTGGATCCGATGTCCGGGCCAACCTGACGACGGCGACGCCCACCGGCGAGGAATACCTGCTGAACGGGCATAAGTGGTTCTGCTCCGCGCCGCAGGTCGACGTGTTCCTGGTGCTCGCGCAGGCGCCGGACGGGTTGAGCTGTTTCGTCGTACCGCGAGTCCTTGCTGATGGCAACCGGAACACGTTCGCCCTGCAGCGGCTGAAGGACAAGCTCGGCAACCGCTCCAACGCCTCCAGCGAGGTCGAGTTCCACAACACCATCGGCTACCGCCTGGGCGATGAAGGCGCCGGCGTCCGCACCATCATCGAGATGGTCGCGGCCACCCGCCTCGACTGCGTCCTGGGCTCCGCGGCCCTGCAAAGAAGAGCCCTCGTCGAAGCCACCTGGCACGCCCAGCACCGAAGCGCCTTCGGCGGCCTCCTGATCGACAAACCCGCCATGCTCAACGTGCTGGCCGACCTGGCGATCGAGAGCGAAGCAGCAACCGCTCTCTCGATGCGTCTGGCAGCGGCGGTTGATGCACCCGATGACGAGCGCGCCCGGGCGTTCCGGCGGATCGGGTTGCCGTTGGCGAAGTTCTGGGTGTGCAAGCGGACGTCGTTCCTGGTGGCGGAGGCGTTGGAGTGCCTCGGCGGGAACGGGTTCGTGGAGGAGTCCGGACTGCCGCTGCTCTTCCGGGAGTCGCCGTTGAACTCGATCTGGGAGGGGTCGGGCAACGTGAATGCGCTCGACGTACTGCGCGCGCTCCGGCGACCGGAGTCCCTGGAGGCCTGGCTGTTGGAGGTCGGCGCGGCGCAGGGCGCTGATCACCGCCTGGACGCGGCAGTGAGCGACGTACTGCAGGCTCTGTCCGACATCGAAGGTGCTGAGGCCGGAGCGCGGAGATTGGCGGCGCGAATGGCGTTGTGCCTGCAGGCCTCCCTGCTGGTGCGCTACTCGACGCCAGCAGTTGCAGACGCGTTCGTGGCGTCGCGACTGGCCGGCGACTGGGGCGGCGTGTTCGGGACGTTGCCGCGGACGACGCCGTTCCGGGACATCGTCGAGCGCACGATAGGCTGACCGCTGTCGCGACTGGCGCGCTGAAGGTGGAGAACCACCGGGGAGCGAAACCCGTCGGCACCGTGCGCCTGGGTGCCTTCGACCCACTGCAACCGCAGGAGAGACTTCGATGACTCACCAACCCTTCGACGCCGCCGCTGCGTCGGCCGCGTACAACAACGCCCTGCAGGTGATCGCCTCGGTCGAGCCGACCATCGCGGGCGCGATCAAGGCCGAGCTGGCCGACCAGCGCTCCTCGCTGAAGCTGATCGCGAGTGAGAACTACGCCTCCCCCGCCACCTTGCTGACGATGGGCAACTGGCTGTCCGACAAGTACGCCGAGGGCACCGTCGGGCACCGCTTCTACGCCGGCTGCCAGAACGTGGACACGGTCGAGACCGCCGCGGCCGAGCACGCCAAGGCGCTCTTCGACGCCCCGCACGCCTACGTCCAGCCGCACTCCGGGATCGACGCCAACCTGGTCGCCTTCTGGGCGATCCTGGCCCAGCGGATCGAGTCCCCGGCGCTGGCCGAGGTCGGCGCCAAGCACGTCAACGACCTGTCCGACGAGGACTGGACCAAGCTCCGCAAGGCGCTCGGCGACCAGAAGATGCTCGGCATGTCGCTGGACGCCGGCGGCCACCTGACCCACGGCTTCCGCCCGAACATCTCCGGCAAGATGTTCAACCAGCACTCCTACGGCACCAACGCCGAGACCGGCCTGCTCGACTACGACGAGGTCGCCCGCAAGGCCCGTGAGTTCAAGCCGCTGATCCTGATCGCCGGCTACTCGGCCTACCCGCGCAAGGTCAACTTCGCCAAGATGCGCGAGATCGCCGACGAGGTCGGCGCGACCCTGATGGTCGACATGGCGCACTTCGCCGGTCTGGTCGCGGGCAAGGTCTTCACCGGCGACTTCGACCCGGTACCGCACGCGCACGTCACCACGACCACCACGCACAAGTCCCTGCGCGGACCGCGCGGCGGCATGGTGCTCTGCCAGCCCGAGTACGCCGAGTCGGTCGACCGCGGTTGCCCGATGGTCCTCGGTGGCCCGCTCAGCCAGACGATGGCCGCCAAGGCGGTCGCGCTGGCCGAGGCCCGCCAGCCGTCGTTCCAGACCTACGCGCAGGCCGTCGCCGACAACGCGGTCACCCTCGCCGAGAGTCTGATGAAGCGTGGCGTCAAGCTCGTCACCGACGGTACGGAGAACCACCTGGTCCTGCTCGACGTCTCGTCGTACGGGATCACCGGCCGCCAGGCCGAGTCGGCACTGCTCGACGCGGGCATCGTCACCAACCGCAACGCGGTCCCCCGCGACCCGAACGGCGCCTGGTACACCTCGGGCGTCCGGATCGGTACGCCGGCGCTGACCACGCGCGGGTTCGGTGCCGACGAGTTCGACAAGGTCGCCGAGCTGATCGTGGACGTGCTGTCCGCGACCACGCCGACCACCACGGCCGCCGGTGCGCCCTCGAAGGCCAAGTACGTGCTGGCCGACGGAGTCGCCGACAAGACCCGCGCCGCGTCGGCCGAGATCCTCGACAAGCACCCGCTCTACCCGGGCCTCGAGCTCAGCTGATCACCCTCACGAGCACCCGTTTCCGCAGCCGCGGGACGGGTGCTCGTTTGTGTAAGGTTCAATCATGGCGCCCACCCCTGAAGAGATCAGTCAGTACGTCGAACGCTTCGCGGGTGTGATGGCGAACAGCGGCGTACCGACGATGTCGGCCCGGGTGATGGGCCGGATGCTGGTCAGTCCCGACGGGACCATGACCGCGGCCGAGCTGGCCGACACCCTGAAGATCAGCCAGCCCGCGGTCTCCGGCGCGGTCCGGCAGCTGATCCAGATGTCGTTCATCTCGCGGGAGCGGATGCCCGGTTCGCGCAAGGACCACTACCGGATTCGCGAGGACGTCTTCGCCGCGATCCTCGAACGCCGCAACCAGGCGCTGACCGAGTGGGCCGCCAGCAGCAGCTACGGCGCGAGCCTGTTCGGCCCCGACACGACCGTCGGCCGCCGGCTCTCCGAGGCCGCCGACTTCTTCAGCTTCGTGCACGCCGATCTCGAGCAGACCATGAAGGACTGGCGCGCCGAACATCCACGCTGACCATCAGTTGCTTGGCCACCGCCAGCGCGGTCGCGTCGTCGCCATGCGGCGCGACCACCTGCACTCCGACGGGAAGCCCGTCGAGCAGTCCGGCCGGCACACTCACGGCCGGATGCCCGGTTACGTTGAAGGCCCAGCACGGGTCACCGACGACGATGTTCTCGTTGGACTGGTCGTAGCCGTGGGCAACGGTCAGCGTCGTCGGCGTCACCAGCGCGTCGACCACGTCGAACAGATCGGCAAGCGCAGTGTTGTTGTGATCCCGCACCTGGCGGGCGCGGGAGGCTTCTGCCGCGGTGACGCCGCGTCCGGCGTCCAGCGCGGACAACGCCTGCCACGCGTCATCAGTCGGGAGCAGGTCCAGCGGTACGTCGACCACCTCAACCGCTGACAAACAGCCACGCACAACCCGATCGACGCCCGGATCCACGGCGTACGAACTGAGGCTGGACAGGTAGGCGACCCGAAAGGGGCCGTCGGCAAGGATCGGCACCGGCCAGTGCGGCAACGCGGTCGGGTCCAGCCGATGCGGTCCACTGACCAGACTCGTCGCCAGCATCACGTCGTCCAGGTTCGCGCCGATCACCCCGGCGGTCGTCAACCCACCGAGCGCCCGCCCGACGGCGCGCGGCACTCGCCCGAGCGTCCCCTTGAACCCCACCAACCCACAGAACGACGCCGGAATCCTGAGCGACCCACCGCTGTCCCCACCAGTCGCCAGCGGTACGACGCCCGCCGCCACCGCGGCCGCTCCCCCAGCCGTCGACCCGCCTGGCGACCGCGTGACATCCCACGGGTTCCGCGTGTACTCGGACCCGTTCCACCCATACGTCTGCGACCCGGGACCCGGCCGCGCCCGCGTCGCCGTACCGATCGGGATCGCCCCCGCCGCCAGCAACCGCTCCAGGATCGGCGACTCCGGCGGCGTCCGCGCCTTCACCAGAAACGGCACCCCGGCCAGGGCCCCGGAAGTGTCCACCTCGCGAGCCAGCTGAATCGCCGTACCGGCATCAAGCTCCTCCAGGAAATGCAGCACCGGATCGAGCCGGCGCGCCGCGTCCAGCGCCTCCTCGACAACCTCAACCGCATCCAGCGAACCCGCCCGAACCCCAGCCGCGATCTCCCCCGCACTCAGCACCCCGCAACTGTAATCACCGGGTGAGGGCGTAGACGGCGATGGCGGCGAAGTCGTCGGCGGGTTCGGAGGCTTGCCAGGAGCGGACGTCGTCGACGTAGCGCGAGCCGTGGCCGGTGAACTCGGCGTAGGCGTCGACGCCGTTGGCCGGGCACGGATTCATGCCGTCGAGGTTGTCACCAAGCCCTTCCTCGAAGAGCTCGGCCGAGTTCGGCCCGTTGACCACCGCACCCACGACCTGGCGGCCGGTGATGTTGCCGATCTGGTGGTGTGGGCAACGGCCGGGGTTCGCGCCGACGCCGACCATGAACGACACACCCCACGCGTTGGCCCCGAAGGCCCAGTCGAGCTGCTGCGCCCCGAAGGCGTCGTACCGGCGGTCTCCGGTCGCCTTGCGGTAGAGGCGTGCGGTCGCGGACAGGCCGAAGGTGTGCGGTACGGCGTCAAAGTTGGCGTACTCCGCCCCCGCCCGGAAGGGATCACCGGCGGCACGCTTGGCCCCGATCTCGAGCTGCACCCGCAGATCACCCGTCAGCTTGCGAACCAGCGGACGGTCCGACCGCGCCGCGCGGATCAAGTCCGCATGCGCCAGCGCGCTCACGTCGTACAGGTTGAGCGTGTCGCCGCCCGCCTCGTGCTGCAGATACTGATCGGCCCAGTACGACGCCTGCCGTACCCAACCGGATGCCCGTCGATCGCCCAACCGCTGAGCCGCCAGCGCCAGTTCAGTCGCACCCAACTCGAGGTCATCCCGCCACGCCGACTCTGGGTAGAACGCGAACGGCAACGACGTCACCAACTGGCCGACATTAGTGGTCTTCGCCATTGCGTAGATCTGCGCCGCGGTCTCCAGGTGTTTGCGAGCCAGCTTGCGATCGGTCCGCGCCTCGACCTGGGCCGCGAGCGCGAAGGCGGCCGCCGTCCGGCCGGCCAGGTTCGGGCTGATCGGCTTGCCCGGAGCCGCGGCGCGGAACACCGGCCGGTTGCGCAGATGACGTTCAGCCGGAGCGGTCAGGTGGTCGTCCGCCTCCGGCAGCCGCCAGATGTCGTGATCCCCGATGAACGTCTCTTCGGCGTTCCCGGTCCCGACCCCGACCTGGATGTAGAGGGTCTTCGACCGCTCGTCCCACATCTTGTCCAGCCAGGTGAGCCCGTGCCGAGCTTCGTTCAGTACTTTGCGATCCGGTTGCCGCGCGTCCCGGGTCGATGCCCACAGCAACGATTCCGAGTACGCCGCGATGTGCGTGAACTTCAGGTAGTCCCCGGCGTCGTACCAGCCGCCCTCGACGTCCACCGGACCACCGATCCGGCGCAACTCCCCCACCGTCTGATCGGTATCCGGGTCGACGAACGTCGGCGTCTCATACACCGACGCCGACCGATCCGTCAGGTGCGCCGGCTTGCGCCCGAGCGACCCCGGTACGACGTTTGCTCCGTCGCGCTGCTCGGTGAAGAACGTCACCGCCTTGTCCTTCGCCGACGTCGCGAGCGCGTCACCATCAGCGCGGACGACAAAGGCAGGTGACGACGCGACCCCAGGCACCTCGACCCGATACGTCCCCGGCACCCACAAGCGTGAGAGGTCCAGTGCGGACACGTGCTGGTACTTCGCGTTCCACTCCCCCAGTTCGGCGCCGACGCGCCCGGTGAGCACCTTCCGGCCGTGGCCGTCCACCACCCGGAAGGCGCGGCCGGTCACAGCACCCTGGCTCAGGACATACGCCGCCTTGCCGTCGAAGGCGCCGTACCCGAGCTGATTGACCCGGACCGCGCCTCCGGCGCCGACATCTGCCGAGACCGGACCGACGAACCCCAGCACCAGCCCTGCCGCCACCACTACCGACCCCACCCGCCGCAACGCCTTCACCACGACCTCCTCCATCAACAGTTAGGAAAGTTTCCTGTTGATCCGAGGAAAAGTACAGGGGTCAGGGCTGCGCCGGCACCCCTTGGGCGAACAGATACACCGGCTCGGCATCCGGCTCGGTCGAGGGCTGGTCGACGTACTCCTCGAGAACGTCCTGCAGCCGGCCGCGGAGCTCGGCGAGCCGCTCGGGCGTCAGGCGCAGCCAGACATCGAGCGTCAACTCCGCCTCGGCCCACGCCGTGCCGTACTCCGGGCGACGCGCAACCCAGTCGCGAACCTTGGCCGCGCGGTACGTGACATTGCTCTCCTCGGCCACGCCACCGATCAGCTCCGCGCCCGGCTCGTCATCGCCGAGACGCCACGAGTACGACGACCAGACGCTCTTCCACCACCGCTCGCGCTTGTCCTTGGCCAGCTCGGGGACCTCCTCGATCACCCCGGCGGTCGCGAGCACCTTGAGGTGATGACTGATGTTGCCGACCATCTCCCCTGTGGTGGCCGCCAGGATCGAGACTGTGGACGGTCCGTCGACGGCCAGGAGGTCCAGCAGTCGGCGCCGTAACGGATGATCCACGGCCTGGACCCGGGACGCTCCGGGAGTGCGGGCCTTCTTGGGTGACATGCCTTCCAGGGTAATTAGACAAGATCGCTTGTACAAGTCCCATTGCCTGCACGATTTCAGGCGTGGAAGAATTCCCACCAGACTGATGGAGATAGCCACATCGTGAGATCGCATCTCGCGATGCAGGATGATGGGTTGATTTGTCAGCCGTTCCCGCTGACTCTTGTGAACATGCTCGCTGCCCGCTCCACTCACCTCGTAGGTCGGATTCATGTCGACCTCGGGCGGATGCGCAGCGCCATCTGTTGTCCTTCGATGTTCTGACAGCCACCCCGCCGGGCCTGCTCGAGGCCCCCTGATCTCCCCGATCACCGCTGGGTGCGCACCGCGCAGACGCATCGAACCGACGACGTTTCGATCCCCCCTGCGGCGGACGCACCTGTCCCAAGGACAAGGACACCTGCCGGATGACTGGCGTCACCTCCGCCCCTGCCAAAGCGCCCCGCCCCCGTAAGGGCAAGGGCGAGGGTCAGTGGGCCCTCGGTTACCGCGAGCCGCTGAACAAGAACGAGGAGAACAAGAAGAACGACGACGGCCTGAACGTCCGGGCCCGGATCGAGAACGTCTACGCGCACCGCGGCTTCGACTCGATCGACCCCGCCGACCTGCGCGGCCGCTTCCGCTGGTGGGGTCTCTACACCCAGCGCAGGCCCGGGATCGACGGCGGCAAGACCGCGACGCTGGAGCCCGAGGAGCTCGACGACAAGTTCTTCATGCTCCGGGTCCGCATCGAGGGCGGCCAGCTGAGCACCGAGCAGCTCCGGGTGATCGCCGAGATCTCCACCACCTACGCCCGCGACACCGCGGACATCACCGACCGGCAGAACATCCAGCTGCACTGGATCCGGGTCGAGGACGTCCCCGCGATCTGGCAGAAGCTGGAGGCCGTCGGGCTCTACACCACCGAGGCCTGTGGCGACGTCCCGCGCGTCATCATCTCCTCCCCCGTCGCCGGGATCGCCGCGGACGAGATCATCGACCCGACGCCGGCCATCGACGAGATCGTCGAGAAGTACATCGGCAGCACCGAGTTCTCGAACCTGCCGCGCAAGTTCAAGACCGCGATGACCGGTCACCCGTCGCACGACGTCGTACCGGAAGTGAACGACATCAGCTTCGTCGGTGTCGTGCACCCCGAGCACGGTCCGGGCTTCGACCTGTGGGTCGGCGGCGGACTCTCCACCACGCCGATGCTCGCGCAGCGGGTCGGCGCGTGGATCCCGCTCGACGAGGTGCACCTGGCCTGGAAGGGTGTCGTCAGCATCTTCCGCGACTACGGCTACCGCCGGCTGCGGAACCGGGCCCGGCTGAAGTACCTGGTCGCCGACTGGGGGATGGACAAGTTCCGCGAGGTCCTGGAGAGCGACAAGTACCTCGGCCGGAAACTGATCGACGGCCCCGCGCCCGAGATCCCCGCGGTCCAGGGCGACCACGTCGGCATCTATCCGCAGCAGGACGGCCGGTACTACGTCGGTGTCGCGCCGGTCGTGGGCCGGGTGTCGGGCAGCTCGCTGGCCAAGGTGGCCGAGGTCGTCGCGGCGCACGGCTCGGACCGGATCCGAACCACGGCACAGCAGAAGTTCCTGGTGCTGGACGTCGAGGAGGACAAGGTCGAGTCGCTGGTGGCGGCCTTGGACGGCCTCGGCTACCAGGCCCGGCCGTCGGCCTGGCGGCGGAACACGATGGCCTGCACCGGCATCGAGTTCTGCAAGCTCGCCATCGTCGAGACGAAGGCCCGCGCCGCGAAACTGATCGACGAGCTCGAGGAGCGGATCCCCGACCTCGACGTACCGATCACGGTGAACGTCAACGGCTGCCCGAACTCCTGCGCCCGGATCCAGGTCGCCGACATCGGCCTCAAGGGCCAGCTGGTACTCGATGCCGAAGGCAACCGGGTCCCCGGCTACCAGGTCCACCTCGGCGGTGGCCTCGGCCTCGACGCCGGCTTCGGCCGCAAGCTGCGCGGTCACAAGGTCACGTCCGACGGACTGGCCGACTACGTCGAGCGGATCACCCAGAACTACCTGAAAGAGCGGTCCGAGGGCGAGCGCTTCGCCCAGTGGGCAGTCCGTGCCGAGGAAGGGGCTTTGCAATGAGTGAGAGAGCCGCACCGTTGTACTGCCCGTACTGCGGGGATGAGGACCTCCGGCCGTCGGAGGAAGGGCATGGCGCGTGGGAGTGCCGGCCGTGTGCACGGGTGTTCTCGCTCAAGATGATCGGGTTGCGGGTGAACGTCGAATGAGTACTGACCTGAAGTCGCTCGCCGAGGAGGCCAACGTTCGACTGGCCGACGCCTCGGCACAGGAAGTGCTGGCGTGGGCGCGGGAGACCTTCGGGGACGACCTCGTGGTGACCGCTTCGATGGCAGACGGGGCGCTCCCCCACCTGGCGGCCGAGGCGGCTCCCGGCGTCGACGTCCTGTTCCTCGACACCGGCTACCACTTCATCGAGACCATCGGCACCCGGGACGCGGTCGCGCAGATGCTGCCGATCAACCTGATCAACGCCACGCCGTTGCAGACTATCGAAGAGCAAAACGCCGAGTACGGCGAGAAGCTGTACGAGCGTCGTCCGGACCAGTGCTGCGCACTCCGCAAGGTCGAACCCCTGAACCGGCACCTGTCGCACTACAAGGCGTGGGTCACCGGCATCCGCCGCGAGGAGGCGCCGACCCGCGCGAACACTCCCGTCATCGAGTACGACGCCAAGCGCGACATGGTGAAGCTGAACCCGATCGCCCCGTGGACCCAGGAAGACCTGGACACCTACATCAGCGACAACGGCGTACTGGTCAACCTGCTCCAGTACGACGGTTATCCGTCGATCGGCTGCGAACCGTGCACCCAACGCGTCGCGCCGGGCGAAGACCCCCGCTCGGGCCGCTGGTCCGGCACCGGCAAGGTCGAATGCGGGCTCCACACATGACCGCCGTACTGGATACCTTCCCCACCCCACCGCCCCGATCTCTGGAAACCCCCTCGGAGGCTCCCCTGACCACGCAGACGGTGACCGAGCTGGACGCCCTCGAGAGCGAGTCCGTCTTCGTCTTCCGTGAGGTGGCGGCGGAGTTCGAGCGTCCGGTGATCCTGTTCTCCGGCGGCAAGGACTCGATCGTGATGCTGCACCTGGCGCGCAAGGCGTTCGCGCCGGCCGGGGTGCCGTTCACGCTCCTGCACGTCGACACCGGACACAACTTCACCGAGGTCCTCGACTACCGCGACAACGCCGTCGCCCAGTTGGGGCTGCGGCTCGAGGTCGCCAGCGTCGAGGATTACATCGCCGACGGCCGGCTGCGCGAGCGCTCCGACGGGACCCGTAACCAGCTCCAGACCGTGCCGCTGCTGGACGCCATCAACGAGCACCGCTTCGACGCGGTCTTCGGCGGCGGCCGGCGCGACGAGGAGCGGGCCCGGGCCAAGGAGCGCATCTTCAGCCTGCGCGACGAGTTCGGCCAGTGGGACCCGCGTAACCAGCGGCCCGAGCTGTGGTCGCTCTACAACGGCAAGCACAAGCCGGGCGAACACGTGCGGGTGTTCCCGCTGTCCAACTGGACCGAGCTGGACGTCTGGAACTACATCGCCCGCGAGAACATCCCACTCCCGTCCATCTACTACGCCCACGAGCGTGACGTGTTCGAGCGCGACGGCATGTTGCTTGCCGTCGGCCCCTACTCGCAGCCGCGCGACGGCGAGACCGTTGCCCAGCGCACCGTTCGCTACCGCACCGTCGGCGACATGTCCTGCACCGGCGCCGTCGCCTCCACCGCGGCCACCCCGGCCGAGGTCGTCGTCGAGGTAGCCGCCAGCACCATCACCGAACGCGGCGCCACCCGCGCCGACGACCGGGCCAGCGAGGCCGCGATGGAAGACCGCAAACGAGAGGGGTACTTCTGATGAGCACCCCGATCCAGCGCCAGCTGCTCCGGCTCGCCACGGCCGGTTCGGTCGACGACGGCAAGTCCACGCTGGTCGGCCGGCTGCTGCACGACTGCAAGGCGATCCTCGCCGACCAGATCGCGCACGTGAAGACGGTCTCCGAAGCGCGCGGTGGTGACTTCGACTTCGCCCTGCTCACCGACGGCCTGCGCGCCGAACGCGAACAGGGCATCACGATCGACGTCGCCTACCGGTACTTCGCCACCGACAAGCGCTCGTTCATCCTGGCCGACTGCCCCGGACACGTGCAGTACACGCGCAACACCGTCACCGGCGCCTCGACCGCGGATGTCGTGATCATCCTGGTCGACGCCCGGCACGGCGTACTGGAACAGACCCGGCGGCACCTCGCCGTCGCGGGCCTGCTCCGGGTCCCGCACGTCGTCCTCGCGGTCAACAAGATCGACCTGGTCAACTACGACGAGGCCGTCTACTCCGCGATCACCAAGGAGATCCAGGAGCTCGCGGACCGCCTCGGCATCGCCGACCTCACGACCATTCCGGTCTCCGCGCTCGTCGGCGACAACATCGTCCAGCACTCCACCGAGACCAGCTGGTACGACGGCCCGACGCTGCTCGAGGTCCTGGAGAACGCGACCGGCCGGTCCGACATCTCCGGCAGCCCGCTGCGGTTCCCGGTCCAGTACGTGATCCGCCCGCAGACCGACGACGAGTACCGCGACTACCGCGGCTACTCCGGAACCGTTGCCTCCGGCACCGTCTCGGTCGGCGACCAGGTGATCGTGCTGCCGGCCGGACGCCGTACGACGGTCTCCGGCATCGACCGCGCGGTCGTCTCGGCCACCGCCACCGCGGTCGCCGAACGGCCGAGCGCGGTCGCCGGGGAGGCGGTCACGGTCCGGCTCGCCGACGACATCGACGTCGCCCGCGGCTCGGTCATCGTCGCGGCCGACTCCTCCCCCGGCACCCGCCGGGAACTGTCCGCCACCGTGTGCTGGCTGTCGGAACGACCACTGACCGTGGGCGCCCGGCTGCTCGTCAAGCACACCACCACCACGGCCCAGGCGATCGTCACCAAGATCGCCGGGGTGCTCGATCTGGCCACGCTCGGCGTCATCGACGCCGCCGGGCTCGACCTGAACGACATCGGCAAGGTGCAGCTCAAAATCGCCGCACCCCTGGCCGCCGACCCGTACTCCAGTAACAACATCACTGGATCCTTCCTGCTGATCGACGCCCACGACGGGTGGACGCTGGCGGCAGGCATGATCGACGACGAAGAAGGGGAACTGCTGTGACTGCTCCAGCGCTCGTGATCCTCGCCCACGGCAGCCGCGACCCGCGGTCGGCTGCCACCGTCCACTCGCTCGTCAAGTGCCTGCGCGAGATGCGTGACGACCTGCGGATCGAAGCCTCCTTCCTCGACCACTGCCCGCCCACGCCGTACCAGGTGATCGGCAAGCTCGCCGCCGAGGGTGTGGAGGAAGTCGTCGTCCTGCCGCTGCTGATGTCGTCCGCGTTCCACGCCCGGGTCGACGTACCGGCCGTGATCGACGAGTCGCGCAGCCGGTTCCCGAACCTGCGGATCATCGCCTCCGACGTGCTCGGGTACGACGACTCGCTGCTCGACGTCCTGGACCGGCGGATGCGCGCCGAACTCAAGGACGGCCGGGTGCGTGAACTCGACGCGCT
This sequence comes from Kribbella sp. NPDC051587, assembly GCF_044453945.1. Lineage (NCBI taxonomy): Bacteria > Bacillati > Actinomycetota > Actinomycetes > Propionibacteriales > Kribbellaceae > Kribbella > Kribbella sp. NPDC051587. The sequence goes on from NZ_JBITDE010000006.1 coordinate 360,272, forward strand.
CGTCCTGGCCGCGGCCGGATCGAGCGACTCCCAGGCCAACGCCAGCGTGACCCGCCTGGCCCGCCTGTGGGGTCAGCGGCACAAGCTGCCGGTCACCGCCGCGTTCGTCTGCGCCGCCACGCCGTCACCGGCCGAGGCCGTCCTGCAGTGGCGGCTCGAGGGTCGTCGGCACGTCGCCGTCGGCTCGCTCTTCCTCGCGCCCGGCGTCCTGCCGGACCGCGCGGAGTCCATGGCCCGCAAGGCCGGTGCCGTCGCCGTGTCGCGCCCGCTCGGCGTCAGCGCCGAGGTCGCCCGCCTCGTCCTGCTCCGGTACGGCGTCGCCGGCCTCGACCTCCTCACCCTGGCCCCGGCTCCGCGCCCGGTTCTGGTCCAGTCCGCCTGATCCCAGCCCTTCCAAGATAGCGTGATATCACGCTATCTTGGTCGGCATGGCGAAAGAAGCGACGAAGAACATCCTGCTCCGGCTCGACCCTGAGCTGGCCGAACGGCTGCAGACGATCGCTGCGGTCGAAGGACGATCGGTGTCGGAGGTCGCCCGCGAAGCGATCGCCGAGCTGGTCGACCGCCGTCGTGCGGACACCGACTTCAGCCGTCTGCTCGAAGAGAACCTGACCCGGCACGAGGAGTCCCTGCGCCGTCTCCGCGGGGACGGCTGATGCGTTACCTCGACCTGTACGACGTTCTGGCCGTCGCCGCGCGCGTGTTGCGTTGCGACACCGCTGAGGCGGTCCGTCGGACCGACCTCGAGGCGGTCGAACGCGTGCTGGCCGACGTACGCAGTACCGCCGGACTGGCCGAGGCGACCGCGGTCCTGCTCGCCGGCCTGGTCCGGGCCCGGCCGTTCGGCGGCGCGAATCGAGTGGTCGCCGTCGCGGTGATCCTTCAGTTCACCGCGCTGAACCACGCCGACCTCCGGCTCGAACCGGTCGAGGAGGTCGACGAACTCCTCGACCGAGTCGCGGCCGGCGACTCCACCGGGGTGGCCGACTTCGTCCGCGAACGCCTGCAACGCACCGGGTTCGAGGCCATGCTGGAGCAGCAGCTCGGCTTCGACGCGGCGCTCGAATCAGCGATCGATGACTGGATTGGGAGGCGAGTCGCTATGTACGAACGATTCACGGAGCAGGCGCGCAAGGTGGTCATCCTCGCGCAGGATGAGGCACGGGGACTCGACCACAGCTACATCGGCACCGAGCACCTGCTGCTCGGCCTGATCAATGTTCCTGAAGGTGGCGCCGGGAAGCTGCTGTCCACGGTCGGTGCACCGGCAGTACGGGAGCTCGTGATCGAGATCGTCGGCCGTGGTCAGCACGCCCCCGAAGGGCCCATCCCGTTCACACCGAGGGCCAAGTCGATCCTCGAAGACTCGTTCACCGAAGCACGGCGGCTCGACTCCGAGAACATCGACACCGAGCATCTCCTGCTCGGTCTGCTCAAGGACACCGACGGCGTGGCGGCTCAGGTGCTGTCCCGGCTCGGCGTCGAGGTCAGTGACCTACGGAGTCAGGCCGAGCGGCGGATCGATCGCCGCCAACGGTCACAGGAGGCGGTCGCCGCGATGGTCGCCGGCGATGCGGGCTGGACGTCGTACGGGCGGCGGCATCACCTGATCGCCGAGCTCAACGCCGTACTGGACGAGAACGAACGGCTGCACGAGCAGGTCGCCAGGCTGCGCGACCTGCTCCGCAAGCACGACATCGATCCGGAGGGTTAGGTCGCGGCCAGGCGCTTCTTCTCCTGGTCGACGTCGAAGTCGGCCGCCGGCCACTGCGGGTCGAGGTTCTTCAGCGTCTCCAGGAGAAGGGTCGTGACGGCCCAGTTGCGGTACCACTTGCGGTCGCTCGGGATCACGAACCACGGCGCCTGATCGGTGTTACAGCGCTCGATCGCCGCGTGGTAGGCGTCCATGTAGTCAGGCCAGAGCTGGCGCTCGTCGACGTCACCCGGGTTGTACTTCCAGTACTTGGTCGGGTTGTCGAGGCGCTCCTCGAGCCGTGCCTTCTGCTCGTCGTGCGAGATGTGCAGGTAGCACTTCAGGATCGTCACGCCGCTCTCGGCCAGCTCGGTCTCGAACTCGTTGATCTGGTCGTAGCGCCGGTCCCACACGTTCGGCGCCACCAGGTTGCGGACGCGCGCGATCAGCACGTCCTCGTAGTGCGAGCGGTCGAAGATGCCGATCATCCCGTGCCCCGGGACGGCCTGCCGGATCCGCCACAGGAACCCGCGGCGCTTCTCGGCCGGCGTCGGCGCCTTGAACGAGGTGATCTTCAGCCCCTGCGGGTCCATCAGTCCGGCGCCGTGGCGGATCACGCCGCCCTTGCCGGACGTGTCCATCCCCTGCAGCACCAGCAGAATGCTGCGCTCGCCGCCCTTGCGGCCCTCGGCGAACAGCCGCTCCTGCCAGTCCGACACCTCGGCGCCGAGGCTCTCCAGTGCGAGCTTGCCGTCGTCCTTGGCGCCCTCGAACCCGGTCGTCGCCCGCGTGTCGTACGCCGTCAGGTCCACCGGGCCCGCAGGGACGCGCAACTGCTCGAGCAGCCCCCCGGCCTCCTCCGCCTTCTGCTTCTTCTGCTTCGCCATCCGCCCATCCTGCCCTATGCCGCCACCGGGACCGCGGAGGTCAGCGACTGATCCGGCCGGTTTCGTAAGCCCACATGACGATCTCGACCCGGTTGCGGGCGCCGAGCTTGGTCATCACGGCGGCCAGATGGGTCTTGACCGTGCTCAGGCTGATGTGAAGGTCCGCGGCGATCTCGGAGTTGGTCCGGCCTCGGGCCACAGTGATCAGCACCTCCTCCTCGCGCCCCGTGAGCGGCTCGGTCGGCTGCACAGCCGGCCGGCCGAGACTCGTGTCGGAGAACGCTGCAAGCAGGCGGGCGGTGATCTTCGGCGCGATCAGCGCGTCGCCCTCGGCCGCGGCCCGAATCGCCTGCACCAGCAGCTCCGGCCCGGCATCCTTGAGCAAGAACCCCCGTGCACCAGCCTTCAGCGCACCGTGCACATACTCGTCCAAGTCGAAGGTGGTGATCACCACCACGGCCAACGGATCGGTCACCCCCGGTCCGGCGAGCGCACGGGTCGCGCCGATCCCGTCCAGCCCGGGCATCCGGATGTCGAACAGGCAGACGTCCGGCCGCAACCGGCGAGCCATCTCCACCGCTTGGTGGCCGTCCGCCGCTTCGCCGACCACCTCGATCCCGGGCTGTACACCGAGGATCATCGACAGGCCGGTCCGGATGATCTCCTGGTCGTCGGCGACCAGGACTCGAATGGTCATCGGGCCACCCCCGTTCGCGGCAGCACCGCTTCGACGGTCCAGCCCCGCTCGGTCCCTGGGCCGGCGACGAACGTGCCGCCCAGCAAGGTCGCCCGCTCGGTCATTCCGATCAGCCCGTACCCCGATGGGTTCCGCTCTGCCGAGCCGCCATCGCCGTCGTCGTCCACAGTCACCCGGATCCATTCCTGGTCTCCGACGACCCGCACGTCGATGCGGGTCGCGTGCCGCGCGTGCCGTGCCGCGTTGGTGATCGACTCCTGAGCGATCCGATAGATCGCGGCGCCAACCGGTGATCTCAGGTCGGTCAGGTCACCTGCCAACTCCACCTGGACCCGAGGCCCGTCCCCAACGCTGCCGGCCAGCGACTCGAGGTCGGCCACTCCTTGTTGCGGGGCGAGCGCCGCCACCTCCTCGGCCCGGAGTGCACCGACCATCAATCGCATCTCGGCGAGCGTCCGCGACGCCTCCGCCTCGATCACGCCCAGGGCTTCCAGCGCCGCCTCGGGATGCGACGCGGCGACCACCCGGCCGGCCTGCGCACGGACCGCGATGGCCGAGACGTGATGCGCGACGGTGTCGTGCAGTTCGCGCGCGAGCTGGGCCCGCTCCTGCAATCTCATCCGGTCGAGTTCGCGAGACCGCGTGGCCGACCAATACCGGACCGCGGCACCGATCGCCGCCGGGGAGAGCAGAAACACCCCGGCGAAGATCGCGTTGGTGATCCCCGTGTACTCCGCGGCCGTCCCCGTCACCAGCGCGGTCAGGAAGATGACCAACCCCACCCCGACCTCCCGGCCGGAGCCCCACCGTGCGAGCGAGTACGGCAACAACACCAGGGCGACCATCGTGTTCAGACCCACCGGCGGCAAGTCTGAGACCAGGGCGACCACCGATCCGAGGATGGCGACCCCGAACCCGATCACCACCACGGTCAACGGATGGGTACGCCGCCACAGCAGCGCCACGATGACGATCACCGCGAGCACGATCGCAACGGGACGCCATACGACATCGGCCCGCAGTAGGCCTTCGAGGATTGCCGTCGGCAGCAACAGCCCGACGAGCGCCCAGTCCCGCCAGACCCGTCGCGGTGGCTGCGGCGCACGCGGCTCACGCCAGAGGGCTCGCACCGCATTCGTCGCCATGGCCTCAGCGTAGACAGCGGAAGCGCCCGGCGTACCAGCCGAAAGTACGGCTCGCCTTAGGACGGTGTGGATTCAGCGGCGCGCCGCCGCCGGCGCCACAGGACGACCTCGGTCACGACGACCGCGATCAGGCAGACGGCGATCGCCCCGATGCTCCAGAAGAATCCGCCGAGGGCGGCTAGGCAGTCGGTGGTGTCATCGCCTGCACACATGTTCCGGTCGTAGTACGCCGTACCGACGAGGAACGCGACGTACGCCAGGACTGCTGTGCCGCCGACGTACCCGATGAACCGCAGCAGGATCTTCATCGGGACAGCGCGATCAGTCGTGACAAGGCCCGGAGGTACTTCTTGCGGTAGCCGCCCTTGAGCATCGCGGCGGAGAACAGCTGGTCCAGCGGTACGCCGCTGGCCAGCAACGGCAGGTCGCGGTCGTACATGCGGTCGGCGAGAACCACCATCCGCAGCGCCACGTTCTCGTCGTCGAGTGGGCGGAGGTCGGTGATCGCGACCGTCTGTACGCCGTCGAGCAGAGCGCCGTACCTGCTCGGATGCAGTTGGGCCAGGTGGTGATGGAGATCGACGAAGTGGTCACACGAGGTCGCGGGCCGCTCGGCCGCGGTCTGCTCGACCTGCTCGTCGGTCAACGGCTCGGGCGCGACCGGCAGACCGCGATGCCGGTAGTCCGGGCCGTCGATCCGCCGGACGTCGAAGTTGGCGGCCAGCGCCTGGATCTCGCGGAGGAAGTCGACGGCCTGGAAGCGGCCCTCCCCCAGTTTGTCGGGCAGCGTGTTCGAGGTCGCGGCGAGTTGGACGCCGGCAGCAACCAACTGACCGAGCAGCCGGCTGATCAGCATCGTGTCGCCGGGATCGTCGAGCTCGAACTCGTCGATACAGATCAGCCGGTACGACGAGAGCGCCTCGACGGCCGCGCGGAGCCCGAGAGCGCCGACCAGGTTGGTGAGCTCGACGAACGTGCAGTACATCTTCGGACCCGCGGACTCGTGCCAGAGCGAGGCGAGCAGGTGCGTCTTCCCGACCCCGAACCCACCATCCAGGTAGACGCCGGGCTTGCCGGCCTCCGCCTTGGCGCCGCGCAAACGAGACCACAGCGACGGCGCCTGCCGGGGCTGGGCCAAGTGCTTGGCGCGCTCTGTCAGTACGGCGAGCGCCGCGGCCTGGGACGGCTCGTCCGGGTTCGGCCGGTACGTCGCGAACCGGGCCTCCGCGAAGCGGGGTGGCGGCACGCACTCCGAGAGCAGCCGATCCGAGCTGACCTCCGGCCACCGCTCGCTCAGCCGAATCACCATGCCGCCAACCCTAGTCGTAGGGTCGACGTCATGGACCTGCGACCACTGGGCACCACCGGCCTGACCGTCTCTGCTGTCTGTGCCGGCGGCAGTGGGCTGGGCAGTATGCCGGCTGTCTTCGGGTACGACGTCACCGCGCAGCAGGCGATCGAGGTCGTGCTGCGGATCTTCGCCGGCCCGCTGACGTGGATCGACACCTCGAACGGGTACAGCGACGGCGAGAGCGAGCGCCGGATCGGCCAGGCGATCCGCGAGTACGGCGGTCTGCCGGACGGGTTCCTGGTCGCGACCAAGGTCGATGCGCTCGGCGCCGACTACTCGGGCGCTCGCGTCCGGGCGAGTGTTGCCGAGAGCAAGGAAAGGCTCGGGCTGGACGACCTGCCGCTGGTGTATCTGCACGATCCCGAGTTCCACGACTTCGACTCGATGCGCGAGGCGGTCGACACGCTGATGCAACTACGCGCCGACGGTGAGATCGGGCACGTCGGTCTGGCCGGCGGAAACCCTCGCGAACTCAGCAGGTATCTCGATCTCGGTGGCTTCGAGGTGCTGCTCGTGCACAACCGCTGGAGTCTGGTCGACCACTCCGCGGGTGCGCTGATCCAGAGAGCGCTCTCCGACGATCTCGCCGTGGTCAACGCGGCGATCTACGGCGGCGGGATCCTCGCCAACCCGCAGGGCGCCACCAAGTACGGGTATCGCGACGCACCGGACGCCGTCCTGCGGGCGATCGCTGAGATGGATGCGCTGTGCCGGTCGTACGGGACGGATCTGGCGACGGCCGCGCTGCGGCACTCGGTGGACAGTCCTGGGATCACCGGGACGGTCGTCGGTATCACCAAGCCGGCCCGGGTCGACGCACTCGTCACCGCACTGGAGGCCGATCTGCCGCAGGAGCTCGTCGACGAGCTGGATGCGCTACTGCCGGACCCGCGCTACTGGCTTGACCTCAAGTAAAGTTGAGGTCATAGCTTCGCCGGTACGTTCGGGTGGTCGGGCGGCGATCCACTGCCGGAGGACTCCCCTGAACTGTCCTCCCGCGGTGTCACGGTCACCGCCGCCCTCGGGGACATTCGCAGCCGGCTCCGCGAATTCGAGGGCGCGGCCCTCGACGACACTGTCGAGGGCCGCTGGAGAGCGCTCTCGACCACGTTCCCGCTCTCCGAGGCACCCTCCGCTCACCGGGCCCTCGAGGAACGCCGAACCGTGGGCGAGGTCGTCCTCCTCCCCTAACGTCCGAACAGCCGTAGTGCGTGGTCGGCGAGTTTTCGGACGCTGGGCATCACCCCGCGCACACCGCGGCCTTCTCCCACCTCAACAGGAGAAGGCCGCGGTGCGGGGACGGGCTGCGGAGGACCTGGTGGGTTCCTCCGCAGCCCCGCTGGTTAATAGATGGTGTAGCTGAAGGTCGCCTTGCCGGAGGCCCCACCGGAGTCGGTCCCGGTGACGGTCGCCGAGAAGGTGCCACGCGTGGTCGGCATGCCGGTGATCGACCCGGACGAGCTGATCACGAGGCCCGGCGGCAGACCGGTCGCGCTGAAGGTGACCGGCAGGCCCGCGCTCGAGGTCGCCCGGACCTGGAGCGGGAAGCTCTGCCACCCGACGAACCCGAACTGGCTACCCGGGTTCTGCACGGTCACGGTGCCGGACTGTGTTCCGGTCACCGTCAGCCGGTACGTCGACTCGTGGCTGACCGCACCGGTCCCCTTCACCACGATGTCGTACGTACCGGCCGCCGTGGACGCCGAGGCGGCGATCGTCAGCGTTGCCGACGAACCCGACGTCACGCTGGTCGGCGAGAACGTCGCGGTCGCGCCGGTCGGCAGGCCAGAGGCGGCCAGCTGCACCGACTGCGGGTCACCGCTCGTGGTCGCCGTCTTGACCGACGTCTGCACCGAGTTGCCCGGGGCAACCGATCCGCTGGCCGGGTCGATGCTCAGGCTGAAGTCGTTGCCCGCCGGCGGCTGGTCGCCGACAGCCAGCTTCCAGAGCGCGTACGCCGTGGCGTCGGCACTGCGGTCGAGCACCGTCGTCGCGATGTTCGACGGGTACTTGTCACACGCCGAGTGGTAGCAGGAGTCGTACGCCGAGCCAGCGGTGCCGCCCCATTTCTGTGCCTGCGCGCTGGTCTTGCGGGCACTTGCCCCGGCGGCGACACCGCTGGTCGGGATCCCGGCATTCTTGAAGGACGCGTCGTCCGAACGTCCCGCACCTTCGGTGTTCTCCTCCGGAGCCAGGTTCAGCCCGTCGTAGAACGCCTTCAGCACCTTGCCGGTGTCCGTGGTGATGTTGTTGACGAAGTAGCCCGCGTTGGTGGACGCGACCATGTCGAAGTTCAGGTAGGCCTTGATCTTCGACTTGTCGGCCGACGACAGCTGGCCGACGTAGAACTTCGAGCCGTTCAGGCCCTGCTCCTCGTCGGTCCACCAGGCGAACCGCACGTGCTTGGCCAGCGACGGCTTGGCCTGGGCCAGGGCGAGCGCGACCTCGAGGATGTTGGCCGATCCCGAACCGTTGTCGTTGCTGCCCGGACCGGCGCTCACGCTGTCCAGGTGCGCGCCGAGCATGATCGCCTGGTTCGCGTCCCCACCCGGGAAGTCGGCGATCAGGTTGTCCGACGGGTACTGGCAGTTCGTGCAGCGCTGCTTGGCCACCGTGTACCCGGCGTCGCGCAGCTTCTGCTCGATGTAGCTGATCGACGCGGTGTGGCCCGCGCTGCCGGCCCGCCGGTTACCACCGTTGTTGTCGGCCGCCGACTGCAGCGCCGCCAGGTGCGCCTTCACCTTCTCGACGTCAATGTTCGGTACGTCGGCGGGCGGGGTGGAGCCGCCGACGGTCAACCGGTACGTCGCCGTCCGGTCGACAGTGGCGCCGTCGCCGGTGATCTGGATGTCGTACGCACCGACCGGCGTACTCGAGGTGGTGCTGATCTTCAGCGTCGACGAGTTGCCGGACTGGATCGAGGCCGGGTCGAACGACGCGGTCGCGCCGGACGGCAGACCGCTCGCGGACAGCTGGACCGACTGCGCCGATCCACTGCCGATCACGGTGTTCACGGTCGCGGAAGCGCTCTCTCCGGGCTTCACGGAGCCGTTCGCGGGCGAGACCGACATCGTGAAGTCGTTGCCGGTCGGGGCGCAGGTCGCCTCACCGGACTGGGCCGGGACCGTCACCGCATCCCAGGCGGCCTTGACCTTGCCGAACAGCGCACAGCTGCTGTCCAGGTTCTTGGCAGCGGTCAGAGTGGTCGAACGCCACTTGCCATACGACATGTTCGACGTCTTGCCGAGCATCGCGTTGTAGAACAGCTTGCCGGCGTCCTTGATGCCGATCCCGGTCAGCGTCGTGTTGTTACACGTCGGGCTGGTCGGCTTGCCGTTGCCGGGGTTGGTGCCCTCGGCAAGCAAGTAGAACCAGTGGTTCATCGGGCCGGCCGAGGCGTGGATCTCGTTCGGCAGGCTGCTCGAGTTGCAGTCGGGGTGTCCGGAGACGTTCGACGGCTTGTACATCACCCGGATCGGGCCGCTGCCGGTCAGGTCGATCTTCTCGCCGACCTCGTAGTCCGGCGCGTCGTTCGGGTTGTTCAGGTACGCCTCGGTGAGCGCTCCCCAGATGTCCGCGACCGCCTCTTGTGACGGGTAGCCGGAGATGCCACCCGGCGTGTAGGCGTCCAGTCCGTGGCCGTACTCATGGGCGACGACGTCGGTCGCGGTGATCCACTGGCGGGCGTTGTTGTAACCGAAGATCACGCCGTCGGAGTTGTACTGCGAACCCCAGTAGGCGTTCACGTCACCGAGCCCGACCAGGGCGTCGGCCCACTTGCCCTGGTTGTCCAGGCCGTTGCGCCCGTACCAGTTCTTCAGCAGATCCCACTCACCGGCGGCGACGTACATGACGTCGGTGCAGCCGGCTTCCTTGTCGGTCTTCGACGTGCTCCCCCACGTGTCGTCGGAGCCGGAGTACGTCTGGCCGTTCGCGGAGTCACCACAGCGCAGCGACGGACGCGCCGGGTCGGTCATCGTGTACGTCGACCCGGACTGCGTCGTACCGATGGTGAGGTTGGAGCCGTTCCAGATCCCGGTGCCGGTTCCGGCCGCGCTCTCCTCGATCTTGTGCACGACCTTGCCGGTGTGGGCGTCGACGTACACCTTCTGCCGGGTGAGCTCACCGTGGTCGCGGCCCTGGACACGGGCCTCCCAGGCGAGCACGGGCTTGGCGCCACCGGCGTACACGACGAGCGTGGGCTGACCTGGGACGGGGTCGGCCTGCGCGATCGTCTTCTGTGCCGCCTTCTGGGCGGCCGCCTTCGTCACCGTGGGTGTGCGGTCGACGGAGATCGGTGCCTGCTGCGCGACGGTGATGCTCTTCGCGTTGCCGGCGTTGTCGGTGGTGACGACGAAGTCGCCGCCGACCACGGCGAGGTCGTTGTACGTGCGCTGGTAGGCGACGTAGTTCAGACCCCACGGCGTACTGATGTCCTGCTGACGGATGAACCGGTCCCCAGATCCGGCCTTCAACTCGGCGGCCCGTCCCTCGACCAGACGGTCGGCGGTACGGATCGCGGCAGCCCGCGGATCGGGCTTTCGTGCTGCGCTCTCGTCGGCGGTGGCCGCCGGGAGCTTGGTGGTGACCACAGCGGTGGCCAGAAGCGCGAGACTCAGCACGCCTCCGACTGTCGCTGCACGCAGGGCAGTGCGTTTCACTGGGACACGTCCTCACTGGATGGGGGCGGAGATCCCGCCACCGGCCGCTGGGGCTGCAGTCCGGTCCGGCCGGTGGCGGAAGATCGAGGACGCCGGCTCCTTGCAGGGCAGGCAGGTGAACGTCCGGCATCCTCTGTCCGACGACATTGACACCTCTACGTGATGGCTGTGATATCCCAGCAGGGCATAACCTCGCCGCTATGGAGCTCGAACTTCGCCATCTCCGCGTGGTGTGCCGGCTCGCGGACACGGGCAGCGTTTCCAAGGCCGCGGCGGCGCTCGGCGTCTCCCAGCCGTCACTGACCGCCCAGCTGCACCGCATCGAGGAGGCGGTCGGCGGGGCTCTGTTCGAACGCGCCACGACGGGCGTCGTACCGACACCGCTGGGCAAACACGTGCTGAGCAGATCGCGGGCGATGCTCGCGGACATGGACGAACTGATCGGTTCGAGCCGGCGTTATACCTCTGGCTCCGGCACGCTCCGGCTCGGCTCGTCGCGCACAGTCATGTTCGGCGCCTGGCTGGCGCGCCTCGAAACAGCGCTCTCCGGTCGTGAGATCGCGACCCAGGTGGACTCGTCGAGCGCCGTACTGACCGAGCTCCTGGCCGCCGACGTCCTCGACATCGCGATGATCGGCCGCGCCGACGACGCCTACGCGCCGCCGTGCCCGCAAGGCATCCGCGAGCAGACGATGGTCTTCCCCGAACCGTTCTCGATCGCGCTCCCCGCCGATCACCACCTCGCCGGTGCCGACGAGGTGAAGCTCGTCGAGCTGGCCGACGACGTCTGGATCTGCCCGCCGGCCGGCAAGGAGGACGGTGAGCTCGCCTATCTGCGCGAAGTCTGCGAGGACGCCGGCTTCACGCCGCAGTTCCGGTACGGCAACCTCGACACCACCGAGATCGAGCAGCTGATCGGCGCCGGGCGCGGCATCTGCCTGTGCGCGCCGACGGTGCGGGAGCTGCCCCGCACCGTCGTGAAGCCGCTGGCCGGTCAGCCCCTGTCCTGGCGCCGTACTCTGCGCTGGCGCGTCGACAACGTCAGCCAGGAGACGGTCAACGCCATCCACCAGACCTTCGTCGACACCTACCGCGAGACCATCGAGGAACACGCGACCGCCCGCCCCTGGTGGAGCGGGCGGCCCGAGGCCCACCCCACCGTGATCGATCCGGACTGATCAGCGCAGCCGGTAGGCGTTGGTCACCGTCTGGGTGGCGGTGTTGCCGGCCTTGTCGGTGACGACCGACTTGAGCGCGATCGTCTTCGCGGGCGTCGTGAAGGACGCCACGTAGTTCCCCTTCCGCTGGGAGACGACGGTCGCCTTCGTCCAGGTCTTGCCGCCGTCGCCGGAGATCCAGACCTGCACGCTCTTCAGTGCGCCGACGGGTGCCTTCGGCTGGAACTTGACCACGAACGGCAGCTTGGTGATCGTCGTCCGCTTGACCGAGTTGTTCAGGTCGACAGCCGGCCTGAACTGTGTACCCCATAAGGGCAGCGAAAGCGTCTTCTTGCCGGTACCGGCCGAGGTGAACGTCCAGACGTTGCTCAGCTGCGTGGAGAGCTGCATCGCCGGAACCTTCTGCGTGTTCTCCACCCGGTACGACGCCTTGGCCGCCGGCACGTCGACCTGCGTGTCATCGGTCGAGACGAGCTTGCCGTTCCGGAACAACCGAGTGCTGTAGGTACCACTCTCGTTGGCCGACTCACCGGGGTGCCCGTCCTGATCGGTGTTGGGGTTCACCTCGATGAACATCTCGTTCCCGGTCCGGCTGACGCTGCCGTTGAGTGACGGAGCCGCGACGGACGCACCCCACCGCTCCCGGTAGGCCTTGCCGCGCCGGTAGGTGGTCTCCGACAGCCAGGTCACGAGGGGATCCAGCTCGCCCTTCTCGATCCGGTCCTGGTCGATGTTGGCCGACCAGCGGGCGCCGGCGTCGAAGTACTGCACGGTCTTGGCCGGCAGGTGGTAGAAGAAGGGCTCTGGATCGGTCGGCTGCTGCATGCCGGGCAGCCCGCCCAGGCGCAGATCGGTCGCGACACCGCTCGGCTGACCCGCGGTGTACTGCGAGGTCACCGTGGCCAGCGCTTTCTGGTCGACGATCCGGTTGTAGCCGGTGAGGTAGCGACCGCGGACGCCTTGCATCAAGTTGTAGCTGTACGGCGAGTCGACGAACTGGCCGTCCTTGTCCTGCTTGCCCCAGCGGGAGTACGAGTAGGCGACGAAGTCCTTCGTCGCAGCGGGTGTGCCGAGCGAGGCGGCGTACAGCTTGCTCAGGTCGGAGGTGCTGTCCGCGCTCTCGAACACGCCGCCCGGGTAGGTTAGTGAGTAGCCGACCTGCAGTTCGGTCAGCTTGGCGTCCTGCTTAGGTAGCTTGATCCCGAACGGCTTGGCCAGCCGTGCGTCCGCGACCAGGTTGGCGGTGTGGTCGAGGTTCAGCGTCGGCCAGACCAGCCGGTACTGCGTGTCCGCGTCACCGTTGATGGTCGCGTCGACGACGTACCGGCCCTTCGGGAGCCGCACCTTCGCGACGCCGTCCGCGCCGTGGAAGACCTCGGTGATCTTGCCGTTGGCGACGTTGACGATCCCGGTCACGTAGTTGTTCGACGGCTGACCGTTCGGGAGCAGGTGCTTGATCGTGACGTCGTACTTCTCCTGCTCCTTCTCGATCGCGTACGGCGTCCCGACCGTCTGACCGCCGCCGGTCGCCACCAAGCGCCCGGTGTACATGCCGACCGCGGCCTTGCGCGTGTCCGCGGTGACCTTGACCGTGCCGCTACCACCCGCAGGGATCGTCAGCGTCGTCGGGCTGAACGTGAACGTCTTGGTGGCGCTGCTGGTCAGCGTCAGCGTGACGGGCTTGGTACCTAGGTTGCTGTACTCGAGATCCTTCACGAGGGGCTTGTCGTCGGTGTGCGGCCAGAACTGGGTGCCGAACGACAGGCTGCCCGTCGTCGCGACTACGGTCTGCGTGATCGCCTTGGCAACGTCGACGCGGCCGGCGCCCTGCTGGAACACGGTCTGCTTCGGCAGCGCCTTCGCCGAACCCATCAGAGCCGACTTGAGCTCCGGGCCCGTCCATCCCGGGTGCTGCTGCAGCAGGAGCGCAGCTGACGCGGCCACGTGCGGCGTCGCCATCGACGTACCGCTCATCTTGAGGTAGTACTTGCCGACCGGGTCGCCGATAGTCGAGTCCTTGGACTTCGCGGCCACGATGTCGACGCCCGGCGCGGTGATGTCGGGCTTGAGGGCGCCGTCGCCGACGCGCGGACCAGGGTTGGAGAACGGCGCGTACTGATCTTTCTTGTCGACGGCGCCGACCGTGAGCGCCGAGTCCGCGCTACCTGGTGAGTCGACCTTGCCGCCATCCTCGCCCTCGTTGCCCGCGCAGATGACGAACAGGGCTCCGGTCTGGGCGGAGAGCCGGTTGACGGCCTCTTCGAGCGGGTCGATGTCCGGGGTGTCCGGGCCACCGATGCTCATGTTGATGATCTTGGCCTTCTGGTCGACCGCGGCCCACTGCATCCCGGCCAGCATCTCGGACTCCGGGCAGTCGTCACCGGAGCAGACCTTGCCGTCGAGCAGCTTCGCGTCCGGCGCGACGCCCTTGTACTTGCCCTTCGACGCGGCGCCGGTACCGGCGATCGTCGAGGCGACGTGGGTGCCGTGGCCGATGTTGTCGTTAGCGTTGTCTGTGGTGAAGTTTTTCTCGGCAACGATCTTGCCCTTGAGGTCTGGGTGCGTCGCGTCGATCCCGGTGTCAAGAACCGCGACCGTCATGCCCTTGCCGGTGTAGCCGGCCTTCCATGCCGCCGGTGCACCGATCTGCGGAACGCTCTGGTCGAGCGTGATGTGCCGCTTGCCGTCGAGCCAGATCTTCGCGACCGGATTCGCCGACCGCGCTCCGAACTGGTGCAGGAAGTCACCGGTCTTCGGTGCGGACACCGCCGCGCCGTCGATCGCCGGCAGCTCCTGACGAACGGTTGCCGCGCGCAACGACGTCGCCCGGGCACCGCCGTACGAGATGATCAACGGGGTGGACTGCGTTTTGGCGTCGTCGTACCCGAACTTCAGCAGCGTCGAGACCTCGAAGAGCCGCCGGTCAAGCTTGCCCTCGGCAACATCCGAGGTCACGTCGGACGGCATCACGACGAGCTTCCCACCGGAGCGCTGGATCGAGAACACCACGTGGTCCCGGCCCGGGCCGCGCTCGATCCGGACCTTGGCCGGATCACCGTCGCGCAGGACGACCTTGTCCCCCGTGATCAACGTCACCGCCTTGTCCTTCGGACCCACCGGCAGCGACAACTTCGTCGTACCGGCCTCCTGAGCGGCATCCGCGCCACTCCCGGCCACCACCACCCCGACCGTTGCCCCCGCAACAGCCACCGCCACGGCGACCGCCATCCAGCGCTGCTTCATCTCGTCCTCCACGCATCCCCAGACACCACCCGAAACCGGGCGACATCGTTGGGATGACGTGATCAGGCGCGAAGGTTGAGTTTCAGTTCTGTCGCGGTGCGTACATGATCACGACCACGCCGGCCAGGCAGATCGCGGCGCCGATCACGTCCCAGCGGTCCGGGCGGAACTTGTCGACGACCATCCCCCACGCCAGCGACCCGGCGACGAAGACGCCGCCGTACGCGGCGAGGATGCGCCCGAAGTTCGGGTCCGGCTGGAACGTCGCCACGAAACCATAGGCGCCCAGGGCAACCACTCCCCCGGCGATCCACCACAACCCCCGATGCTCACGCCACCCCTGCCAGATCAGCCACGCCCCACCGATCTCGGCGATCGCGGCCAGCACGAACAACGCTATCGACCGTACGACGTTCATCCGCGCCCCGATCCGGTGAACGGCAACGGGCAGCCCGGAGTGCCTGCGCAGGTCTGGAGATCATCGCAACCAGCGGCCAGCGCGGTCCGCAAGGTTGCGGCGATCTCGGTCAGGTCGGCGAGTTTCGCTTCCACGTCGGCTAGTTTCGCGCGCGTCTTCGCCTGCAGCCCCGCTCCCTCGCCGTACCCATGCCGATGCCGAGCCCCGTCCAGCAGCTCGGCGACCTCGGAGAGCGTGAACCCGAGGCGTTGCGCTGCCTTGATCATCCGTAGTGTCGTGACCGCATCCTCCGGATAGAGGCGATGCCCACCGGGCGTCCGCTCAGGCTCATCAAGCAGGCCGCGGCGTTCGTAGTACCGGAGGGTCTGCCGGTTGACGCCGCTCGCAGCCGCCAGCTGACCGGCTCGGAGAGCGCTCACTCGGGTAACCGCGCAGCGAGAGCATCCAGAACGGCGGTCCGGTTCGCCGAGACCTGGATGCGCAGGCGGGCCTGAGCATCGAGAGTGAACGTGAAGAACGTGCAGCATGCGCTCTCTCGGGCAATCAGGTCGGCGGCAACGGCGTGAGAGTCGGCTGTGAGGACGAGGTCCAGAGTGAGCGGATCGACCCGATCGGCGGTCACCAGGTGATCGGCGAAGAGCTGGTCGAACTCAGCGACTCGGAGGGGCTGCTCGGCGGTCGGGAGGGTGCAGGCGTCGGGGACCCAGTTCATCCCTCGACGGTAAACCCGTACCCCGGTACCGGATGCAACTATTCGGTCCAGGTGAGGATGAAGGCGACGGCGCCGAAGCTCAGTTGGTCGCCGGGGCGGACGCGTACGGGGGTGGTGATGCGGCGGCCGTTGTGTTGGGTGCCGTTCATGGAACCGAGGTCGCGGACCATCCAGCCGTCGCCGACGTGGCGGAGTTCGGCGTGGTGGCGCGAGACGGAGACGTCGGCGAGGCGGAGGGTGGCGCCGTCGCCGCGGCCGATCCGGACGGTCGGCGAGCCGGCCGGTGGTAGTGCGAGCTGAGCAGCCGGTACGGCGATGAGCTCGCGCCGCGCCAGCGGGATCCCGACCAGATCCTCGATGCGGCGCCAGACGTCGACCCGCGCCAGCCGGGTGCGCACGGTGCGCATCCAGACGGCGATTCGCGGTTCCGGGCGCGGCAGGTCGGTCAGGACCGAGTCGAGCTCGCCACGGCTCTGCGCCTTCAGCACGAAGTTCATCCGGCGGATGAACGTGTCGTGCGACAGCCGGCCCGAACCGGCGCCGTCACGCAGCACGGCGAGCGCGCGATCACGCTCGGCGTCGGACGGACGCGCGTTCGTGAGCGGGAGCGGACTCATGAACGAAATTGTCGGTGCGGACCGGCTCACTGTCCACAGACCTCGCGGGTCGTGCCCTACTTGTACTGCACGCGATCGGCCGCGTGCGCGTCACCCTGGGCCAGCCCGACGTTCGACACACCGATGACCAACTGGTGCCCGGTGGCGTCGTTCCGGTAGGTCACGTACGTCGATCCTGCGCCCGCGTCAGCCGTGATCCGGCGCCAGTGCGAGCCACCGGTCTTCGAGATCTTCGTGAGTGCCTTCGCCACGTCCGGGGTGGCGTAGTACGCCATCCACTTCGTGTCCCCGCGGCCCCAGGCGCGGATCAGGTTGTCCGACCAGTCCAACGCGCCGTAGGCCTTCGGCTCACCAACGAACTTGGCGCTCGTCGCGGCATGCCAGCCGCCGGCACCCCGCAGACCCACGTTCTGAACGCCGACCGTGAGGTTCCCGCCCCGCGCGTCGTCGTGATACGTCACGTAGATCGTCCCGGCCGCACCTTCAGTGCCGGTACGACGCCAGTGGATCCCGCCCGGTGTCGCCTGCGCGGTCAGCGCGTGAGCGGCCGCCGTACTGGCGTAACAGGACGTAGTCGCCTGCTCACCACTACCCCACGCCCGCACGAGCCGGTCCGCATAGGTCACCGCGTCAACGTTCGCCACGGACTTCCCGCACGACACGGCAGCCGTCGCCGGCGCCGCACTACCGAGCACGAACGGCACGCTCACAGCGAGTGCCGCCGCCGTACCGAGAATCTTCTTCTGACCGTTGATGTGCATGATCAACCTCCCGAGTTGGTCAACATCTGTTCACCCGGTAGGACGCATCGCAACCAGAACTAGTTGGCCTTGCGCTATTCACCATCGAGATAGAGGTCCAGCCAGTGCCAGTCTCCAGGCCCGTGACGCAGCGCCGCCAACGCCTTGTCCAGACACTCCGCGAAGGAGTGGCAGCCCCGGGCCTGGAACCCCTCAGCACCAGCACCGGGTCCCGACATGTACACATGCCACGAACCCGCAACCGGCACCGGGACCTGCGGCTCGACAAGGATCGACAGGTTCACGCCGGCCTGGCCCAGTTTCTCGAAAAGTTCCTCGACCTCGGCCGCCGTCAGCTCCATCAAGAGGTCCCGCCCGTCACTCCGCCGCCACGTACAGACCCAGCAGATCCCAGTCGCCGGGCAGCTCCTGCAATCGCGCGACGACGACGCGGATGCATTCCTCCAGCGTCCTGAGGTCCCAGTGAACGATCCCGGACCCCCCGAGCTGCGGTGCCGCCAACAGCACCGTCCACGGCTTACCCCGCGCCCGCGACCGCTCGTGATCGATCTTGATCATGATCTTCACGCCGGCCGCACTCACATCCTGCAGGAAGTCCGCCAGGCTGAAGCTGTTCAGATTCAACAGGAGCCCTCGTCCAGCGTGCCTGCCCACTCGCTGCGCGGAACTTCTCGCCGGACCAGGCGGGAGGTGTCGGGCGCCCGCTGTTCCCGGCCGACCGGGCGGAACGTGGAGACCTCGATCTCGTCCGGCTCGACCGAGGTCCCCCGCAGACTCCCCTCGATGACGAATCCGAAGAAGGCCTTCAACGCCTCGTTGCCGAGCTCGATCGGATGGAACGGCAACGGGTAGTCCGGCAGATGGCTGACCGGATGCCCGCCGGCCCAGAAGGCCTCCTCGAACGCCAGCCGCTCACCGATGTCCTCGATCACCCCGGTCGCCACCCCCAAGCTCAGCGACCGGGTCAACGTCCCACCGGACCAGGTCGCGAATCCGGTCCAGTCCTCCGAGCTCTCCAGGAACACGCCGTAGGCGTCCCGCCCACCGCTGAGCCTGAGCACGTCGGCGGTCAACTCGCTGGGCCGGTTCCGGGCGAACTCCCGCGAACAGACGATGTCGACACCAGACGCCGAGGCCGCGGTGACGAGCCCTCGCTCCGGCCAGAGCGCAAGGTCGAGCCCCAAGGCCTCCACCTGCTCGGCCGCACCCCCGAGCAGGCTCTCGGCAAGCCGCCGCGACCGCCCTTCGTCGATGACCGGCTCCGCCTGCAACACCTCCCGGGGAGCCTGGTCGGCGAACATGATCACGGCTGCTCTCGAACCCATGGAACCTCGTCACTCGTCAGGGTGCCGCCTACGAACACAGTCCACAGGTCCAGAGTTCTACAGCGACCTTCATCTTGACCAACGTGCCCTTCGCGATACCCGGCAGGCGATTGCCACGGACAACAGCACCATTGCCGCTGCCCAGGTCAAGATATCCAAGGGCCTGGTTCGGTGTCAGTCCGCCACTGTTCGTCTTCACCTCGAAGGCGACCCACTCGCCGGCCGGGTTCTGGGCGACGAAGTCCGCGCGGAACAGATCACCGTTGCTGTTGGTGAAGTAGACCTCCTTGGTGATGTTGGAGTAGCCGGAGTCCTGCAACAGCTGGTGGGTGGCGAACTCACCGAGCTCGCCGTGCGGGATGCCGTCGATCGAGCACTCTCCGACGTTGTGCACCAGCACTGCCTCGGCGCCCGCGAACACGAAGTAGGTGTGCACGCCGTCGACAGTGAGGTTGTAGGCCTGCGCGGTGCGACTGGTCCCGGCGCGCAGGCCTCCGACCGTCGGGCGGCTGCCGTCGGGTGACTGCAGCTGATCGCCCCGGTCGAGCTCCTGGGCCTCCTCGAACCGCTGATCGGTGGCATTCCAGAACGGGTGATCCTCGGTGGTGGTGACCACGTGGCCGTCGACGTCGAGGTCGGTCACCTCGTCGGGATGCTCGAAGATCGCGGAGACCCGGTGTGGTCCCTGTTCGCCGGTTCGCGGATCGGCGGCAAGGACTTCGTCGCCGACCTTGATCTCGGAGATGGGCTTGGCCGACCCATCGGCCATCTGGACCAGGGTGTCCCCGGTGAAACTGCGCGGACCGACCCGGCAGGCCTTCCCGACTCGCTCGGCGACATCGTCCAGCAGTTTGGCGGCCGGCTTGGCCGAGCGCAGACCGATGCTCAGGAACTTGCCGACCCCGAACATCAGCACGCCGTCGGCGCAGCCCTTGGCCAGGCCCCGCAGGTAGTCGCCGGCGGTGTGTTTGCGGCCGAGCAGCGCACCGGCCACCGTGTTCACGAGCGCGTCGCCGACACAGGCCGCGACGATCGCCGGGATCGCGCCGCTGGGATCGGTCAGGTCGGCCGGATTCCCGCCGACGTACGAGTAGAGGTTGGGACCTGCCGCCCCGAAGCCCGCCGGATCCTCGGACAGGAAACGGCCGGTGCCCGGCTCGTACCACCGTGAGCGCTGGAACTGCAGACCCGCGGGGGTGCCCGCCCCCGACTCGCGTCCGGTGTAGCGCACCGGGTTGGGGTCGTTCGGCAGGCTCGATCGCGCCTCGCCGTACGGACTGTAGGTGTACTGGGCAGCCAGCGTCGACGCGTCGGGATCTGTCCGGGCGAGGACCGATCCTTGCCGGTCGGTGAGCAGTGACGATGCGCCGCCGGTTCCCGCGAGCCCGTCGATCCGCGCGACCGCCGAGTCGGTGCCCGACCCGGCCAGGTAGGTCGCATCGGTCGACCCCGGACCGTCCTCGACCATCAGCTCCGAACCGTCGTACCGAAGGTTCCAGGTGTCGGCGCCGATGGTCGTCCCGATCCGGCGTCCCAGAGCGTCGTACCGCAGTTGGGAGTCACCCGCGGCGCCGGTGGTCGCGGTCAACTCACCGCGGGCATTCCAGGTGTACGTCGACGTGCCGTCCGACGTGAGGTTGCCCTCGGCATCGTAGTGCCGGCTCACGCCGTCCAGTGCGGTCAGCCGGTTCGCCGGATCGAACACTGCGGACGCGACCGGCGGCGGGAGGTCCGCACGCGCCCACGAACCGCCTGTCCGGTCGAGTCGGCCGCCCGTGTCGTAGTGGTAGGTCACGTCGCCCAGCACCTCTGAACCCGACGCGTAGGTGAGGCCGGTCAGCATGCTGCTGAGGTCGTAGGCAGCCGTACGTACCACTCCGCCCGGTTGATTCAACGTCTTCAACCGACCGACCGAGTCGTACCCGTACGACGCCTTGACCGTCCCGCGCTGTACCTCAGTGAGCAGATCGGTCTTGTCGTATGTGTACGTCGTATCCGGCAGTCCCGGCACCTTCAGCTTCGCCAGCCGGTCCGCCTCGTCCCACTCCCGGGTGATCGTGCCCTGGGCCGTGGTTTCGGTGACGGGCCGATCCTTGTCGTCGTACGTATACGCGACCGATCCCGCGCCCGGCGTGGAGTCGGTGAGCGACTTCAGCCGTCCCTTCTCGTCGTAGAGCGAGATCAACGTCGACTGGTACTGGTACGCGCCCGGCGTCCCGGTCCGGCCGAACCCGGTGAACACGTTGCGCTGCAAGTCGTCGTACCGGAGCTCGAGGGTGAGCCCGCGCCGGTCCGTCATCGTCACCGGCCGGCCGAGCGCGTTGTAGGTGTAGGTGCTCGACTCTCCAACCTGGTCGGTCGCCTGCTGCACCCGGTCCATCGCGTCATACGTCCACCGGCTCGTCCCTCCTCGGCCATCCTTCAGCGACTCCCGGTTGCCGTTCTTGTCATAGGTGTACGTCGTGACCACCCCGAGCGCGTCCTTGGCGGACAGCACCTGGTTCGCCGCGTCGTACTGGACGCTGGACACCCCGCCATCGGGTGCGACCGTCTCCTGGACCCGCCCGGCGGCATCGACGTTGAACGACGTCCGCCGGCCGCCCGCGTCGGTGACCGCCGAGACGACGTCGTCCAGATACTCGTAGCTCACCGGGCCGGCGCCCTCGGGCGTCCGCTTGGTCAGCATGCCGTCGCTGTTCCATTCGTACGACGTCTTGCGGCCTTCCGCGTCCGTCGACGTCGCAACGTTGCCGGCGGCATCGAACGTGTAGCGCGAAGTGTTGCCGAGGGCATCGGTCGTCGAGTCCATCGCACCCTCCGGACCGTTGTACGTCGCTGTCGACTGCTGCTGGGACGTGCCCAGGCTCACGGTCGTCGACGTCGCCTGCTGATCGCCGTTGTAGATGCTGACGATCGACCGACCGGTGGAGTCGCTGGTCTTCAGCGGCAGATGGCTCGACGGTTCCCGCTCGACGCTGTAGCCGCTCTCGGCCGTCGTACCGGCCGCGCTGGTGCTCTTCGACAGGTAGCCGGAGGAGTCGAACTCGGTCACCCGGACCGCGCCTGCCGGGTCGGTGACCGTTGCCTTGACGACCTTCTTTCCGGAGCTGTCGAGGACGTAGTCGAACTTGTAGAGGCCACCGTCGGCCTGCTTCTGCTGGATGACGCGGTTGTTGGCGTCGTAGGTGTTGGTGAGGAAGAGCTGGTTCTTGGCGTCGGTGATGGTGGTCAGGCGCTTGGACGCGTCCCAGCCGTAGGTCGTGACGCCGCCGTTGACGTCGGTGACGGTCTTCAGCAGGCCGGTGTCGTAGGTGTAGGAGACGGTTCGTCCCGCGTTGTCGTGGATGGCGGTGATCTGGCCGGCGGTGTTGTAGTCGTAGCTCAGCCAATAGCCCTCAGACGAGGTGACCGAGACGATGGCGCCGATCTGGCTGCCCCAGCTGTTCTTGGCGATCCGGCGGATCTTGACCGAGTGCCCGAACCGGTCGCGGATCGACTGCAGGGGCGCGAGGTCGCCGTACACGAGGGTGGTTCCGTCACGCAGCCGCAGGTCCCAGCCGTTGCCGTTCCAGACCACGGTGGAGCCGGCGAACTGACCGAAGGTTCCGGTGGCCGCGAAGGCCGCGTCGCTGTAGCCGCGGCCTGGTGAGGTCCGAACATAGTGCACCTGGGTGCCGTCGATCAGGTTGAGGTCGAGTTCCTCCCACTGCCGCTTCGAGGTCAGGAAGGTGTCATAGGTCCCCATCGTGCCCATGCCGAACGGTCTCGTGGCCTGGCCGTCGCCGGAGCTGTAGGCGCGCTGCGCCTCGATCGGGATGAAGCCACCCAGCGACAGGTCGGACTGCGTGTAGGTGAACCTGCCGGTACCGAGGTCGACCGGATCGCCGGCCGAGCCAAGCCCCTCCAGGACGCCCTTGACCAGGGCCTCGAGCCAGCCCGGCACGTTGATCATCGCGCCGTCGAAGTTCTCGATCCCGGTGTCGTACGACGGCTTGACCTGCGAACCGTCCGGCGTCACGTTCCCGTGTCCGTAGATCTCCCAGCCCTCGGCGTACTTCTCGTGGGTCCAGAAGTTCATCTCGGTGCCGGGCTTCTGGTTCAGATAGTTCGGGTAATACAGCTGCCCCTCGCCACCGTGGATCTCGCCACCGGCCGGCTGGATCGTGAAGTAGACCGGGACCTGCACACCCTTCGGCATCGGGATCGGCGTGCGATCGACCGGGATCGGCGTGAGCCCCACCCGGGTGACCGGCTTGCCGTCGGCGTCGGTGATCGTGACGCCCTTCGGCAGATGCAGCTCGAGACCCTTCACCTTCGGCGTCTTGATCACGATCGGCGCGGTGGTCGGGCTCGTGATCGGCACCTCGTTCGCGGTGTCCAGGATCGGCAGGTACGGCTGGTAGAAGAGCTTCTGCGTCCCCTTGCGCAGGTTCACCTGGACGTCGAAGTACCCGTACTTCGTCGTCGGTGTCGAGGCCGTCCGGCCGTCCATCACGAACAGGAAAGTGCCCTGCGGCAGCCGGGTCAGGACGAACGATCCGTCTCGCTTCGTCTTCACGGAACGATCGGCAACCCGCACAGTGACACCGGCGATCGGCTTGCCGTCGGTGCGCAGGATCTTGCCGGTCAGCGCGGCGTCCCGGCGCCGCGGATAGACCGGCGGCTGCTCGGGTTCGTCAGGCTCGTCCGCTGCCGGGCGCACTGTACGGCGATCAGGCGCGTCCGCCGCCCGCGGTGACGCAGCCAGCGTCGTGGTCGCC
Source organism: Kribbella sp. NPDC051587 (assembly GCF_044453945.1). Classification (NCBI taxonomy): domain Bacteria; kingdom Bacillati; phylum Actinomycetota; class Actinomycetes; order Propionibacteriales; family Kribbellaceae; genus Kribbella; species Kribbella sp. NPDC051587. The sequence continues at coordinate 383,720 of NZ_JBITDE010000006.1, forward strand.
ACCGTCACGGTCGCGGACCCGGTATCGGCGTAGATGGGATCGACCAGCAGTGTGTACGTCGCGGCCGTCGGCAGGGTGTAGGTCAGCGAATTGTTCGTCAGCAACGACGTCGACGTCAGCGTCGTACCGGCGGCATCCAGCAACAGGAGGCGGCCGCCGATGTTCGGATAGTTCTGCGCGGTGATCGTGCCCTTGATCTTCTGGTTCGCCGCACCCGTGAAGGTGATTCGTCCGGACTGCCCGGTCGTCGTCGCGACCGCCACGCCGGCGCCGCCGACGGTCGCCGGCTTCACGACATCGGCCGGTACGTCGATCAGCCGCACGGTGGCCGCGGCGGTCGCGTTCAGCGTCGGATCGACGACGATCGTCCACGTCCCGGCAGTCGCGGACGTGGTGGTGTCGAACAGCTGCCCCTTGTTGCCCGCAAGGCAGTTCGTCGACCGCTCACGGGTCCCGTCCGGACGGCGCAGTTCGAAAGTGATACCGAAGTCCTGCGACGGGTCCGGGAGGGTGCAGCCGATGAAGAACCGCTTGCCTGCGGCAACAGGGAAGGTCACCGTCGCGTTCTGGCCGGGGGCCAGGCTCACGGCCGGGTTCGAGCCGAGGGCGGAGTTCACCACCGTGTCGGCCGGGACCGACACCACCCGCAGCGTCGGGCCGTAGACGACCGACGCCTGCGGGTCGACCACCACCGTCCAGGTCCCGGCGGTCATCACCCGGGTGTCGAAGAGAATTCCGCGATCGAACTCGGCGCAGGTGACGGACTCGACGCGCTGGCCTGCCGGATCCAGCAACTGGTAGAAGATGTCGCTGTCGTGCGCGCTGTCCCGAACGCAGGTGACCATGACCCGCTGGCCTTCGGTGACGGGGAAGGTCAGGCGCGCGGACTGACCAGGGACCGTGTTCGCGACCGCTTTGGCCGGCCCGTCGACGGTCGTCGTGTACACCGCGTCAGCCGGGATGGTGTTCACCTTGACGTCGATCGTGCCGGTCGTCGAGCCACCCGGCTCGAGCAGCACGATGTACTCACCCGTCTGCGGGAGGGTGTAGCGGTCGGCCTGGTATTGCAGGAACACCGCCCAGGACTCGTCCCGGTAGAGGAACGAACCGTCCGGTCCCCGCACCGACACCCGGCCGTTCAGAATCGTGCTGGTGAGGAAGTCGATGTGAACGAGCTGCCCTTGCTGGCCGGTGAAGCTGACCGATCCGTTCTGACCGGGCTTGGCGATCGTCAACCGCCCCGGCGTACCGTCGATCGTCGTGGTCGCGGTGATCGGGGCCGGCACGGTGGTCACGCGGGCCTTGAACGTCCCGACGTCGAACCTGGCCGGGTCGTAGTCCAAGGTGTAAGTACCGGTCTCGGGCAACGAAACGGCCGGCAGGTAATTGTTCGGCGAAGTCCCGACGAAGCTGGTCTCCTTGAGCTTCTGACCCGACGGCCCCCAGAGGACGGCATGGTCGACGACCTGGCTCGGTACGGCGGCGCTGAGGGTCGTGAAGACCAGTTGGCCCTTGGTGCCGGTGAAGGTGAAGAGCGGGTGTGAGCCTGCTTGGGTCGTGGTGGTGCTTGCCTCCGGTCCATCGATCGTCAGCGGCGCGGCGACATCGGTGCTCTCCTGAGCGGTGACGGTGAAGCCGCCGGTGGTCGGATCACGTGGGTCCAGTTCGAGCAGATAGGTGCCGGCGGTCGCACTTCGCGGCAGGTCGATGTACTGGGTCCCGCACAACGACTCCTCGGCGTAGACCGCGCTTCGGTCGGGTGCCCAGATGTGTGCCTCGTAGCAACCGGTGATCGTCTCGTCGATCTTGTACCCGAACCGCTTGCCCGGGGTTCCGTCGGTGGTGAAGAGCGCGATCTGGTTCGAGGTGGTCAGGTTGACCGTGGCCGGCGTACCGACCGTGGTGTGTGGTGCACCCGCCACATCAGCCGCCAGGAAGGGCGCCGGTACGACGGCCAGGTGGCCGGTCGACGTCGCCGTACCGCCCTTGGTGCGGACCACCACCTTCCCGGCCAGGCCGAAGGTCGGCGCCTTGACGGTCAAGGTGGTCGGCGACGCGGTGAGGACCTGGAGCTTCATCGCGTTCACCGTCACCGTGTTGCCCGGGGTGCTCGGCGCGAAGTTGGAGCCGGTGATCGTCACCGTCGCGCCGCGGTTGACGACCAGCGGGCCGAACGAACTGATCTGCGGCGTCACCAGTACGCCGACACTGCCGGCGGCGATCGTGGTCCCGCCGACGGTGACGGTGACCGCGCTGCCCGACGTACCGCTGGGAATGGTCACGATGAGGTGGTTGCGGCGCAGCGTCTTGACCGGTGCGTTGACGCCGCCGATCGACACGCTCACCTGCGCCGGGTCCAGGCCGAACCCGGTGCCGTAGATCTCGTACTCGTCGCCGGGCGCGACCTCCGGGTTGCCGGTCTGGACGATCTTCAGCACGTTGGCCGGCAGCGACTTGGTCGCGGTGATGTTGCCGACGGCGTCGTACACGTACTCCACGCCGGTGCCCTCGGAGGTGAACGCGGCCCGGACCCGTCCCGCGAGGTCGTGGGCGTAGAGCACCTCGCTGCCCATCGGGACGATCGCCTTCGACGCGGCGGAGCTCGGGCCGGTACCGACGGCGTTGGTCGCCTGCACGGTGAAGGTGTACGGGATGCCGTTGGTCAATCCGCCGATGGTTGCCGTGTTCACCGCACCGACGGTCATCTTGATCGCACCGGGATTCGCGGTCACCGTGTAGCCGGTGATCGCGGCGCCGCCGTCCTTGGGCGTGGCCCACGCGACGGTCGCGGACTGGTCCGCACCGGTCGCCGTCACTGCGGTCGGTGCCGCCGGTGCGGTGGCCTTGAGAAAGTAGCCCCGCAGCCGGACGAACAGCTTGGTGGCACCGCTGGCGTAGAAGGTTGTCTGGCCCGCGGACGAGAATCCCAAGGTGTCATGAGACGCGGTGCTCAGCCCGTTGCCGTAGTACAGCGAGGCGTCCGACGGACGGGTCGCGCCGGTCGGGTATCCGGTGATGGAGCCCGCCGCGGTCGGGGCGGAGGCGTTCACGTTCACGGCGACAGCCGAGACCGCTGCCGCGGCCGGTACGCCGTTCGCTCCGGCGAGGGCCACCGCCGGCGTCGTACCGCCGGCCGCGAGGGCTGTCCCGTTCACCACGGTGGCCCGGGCCACCGGGACGTACGACGAACCGGCAGTGCTTGCTGTGGGCATCAAGTAGTAGCCACGCAGGCGGACGATCAGGTGGGTCGCACCGGTCACGGCGAAGCTGACCTGCCCGGATGCTGACAGCTTCACGGTCTCGTAGTTGCCCTGGTTCACCGTGAGCGGGTAGTAGACCGTGGCATCGGCCGGAGCGGCGGCTCCAGCTGGGTACGTGCGGACGTAGCCGGCCGCGGTCGCCGCGGAGGCGACGACGTCGAGTGCGACCGCGGCCACGTTGGCGACCGCCGGAACACCGTTGGCGCCGGCAATGGTCTGCGTGTGCACGCCGTTCGTGGTGAGGTCTACGTTGTTGACGACCGTCGTCGACGGGAGCGGTACGAAGGTCGCACCGGCTGTCGTCGTGGCGGCTGACGTGTAGTAGCCACGCAGGCGCACATACACGGTCGAGGCCGCGCTGGAGTACAGGCTGATCTGACCGCTCGCCGAGACGGGCACCACGTCGTACGACGCGGTGTATCTACCCGTCACGAAGCTGTTCGTGCTGTCCGCGGGACGCGTCGTGCCGGCCGCGAAGCTCTGCACCCAGCCGGGCGTCGTCGCGCCCATCGCGCTGATCTGGATCGCGACGGAACTCACCTGTCCAGCGGCCGGTACGCCGTTGGCGCCGGTCACCGTCACGGTCGTTGTGCCACCGGCGGCGACAGCGACGGCGTTCACCACCGTGGCGCTGGGCACAGGCACGAACTGCCCCGCAGCGGGTTGTAGCTCCGGCGTCGCGACAGCAGCCGTTGGGCTCTTGGGCGGTTGCACCGCGGCAGCAGGACGCGGAGACGTGTCGACCGCCAGCAGCGCGGCGATCAAAGCGAGCAGGACAAGATGAACGACAGTGCGGAAGCGGCGCACGAGACCCCCAGCTAACCAGTCAACTCCCCCGAGCGGACCCGGCCAGGTCGCCAGCAGCATAAGGCGATTCAGCCACCCGTAGTGGGTTTTTGCACGTTGCTGCAGAACACCTGGCCGAGCCTTCGCACCCTCGACTACCGTCAGCCGCCGCAGTCCCCATCCACTCGACCTGGGAGACCCTCATGCGCACCAAGCGAGTTCTCGCCGGCACCGGAATCGCGACCGCCCTCCTGCTGTCTGTCGCCCTGCCGGCCTCCGCCCAGACGATCGACGACGTCCCCGGTGTCAAGGGCGTGTTCGACATCGGCGAGAAGCACATCACCGTGTACGACACGCTCTGCGACGACGACTCCGTCTATGCACAGTGGAAGACGATCCCCGGCGAGGTCCAGCGGATCCGGAACAACAACGGCTGCGGGTCCTCCGACGGCGGGTACGTGCCGATGGGCGATGGAGAGATCGTCTACTGGCGCGTCTGCGTGGACAGGTCCTTGCCGACCCGTGACAAGTGCTCGAGCTGGCTCGCCGCCTATCTGTGAGCCGCACCGGGGCCACGAGCTCACCTCAATGACTCTGGGCCCCGGTGGGTACAGAATGGCGGGATGGACCTGCCTGTGATGCCGCCGGTGAAGCCGATGCTCGCGAAGCCTGTGAAGGGGATTCCGCGCGGGGAGCTCAGCTACGAGCCGAAGTGGGACGGGTTCCGGTCGATCGTGTTCCGGGACGGGGACGAGGTGGAGATCGGGAGCCGGAACGAGAAGCCGATGACGCGGTACTTCCCGGAGCTGGTGGAGGCGATCAAGGCGAACCTGCCGGAGCGCTGCGCGATCGACGGGGAGATCATCGTGATCGGCGAGTCCGGTGACCGGCTCGACTTCGAGGCGCTGCAGCAGCGCATCCATCCGGCGGCGAGCCGGGTGAACATGTTGTCGGAGAAGACGCCGGCCCGGTTCGTCGCGTTCGACCTGCTGGCGCTCGGCGACGAGGACTTCACCGAGCGGCCGTTCGCGGAGCGCCGTACGGCGTTGCTGGGGGCGCTCGCGGAGGCGAAGGCGCCGATCCACATCACGCCGGCCACGAGCGACCACGACACGGCCGAGCAGTGGTTCGAGCAGTTCGAGGGTGCCGGACTGGACGGGCTGATCGCGAAGCCGCTCGACGGGCTGTACATCCCGGACAAGCGGACCATGTTCAAGGTCAAGCCGGAGCGTACGGCGGACTGCGTGGTGGCCGGCTATCGCCTGCACAAGAGCGGACCCGACCGGATCGGCTCGCTGCTGCTCGGTCTCCACAACGCCGACGGCACGCTCGCCAGCGTCGGTGTGATCGGCGCGTTCCCTCTCGAGCGGCGTAAGGAACTGTTCGAAGAGATGCAGGAGCTGGTGACCACGTTCGACGACCACCCCTGGGCGTGGGCGAAGCAAGAAGAGGGCACGCGGACGCCGCGCAACGCCGAAGGCAGTCGTTGGCAGGCCGGGAAGGATCTCTCGTTCACTCCCCTGCGTCCGGAGCGCGTTGTCGAGGTGCGGTACGACCACATGGAGGGCGTGCGCTTCCGCCATACCGCTCAGTTCGTTCGCTGGCGCCCGGACCGTACGCCGGAGTCGTGCACCTATGAGCAGCTGGAAGAGCCGGTGAAGTTCGACCTGGCCGACGTACTGACGAGTGCGACCAGCTGATGAACCCTCTCTACGGTCTCTACACCCGTCGGCTCCGCCGTCAGCTCACCACGCTCCCCCAGCCCCAGCACATCGCCATCGTGATGGACGGCAACCGCCGGTGGGCACGCCGCGCCGGATTGGACGACGTACGGCTCGGTCATCGTTTCGGCGCGCAGCACCTTGAGCAGTTCCTGACTTGGTGCGCCGCCGCGGGCGTGAACTGCGTGACCGCGTGGGTCGCGTCGGCCGACAACATCCGGCGCCGCGACTCGGCCGAGGTCGACTACCTCATGCAACTCGCCGAGACCGTCCTCGCTGACCATGTACGGCGGGACCACCGCTGGCGACTGCATGTCGCCGGGCAACTGGACCTGCTCCCGGACTCGACCGCCCACGCCCTGAAGGAGGCCGTCGAGGCCACGCGTGACCGGGTTGGCGCCGGCGATCTGACCATTGCCATCGGCTACAGCGGCCGCCTCGAGGTGCTCGACGCGATCCGCGGCGTACTGGACGAGGCAGCCGAAGCCGGCCGCGACTTGACCGACGTCGCGGCCGACCTGACCGAGGACGACATCAGCAGGCACTTGTACGTGCCCGGCCTCCCCGATCCCGACCTGGTCATCCGCACCAGCGGTGAGCTCCGGATGTCGGACTTCCTGCTCTGGCAGGCGACCCGCTCCGACATCGAGTTCTGCGACCTCTATTGGCCGGCCTTCCGCGAGGTCGACTTGCTGCGGGCGCTTCGGACGTATGGTCAGCGGGTACTCGATCGATCCAGTTGAGGCACTATGGGTAGTAACCGACCTGGAGGTGCGGGATGTACGACGTCGTACTGCTCGTGGAACAGGAATTGTCGGAGCCGGACGCGAAGCGTGTGGTCGACCTGCACGAGGACATGCCCGACGAGGTGAAGTACCACGTGCTGGTGCCGTGCCACAACGCCGAGGCCGGCGTGGAGGCCTCGATCAGTGCGCTGGGAACCGCGGATCTGTACGGGCCCGGCCTGGCCACCCAACGCGAGGATCTGGCTGAGGCGCAGAAGGCGATCGACAGCGAGGCCAAGGGTTGCAGCGGCCGGAGTGTGCAGCGGCTGCGCGATCTGGGGCAGACCGCCGAGGGCGGGATCACGCACGACCGGCCGATCGACGCACTGATCGCGACGGTCGAGGCTTCGCAGGGACAGGAGGTCGTGATCCTGACCCGGCCGCACGTCGTCGCGGAGTTCTTCCACCTGGACTGGACGAACTCGGCCCGCCGGCACCTCAAGGTCCCGGTCCTGCATCTGCTCGAGCAGGATCCGCAGAAGGAGCCTGCCTCCTAGTGTCTTAGGAGCGCCGCGTAGGTGATGCCCGCGGCGAGCAGCCCGATCAGCAGGGACAGCGACGTCCGCAGCACGCGGTCGCCGACCTTGCCGTAGTGCTCGCCGTCTTCGGAGTGGTAGGCAACCTTGTAGCCGGTGTACCCCGCGAGGAGGACCAGCGCGAGCTTGATCACGTGACGGCCCTCCCTCACTGACGTGTCAGGTCAACGGTAGCGCGGTCTCCGCGAACTGCGTGTGATAGAGATCGGCGTACTCGCCGTTGCGCGCGAGCAACTGCTCATGCGTCCCGCGCTCCACGATGTTGCCGTGGTCAACGACCAGGATCAGGTCGGCGTTGCGGACCGTGGACAACCGGTGCGCGATCACCAACGACGTCCGGCCTTCGAGGGCCGTGTCCAGCGCCTGCTGGACATGCACCTCGGACTCGGAGTCCAGGTGTGCCGTGGCCTCATCCAGTACGACGATCTGCGGTGCCTTGAGCAACAACCGGGCGATCGCCAGCCGCTGCCGCTCACCACCGGACAGCCTGTGACCGCGATCCCCGACGACAGTGTCCAGGCCGTCCGGCAACGACTCGACCAGGTCCCAGACCTGCGCCGACCGCAGCGCCTCGATCATCTCTTCCTCGGTCGCGTCCGGCTTCGCATAGACGAGGTTCGCGCGGATCGTGTCGTGGAACATGTGCGCGTCCTGGGTGACGTAGCCGATCCGGTCATGCAGCGACTGCAGCGTCACCTCCCGTACGTCGGTTCCCCCGATCCGCACGGCTCCCCCAGTCACGTCGTACAGGCGGGCGACGAGGTTCGTGATCGTGGTCTTGCCCGCGCCGGACGGGCCGACGAGCGCGACCATCTGGCCGGGCTGCACGACGAAGTTCACGTCCTCGAGCACCTGCGCGGAGACGCGCTTGTCCAGTACGGCGACCGACTCCAGGCTGGCGAGTGAGACCTGCTCAGCCGTCGGATACGCGAACGCGACATGGTCGAACTCGACGCTCGCCGCGTCCTTCGGCAGGTCCTTGGCATCCGGCGCGTTCTTGATCATCGGCTCCAGGTCGAGGACCTCGAAGACGCGCTCGAACGAGACCAGCGCGGTCATCACATCGACGCGGACGTTGGACAGCGCGGTCAGCGGACCATAGAGCCGGCCGAGCAGCGCGACCAACGCCAGCAGCGTCCCCACGGTCAGGGTCTGGCGAACCGCGAGGTTGCCACCGACGCCGTACACGAGAGCTGTCGCCAGCGCAGCGACCAGCGTGAGGGCGGTGAAGAAGACTCGGCCGAGCATCGCGATCCGGATGCCCAGGTCGCGCACCTGACCGGCACGCTCGCCGAAGTCACGGTTCTCGATCGCGGGCTGCCCGAACAGCGTCACCAGGAGCGCGCCGCCGACGCTGAAGCGCTCGGTCATCGAGGTGGACATGCTCGCGTTGAGATTCATCTGGTCGCGGGTCATCGAGGCCAGTCGGCGGCCGAGGATGCGGGCCGGGATCAGGAAGATCGGCAGCATCAGGATCGCGACCAGGGTCAGCTGCCAGCTCAGGACGAGCATCGCGCCGACGACCAGAATCAGGCTGATCACATTCGAGACCACGCCGGACAGCGTCGAGGTGAAGGCCTGCTGCGCGCCGATCACGTCGTTGTTCAGCCTGGAGACCAGCGCGCCGGTCTGGGTGCGGGTGAAGAACGCGACCGGCATCCGCTGCACGTGCGCGAACACCTTCGTCCGCAGGTCGAAGATCAGTCCCTCACCGATCCGCGCGGAGAACCAGCGCTGCATCAGCCCGAGCACCGCCTCGACCAGGGCGAGCCCCGCGACCACCAAGGCCAGTGCGGTGACCAGACCGCCGTTCCCCTTGATGATGCCGTCGTCCACGATCTTCTTGAACAGCAGCGGCGACGCGATCACCAGGACCGCCGACACGATCACCAGGAACAGGAACACGGTGATGTGCAGCCGGTACGGCTTCGCGAACGTGACGATCCGCCGCAGCGTCCCCTTGGCCAGTTTCTGCTCGACGACGGACGAATCCTGCCGGCGCCAGCTACTCGCGCCGCCACCCATCCGCATCATGTTCGACATTCGCAACCCTCTCCGCCCACCACTGGTGAACCTTCACAACACTTCAGGTCTCGCCGTTCTTCCGACCCGCAACTTTTGGTTGCATATCGCCGGCGGGTCCACTACAGTCATGTGCAACAAAAGGTTGCGAAAGGACAGTGGGACCGATGAGTCGAAGCATTGCACGAGAGCTCACGATCGACGCCTCCCCCGAGGTCGTCTACGAGGTCATCAGTACGCCGGAACACCTCCGCGAGTGGTGGCCCGACGAGGCCGAGCTGGACGCCGTACCGGGTGGGACGGGCGCGGTGCACTTCGGGCCCGAGAACGTCGAGCCGCTCACCGTGGTCGAGGCCGACCCGCCGCGGAGGTTCTCGTTCCGCTGGTCGTACGGCGTGGGCAACGTGCCGACCACCACGAACTCGGTCCTGGCGACCTTCGAGCTGGTCCCGGACGGCGACGGCACGCTGCTGCGGTTCAGCGAGACCGGGTTCGACGAGACCGCCTCGCCGGAGGAGCTGTTCAGCTCGCACAGCACCGGCTGGGACTACTTCCTCCCCCGGCTCGCGCCGTACGCGGAGAAGGTCGCTTCGGGATCGTGAGCATCGACGACGAGCTCTGGTCGGCGATCGGCGACCCGACCCGGCGGGAGATGCTCGACCTCCTGCTGGCAGCCGGCGGCGGTACGGCGACCTCGCTGAGCGAGCGTCTCCCGGTCACCCGGCAGGCCGTCGCGAAGCACCTCGCGGTGCTGGAACGGATCAGCCTCGTGCACGCCACGACCGCCGGACGCGAACGCGTCTACACGGTCGACGAGGAACAGCTCGCCCGCGCAGTCGCGCAACTCTCGACCGTCCGCGATGCCTGGGACGGCCGCCTGCAACGCATCAAGCGGATGGCGGAAGCCATCCAGAAAACCAGAAAGAGGTAAGCATCATGGTGGACATCCTGCACCGGGTCGGCGTCCAGGCTTCGGTCGACGACGTCTCCAAGGCCCTCACAACCATCGACGGCCTGGCCGGCTGGTGGACCGAGGACACCCAGGCGCGCGACGACGTCATCGCGTTCCGCTTCGGCGACGTCGGCGGCTTCGACATGAAGGTGCTCGAGACCGCACCGGGCAAGCTCGTGCACTGGGAGGTCGTCGACGGGCCGCCGGAATGGATCGGCACCCGCATCCGCTTCGACCTCAGCCAGGAGGAGGAGTACGCGATCATCATGTTCCGCCACGAGGGCTGGGCGGAGCAGGTGCCGTTCATGTATCACTGCAGCACGAAGTGGGCGACGTTCCTGATGAGCCTGAAGAAGCTCGTCGAGACGGGATCCGGTGAGCCCGCCCCGAACGACGTACAGGTCAGCAACTGGCACTGATCACCCGAAGGCTTTGAGGAGCTCCTTCAGGCGGCGCTCCTGGGCAGCACCTTCGGCCTTCAGCTGGTCGGCGTACGGGCGATCCGCCGCACCGAGCAGCAGCGCCTTCGTCTCGCGGATCGCGCCGGCGAGCGGGGTGAGGATCGCGTCGGTCAGATCCCTCACCGTCGCGGCCAGTTCCTCAGCCGGTACGACGATGTTCGCCAGGCCGAGCTCCTTGGCCTCGGCCGCCTCGACCCAGCGGGTCGTCGCGCAAATCTCGAGGGCCCTCGAGTACCCCACGAGCTGGACCAGCGGTTGCGTACCGCCGAGGTCCGGCACCAGGCCGAGCGCGGGTTCACGCATGCTGAACTTGGCGTCCGGCGTGAGAACCCGCAGGTCACAGGCCAGCGCGAGCTGGAAACCGGCTCCGACCGCGTGGCCCTGGACCGCGGCGATGCTGACGATGTTCGGGTTCCGCAGCCAGGAGAAGCCGGCTTGGAACTCGGCGACGATCTCGTAGACCTCCTCGGTCGGCTTCGATCCGAGGGAGAGCAGCGGCTCCTCACCCTGGTCGTTCTCGCCCATGATGAGCCGCCGATCGAGGCCTGCCGAGAAGGACTGCCCCTCCCCCGACAGCACGACCACCCGGACCTCGTCCGGCAGCGACCGGCCGAACTCGGCCAGCGCCCGCCACATGGCCGGGGTCTGCGCGTTGCGCACCTCCGGCCGGTCCAGTACGACGCGCGCCACCGGGCCATCCACCGAGAACCGCAGTCCGAGATCAGTCATGCGCCGTACATTACCCCGGAGTAGCGTCCGGGGCGGTGGGGAAGGTATCAGGCTAGGCGAGCGAGACCAGGTCGGCGTAGTCGTTCGTCCAGAGGTCCTCGACGCCATCGGGGAGCAGGAGGACGCGCTCGGGCTCCAGGGCCTGGACCGCGCCCTCGTCGTGGGTGACGAGCACGATCGCGCCCTTGTACGAGCGGATCGCGTTCAGCACCTCTTCGCGCGACGCCGGGTCCAGGTTGTTGGTCGGCTCGTCGAGCAGCAGGACGTTGGCCGCCGAGACGACCAGCGTCGCCAGGGCCAGCCGGGTCTTCTCACCACCGGACAGGACACTCGCCGGCTTCTCGGCGTCATCCCCGGAGAACAGGAACGCACCGAGCACGCTGCGCGCCTGGGTCTCGTTCAGGTCCGGAGCCGCGGTCTTCATGTTCTCCAGGACGGTCCGGTTCACGTCCAGGGTCTCGTGCTCCTGGGCGTAGTACCCGAGCTTGAGGCCGTGACCGTCGATCACCTCGCCGGTGTCGGACTTCTCGATCCCCGACAGCACCCGCAGCAGCGTGGTCTTCCCGGCACCGTTCAGCCCCAGTACGACGACGCGCGAGCCGCGGTCGATCGCCAGGTCGACATCGGTGAAGATCTCCAGCGAGCCGTACGACTTCGACAGCTCCTTGGCCATCAACGGCGTCTTGCCGCACGGAGCCGGCGACGGGAACGAGATCTTCGCGACGCGGTCGGAACGACGCTCGTCCTCGAGCCCCGACATCAGCTGCTCGGCGCGCTTCAGCATCTGCTGGGCCGCCGTGGCCTTGGTCGCCTTGGCGCGCATCTTGTTCGCCTGGTCGACCAGCTGGGTCGCCTTCTTCTCGGCGTTCGAGCGCTCCCGCTTGCGGCGGCGCTCGTCCTGCTCGCGCTGCGTCAGGTACACCTTCCAGCCGACGTTGTAGACGTCGATCTCGGCCCGGTTCGCATCCAGGTGGAACACCCGGGTGACCGTCTCCTCGAGCAGGTTCACGTCGTGGCTGATCATAATCACGCCACCGGGGTACGTCTTGAGGAAGTCGCGCAGCCAGACGATCGAGTCCGCGTCCAAGTGGTTGGTCGGCTCGTCGAGCAGCAGCGTCTCGGCCTGCGCGAACAGGATCCGCGCCAGCTCCACCCGCCGCCGCTGACCACCCGACAACGTGCCCAGCGGCTGACCGAGCACCCGGTCCGGCAGCCCCAGGTTCGCCGCGATCCGAGCGGCCTCCGACTCAGCGGCGTACCCGCCGGCGGCATGCAGCTCGGCCTCGGCCCGCTCGTAGCGGCGCATGCCCTTGGCGCGCGTCTTCTCGTCGGCGCTGGCCATCGACTTCTCCGCGCTGCGCATCCGGTGCACGACCTCGTCCAGACCCCGAGCCGCCAGGATCCGGTCCCTCGCCAGTACGTCGAGGTCACCCGTCCGCGGGTCCTGCGGCAGATACCCGATCTCCCCCGACTTCGTCACCGACCCACTCGCCGGCAACCCCTCACCGGCCAGGATCTTGGTCAACGTCGTCTTGCCGGCCCCGTTCCGGCCGACCAGGCCGACCTTGTCACCCGGACCGACCCGGAACGAAGCGGGCGCCAGCAGTTGCCGGGCACCAACGCGCACCTCGAGGTTGGAGACAGTGATCATCGCGGCGCAGGTGTCCTCAAGGCTTCGGGGGCGTTCGGGTGGCGGGCCGGCGGTGCGGTGTCACGACACGCCTTACATCCCTCGCTCTGAGGACTAGTGTATGCGGTGTGAAATTCAATCCCGACGCGGATCTCGACACCAGCGGCATCGAGGACACTCGCGGTAGCGGTGGCGGACGCAGTGGCGGCCTGCCCGGCGGCATGATTCCGGTCGGCGGCGGGATCGGCGGCATCATCCTGCTCGTCGTGATCGTCCTGCTGAACGGCGGCATCCCCGGCCTCGGCAGCGACGGTACCGACCAGCCCGCAGCGCAGAACACCGGCCCCGGCAGCCTCAACAGCTGCAAGAACGTCACCACGAGCAAGGACTGCCGCTTCGTGGCCGACCAGAACTCGATCCAGGGCTTCTGGTCCGCCGAGCTCCCCCGCCGCGGCAAGAAGTACACCGCCGCCCCGATGCGGGTCTTCGAGGGCCAGGTCAGCACCGGCTGCGGCCCGGCGACCGCCGCCGTCGGCCCCTTCTACTGCCCACCGGACCGCCGCGTCTACCTGGAGCTCGGCTTCTTCGAGACCCTCCAGACCGACCTCGGCGCCGAGGGCGGCGACTTCGCCGAGGCCTACGTGATCGCCCACGAGTACGGCCACCACATCCAGAACCTCTACGGCATCCTGGACCGCATCAAGACCCGCTCCGGCCCCACCTCGGACTCCGTCCGCTCCGAGCTCCAGGCCGACTGCTTCGCCGGCATCTGGACCAACCACGCCACCACGGTCCCCGCCAAGGACGGCAAGCCGTTCATCCTCGACCTCACCGACGACGACATCGCCCGCGGCCTCGACGCCGCCGCCTCCGTCGGCGACGACCGTATCCAGTCCAAGACCCAGGGCCAGGTCACCCCCGAGTCCTTCTCCCACGGCACCTCCGAACAACGCATGAAGTGGTTCAAAACCGGCCTAGACTCCGGCGACCTCAACGCCTGCGACACCTGGTCCGCCAACCCCCTCTAGCCCCACCTCCCCACCCACCTGCACCTACCCGGGCCCCGAGCCCCGGCCCGGCCCGCCCGCGTCCCGCCTCCTCGCGTCCCCGCCTCCCGGCCTACCCGCTTCCTGGCCTCCCGGCCCGCCCCGCGTCGCCGCCTGCCCGCCTGCCCGCCTGCCCGCCTGCCCGCCTGCCGAGCATTTGACCGGATATCCCCTCAAGTTGCCGGTTCTCCATTCAAATTTCGAGCGGAGAACCGGCAAGCTCAGGGGATATCCACTGAAATTGCCCCGGTACGTCGGGAGTCGCGGCGCGGACCTCGAGTCGAGAGGCGGTCGTGTTCAGGGTGGGAGCAGTTCGTGTTCGGGGCGGGTGAGGCACGCTCGGAGTGGGTGGCGCTCGCTCGGGATGCGTGGGGCCCGCTCGCTCGTGTACGTGGCGCTCACTCGGGGTGGGCCGCGCTCGCTCGGGGTGCGTGGCGCCCGCTCGGGTCAGGTGAGCCCCCCTCGGGGATGCGTGGCGCCCGCTCGGGTCGGGTGAGCGTCCCTCGGGGGTGCATGGCGCCCGCTCGGGGTGGGGCGCCCGTTCGGGTCGGGTGAGCGTCCCTCGGGGGTGCATGGCGCCCACTCGGGGTGGGTGGCGCGCGCTCGGGGTGGGGCGCTCGTTTGGGCGGACGTGCGGCACTCAGCAAGTGCCTTGGGAGGCGGTTGTCGGTGGGTGGCTGAGCGTGGCGGAGCCGGCGGCGCGGAGGTTGGTGAGTGGGGGCGGTCCGCGTCAGCTGCGCGTCGCTCCAGCCCCGAGCTCGCCACTGCCGTCTGGGTTGTCCTCCACGGGCTGGCTCGGCTCCAGATCGCCAATCACCCGCGCGAACAGCTCTATGCGATGTTCTGACCCGCTCGGCCACCCGCAGATACGCCCCCATCCCGCCCTGGCCTTTCCGCACACCTGCGCCCCATCCCGCCCTAGCCTCTCCGCACCTGAGCACGCAGAAGCCCCCTCCCCGGTTGGTCGGAGAGGGGGCTTCTGGAGGTTGACGGGGTCAGGCGACCTGGGCGGGGCGGTGGTAGCCGGGGAGGAGTTCGTCTACCAAGGCGTCCGTCTCGGGTTCGGGGCCTCGGGGGGCGCCGTGTTTGGCTAGGGCTGCGTAGAGCTGGGTGGCTACGTTGGTGACGTCTTGGGGGGTGCCGAAGTGGGCGGCCAGGCGGAGGGTTGCTCGCCAGAGGTCCTCGGAGGCCGGGGAGAACGACAGGCCGGTCTGGAGGGCTGTGCGGGCTGTTTGGCCGTCGTTGTGGGTGAGGGAGGCTTCGGCGAGCTTGAGGGCTGCGTCGACTACTGCCTCGGCCATGCGGCGTTCGATGCCGGAGGCGGCCAGCCAGGAGTAGCGGCCGGCTGGGATGTCGGCCCAGGCGGGGCCGTGGACGAGGCCCAGGGCCGTTGAGAGGGCGGCGCGCGGGTCCTCTTGCATCGTGGCCTGCTTGGCCAGGGTGCGGAAGACGTCCCAGTCGACGCGGACGATGCTGCGGTTCAGCATCCAGCGTCCGGACTCATCGGCGTACATGGCGTCCTTGCCGACCCAGCGGCGGGTGTGCTCCAGGGCGGAGTCACGCAGTTCGTCGCTGATGCCGCGCGGCCAGATGGCGCCCGCGAGGACGTTCGGGTGGACGCCGTAGTCCTGACCGGCGAGGAAGGCGATGATCTCGGTCGAGAGCGCGATCCGGCCGTCGTCGATGGCGCCGCGGGCGTCCACCTCGACCGGGCCGAGCAGGTCGACCTCGACCGGGGCGGCGACGCTCAGGTCGGTCGCCGCGAACTCGTACGCCGGCATGTTCTGCTCGGTACGGCGTTTGTCCAGCGCATCCGAATCGGCGGCGTCGAAGAGGGCGACCAGTTCGGAGACCTGCTCCGGCGTGACGCTGTGCGCCTCGACCTCGAGGCCGAGCAGGCGGCAGACGGCCTGGTTCTTCTCGTCCACGACGAACCGCCACGGCGAGCTGATCACGTCGCCGACCACGACGACCGCGATGCCACGCTTCTGGTCCTCGGCGAGCCGGTTGAGCTGGTCCTGCTCCTCCGGCGACGGCGGCGCGGACACGAAGATGATCTCCGCACCCCACAGCATCGGGTCCGGGTGCGTCGTCCGGGCCTCGGCGACCGAGGCGACGTTCCGCCGGTCGCAGGCCTGGACCTGAGCGTCGGTACGGCGGGTGACCTCGGCCAGCGCGGCGTCGAGCCGGACCCAGTAGCTCAGGCGGCCGGGAGCCAGCAACGACAGGTCGTCACCGAATCCGACCATGCTCACGTGCGCGCCCTCGGACCACAGGTTGGTCGCGAGCTCCACGGCCAGCGAACCGACCACGTCGCGGGAGGCGTTGTTGACGCCACCGAAGCTGACGATGCCGTTCGCGGTGTCGAGGTCGACCAGCACGGTCGCACCGTCGGCGTTCTGACCAATGGTGACCAGCGTCGGGTACGGCGCCGGTGCAGTGACCTCGGCGGTCGGAGCGTACCCACGGCGCAGCGTCCATCGGGTGCCCTCGGCAATGGCCTGCCACGGGCCAGGAGGAGCGGACTGCGCCTCGTACGGGTCGAGGACCAGCGTGAGCGCGCGGTCGGTCACCAGAGCTGCGACGACCTTCGGCATCGGACGGCCGGACTTGGCCATGTCCGCACCGAGCTGGCGCAGCGCGGTGTCGACGAACTGAGCGGTCGGGATGTCGGACGCGAGCCGCAGACCGACCTCGGTCTGGCGGTGGCCGGCAGCCTTCGGGCCCGGGCCCTGCGCCCAGCCACGGCGGCGCTTCAGCGCCAGCGCGAGGCCGGCAGCGAGGAGCGTGCCGCCGAAGCCGTAGATCCCGGCCTGGGTCAGGTCGATGCCTTGGTCGGCGGCGACCGGAACGACGTCCGGCACCGTGGTACCGCCCGCGGCCGGATCGCCCGGCTGGGACTCCCCAGTCTTCGGGTCGTGTGCGGGCGTCCCGACAGTCGGGTCCCCCGGCTTGATGTTCTTGGCGCCCGGGTCGCTGGCCGCGCTACCGATGGTGACCGACGAGCCGGACTCCAGCCCCTGGTCGGCCCAGCGGCCGCCCTGCTCGTGAGCGGCGACCTTGGCCGGCTTGGGCGTCGCGGTCTTGGCCACGACGCGCGGCTTGACCGGGTTGACCTCGTGGCTCTTGCCAGGCGAGTCGATGTTGACCCGGACCGTGTGCACGCCCGCGCCCTTGGCGTCGGCGGGCAGGCGCACCTGCCAGCCCGGCAGGATCAGATCCGGGTTGGTAAGCCGGCGGCCGTCAGGCTGAAGCTTGTTGTGGTTGAGGTCGTAGATCTCCTTGTACCGGCGCCCCTCGCCCAGGTACCGCTCGGCGATGTCCCACAGGCAGTCGTAGTTCCGCCCGTGCGGCGGCCGGACCTCCGTGTACTTGACGACCTGGCCCTTCTGGTCATTGTTCGTCCGTACGCCGGTAGTCGTCTTCGCGCCGTGCTGAACCGCACCGGACAGCACCGTGCTCCGGTGCTCGGTCTGACGGAACGCGGCGCCGGACTCGTGCTCACCACCCTGCACCACCGACACCGACGTCGGAACCGTGCCAGGGCTGGCAGTCACCGCGCTCGCGACCGGCATACCGACGCCTGCGGCACCAGCGATCAGTACGACGGCCGAGATCAACCGGCGCGCCAGATGCTGCGAACCGCCACCGAGTGGGACTCGTGGTGACAGACCATGTCCGCGGATCTCGGCGACCGCCTCCGCGATCAGGCAGATCACAAAGTGCAGCCAGGCAAGCCAGATGAAGAACGCGAAGATCCCGAGGACCGCGCGAACGTCCAACTCGTCGACCAGCACATTCCAGTTCGGCATCTGGTCCGGCCACGGCGTACCGAAGAAGCGCAGGAGCACATACGGCACCCCACCGACGATCGCCACGATCGCCAGCAGCGCCACGAACCCCTTCAGCCGATCCGCACCCGGACTGGCCGACCGCTGCTGCGGCAACCGCGCCGTCCGCACCGGCTCACTGGTTTTCACCATGTTCGCTCCTCCATCCCCGTCCCCACCACGTCACCCACCGATAGCCTGCACTTCCTGCACAGGCAACCGCTGCACAGCGTGAACCTCTGCCGACCCGAGTGGGTTCCAGTCCGGCTGGCCGGTCCAGTAGGACACGTCCCAGGTGATCGTCAGCTTGACGGTGTACATCCCGTCCGGCTGACTCGCACTCGACTTCTGATAGATGTGCCGGCAGGTGCTCATCTGGGTGAACGGGTCGCTGGTCTCGTCGTACCCGTCGGTGTCGCCCACCGGCACCACGCCCATCGGGCAGGTGAACGGCGGCGTCCCGTCGCCGGGGTCGACGACCATCTTCCCGACCAGACCGCGCATGGCGAGGTCGTGATCGCCGCCCCAGTACATGTCCTGGGCCGGATCGGTGCCTGCCTGGTTGTGCAAGATGTACGAACTGTCCGGCGTGAGCGAGAAGTAGGCCGGCACGTTGACCCGCGGCGTGTACGTCGGCTTGATCTGCAGCACGGGGTCCGGATACGAGTTGTGCAACTCGTCCCAGAACGCCGACATGTATCCGGTGGCCGGGCACTGGTCCTTCTCCTCCGGACCGACCGGCACGATCGCGCGCTCGATGTGTACCTTGCCGCCACCGTCGGTGGAGTCCAGGTTGTAGTCGACGATCGTCAGCCGCAGCACCCAGTCCTTGCCCTTGGGCGACGGCGGCAGCGCAATCCCCTTCGGGACCTCCATGTCGCGGCACGGAATGAACACGTTGTTGCCCAGCCGCTCTTTCCAGGTCGGAATGGGCTGCCCACTGCCGTAGGTCACCTGACCGTTGCTGCACCAGGCACCGAAACCAAGAGCGTTGACGTACATGCTGCAGCTGCGAGTCCCCTTTTGCACCGTCGTGTCGCCGTCCGCGACCGCATGGGCACCAGGAAAAATCAGCAGCGTGAGCACGGTACCCAGGGCGATCAGCCCGCGTCCCACGCGATTGCGCATCCTCACTCCAGAGAGTAGTCCTAGCGGCAGATTATCGTCGTCCGAGGGCATGGTGCCCGTTATCCGTTGTCCCGTCACCTTTTCGGAATAACGCCATTCAGGTCTAGGCCGGATACTTCACTCCGGCACAGCTGATCCCGGCCGACGGACCGAGGCGGTAGGGACGCCAGCCCAGACCGGTCTTGATCATGTCGATCGCCTGGGGCTGGCCACCCGGTGCGACCAGCGTCCATCCCTTGGTCTTCGGGTTCCAGTACTGCGTGTGCTGCGACCGGCAGGTCTTCACCCGGACGACACCCAGCGCCTGGTTGGAGATTCCGCGCACCACGACACTGCCCGGCGGCTTCATCACCCAGCCGTTGTTCCGCGCGTCGACCATGACCTGCGAGACGTCCGCGTAGAAGTACGCCGGGAACGTCTTGCTGATGAGCTTCTCGTTGCGCGCGATGAGCGCGTCGAAGTACATCGGGTAGGTCGCCACGAGGCCTTGGACGGCGGGATTGCTCGAGTAGTTCCCCGGAACCACGATGACCTGGGCCTTCTTCGGCGGCGTCGTGGTCGGGTCGGCCACCTCGCTCGGCTTGGTGCTCGGCGGTGGCGTGCTGCTCGCCGACGGCGTCGGCGTACTCGAAGTGTCCGAGTCGCCGCCTACTGGGACCGGACGGCCGCCATCATCGGAGTTGCCGCCGCAACCGGCCAGCAGCACCACGCCGGCCAGCGCGGCGGCTGCCAAAGAAACACTACGCACGGTCATTGTCCTTAACGTCCGAGACTCGGTGGGAGGGAGTTCTGCGGCGGCGCGATGCCGGCGGGCGCCCCGCCACCAGGGGGCTTGCTGGTGACCGGGCCACTCGGTGGCTTCGAGCTTTCCTCACCGTCGGTCGGGGTCGGGGTCGGGGACGGCGTAATGCTCGGCGTACAGGAAGCCGGGAACGGGATCGGTTCCAGCGTCCACCGCGGTGTCGGCGATCCGATCGTCCACTCCGGGCACGGTACGTCGAGGGTCGGCGGAACCGCCGTACTCGAGATGGTTGCCCCTGGCCCCTGCGGACCGGTGCTCACGAAGATCGGCGGGATCGTCGGGCTGTCGTTGTTCTTCTCGACACCCTGTTCGGCGTGGGCTGTGCCGGTGCCGGTGGATTTGAGGGTGGTTTTGCCGA
Organism: Kribbella sp. NPDC051587; assembly: GCF_044453945.1. Lineage (NCBI taxonomy): Bacteria > Bacillati > Actinomycetota > Actinomycetes > Propionibacteriales > Kribbellaceae > Kribbella > Kribbella sp. NPDC051587. The sequence continues at coordinate 403,766 of NZ_JBITDE010000006.1, forward strand.
TGAGGCCCAGGAAGGTTGTTTTGTTGGCGATTCCTACCGACATGTCCACCTGGTCGGTGGTGAGTTTGGTGGGGGCGCAGGAGGTGACCGAGGGGTCGTTGGAGGAGACCTGGGCGCAGAAGTCGGCGATGGCGGTGGCCGCCTTGACCGTGTCGATCTTGGCTTCGGCGGTGTTGAGCTGGATGGTGGCGGCGCCTACGCGGGCCGCTTCCTGGGCGTAGCCGACGGCTCGGGAGCGGGCGCCCAACTGGCGACCGCCGTCGATGACGAGGCCGGCCAGGGCGAAGATCATCACGGCCAGGATGGCGACGGCGGGGCTCAGGGCGCCGTGCGGGAGGCGGCCGCGGTGGTTGCCGGGGGCATCGATGCGGAAGAAGTCGACGATCCGGGAGCGGTGGGTCTCAGGAGCCATCGCGGACTCCCCGGTACGGGTCCACCGACGAGGTGAAGCGCTTGGTGATGGTGGTGTCACCGCTGAGGCCGAGGAAGCTCAGGTCGCGGTAGTCGATGGTGCAGGTGACCTCGACGGTCATCGGGGCGCCGGCGGCGAGGGTGGTGGTGATGACGCCGGAGGCGGTGTCCTTGCAGGACTTGACCGCCTGGCCCATGGTGCGGGTGACGGCGTCGTTGACGCGGCTCTGCGCGTCGGTCTGCGAGCGGGACATGCTGGCGGCGCGCGCGCCGTCGCGGGCCGCGCTCTCCAGCAGCGACGAGGTCTGGAAGAAGCGGCCGCAGGCGAGCAGGAACATGAACAGGATCAGCAGGATCGGCGCCAGCACCGCCATCTCCAGCGCCATCGTGCCCCGTTCACCGCGGGCCCGCAGCAACAACTGAACGCGTCTCATTTGTTGTCCGCATCGAACTGCTCGATCGGCCCGGTCGCCGTCCGCTCCACGTGCAGCTTGAGCCCTGGCACGAGCGAGACCGTGTCACCGCTGACGGTGAACGAGACCATGCCCTCAGGACTGTTGTACGACGGCGGCGCCACCACCGCGTGCTGCAAGGTCGTGCCGCCCAACTGGTTGGCGTACGACTCGATGTCGGTCCGCACCTTCTCCCCCACCGCCGGGCTGTACACCGGCGGTTGCACCAGCCGCAGCCGGGAAACGCCTTCCTGGGCGGCGTTCAGCGCGACCGAACGGCCGTACAGGAAGAGTGCCGTCTGGATCGAGACGAAGATCAGCGCCATGATCGTGGGCGCGAGGATCGCCAGCTCGAGCGCGCTCGCACCACGCTCGGACCGGCGCGTGAGGCTGCGCAGGATCCGGCGCCGGCGGGCGCGCGAGACGGTCGGGGGGCGGACCGGCACGATGGATCAGCCGTTCTCGATCTCGCCGGTGCGCTTGTCGATGACGCGCCGCACCACGAGGCCGATGGCCAGCGCGGCCGCGACCAGGATCGCCGAGATGATGGCCCACTCCAGCGCCGAGGCGCCGAGCTCGGTGCGGCCCTGCTTGGCCCGCGCACGCTGCGCGTGGGCCCGGGTGACCGCGTAGCCGGCCATCGCGCGCCAGAACTGCAGTTCGGTGTTCATTCGCATGCCTTCCACTCTTTGTATCCAACGCCGTGTGAGGCCGGGGCTGGCCTCAGTATGCCCTGTACGACGGACAGAACCGTGCTATGGATCCGTACCCACTGTCAGCTGCCGAGGATCGCGATTCCGGCCGGGAATCCGAGGAACAGCATGAACGCCGCGCACATCACCAACTGGGCGACCAGCATCGACTGCGACCGCTCACCCGCCTTACCTTCCACATCGGCAAGCTCTTTTCGGCGCAGCGACGCGGCCCGGGCCAGCAGCGAGGCGCGGATCTTCGCGCCCTCGTCACCGGCCAAGGCGAGCGCCGACGCCAGGTCACGCAGTTCCTCCACGCCGAGGTCGTCGCCGAGCCGGGCCATCGCGTCCCACGGCGTGATGCCGATCAGGCGCGCGTTCGCGAGCGCCTGCCGGATCCGTGCCATCGCCCAGTGATCACCGATCGTCGACGCCGTCATCAGCGCCTCGGGCAGACCACGGCCGCCGGCCAGGTTCATCGCGACGAGGTCGAGGAAGCTACCGACCACGTGCCGGAAGTCCCGCCGCCGCGCCTCGGCCTCCTGGCGCAAGGCCAGGTCCGGCAGGAAGAACGCGAAGGCCATCGCGGCCAGCGTGACGATAGCCGGTGTCGCGCCTGGCGCGGTGAAGCCGATCGCGCTGAACAGGAACAGCACGACCGGGATGAAGATCATCGCGCCGAGCGCGAAGAACACCTTGGTCGCCAGCATCGCCGCGAACGGCTGGTTCATCACCGCGAGGTCGCGACGCAGCTTGCCGAAGGCCCAGCCGCGCGCGTTCGCCTCGGCCTCGAGCCGGTGGCCGAGCGTCTCACGGGCCTTGTCGATCCCGCCGAGAACGCGCTCTCCCGCGGCGCTCGTGGTGGCACCGCCACCGCCGCGACCGGCGTCGATCCGGGCGATGGTCGAGAGCACGTTGGCCCGCGGCCGGATCAGCATCCGCACCAGCAGGTACGCACCGAGCCCTACCAGGGCACCGGTCACGAAGGCCCACATCATCCGCCCACCACCTCCATCCGCTGGTCGGTCGGCTTCTGACTGCCACCGATCAGGAATCGTTCGGGTACTTCGATCTTCGCCAACCGGCGCAGCCAGACCAGGCCGACCGCGTAGAGCGCGATCACGATGAAGAGCACGAACTGCCCGATGAAACTCGTGTACGGCGCGACGTACGCCGGGTTGAACAGCACCAGCGCGGCCGCGACGAGCAGCGTGATCGCAACGACTACCTGCACCGATCGCCGGGTCGACCGCCGTTCGGCAGCGACCTTCCGCCGTACGTCGAGCTCCTCGCGGGCCGAGTCGGCCAGCGCACTCAGGACCTCACGCAGACCGGGTCCACGCAGCCGAGCGTTCAGAACCAGGGCGGCCACGATCAGGTCGGCGGAGGGGTCGTTCAGGTCGTCGGCGAACCGCATGAGTGCCGAAGGCAACGGTTCGCGGATCCGCAGCCGGTCGACCAGCAGGTTGAGGCCTGGCTTGATCGCCGGAGCCGCGTTCACCGCGGTCGCGGGGATCGCCTGTTCCAGACCGACCGCACCGGCGATCGTGTCGCGCAACGCCTCGGTCCAGGTGGCCAAGGCCTCCAGCCGCTCGATGGCTCGCCGCTCCTCACCGGTACCACCGAAGAAGCGGTCGGCCAGTGCAGCCAGCAGACCAAGTGCCGCAGCCAGAACAAGCCACTGCGTCACGACCAGTACGACGAGGCCGACGCCGACACCGACTCCGAGCCGAATCAGGTTCTTGCGGTTGTCCGCGTTTCCGCCCCGCCGGAACATCGACGGCGTCTCGTCACGTGGCTCGGTACCGCGGATCGCCACGATCAACAGCAGGATCGCGCCGCCGACAACCGCTCCGCAGAGCAGCGCGAGCAGAGTCTCAGCACTCATCTCGTCACGCCCACGTTCCGTGTACGACGGGTTGGTACCCGTAGTACTCGAGTTCGTCCATGCAGGCGATCGGCGCATGGGCCGCGGCGCGACCATCCGGTCCGGGTGCGAACACCTCGCCGGACAGCACCCGGCCGTCCCATCCGGTGACCTCGCGGATGCTCTCGACGTACCGGCTCAGACCGCCGCCGTGCTGGTAGTCGTTCTGCTTGCGGACGAAGACCACGAAGTCGAGCGCGCCCGCGATCAGCATCTGGGTGGCTTCCATCGGCAGCCGCTCCGTCGCCTGGATGGCGTAGGTGCTGATCCGGTTGAACACCTCCATCGAGCTGTTCGAGTGGATCGTCGACAGCGAGCCGTCGTTACCCTGGCTCATCGCGTTCAGCATGGTGACGATCTCGTCGCCCAGCACCTCACCGACGATGACGCGCGACGGGTTCATCCGCAGCGACCGCCGGACCAGGTCGGCCATCTCGACCGCGCCGACGCCTTCGGAGTTCGGCAGCCGCTCCTCGAACGCGACGACGTTCGGGTGCAGGTCCTTGAACTCACCGAGGCCGAGCTCCAGAGAGCGCTCTACGGTGATCAGGCGCTCGTGCGGCGGGATCTCGTTGGCCAGCGCACGCAGCAGGGTGGTCTTCCCGGAGTTGGTCGCGCCGGCGATCATGATGTTCTTGCGCGCCGCGACGGCCGCCTTGAGAAACTGACCGACATCGTCGGTAAAGGTGCCATTGGCAACCAGATCGCGGATGTAGACCCGGCCGAGTCGCGCGCGCCGGATCGAGACCGCGGGCCGCGACGTCACGCCCATCACCGCGGACAGACGCGAGCCGTCCGGCAGGCGCAGGTCCAGCTGCGGGTTGGCCGAGTCGAACGGACGACTGGTCAGACCCGCGTGCGCAGCCAGCACCTGGATCAGCTCGACGAGCTCTTCATCGCTCTCGGCGACCGGACCCGGGCGTTCCTCGCGACCGTCGCCGTACTGGACGAAGACCTGGTCGCACCCGTTGATGTCGATGTTCTCGACCTCAGGGTCGTCGATCAGCGGCTGCAGCCGGCCGACACCGAACAGGGCCGAGTGAATCGCGCCGGCGATCTGCGCGTCGTCGTCCGGGGTCGGCGGGGTGCGGCCCTCGGCCAGCTCGTAGCGGGCGTGGTCCTCCAGCACCTGCACGATCAGCGACCGGGCGTACTCACGCTCGTCCTCGGCGCTCATCGGCGGTACGCCGTTCACCTGGTCGCGACGGCGCTGCTCGTTCAGCCGATCGGCCACCTGCGAACGCAGCCGGCGGACCAGCTCCTGGTCAGCGCTCATTCCATTCCCCCTGCGGGAAGGCAGCCTGAGCCATGTCGAGGTCATGCTGCGCTGCGACCAGCGAAGCCATCTCTGCAGTGATGTCGGTCGCGGACCGGATCAGCTGGGTCTTCTCGAGCCGGCCGTGTCCACGTCCCTCGAAGAACGCCGCACCGACCGGGTCGAACGCCAGATGCCAGCGGTGCCGCACCGGCGCCTCCATGGCGTCCAGCACGGTCCACACCTGCTTGACGGCGTCACGCTGCTTCGGATCGGCCACCACGATCACACCGAGCTGTGCGTCCACGTGGTGCACCAGAGACGCCATCCGCTCACGCAGATGCGCCACCGACGAACCAGTCGCCGAGCACACCATCACGATGAGCCGGGCGGACTGGATGACCGGCAGCTGCGGAGACGTAGCGCTGATGCGACCACAATCAGCCAGTACGTCGCCATGCTGCATCTGGTTGAACGTTATGCCCAGGGGATGCCACAGACCGCCCATACCGCCGACCTGTTCCGGCGAACGCACACCGAGCAGTACGTCGAGTCCACCGTCGAGCTGCTGGCTGTGAGCGAGGATGACCTCGTCCCCCAGCCCCTTACGGCTCGCAGCCGCCAGACTGACCAGACCGCGGTCCGAGTTGAGCGGCGTACCGCCAGGTGCAGTCATCCGGATCGCCACGTCACTACCGGACGGGTCACACTCGGCCAGCAGCACCTGTCGCGGCCACAACGCACCCAGCACCAGACCGGCAGTCGTCACGCCAGGAGACCCCTTGGCGCTCGCAAGTGCCACGAGTGCCATCAGCCACCCCCGTTGGTGCGCGGTACGTCGGTCTTCGTGCCAGGGTTGAGTTTCACGAGCACCAGCGTCTTCGAGGCTGCCGCCGCAGCCACGGCAGGCGCCTTGCCGACCGGAACGAGGATGGTGACGTTGAGCGTGTTGACCGTCGACCCCTTGTCGGCCACAACCCCACCCTCGGCTGCCATCACAGTGGCGGCCGCGACCAGTGTGGCCGGGCCGACGCTGTCCTGACTCCCGGTGGGCACGCGGACGACCTGTACGACGTCGCCCCCGGTGAGGCCGCTGGAGGGCGCGCGGCCGGCTTCGAGCACCACGCCGATCTGTGCGCCGCTGCTCGGGATCGGCGAAACGTCGGTCACGTTGCCGCCGGTGAAGTACTGGGCCGGGTACACCCAGCCCGTCGTGTAGTGGTTCACGACCTTGCCCCGGTCGGCCCACTTGATCAGCGGGCCAGTGGTCCCGGCCAGCGAGCCCCGGGCCAGTTCCTTCTCCTGGATCAGGTGGCCCGGCGGAAGCGGGTCATCCCCCACCGCGACGTAGTCCACGCGGTTGCCGCTGTTGAGAGCGATCAGGGCGGAGCCGGCGGCGCCGAGCAGGATCAGGATGACCGCGAGCGCGGCCAGCGCCGGGCGGCGCTCTCGGCCGCTCGGGAGGCGGTTCGTACCACCGCCCGCCGGTCGGCCCTGGTTGCGGGCGTTGGGGGCAGGAGGACGAGTGGAGGACGAGAGACTCACGGGGCTACCGTAATGGCAGTGAGGTGCCATCCTCGCCACCCGGTGCGGGCTGTTACCGGCTCGCGACCCGGAGGCGCTCATCTGAGCTCAAAAGCTCGGTGAACGCACCCGGTGCGCCGTACAACTGGTCTAGGTAGGTGTAGAGCCCCTGCAGCGCGAGTCCTAGCTCGTGTTGCCAGTCCTCCACGCTCACTAGCGCGGCTGCGAGCGCGCGGCCCTCTTCCAACGTGACAGCAGAGTTCACTGGTTGTTCCAGTCGCTCACCGGCTCCGGCGCGTCGCTTGCGCTGCTCACGAACTGCCTGGGCCAGGGCCGGATCGGGCTGCAGGGAGTCGAAGCCGTGGCCGCCGTGCAGCTGGTCCAGGTACTCGCACAGGGCGAGGAACAGCTCCACGCCGTCGTACTCGGGGCCTTCGGTGGCGACGTGCCGCAGTTGCGCGATCACGCCCCGCGCTTCGGCGACTGTCCACTGCGAGGATCCCAACCGGCCCGTCATGCGTCGATGCTAAAGCGTAAATCGTTAACAGAACGGGTGCTTCGAGTAGCTGGCGAGTAACCGAAAGTTTGCTAGCGTCCCCGCCAAGACGTCCCCCTGCCCGATGTCCCTGGAGGTGTGGTGCCCGACCCGCAGACCCGTGCCCGGACGGCGATCGCGACCGCGCTGGGGATCGCCTGGCCGGATTCGGTCCCACTGCGCGACGGCCGCGTCTGGCTGTCCAGCCGGTACGACGTTCTGCCCGCGCATCTCGCGGAGGCGTTGCAGACGTACCTCACGCGCCGGGCGACCGACCAGGTCCGCGACGAGCGCATCCTGGCCGAGGCGGTCGCCCTGGTAGGCGCGGAGTCCGCCAGGTCGCGTGACGAGCAACCCGGTCTTGGTGCGGCAGCCGCGCTGGACCGCCTGATCGCTGCGCCCGGACTGGACCAATCGCACCAGGACGAGGCCCGGGCGATGTTGCGCGTCGCCCTCCGTAGTGCGGCCGAAGAGTCTCCTGAAGCCGCGGCACGGCTCGCCGCCTTCCCCGGCGACGCACGGCCGGTCTCGGTCACCGCTGTCGTCGCTGCGTCGAAGGACATCAGCCGCGCGATAACGACTCCCCCATCGGTCGCGCCGCAGCGTCGGCTGTCCCGGCGCCGCACGCTCACCCGCGCAGTCGACGCCACCAGTCTGGTCCCCACGACCCGCACCGCCGAGCTAACCAAGGACACCGCTCTCCAGCACCTTGCCCAGCTCTCTGAGGACGACCTCGGCCTCTCCAAGCGCCCCACCATCGATTCCGACCTCGCTGTTCTCCCAGGAGAGCCCCCGCAACACATCCGGGTCGAGATCCAGCCGACCGTCGGCAGTCTGCTCGCCCAAGGCCGCCTCAACGCCGGTACGGCGGAAGACCCGCACGTACTGCGAATCTCGCCTGACGTAGCCGACGCGCAGCTCGGACAGATCTGGACCCACCAGGTCAGCCTGATGACCCAAGAGCTCGCGGCGGAGCGCACGAAACCGCAGAGCATGCTCGGCCGGCTGCGGTACGCCTTCGGCCCTGAGCGCCGCGACATCCGCCTGCGCGCGGACTTCGCGACGTACCAGCTGCTCTCGAAGGAGTGGCGGCAGGCGCAGGCAGAGACGCTCGCCAACGGTGCTCCGAGCGGCAGCCGCACGGTCGCCGACATCCAGCGTGATGTCGAAGGTCTCGCCCGCACGATCCAGCGTCGCGGTGGCGCGCTGCCCGAACTCCCCTGGGCCCCGGATGCCCGGATCGCTCCCGAGGCGACCGCGATCGGACGTGCGGTGGACCGGCTCAACGCCGAGCCCAGCAAGCTCCGACAGCAGGTCACGCACCAGATCGGTGAACTCGAGTCGTCGGTCGCCGACCTGAACAGCAAGGCCGACGCCAAGCTGGACACCGCGGCCGCCGCCAAGAAGAAGGCGGACGACCTCGAGAGCGACGCCAAGACCGAAGAGCAGATGCGCGATCTCGGCGCCCCCGAGCGAGCTCGCGTCATCCGCGTCCAAGCCGTTGCCGAAAGCAACAAGGAGCGCCGGCACAAAGAGCTCGCCGGTGCCTACCGGCAGGCCGCCGATGACGCGCACCATGCGCTGACCGGCTACCGCGATCTGCAGGCCGCGATCGACACCCCCGGTACGACGGACGCCGAGCTCACCGCGTTGGCCGCCGAAGCGGCCGACCGGACCGAGGTCTACGAGGCGAGCACCGCGCAGGCGATGCCGGTCGACGACGTGCTGGAGACCGGCGTACCGACCGGTCCGCCGCTGCTCGTGCCGACCGACGACATCAACCGCGTCCTCGCCGACCAAGGCATCCGGCACCAGCTCGACGGCAAGGCACCCCGCCCGATCCCGACCGCGGAGTACCGCCGGTTGATGTCCAAGGACGGCATGGTCGTCCCGGCCGGCGGCGAACTCGCACAGGTCCGGCTGCGGATGAAGCGGCGCGACTTCACCGAGATCGTCGACCGCGACTACGACCTCGCCGAGCAGATGAACGGCACGATCGGCGCCGGCGGCCAGGGCATCGGAATCTCCGGCACCCATTCGTCCAGTACGTCGTACGGCGTGAACCTGCAGCCGTTCCTGGCCGCCGCACCGCCTGGCAGCGCGATCCACGCCGTCGGCCAAATGATCGCGCCGCGCGGTGACGTGACGCACGGGAAGTCGATCACCCAGGCCTCGGGTCTGACGACGCAGGCGCAGTTCGGCCATGTCGACGACGACCGGGGCGAATCGCTGCTCTACCAATGGACCGGCGAGTGGGAGATCGAGGTTCGCAACTCCCCTACCGAGCCCTGGTCGCCGGTCGAGACCGTCGATGCCGGGCAGCAACTCACCTGGGTGCCGAGCGCCTACACGGTCAAGGCACCGGCCGAGACCTTGACGCTGGAGGGTATCGGCCGAGGTAACGAGGTCGAGGCCGACTTCCCGCCCCACACGGTGACCCGGATCAACGGGCTGCAGGACGTCAGCGACCGCCTGGTCAGCCAGGTCGACGGCCTCGACCGAGCGGGCTACGACCAGATCAACGGGATGGTCACCGGCGACACGACCCGGTTGCTGCACGAGTTCACCAAACCGGGCGGGCTGAGCCGGGAGATCTCGGTCGACGGCCGCCCGGCGTACGAGCTGAGACTCGAGCTCGAACCGGTCTGGAGCACGGCCGAGCTCAGCGGCGAGTCGTCCGACGAGGTCTGGAAGGAAGCCGTCGAGGTCGACTTCGCCGGGATCAACGCGAGCGAGACCTACAGCACCTCGGTGACGGCGACAGCCGGGGTCGGCACGAGCCCGATGCAGAACGTCGGCTCGACAAGCTTGGATGTGACACCGGGCGTCAGCGCCGGCCGCAACATCAGCCACTCCGGCGGCCAGAACGTCAGTACGACGGCGATCACCCCGGCCGTCCATCGCGATCAGGGACCGACGCAGGGCGTGCTGGTCGACTTCAAGGTCAAGGCGACACTGCGCAAGATCACCGACCGCAAGGCCGAGCCGATCGTCGTCGACGACGTCTGCGAGGCCCGGCTCCGGGTCACCGAGAGCGACCTGCTCCGCGCCGGTAGCCCGGCCGGCAAGGACGCCGTACGGCGGGATGATGCGGGCGCGGTGCTGTTGGACCAGGACGGCCGGGCGCTGCTGCGTGGCGACCCCGAGCCGCCGACCGGCGTCCAGACGCTGCCGCCGTGGCTCGGCGACGGCGCGCATCAGATGCGCGGGCCGGGCAAGGCCCTCGCCTCCAACCTTCAAGGCGCTGACGAAGCACAGCTGCAGGCCCTCACCAACCTGAGCCAGATGGGTCTGGTGCCGCCGCTCGACGACGATCACCAACCGCTGCCCAAGCCGCGCTTCGCCGACGACGTGCAGTACGCCGGCCAGCGCGCGAACTACGACCGGATCGTCCAGAACATCACCGCGCACCGGATCCAGGCCGGTATCAATCAGGCCTGTCAGGGCGGCATCCCGGTCACGCTGGTCGACCAGCACACCGGACGCACTTCGCAGTACCGGCATTTCCGGCTGGGCGTCGAGCAGGACTTCAACGACGTCACCCCACGCGGTACGACGCCTAGGCGCAACGTCGTTCGCCTCGGAATCGCCTCCGGGGCGACCAGCCGTTCGTCGAGCCGCTCGCGATCCGTCCCGCTGTCCGGCGGCGTGAACGCGGCCGACGGTCCGGACAAGGGCCTGCGTGGGCTGGCGGGCAAGTTCGGGCTGAAGTTCAACCGGAACGCCGTCGGCCGCAGCTTCTCGTGGTCGAGTGGTCGCCGGGTCAACCGGGTGACGCTGACGGAGAGCACCGAGCCGCTCGACGTGTTCCGCCAGGGCGTCCAGCTCACCTTCCGCGAGCTGACCGACCAGGGCCTCGCGGAGCCGATCGCCGATGTCGCCGGCAAGGTCGATCTCGCCTACGAGAGCTCGATGACCCGGGCCGAGGCGCCTGATCTCACCAAGCAGCCGAAGGCACCGAACGATGTCGCCGTTCGGCAAGCGATCATCGTCGCGGTCGACGCCGGGAATCCGGCCGACCGGATCTTCACCGAGGCCGACGTCTTCCGGGCCGACTCCAGCGCCGTACTGCAGCTCCACGCCGCGTTGTCGTCGGAGAGCCTGGTCGCGCATCCGGACTGGATGAACGGCAGCTTCGAAGTGCCGATGATCGTCACGCCGCCACCGGCCAATCCCGCCGAGGCGCTCCACGACCGGACCATCCGTGCCCAGGAGTACAAAGTCGTCGTTCGCGGCCGCGCCGTCGACCAGACCTTCCTGACCGTCAGCCAGCAGAACACCGCCAACATCAACCTCACCCTGACCGACGCCGGCTTCACCTCCGGTACGTCGGCCTCGGGCGGGGTCGGCGTCGAAGGCGGCGGCGGTCAGGTCGACGCCGACAGCTCGGCGCAATGGGGAACGGGGTCGCTCGGCCGGACGGGCGGTACGTCGCAGTCGACCAGCACCAGCCGCGCCACCGGCCAGGAGTGGCTGCTCGTCAACACCGGCACGCATTACGAACTCCTGGAGCGCTACGAGCTCGAGGCCGACATCGTCGACAGCCACGGGACCGTCGTACAGACGATTCGCCTGGACGATGCCCTTGCCCAGAAGGCGATGGCCGAGCGTCGGGCTCTTGCTCTGTACGCCGGCGGCAAGCTGGACCTGCCGCTGCCGGTCGTGGCCGATGTCGCCGAGCGGTACCTGAACGACCGCGTGACGATGGATCCGCAGGTCGCGGCCGGTTTCGTCCGCCGCTACAACCTCGAACGCGCCGGTGCCACGACCGGGCTCGCGGCTGAGCACGACACCGAGAAGCTCGTCGCCAAGGTGTTCGAGGCGAGCGGCCAGCCGCCGAGCCAGGTGGGCAAGGTCGAGGAGCGCCTGCAAGCGACCGAGAACCTGGCCGCCCAGCGCACCCCGGTCGACCTCGGACCGGCGTACGAAGAGAGTCTTGCCTCGGCGCAGCTCGAGTCGATCGCGCCGACCGGGCGGCCGGATGAGCAGGTCGATCTGTACGAGCTGGTCCGGCCGCAGTTCGAGGAGCTCGCTCCCGGAGTGCTTGCCGACAGCAAACTGCTCGAACCGGCGCTGCGGGTGAACCTGAACCCGGATGCGTACCAGGGCAGCTTCGAGAACATGCTCGGCCCGCGCGGTTTCGTCGCTACCGTGGAGGTCCCGGTCGAAGGTCGGCTGCCCGACCTCTACCAGGTCCGGATCACCGCCCAGTACGTCGGCTCCTACACCGTCGACGGCACTCCGGAGATCCCGTCGGTGGAGGCGATCGGGCTCGACCAGGCCTACACGCACAAGGGCGAGGAACGCTCGGTCAGCCACAGTACGACGTACGGGGCGACTGTCGGTGGTAGTGCGGGCGACGGCAACGTCGGGGCCTCTGGTGAGCGCAACCGGACTGACTCTGCGAACGCTGCCCTGCAGAACGCGACGGTCGCCAGAACAGGCCATTTCGATCAGGCCGAGGTGCAGCGAACCGTCGTCTTCACGTCCGAGGTCATCCGGATCCAGAACGCCGGAGCCGCCGCGATGACCAGCACCAGCTGGAAGCTCGGCCGCACGACTCCCGACGAGCGGACGACTGCCGCCACCCCGCGCCAACTGTCGGCCGAGGTGACACTGCACGCGCCGCGTGAACTCATCCGCCAGCCCGGCACCCGGACGCAGACCGCCGAACAGGTCGAGCATCGGCCGATCCAGGTCACCGAGAGCGCGGTCGTCGAGAGCACCTACCCGTACGCCCGCGGCGAGACCCGCACCAACCAGCTGTACGACGTCGTCGCCGCCGAACTCGGGGATCCCGGGGCGCTCGGTGCCGCCGGACTCGCGGAGCACTCGGGCACTCTCGACGGCTATCTCCAGGCCACCGCGATGAAGGGCAACTTCGCCGAGCTGACCAGCACCGCCGGACTGCGGCTGCCGCCGATGGCTGCTCGCGGGAACGGCCGGACCACGATCGACGTACTGGTCAAGGCCCGGATGACCGGCTTCGAACTCGCCGAGGATCCGATCGGCGCCGCCCAGACCGGCGCGGTCAGCCGGCGCGAGACCTCGACGAAGACCGCGAACAGCGTCAGTCACGTCGGCCCCGGCACGGTGAGCGCCGGAGCCAACGGCGGACCGGTCTCGGTCGGCGGTTCGGTCGGCGAACAGGTGAAGGAGCAGAACAACGTCGCGTACGGGAACCGGCTCGAGACCAGCAAGTTCGAGGAGGGCGAGCTCGTCACGGTCCGGATCCCGGTCAGCTACGACGTCACGCTGACCAAGGCGAGCGACAACGGTCGCGGGACGCCGGCGGACAAACGCAGCAAGCACCTTCCGAACGCCGCGAAGGGCCAGTTCTACGTCAAGATGCTGAAGCACGAGTACCTCGATGCCCTGCGGGCGATGGAGACCGGCGCCGCCGCCGACGCGGCGCTGGCCGCGGCGCAGCTGCGGATCGCGCCGGAGGAGTTCGGTCGCCCGGACATCCGCGCCGACGAGGTCCAGAAAGATGCTGCAGGCAACGAAACCTACGAGCCGTACCGCCCGCTGGTCGAAGCGCTGGACCGGGCCCAGGAAACCTCGGAGCCGGTCGTGGTCGCGATCCACGAGCGCAGCGGGCGGGAGGAGACGTACGTCGCGTTGCCGGGCGGCGGGATGATCGGCGGTGACCGCGGCTTCGGGTCGGCGTTCGCGGGGCTGGACAAGCAGGTCGCGCTGATGGCCCAGGACCGGGTCGACCTCCGCGACGTCTACAACTCGCTGGGCCCCGAGGAGGACTTCAACGCGAAAGTCGCCGAGAAGCTGGTAGAGAACGGCGTACCGGCCAGCATGCTGAAGGGGCTCGACTTCCGCACGACGGCCCAGCAACTGCGTCCCGGCACGGGGCAGGCGACCGCCAAGCCGGTCACGGTAGGGTCGAAGCCGGCCCGGGAACAGGAGCGACACCACTGATGCTGACCGCCAGGACGTTGACCGAAGCACAGGTCTACGAGAGCGTGCTCACCGCCGCGGACGAATCCGCGCCGGCCGTGCCCGCCCCGGATCTGCAGCCCGGGGTCAACCTGGTCGAGGGCGAGACGTCGTGGACCTACCACTCGACCGCCGGGGCGATCGAGGTCGCGTACGAGAGCGAGAGCGCGGCCCGCAAGCTCGGGCTGCCGTTCGGCCTCGGGGTGTCGACGCTGCTCGACGCCGCGCAGTGGGCGATCCTCGCGTCGACGTTCGGCCGCCGCGCACTCACCGCGGACATGTCCTACACCGGGCAGCCCGACCAGGACCGCTCGATCGTCGAGCTCAACTGGGAGTACGCCGCGTACGCCGTCCGCGAGGCGCTCAAGTTCCTGCCTGAGGACGCGGACCAGGTACCGGACTCGGCGATCTGGTCCGACTTCGGCCGGCAAGCCCTGGTCGAGAGCCCGCAGCTGGTGCACCGCGCCAAGCTCGTCGACGACCTGCAGTACTACGAGGGCACGCTCGACGACTTCCGCGCGCTCTACAACTCCTGAGGGTCGGTCAGCTCGATCCGGATCGCTCGCGCGTCCACACCGGCCTGCTCCAGCACCTTCTGCTTCGGATCCGGTACGCCGAGGAACGGCGGCCGGATGAGACCGGGCAGCTCCTTCAACCGTGGATCCTCGAGCACGGTCTCGATCGCCCGCCGGTCTCCCCCACACACCAGCGCCTGCAACCGCGCCGGCGCCAGAATCCGTACGGCGACCTCGGTGGCCGCCGCGAACGCCTCGCGCGCCTGGTTGTCGCGCCGCCGGGCGAACCGCTGCTGCGACCAGCCACCGGCCTTGGTCGTGCCCTGCACATGGCGTGAGCCGACCTTCGAGTCCACCAGCTCGGCGCCGACGAACACACCCGCGCCGTACCCACCCCGCCGTACCAGGAGAACACCCAAGCGGTGATCAGCCAGGACATGCGCGATCAGCCCCTCGCGGGTCAGATCCGCGAGAGGCTGAAAGGGGACCTCCACCACGGCGATCGTCCCGTCCACCGCAGACACCGTCACCTGATGCGGTGCTACAGCGAACGAGACGTCACCGTGGCGCTCACCGAAGTTGCTCAGCCACCTGTCCAAGCGCTCCGGTGAAACTGTGACGACTCGACTCACACGTTGCTGTGTCACACATTGAACCCGAGGGCGCGCAGCTGGTCGCGGCCGTCGTCGGTGATCTTCTCCGGGCCCCACGGCGGCATCCAGACCCAGTTGATCCGGAAGTCGTTGACCAGGCCCTCGAGCGCCATCCGGGTCTGGTCCTCGATCACGTCGGTCAGCGGGCAGGCCGCGGACGTCAGCGTCATGTCGATGATCGCGGTCGAGCTGTCGTCGACGGTGACGCCGTAGATCAGGCCGAGGTCGACGACGTTGATCCCGAGCTCGGGGTCGACGACGTCCTTCAGGGCTTCGGTCACGTCCTCGACCGGGGGCGGAGTCGTGCCGACACCGGACTGGGCCGCGGCGGCCGCCTCGAGGTCGACCTCGGGCAGCTCGATCTTCTCGTCGGTCTGGTCAGGCATTCTTCACTCCTTCGTTGGCGGCCAGGTTGTGAGCAGCCAGTGCTTGGGCGGTCGCGTCCCGCCAGGCCGACCAGCCCAGCAGTGCACACTTCACGCGGGCCGGGAACTGCGCGACGCCGGCGAAGGCGACACCGTCCTCCAGAACCTCTTCGTCCGGCTCGATGTTCCCGCGGCTCTGCATCAGCTCGAGGAACTTCTCGTACGTCGCCATCCCCTCGGTGACCGGCTTGCCGATCACCAGGTCCGACATCACCGACGTCGCCGCCTGGCTGATCGAGCAGCCGACGCTGTGGTGGGTGACCGCCTTCACGGTGTCACCGTCGAGCTCGACCCGGAGCGTGACCTCGTCCCCGCAGGACGGGTTCACGTGGTGCACCTCCACGTCGTACGGGTCCGCGAGACCCGCATGGTGCGGGGTGCGGTAGTGATCCAGGATGATCTCCTGGTAGAGACTGTCGAGCTGCATTATCAGTCCACCTTGAAGAAGCTACGGACGAACTCCAGGCCGTCGACGAGCGCGTCGATCTCCTCGGGAGTCGTGTACAGGTAGAAAGACGCTCTGGTCGACGATTGCATTCCGAACCGCTCGTGGACCGGACGCGCACAGTGGTGACCGGCCCGTACGGCGATGCCGCGCGTGTCCAGCACCGTCGAGACGTCGTGCGGGTGCACACCGTCCAGCTCGAAGCTGATCGCGCCGCCGTGATCCTTGGCGTCGGTCGGGCCGAGCAGCTTCAGACCCTTCACGGTCTTCAGCCCTTCGAGTGCGTACTCGACCAGCGCGTGCTCATGCGCCGCGATCTTGTCCATGCCGATCCCGGACAAGTAATCCAGGGCGGCACCCAGACCAACGGCCTGCGCGATCGGCGGCGTACCGGCCTCGAACCGGGCCGGCGGCGGCGCGAACGTCGACCCCGTCATCCGGACGATCTCGATCATCTCGCCACCACCGAGGAACGGCGGCAGCTCGGCGAGCAGGTCGTACCGGCCCCAGAGCACGCCGATACCGGTCGGGCCGACCGCCTTGTGCCCGGTGAAAACGAGCATGTCCACCCCGAGCGTGGACACGTCGACCGGAAACTGCGGCACGGCCTGCGAGGCGTCGACGACGACGGTCGCGCCGACCGCCTTCGCCTTGACCGCGAGGTCGGCGATCGGGTTGATCGTGCCGAGCGCGTTCGAGACCCAGGTGAGCGAGACGATCTTGGTCTGCTCGGTCAGGAGCTCGTCGATGTTCGACAGGTCGAGCCGGCCGTCGTCGGTCACCCCGAACCACTTCAGCGTCGCGCCGGTGCGCTCACACAGCAGCTGCCACGGGACGATGTTGCTGTGGTGCTCCATCTCGGAGATCACCACGACATCGCCCGGCTTCAGCGACGCGCCGAGCGTGTGCGCGGCCAGGTTGAGCGCCTCGGAGGCGTTCTTGGTGAAGACGATCTCGTCGCGGTTGGTGGCGCCGAGGAAGGCCGCCACCTTGTCGCGACCACCCTCGTACGCCGCCGTCGCCTCCGCACCGAGCTGGTGCATGGCGCGCGCGACATTGGCGTTGTGCTTGAGGTAGTGATCGGAGATCGCCTGGACGACCTGGACCGGCTTCTGCGAAGAGTTCGCCGAGTCCAGGTAGACCAGCGGGAACCCGCCCGCCAACTCGCGCGACAGGATCGGGAAGTCAGCCCGGACCGATTGCAGGTCCAACGGGCTGCTGAAGGTCCGGGCGTCGGTCACTTGGTGGTCACCTTCAGGAAGCGCTCGTAGCCGTTCGCCTCGAGCTCGTCGGCCAGCTCGGCGCCGCCCTCTTCGGCGACCTTGCCGTCGACGAACACGTGCACGAAGTCCGGCTTGATGTAGCGCAGGATCCGGGTGTAGTGGGTGATCAGCAGAACGCCCTTGTCGCCCTTCTCGGCGAACCGGTTGACCCCGGTGGAGACGATCTTCAGCGCGTCGATGTCGAGGCCGGAGTCGGTCTCGTCGAGGATCGCGATCTTCGGGTCGAGCAGCTCCAGCTGGACGATCTCGTGGCGCTTCTTCTCACCACCGGAGAAGCCCTCGTTGACGTTGCGGTTGCCGAAGTCGGCGTCCATGTCCAGGTCGGCCAGCGCCTTGTTGACGTCCTTGACCCAGGTGCGCAGCTTCGGGGCCTCGCCGTCGATGGCGGTCTTGGCGGTCCGCAGGAAGTTCGACACCGACACGCCGGGGACCTCGACCGGGTACTGCATGGCCAGGAACAGGCCGGCCCGGGCGCGCTCGTCGACGGCCATGTCCAGCACGTCCTCGCCGTCCAGCGTCACGGTGCCGCTGGTGACGTTGTACTTCGGGTGGCCGGCGATCGAGTACGCCAGCGTGGACTTGCCGGAACCGTTCGGGCCCATGATCGCGTGCGTCTGACCACCGGCGATGGTCAGGTCGACCCCGCGCAGGATCTCCTTCGGGCCGTTCTCGGTGTCGACCGACACGTGCAGGTCGCGGATCTCGAGTGTCGCCATGAGGTTTCTTCTATCTCCGTCTGCTCTACAAGGATTTCTGGTTCAAGGGGTTCTTGACGTCAACGAGTACGTCGGTGCCGTCGAGGCGGACCGGGTAGACCGGGACCGGGTCGTAGGCCGGCAGGCTGGTCGGCTCGCCGGTGCGCAGGTCGAAGCGCGACCCGTGCAGCCAGCACTCGATCTCGCACTGGCCGACGTCACCCTCGGACAGCTGGATCTGCGCGTGCGAACACTCGTCCCGCACCGCGAAGAACTGTCCTTCGCTCTTCACGACCGCGACCTCGACGCCACCGATCTCCACCGAGACGACTCCCTCGTCCGGTACGTCGGTGGCGGCGCAGGCGCGCTCAAAACTGTCGCTCACTGGCCGAGAGCCGCCTTGGCCGTGGCGCTCAGCTCAGCGGTGCGGGCCAGCTTGGTTTCGATCACCTCGTGCAGGTGGTCGACGACCTCGGGGACACCGATCTTGCCGATGATGTCGTTGAAGAAGCCGGACACGACCAGCCGGCGGGCGGCGTCCTCGGGGATGCCCCGGGCCTGCAGGTAGAACAGCTGCTCGTCGTCGAACCGGCCGGTCGCGGACGCGTGTCCCGCGCCCTCGATCTCGCCGGTCTCGATCTCCAGGTTCGGCACCGAGTCGGCGCGGGCGCCCTCGGTCAGGACCAGGTTGCGGTTCAGCTCGAAGGTGTCGGTGCCCTCGGCCGCGGCGCGGATCAGCACGTCGCCGATCCAGACCGAGCGGGCGTTGTCACCGGCCAGCGCACCCTTGTAGAGCACGTTGCTCTTGCAGTTGGTGGCCTCGTGGTCGACGAACAGCCGGTGCTCGTGGTGCTGGCCGCCCTCGGCGAAGTACACCCCGAGGAACTCGGCGTCGCCGCCAGGACCGGCGTACCGGACATTGGCGTTGATCCGGACGACCTTGCCGCCGAGGGTGACGACGACGTGCTTGAGCTTGGCGTCGCGACCGACCAGCGAGTCGTGCTGGGCCAGGTGCAGCGACTCGTGGTCACCCTGCTGGATGCTCACGACCCGCAGCTCGGCGCCGTCGCCGACCTTGATCTCGACATTGCCGGCCAGCTCGCCCGCACCGGTGTGATCGATGATCACGAGACCGCGGCTGTGCCGGCCGGCCTCGACGATCAGGTGCGTGTAGCCGCGGCCGCCGAGGCTGGCCACGTTCACGTGCACCGGCTCGGTCAGCTCGGCCTCGTTCGGGATCCGCACGGCCAGGGCCGACGGGGAGTGCTTCCACGCGATCGCGGCCGGGCGGTCCTGCGGGGTCAGCACCTTGAGCGCGTCGGCGACGACGGTCTCGATGGTGACCTGCTCCGGGCCGGAGGCGTCGATCTTCGGCGTCTCGGTCGGCTCGGAGTCCTCGAACAGCGCCTTCAGGGCCTTCACCGGGGTGAAGCGCCACTCCTCCTCGCGACCGTTGGGCACGGGGAAGACATCGACGTCGTACGACGTCGGCCGCTCGCTCCGGGCCTGCAACGGGACCGGGGAGCCCGGCCCGTGCGAGTGCGCCTTGTTGCCGGTGGCAACCAGAGTTTCGGTCGACATCAGCCGACGGCCCCTTCCATCTGCAGCTCGATGAGCCGGTTGAGTTCCAGCGCGTACTCCATCGGGAGCTCGCGGGCGATCGGCTCGATGAAGCCGCGGACGATCATCGCCATCGCCTCGTCCTCGGCCATCCCCCGGCTCATCAGGTAGAAGAGCTGGTCGTCGCTGACCTTGGAGACGGTCGCCTCGTGCCCCATCGCCACGTCGTCCTCGCGGACGTCGACGTACGGGTAGGTGTCGGAGCGGCTGATCGTGTCGACCAGCAGCGCGTCACAGCGCACCGTGGACTTGCTGTGGTGCGAACCCGGCGCGACCTCGACCAGACCGCGGTACGACGTCCGGCCGCCACCGCGGGCCACGGACTTCGACACGATCGAGCTCGACGTGTACGGCGCGTTGTGCACCATCTTCGAGCCGGCGTCCTGGTGCTGACCCTCGCCCGCGAACGCGACCGACAGGGTCTCGCCCTTGGCGTGCTCACCCATCAGGTAGACGGCCGGGTACTTCATCGTCACCTTGGAACCGATGTTGCCGTCGATCCACTCCATCGTCGCGCCGGCCTCACAGGTGGCGCGCTTGGTGACCAGGTTGTAGACGTTGTTCGACCAGTTCTGGATCGTCGTGTAGCGGCAGCGGGCGCCCTTCTTCACGATGATCTCGACGACCGCGGAGTGCAGCGAGTCCGACTTGTAGATCGGCGCGGTGCAGCCCTCGACGTAGTGGACGTAGGCGTCCTCGTCGACGATGATCAGCGTCCGCTCGAACTGGCCCATGTTCTCGGTGTTGATCCGGAAGTAGGCCTGCAGCGGGATGTCCACCTTGACGCCCTTGGGCACGTAGATGAACGAGCCGCCGGACCACACGGCCGTGTTCAGCGCGGCGAACTTGTTGTCGCCGACCGGGATCACGGAGCCGAAGTACTCCTGGAACAGCTCCGGGTACTCCTTCAGGCCGGTGTCGGTGTCGACGAAGATGACACCCTGCTCCTCCAGGTCCTCACGGATCTGGTGGTAGACGACCTCCGACTCGTACTGCGCGGCGACACCGGCGACCAGGCGCTGCTTCTCCGCCTCCGGGATCCCGAGCTTGTCGTAGGTGTTCTTGATGTCCTCGGGCAGCTCTTCCCAGCTGGTCGCCTGCTTCTCGGTCGACCGGACGAAGTACTTGATGTTGTCGAAGTCGATCCCGGACAGGTCGGCGCCCCACGACGGCATCGGCTTGCGGTCGAAGAGCTTCAGGCCCTTCAGCCGCAGGTCGAGCATCCACTCCGGCTCGCTCTTGAGCGCGGAGATCCCGCGCACGACGTCGGCGCTGATGCCGCGCTGGGCGACCGCGCCGGCGGCGTCGGAGTCGGCCCAGCCGTACTGGTAGTTGCCGAGGCCTTCCAGTTCGGGGTGAGCTGTTTGCGTCATCGTGCAGTCCTCGCAGATTCGCCGTCGGATACAGAGGAAACCGGGGCAGGCCCCGGGATATGTGTGGTGCAGACACCGTCGCCGTGGGCGATGGTGGCCAGCCGCTGGACGTGCCGGCCGAGCAAGGTGGCGAACACCTCGGTCTCGGCCTCACACAGCTGGGGGAACTGCTCGGCCACGTGCGCGACCGGGCAGTGGTGCTGGCAGAGCTGTGTGCCCTGACCCTGGACCGCGGTGGAGGCGGCATAGCCGTCGCCGGTGAGCGCCTGGGCCAGCGCGTCCGCCTTGTCACTGTCGGGAGCGGCGTCGATCAGCTCCCGGTACCGCTGTCCCACCTCGACGGCGCGACGGCGCGCGAACTCCGCGACCGCCTCGTCCCCGCCGGCCTCCGCGATGAACTGCAGCGCGGTGGCGGCCAGGTCGTCGTACGCCTGGTGGAACGCGTGCCGGCCGGAGTCGGTCAGCACGAAGACCTTCGCGGGGCGGCCGCGGCCACGGGGGCCGTAGACACGCTCCTCGCGGGACTCGACCAGGCCCTCGTCGAGCAGGTGGTCGAGGTGCCGCCGGACGGCGGCAGGCGTCAGCTCGAGGCGCTCGGCGAGCACCGCGGCGCTGGACGGGCCGTTGGTCAGGATCGACCGGGCCACCCGGTCACGGGTGGACTCGTCCCGCGCACTGCCGGTAGCAGGCGCCGCTGCGGCGCCCTTTCCGGTGGCTGCGGAAGTTTTCACAACATCAGTGTCGCGTAAATAGCGGAGCCCTTCAAATAAGGCTCCCCTAACCGATTCACGTCACGCCACGGAAGAAAAGAGGTGGGCGTGAGCGAGGTCACGTCCGGGGGTTCTCTATGCTGCGGTTTGTGCCAGTCGCGGTGGAGATCGACAACCTCGTCGTGCGGTACGGCGAGAAGGCTGCGGTCGACGGGCTCACTCTCACCGTAACCGTCGGCGCCGTCACGTCCGTGCTCGGCCCCAACGGGGCCGGCAAGACGACGACCGTGGAGACCTGCGAGGGGTTCCGGCGACCGGACTCCGGCAGCGTCCGGGTGCTCGGGCTGGACCCGATCGCCGACCACGACGAGCTGATGCCACGGATCGGCGTGATGCTGCAGGACGGCGGCGCCTGGTCCGGGGTCCGCGCACTGGAGATGCTCCGGTACGTCGCCTCGCTGCACTCGCACCCGCTCGACATCAACGCGCTGGTGGAACGGCTCGACCTCGGTACGTGCGGCAAAACGCCGTACCGGCGGTTGTCAGGTGGCCAGAAGCAGCGGCTGTCGCTCGCGCTGGCGATCGTCGGGCGGCCGGAGATCGCGTTCCTGGACGAGCCGACGACCGGGCTCGACCCGCATGGACGGCGCGAGATCTGGCAGCTGATCCGGGACCTGCGGGATGACGGAGTGACCGTCGTACTGACGACGCACGCGATGGACGAGGCCGAGCAGCTGTCCGACCAGGTGCACGTGATGGCGGCCGGGAAGCTCATCGCCTCCGGTACGCCGGACGCGTTGACCGAGCATCACACGAAGTCGCTCGAGGACGTCTACCTCGAACTGACGGCACCGAAGCGAGAGAACTCATGACTGTGCCCGTGACGTACGCTCCGCAGCCGGGTAGTGCTCCCTGGTCGCGGAAGGTGCTCGCGCATACGCGGATGGAGTTCAAGCTGCTGATCCGCAACGGCGAGCAACTGCTCCTGGCGCTGGTCATCCCGCTCGGACTGCTCCTGCTGCTCGGCGCCACCGGCCTGGGCAACCGGCTGCCGCTAGGTGACGCCCGGCCGATCGACGACGCCGTACCGCGGGTGTTGGCGTTGGCTGTGTTGTCGTCGTCGTTCACCTCGCTGGCGATCGCCACCGGCTTCGAACGCCGGTACGGCGTGATCAAGCGGCTCGGCGCCTCTCCCCTGTCACGTGGTGGGCTGCTGGCGGGGAAGATCGGCGCGGTTCTGATCGTGCAGGTGATCCAGTTCGCCGTACTGATCGGCGCTGGGTTCGCACTCGGCTGGAAGCCGGCCGGCGGCGCGAACGCGGTGGTCGGCGTCGTACTGACTGTTCTCTGCGGTACGGCGGCCTTCGCGTCACTCGGTCTGTTGATGGCCGGCGTACTGCGGGCCGAGGCGACACTCGCGGCGGCGAACCTGCTCTATCTGCTGCTACTCGTGGGTGGTGCGGTGATGACGCCAGTGGACGAGTACCCCGAGGGAATGCAGAGCGTCGTCCGGCTGCTGCCCAGCGCGGCCCTGGCCAACGGACTGTCGAACTCCACCGTCCACGGCATCGTGCCCTGGGCCGCAGCACTATCACTCGCTCTGTGGGCCGGAGTCCTGGGCTACCTGGTCTCCCGAACCTTCCGATGGGACTGACCTTTAGAGTGTGCCGGTGATGACGACCGAGACCCCGCCCCAAGAGACTGAACCAGTCGGCCGGTTCTGGCGCCTGGTGCCCGAGCCGAGCCTGGACGCGGTCCGGCGCTGGGGCTGGGCTTCGGTGATCGTCAACATCGGCATCGTCATCACCGGTGGACTCGTCCGGCTGACCGGCTCCGGGCTCGGCTGCCCGACCTGGCCGTCCTGCACGGACTCGTCGTACGTGCCGCATGCCGCGCTCGGCATCCACGGCGCGATCGAGTTCGGCAACCGGATGCTCGGGTTCGTGGTCGCGCTGGTGGCGATCGGTACCTGGCTGGCCGTGATGCGGTACCGGCCGATCCGCCGGGACCTGCGTCGGCTGGCGACCGCGGCCGCTCTCGGTGTCCCGCTGCAGGCGGTCATCGGTGGGATCAGCGTGCTCACCGGGCTCAACCCGTGGATCGTGTCGGCGCACTTCTTGGTGTCGCCGATCATCATCACGCTCACCGTGTCGATGATGCGCCGGTCGCGGACGAGCCCTTACCCGCACACTCCCCCGGTCGTCCGTGCACTCGCGACGGCGTCCGTGGTGGCGGTCTGGCTGACGGTTG
Source organism: Kribbella sp. NPDC051587 (assembly GCF_044453945.1). Classification (NCBI taxonomy): domain Bacteria; kingdom Bacillati; phylum Actinomycetota; class Actinomycetes; order Propionibacteriales; family Kribbellaceae; genus Kribbella; species Kribbella sp. NPDC051587. The sequence goes on from NZ_JBITDE010000006.1 coordinate 427,482, forward strand.
CCCTCGGCACCTTGGTGACCGGTGCGGGTCCCCACTCGGGTGACCCGGACACCGGGCGGAACGGGTTCGACGAAGAACTCATCAGCCAGCTGCACGCCGACGTGGTGTTCGGCCTGGTCGGCATCACGATCGCCCTGGTCATCGCGACTCGCGTAACCGCCACGTCCCGCACCCTCCGGAAGCTGGCCGCCTGGCTATTCGCCGCTGAGCTCCTGCAGGGTGCGGTCGGGTTCACCCAGTACTTCACCCACCTCCCCTGGGTCCTCGTCCTGATCCACATGGCCTTCGCCGCCCTCCTCATCGCCCTGGTAACCGCCGTCTACGGCGAACGCGGCACCCCCGCCACCTAACCCCACGCACATTGCCAACGTCCGAAAAACCGAAGAGCCCGCCTCCGATCCTTCGGACGTTAACTCCGCCACCCCCTCAACGTCCGAAAAACCGAAGTGCCCGTCTCCGGATCTTCGGACGTTACCGGGCAACGCACGTCACGGGCCTCAGGCACAGAGCGAGAGGTTGACTACCTCACCTTGTAGACGGCGCCGGGGCCGAAGACCGGGGACGAGACGTAGAGGTCGCCCCAGCGGTTGTAGGCGACGCCACCGGGCAGGTTGAGCTTGCCTCGGGCAAGCTCCTTGCGGTGACCCCACTTGTCCTGCACGATCAGCGAGCCGATCGGTGAACCGCCCATCTCGAACTTCAGCCAGCTGTCCCGCGCCAGCTGGGCCACGGCGAGCTTGCCGTGCGGGCCGCCGGCGAGGTCGACGATCGAGGTGTAGCCGTCGGCGTACCGCTTGCAGTTGCCCTTGTGCGGCTTGGCGGGATCGCAGACCGCGTTCACCGAGCCGGGTTTGATCCGCCAGATCTCGGACGTGCCTGGCGTGGCCGGGAAGCCGCGGAGCTCACCGACGTACCAGTAGCCGTCCGATCCGACCGTGACCGAGGTCGCGACGGCTTCGGCGAGGAACGGCGTACCGGCCGGCGGTGCTTCGGATCCCAGGCCCGCTGGGGTTTTGACCAGCCGCGGCTTCAGCCGGGCAACGGTCTTGATCTTGCCGTTCGGCCAGACGCGGAGCAGATCGTTGTTCGCGGCATCGGACACCAGGACCGTCCCGTCGCGCAGCGCCGCCACACCGAACGGGTTCGTCTCAGTCGGTGAGTCGGCCTGGTTGTACGGGTCCGGGTCATGCGCCTGGTACTTGGCGATGTCGGCAACCACGACCGGCGACTTGCCGGGCCGTAGCCGGTACAGGGTTGAGCTACCCGGAGTCGGCGGGGCCCCGGGCTCACCACCCGCGCCGGTCAGGGCGTACGTCGTACCCCAGGCGTTCGTGTCGATCGCCGGCGGGAACCCACCCGGTACCTGCCCGAGCTTCCAGCGCTTGTGACCATCGGTGGCGTAGACCGAGCCATCCGTGACGGCGTAGATCACCTTGTGCCCATACGTCGCCACACCCCGTGGACCGTCCAGATTGGTTGCCACAGGCCTCAGTACGCCGGTCGCCTCGGCTTGCCCGGCGACCAGCATCGACCCTGTCAGTGCCAGTGCTGCCATCGCAGCAATGCGTATTCGTGCGCCCACGTGCCTACCCCCTGGATCTGTGCCTCCCCAGACGCGGAGCCCCTCCACAGACCTCAACATCGCAACACCACAACCCCTTGTGGTCAAGGTCCCCAAGGGCAGAACTCTCCGTACCCACCCCGCCACACCCATGTTCACAGGACACCGCCTCCGGCGGCGACTCGTTCTTCCAGGCGCCTTCGGCGCACGTGGTGATGGTCGAAGGTGATCCCCCGGCCGACCGTGTGCCTGACCGCGACCGGGGCCGGTGCTCACCCGGATGGGTAGTGGGGTGCGGCGGCGACACACCAGCGTGCCGCCTACTCGGAGGAGGCTCTTGCTTGCCCGAACCACTCATCCCTCGGACCACGTGTAGTTCGAGGGACTACCCCTCCGCCATCACCACATCGCGCCGAAGGCGGTGTCCTTCAAGCGCTCATCCCCCGAACCACATCCCGGCCGAGGGACGACCTTCCACCATCACCGCTCCCGCCGGAGGCGGTGTCTTTTAGCGGAGGAGGGGGTCGATGGCTGCGGCGATGAAGAGGAGGGCGAGGTAGATGTTGGAGAAGTGGAAGAGCCGCATGGGGCGCAGGGCTGCTCCGTCGGCGCCGGTGTGGGCGCGGAGGAGGAGGGCTCGGGCTTCGCGGAGGAAGACGATGCCGAGGACGATCGCGGCGACCGGGTAGACGAAGCCGGTGTCAGCGACGGGCCAGAGGGCGATCGAGGTGAGGACCATGATGACCGAGTAGGCCATGATCTGCCGCGCGGTGGCGACCGGGGTCGCGACGACGGGGAGCATGGGGACGTCGACCGAGGCGTAGTCCTCGCGGTAGCGCATGGCGAGCGACCAGGTGTGCGGGGGCGTCCAGAAGAAGACGACGCCGAACAGGACGATCGGGGTCCAGGCCAGCTCGTTGGTGACCGCGGTCCAGCCGATCAGGGTCGGGAAGCAGCCGGCGATCCCGCCCCAGACGATGTTCTGCACCGTCCGGCGCTTCAGGATCATCGTGTAGCCGAAGACGTAGAACAGGTTCGCGGCCAGCGCGAGGCCGGACGACAGCCAGTTCACCAGGAAGCCGAGCTCGAGCGTGGCGAGCACGCCCAGGACGACACCGAAGAAGGTCGCCGAGCGCGGGCTGACCGCGTGCCGCGGGAGCGGTCGGCGGCGGGTGCGGCGCATCTGCTCGTCGATGTCGCGGTCCAGCACGCAGTTGATCGTGTTGGCGCTGCCGGAGGCGAGGATGCCGCCGATCAGGGTCCACGCGACGACCGCGAGCCCGGGGACTCCCCCGGCGGCCAGGAACATCACCGGAACGGTGGTGATGAGCAGCAGCTCGATGATGCGTGGCTTGGTCAGACCGACGTACGCCTTCACCACGTCGCGCACTGACGGGCCCACCAGGCTGGAAGGATCCGGCAGCGGCGTCGGGTACGACGTCGTCGCGGCTGGACGCGGGTCGACGGCCGTCACGAACACCTCGAACTCAGAAGGTTGACGCCGGGGTACCGGCGCTGACGGTTCGACAGTCTACGACGCCTCGTAGGAGGGCTCGACCACCCCCCGGGGGTGAGTCGGCGAATGTGATCTGACAGACCCTGGCCCGGACCGGGAACAACGGTGTTCACGTCCGAGTTGCTCATCTGTGAGACGCCTGAAACGTGCTGGCGAGTAGGCTCCTGACCGAACACCAGCACGGGTGTTGACAGCCATCGAGAGGAGCGCCGCCGGCGTGACGGAGAAGACCAGCCCCAAGCTTGAATGGACCGACCTCGACCAGCGTGCGGTCGACACCGTGCGGGTCCTGGCGATGGACGCCGTGGAGAAGGTCGGCAACGGCCACCCCGGTACGGCGATGAGCCTGGCGCCGGCGGCGTACCTGCTGTTCCAGAAGGTGATGCGGCACAACCCGGCCGACCCGCACTGGGCCGGTCGCGACCGCTTCGTCCTGTCGGCGGGACACTCGAGCCTGACGCTCTACATCCAGCTCTACCTGGCCGGCTTCGGCCTGGAGCTCGACGACCTGAAGTCGCTGCGCACCTGGGGCTCCAAGACCCCGGGCCACCCCGAGTACGAGCACACCCCCGGTGTCGAGACGACGACCGGTCCGCTCGGCCAGGGTGTCGGCAACGCGGTCGGGATGGCGATGGCCGCCCGCCGCGAGCGCGGTCTGTTCGACCCGGAGACCGCCAAGGGCGAGAGCCTGTTCGACCACGACGTCTACGTGATCGCCTCCGACGGTGACCTCGAGGAGGGCGTCTCGGCCGAGGCGTCGTCGCTGGCCGGTCACCAGAAGCTCGGCAACCTGACGGTGATCTACGACGCGAACAAGATCTCCATCGAGGACGACACCAACATCGCCTTCTCCGAGGACGTCAACGCGCGCTACGCGGCGTACGGGTGGCACGTCCAGGACGTCGACTGGACCAACGGCGGCGCGGGCTACGAGGAGAACGTCCAGGCCCTGTACGACGCGATCCAGGCGGCCAAGGCGGTCACGGACCAGCCGAGCTTCATCCGGCTGCACACGATCATCGGCTGGCCGGCCCCGAACAAGCAGAACACCGGCAAGATCCACGGTTCGGCGCTCGGCGCCGATGAGGTCGCCGCGACCAAGGAGGTCATGGGCTGGGACCCGGCCAAGACCTTCGACGTCGCCGCCGACGTGATCGCCCACACCCGCGAGGCCGTCGAGCGCGGTCAGGCGCTCGAGGACGAGTGGAACGCCGGCTTCGAGACCTGGAAGGCCGCTGCCCCGGAGCGCGCAGAGTTGTTCGCCCGCCTGGCCAAGCGTGAGCTGCCGGCCGGCTGGAAGGATGCGCTCCCGAGCTGGGAGGCCAGCGAGAAGGGTGTCGCCACCCGCGCCGCCTCGGGCGACGTACTGACGAAGCTCGCTCCGGAGCTGCCGGAGCTGTGGGGCGGTTCGGCTGACCTGGCCGGCTCGAACAACACCACCCCGAAGGGCCAGCCGTCCTTCATCCCGGCCGAGCACGCCACCAAGGAGTTCCAGGGCGACGAGTACGGCCGCGTCCTGCACTTCGGTATCCGTGAGCACGGCATGGGCTCGGTCCTGAACGGCATCGCGCTGCACGGCGGCACCCGTCCGTACGGCGGCACGTTCCTGGTCTTCTCCGACTACATGCGCCCGTCCGTGCGGCTGGCGGCACTCATGAAGCTGCCGGTCACCTACGTCTGGACGCACGACTCGATCGGCCTCGGCGAGGACGGCCCGACCCACCAGCCGATCGAGCACCTGTCGGCGCTGCGCGCGATCCCGGGTCTGGACGTCGTCCGTCCGGGTGATGCCAACGAGACGGCCGCTGCCTGGGAGACCATCCTCGAGCACACCGACCGCCCGGCGGCGCTCGCGCTGACCCGGCAGAACGTGCCGACCTTCCCGCGCGGCACCGACGGCTACGCCACCACGGAGAACGTGAAGAAGGGCGCCTACACGCTCCTCGACACCGACGGCACGCCGGACGTCGTACTGATCGGCACCGGATCCGAGCTGCAGATCGCCGTCGAGGCCCGCGCCAAGCTGGCCGACGAGGGCATCAAGGCCCGGGTCGTGTCGATGCCGTCGCGCGAGTGGTTCGACGAGCAGGACGACGCCTACCGCGAGACCGTCATCCCGGCCGATGTCCGGGCCCGGGTCTCGGTCGAGGCCGGCATCGCGCAGAGCTGGCACGCCGTCGTCGGCGACGCCGGCCGCAGCGTGAGCATCGAGCACTACGGCGCGTCCGCTGCCTACGAGACCTTGTACGACGAGTTCGGCATCACCACCGCCGCCGTCGTCCAGGCCGCGAAGGACAGCATCGCCACCGCCGCGCAGATCTCCGGCCCGGGGATCGCGCCCAAGCGTGCCGCCAGCGGTCCGGTCGGACCGGCCGACGTCTCCAACTGACACCTCACAACAGAAGATTCCGGAAGAAGGCATCGGACATGACTGATCGCTTGAAAGCACTCGCCGACGCGGGTGTCTCCATCTGGCTCGACGACCTGTCCAGGCTGCGGCTGACCAACGGCAGCCTGCAGGCCCTGATCGAGGACAAGCACGTCGTCGGGGTGACGACGAACCCGACCATCTTCGCCAAGGCCATCTCGGACGCCGACGCGTACGCCGAGACCGTCGGCAAGCTGGCCGCGCAGGGCATCTCGGTCGACGAGGCGATCCGGTTCATCACGACCAGCGACGTCCGTGACGCCGCCGACCTGTTCAAGCCGATCTACGACGACACCGACGGCCAGGACGGCCGGGTCTCGATCGAGGTCGAGCCGACGCTGGCGCACGACACCGCCAAGACGATCGAGCAGGCCAAGCAGCTGTGGGACATCGTCGGCCGCGAGAACGTCTTCGTGAAGATCCCCGCCACCAAGGAGGGCCTGGCCGCGATCACCGCGACGCTGGCCGCCGGCATCAGCGTGAACGTGACGCTGATCTTCTCCCTCGAGCGCTACAAGGCCGTCGCGGACGCGTTCCTGTCCGGCCTGGAGCAGGCGATCGAGAACGGTCACGACGTGACCAAGCTGGCCAGCGTGGCGTCGTTCTTCGTCAGCCGGGTGGACACCGAGGTCGACAAGCGCCTGGACGCCATCGGCACGGACGAGGCGAAGGCGCTCAAGGGCAAGGCCGCCGTCGCGAACGCGCGGCTCGCCTTCGAGGCGTACGAGGAGATCTTCGACACCGACCGCTGGCGCGAGATCGAGACCGTCGGCGCCAAGCCGCAGCGTCCGCTGTGGGCCTCGACCGGCGTCAAGGACCCGGCCTACTCCCCCACCCTGTACGTCGACAGCCTGGTCACCAAGGGCGTGGTCAACACGATGCCCGAGGCAACCATCAAGGCGACCGAGGAGCACAGCGAGTTCTCCGGGGACACCGTGCGCGGTAACTACGACGCCGACCGCAAGGTGATCGCGGACCTCGAGAAGCTGGGCATCTCGTACGACGAGGTCGTGCAGATCCTCGAGGACGAGGGCCTCGCGAAGTTCGACGCCTCCTGGGCCGAGCTGCAGGAGACCGTCGCGTCGGCCCTGAAGGGTGCGGCCAAGTGACTGGAGTAACGACCCACAACGGCGACTGGTCGGCCGTCGTCGACAAGCTCGTCGAGGAGAAGATCGCCTCCCGGATCGCCGCGAAGGATGCGACGATCTGGGGGCCGGACGCCGAGTCCGAGGCCTCCATCCGGCTCGGCTGGGTGGACCTGCACGAGACCTCGCGACCGCTGCTGGTCGAGATCGAGGCCCTGCAGGCCGACTTGCGGGCCGAGGGCATCGACCGCGTCGTCCTGTCCGGCATGGGCGGTTCGTCGCTGGCACCTGAGGTCATCACCCGTACGGCAGGGGTCGACCTCGTCGTCCTGGACTCGACCGACCCGAGCGTGGTCGGCCGGGCGCTGGCCGGTGACCTTTCCAAGACGGTTCTCGTCGTCTCCAGCAAGTCCGGTGGCACGGTCGAGACCGACAGCCACCGCCGGACGTTCGCGAAGGCGTTCACCGACGCCGGGATCGACGCGGCGTCGCGGATCGTGGTCGTCACCGACCCGGGTTCGCCGTTCGAGAAGCTGTCGGCCGACGAGGGCTACCGCAAGACGTTCCTCGCCGACCCGAACGTGGGCGGCCGCTACAGCGCGCTGACCGCGTTCGGTCTGGTGCCGTCCGGCCTCGCCGGTGCGGACATCGCCGACCTGCTCGACCAGGCTGCCGAGGCGGCTCCTGCGTTGCAGGCCGACTCGACGGACAACCCGGCACTGTGGCTGGGCGCCGTACTGGCTGCTTCCGAGGGCCGCGACAAGGCGATCATCACGGCCGACGGATCCGACATCGTCGGCTTCCCGGACTGGGCCGAGCAGTTGATTGCCGAGAGCACCGGAAAGCAGGGCACCGGCGTACTGCCGGTCGCCGTCGAGCTCGGTGCGCCGGAGCTGACCAGCGAGGCGACCGACCTGACGAACGCGTTGCTGGCCGGCAAGCCGACCAGCGGCGTACCGACGGCACTCACGTCGGGTTCGCTCGGCGGGCAGTTCCTGCTCTGGGAGGTCGCGACGGCGGTGGCCGGCTACCTGCTGGGCATCGACCCGTTCGACCAGCCGGACGTGGAGAGCGCGAAGAAGGCCGCCCGCGGTCTGCTCGACGCGCAGCCGGAGCCCGAGGAGGCCGCCTTCACCGACGGCGTCGTCGAGGTGCGTGGTTCCGAGGGTCTGCTGGACGGTGTCGACTCGCTCCAGGGCGCGGTTGACGCGCTGCTGGGCAAGCTCGACGAGGTCGGGTACGTCGCAGTGATGGCCTACCTGGACTCCGAGCGCGACGCCGACCTGATCGGGGTCCGCCCGGCGATCGCCGCGCAGACCGGTCGCCCGGTCACCTTCGGGTGGGGACCGCGGTTCCTGCACTCGACCGGTCAGTACCACAAGGGTGGTCACCCGGAGGGCGTCTTCCTCCAGATCACCGCGGCACACCCGGCCGATGTGGAGATCCCGGATCGCCCGTTCACTTTCGGTACGTTGATCACGGCGCAGGCTGCCGGTGACGCGACCGTGCTGGCCGATCGTGGCCGGCCGGTGCTGCGGCTCCACCTCACCGACCCGGCGAGCGGCGTACAGCAACTGCTTTCTCTGTTCGCGAAGTAAGTAACCAGGAGGATTGCGGCTGATGACCGCTGAGCTCGACGAAGGGCCGGTCGGCCCGGTGAACCCGCTGCGGGATCCCCAGGACCGGCGGCTCCCGCGGATCGCCGGGCCGTGCAGCCTGGTGATCTTCGGTGTCACGGGTGACCTGGCCCGCAAGAAGCTGATGCCGGCGGTCTACGACCTGGCGAACCGGGGGCTGCTGCCCCCGGGTTTCGCGCTGGTCGGGTTCGCCCGCCGCGACTTCACGAACCAGGACTTCGCGCAGATCGTGCACGACTCGGTGAAGGAGCACGCGCGGACGCCGTTCCGCGAGGAGGTCTGGCAGCAGCTTGCCGAGGGCTTCCGGTTCGTGCCCGGTGATCTCACCGACGACGAGGCGTTCAAACGGCTGCGCGAGACCGTGGACGAGCTGGACGTCAGCCGTGGGACGGGTGGCAACCACGCGTTCTACCTGTCCATCCCGCCAGGCCTGTTCCCGCAGGTCGTGCAGCAGTTGTCCGAGCACGGCCTCACCGAGGAGAAGCCAGGCTCGTGGCGGCGCGTCGTCATCGAGAAGCCGTTCGGCCACGACCTGCAGAGTGCTCGTGAGCTGAACCGCGTGGTCGAGTCGGTCTTCCCGCCCGAGGCGGTCTTCCGGATCGACCACTACCTGGGCAAGGAAACCGTCCAGAACATGCTGGCGCTGCGGTTCGCCAACGCGATGTTCGAGCCGGTCTGGAACAGCCACTACGTCGACCACGTCCAGATCACGATGGCCGAGGACATCGGCATCGGCGGCCGGGCCGGGTACTACGACGGCATCGGTGCAGCCCGCGACGTGATCCAGAACCACCTCCTCCAACTGCTCGCACTGGTCGCGATGGAGGAGCCGGTCAGCTTCGACGCGTGGTCGTTGCGGCAGGAGAAGAAGAAGGTGCTCGCGGCGGTCAAGCTGCCCGAGCGCCTCGACCTGCACACCGCCCGCGGTCAGTACGCCGCCGGCTGGGCCGGTGGCAGCAAGGTCAAGGGCTACCTGCAGGAGGACGGCATCCCGGCGCATTCCGCGACCGAGACCTTCGCCGCGATGCGGGTCGACGTGGACACCCGGCGCTGGGCCGGCGTCCCGTTCTACCTGCGCACCGGCAAGCGGCTCGGGCGCCGCGTGACCGAGGTCGCGGTGATGTTCAAGCGCGCACCGCACCTGCCGTTCACCAAGACCGAGACCGAGGAGCTGGGGCAGAACGCCCTGGTCCTGCGCATCCAGCCGGACGAAGGCATCACGATGCGCTTCGGCGCCAAGGTGCCCGGTACGTCGATGGAGATCCGCGACGTGAACATGGACTTCCAGTACGGCGGTTCCTTCACCGAATCGTCGCCGGAAGCCTATGAGCGGCTGATCCTGGACGTCCTGCTCGGCGACCCGCCGCTGTTCCCGCAGCACACCGAGGTCGAGCTGGGCTGGAAGATCCTCGACCCGGTCATCAACTACTGGGCCGAGCACGGCAAGCCGGAGCAGTACGCCTCCGGTGACTGGGGCCCGGACTCGGCGCACGAGATGCTCGCCCGCGACGGACGCAGCTGGAGGCGGCCATGATCATCGACCTCACCAACACGACGTCGAGCGAGATCGCGTCGGCGCTGCTGAAGGCCCGCCGGAGCGCGGGTTCGCCGGCCATGGGCATGGTCGGCACGATCGTGGTCGTCGTCGACGAGGCGTCGCACCACGACGCGATGAAGGCGGCCAACGAGGCCGGCCGTGAGCACCCGTCCCGTGTGCTGGTCGCGATTCTGCGGCCGGGGCGTGGAGCCGCGGGCCTCGATGCCGAGGTCCGCGTGGGCGAGGGCATTCCGGGTGAGGCTGTGCTGCTGCGGCTGCACGGTGAGCTCGCTCGGGTTCCCGAGTCCGTCATCACACCGTTGCTGCTGCCGGACTCCCCCGTCATCGTCTGGTGGCCGGGTGGCGGACCGAAGGTTCCGGCTGAGGACCCGCTGGGTCGTCTCGCCCGTCGCCGGGTGACCGACGCGGCGTCCGGCCGTCGCGCGACGGTGGACTTCACCGCGCGTGCCGAGGGCTATGCGCCGGGCGACACCGACTTCGCGTGGACGCGGCTCACGCCGTGGCGTGCGCTGATGGCGGCAGCTCTCGACCAGTACCCGACCAAGGTGCTGGCGGCTGAGGTCGTCTCGGCGAAGGGCAACCCGTCGGCGGACCTGATGGCGGCGTGGCTGCAGTGCCGGTTGGGGGTTCCGGTCGAGCACAAGAACTCGCGCGGCCCGGGCATCACCGCCGTACGGATGTTCACTGCGTCCGGTCCGATCGCATTGACCCGTCCGGATGGATCGGTGGCGACGTTCACCATCCCCGGTGCTCCGGATCGACCGGTCGCGCTCAAGCGTCGCACGCCGTCTGAGCTGTTGAGCGAGGAGTTGCGGCGCCTCGACCCGGACGACGTGTACGCGAAGACGCTGGCCTGCATGGTTGAGCGGGAGAAGATGCCCGCCTCGGCCAAGACGGTCAGCGACGCCGACCGCCGTTCGACCCAGGCCGCGGTGAGCCGGGCTGCCGCGAAGACGGCCGGAGTCGCCGGGAAGGCGGCGTCGGCCGAGCTCGAGGCGCACGCGGGTGGGAAGAAGGCGAGCGCGACCAAGAAGGCGGCGGTGTCGAGGAACGCCGCGGCGAAGAAGAGTACGGCCAAGAAGCCCACAGCGTCGAAGGCTTCCCGCTCGACCTCGTCCCGTTCGACCGGGGCCCGGTCGACGGTGGCGCGCTCGGCCACTGGCTCGACCGCGACCCGGTCGACGGCGAAGAAGACGGCCGCCAAGAAGACCGCGGTGAAGAAGACGGCCGCGAAGAAGACCGCGTCCAAGCGCGTGGCGGGCCGGTCATGAGCGGCCCGGAGCGCGAGGTCGAGTCCGAGCTGTTGATCCACCGCGACGCGTCGGCGCTGGCCAACGCGGTGGCGGCACGCTTCGTCACCGCGTTGGTCGATGCCCAGAGCAACGGCCGGGTCGCGGAGGTCGTGCTGACCGGCGGCCGGGTCGCGGCGGCGGTCTACAAGGCCGTGGCCGAGTCCCCCGCCAGCGCCACGATCGACTGGCAGCGGGTCGAGTTCTGGTGGGGCGACGAGCGGTTCCTGCCGCCCGGCGACCCCGAGCGCAACGAGACCCAGGCACGCGACGCACTGCTGAACCACGTGGACTTCGACCCGGCCCGCGTGCACCCGATGCCCGCGGACACCGGCCAGTCCCCCGAGGACGCCGCCGAGGCCTACGCGACCGAACTGGCCGCCACGATCTCCGCGCTCAGTGACGTCAAGGGCCGCGCCGTACCGGCATTCGATGTACTGATGCTCGGCGTCGGGCCCGACGGCCACGTGGCCTCGCTCTTCCCGGGCTACCCGCAGCTCGACGTCGTGGACGTCTCGGCAGTCGCCGTCCACGACTCCCCCAAGCCGCCGCCGACCCGCATCTCCCTCACGGTCCCGGCGCTCAACCGGTCCCGCGAGGTCTGGTTCGTCGTCTCCGGCGCGGACAAGGCCGAGGCGGTCGCCGAGGCCCTCAAGGAGACCAGCACCCTCCCGGCCTCCGCCCCCAAGGGCCGCAACCGCACCCTCTGGCTCCTAGACGAAGAAGCCGCCTCCCAAATCCAGTAACGCCGCTCACGCCGCCACGAGCGGCGTGAGACACCTGGCTATGGCCGGAGACCTGGTGCCACAGGTCTCCGGCCACCACTTCCTGTCTCCGGGCCCCACTGGTGGCCCGGGCACCCCATTCCTGTCTCCGGGCCCCACTGGTGGCGCGGGCACCCCACCCGACGGGCATCGCTTCGTCTGGTGGAAGTCGCTGCCGAGGCGGACCCTGCCCGCCCGCCGTCGCCCGGCCCCCGACCATTTCACCGGAGATCCCCTCAAGTTGACGCTTCTCTGCCCGTATTTTGAGGGGAGAACCGTCAAGGTGAAGGGAGATCCGCTCAAATCGCCACCGGTGGGTAGCAGGCGCAAGGCCCCGCACTTTGAGCCCCCTCAACCACTTCCCGTCGTTCGGATCGGTTGAACTGTGCTCAAGGTGGGAGGCGACGCGCACCTTGAGCACCCCTCGACCATCCGTGCGCCGCGAAGGCGGTTTAACCGTGCTCAAGGTCGGGTCAACGGGTGACCGGCGCGTGGCGGAACGATCGTTACGGCCGGGCGTTCGGGGACGTCTCGAGAACTGTCCGGGGGCGGTGACAGGATGCCGGTATGACTGGATTTCGGGAACTGCATGAGGCGCCGACCGGGTTCGTGATGCCGAACGCGTGGGATGCGGGGAGCGCCGTTCTCCTTGCGGCGGCGGGGTTTCCGGCGATCGCGACGACGAGTGCCGGGATCGCGTTCTCGCTTGCCAAGGGCGATCACACGCTGCCCGACGGGGCACCGAGCGTGTCGCGGGAGGACATGTTCGAGCGCATGCAGCAGATAGCGGCGGCGGTCGCCGTACCGGTGAGTGGTGATCTTGAGGATGGGTACGGCGCTTCGCCTGAGCGGGTGGCCGAGACCATCGTGCTGGCGCGTGAGGCGGGTCTGGTCGGCGGCAACATCGAGGACTATGACGGCCGCAACCTGTACGACGTCGCTCTCGCCGTCGACCGCATCGTCGCCGCGCGGGAGGCAGCCGGGCCTGACTTCGTCCTCACCGCCCGCACGGACGGCCAACTCATCAAGACACCCACGTCTCTTGCCGACTCCATCGACCGGGCCAACCGGTTCCGCGCGGCCGGCGCCGATTGCCTCTACATTCCTGGCGTCAACGACCTCGACACCATCACCACGATCGTCCGTGAGGTCGACGGCCCGGTGAACGTGGTGATCGGCCTCGGCTCCTCGACGCTGAACGTCCCAGACCTCCTCAAAGCGGGCGTCCAGCGGATCAGCCTCGGCGGCAGCATCGCGCGGGCGGCGCTGGGCTTCATCCGCCGCAGCGCCGAAGAACTCGCCGCCCACGGGACCATCACCTTCGCCCAGGACCAGATCCCCCAGAGCGAGCTGAACGAACTCTTCGCCCGTTCAACAGAATTGCGGGGTAACTGAAACGCGCGATTGAACAGGTCTCGCCGCGGGACGACGGTACTTCCTACGGTGGCGGGAAATTTCCGCCCCACAGGAGGTTCAACGATGCCAGGAAAGTTCTTAGTCGCGCTGGCGCTGGTCGCCACCGCCGTGACCACCAGCGCTGCTCCGATCGTGGTCACCGGTGCGCCGGCTCCGACCGGTGCGTTCCGAGGTTCGTACGGCGCGTTCGACGCTGAGCACGGGGCGCAGGCAGCCGCCGTCCGCGGAACGTCGATCACCGCGCACGGAACGTCGGTAGCCGGAGACGGTACGTCGGTCGCCGCGCATGGAACGTCGATCAGCGCGCACGCAACGTCGACCGTCATACACGGGACGTCGACCGTCGGACACGGCACCTCGACCGTCGGACACGGCACCTCGACCGTCGGACACGGCACCTCGACCGTCGGACACGGCACCTCGACCGTCGGACACGGCACCTCGACCGTCGGA
>NZ_JBITDE010000006.1:441285-491410 GCF_044453945.1 Kribbella sp. NPDC051587
CGACACGGCACGTCGGCGGTCGGAGACGGGACGTCGGCCGTGGGAGACGGGACGTCGGTGGCGTCTTTCATGAAGCGGGCGGGGGCGAAGGTGCTGGCGCCGCCGCCGGGTGGTTGGTCGGTGCCCAGCGGGCGTAGCTTCTACCTGCAGGCGTCTTGTCGGCCGTATGCGTCGACCATCCGGTCGGGTGCCAGGGCGTGGGCCGGGATGACCGAGAGCAGTAGCGGTACGCCGGTCGAGTGCCGCAACGGGTTCATCAACGACTGCGGCGGCGGGTCCCGGATCGTCGGGTGCAACTGGGGCCAAGGGCAACGAATCGCGCTGTACATGGGCGGGGTCCGGGACGGTGCGCTGCTCGCGGCGCATGAGTTCGGGCACGACTGGTACGGGCACTCCGGCTACCAGTGCGCCACCTGGAACAGTCCGCAGGAGGTGATGGCGCCGACCATGTGCTGACAGCGGACATACAGCGGGCCCCGATCTCTCCGAGGAGATCGGGGCCCGCTCCCGTGTTAGAAGCAGAAGCCTTGGCCGCTGCCGAAGGACCAGCATTGGAGTTGCTTCTCCGAGCTGGCGGTCTTGCCGGTGTTGTCGGTGACGGTGAGCTTGACGGTGTAGGTGCCGTTCTTGCTCGGGTAGGTGTGCGACGGCTTCACGCCGGTTCCCGTCGTACCGTCGCCGAAGTTCCAGGCGTACGACGCGATCGAGCCGTCCGGATCGGTCGAGGCCGAACCGTCGAGCGCACACTTCAACGTGCTCGCGCAGTTCACCGTGAAGCTCGCGGTCGGGTCCGAGCCGGTGGGCGGCGGGGTGTCACCACCGAGCTGCTGGTTAGCCCAGTCACCCATGACGCCCCAGAGCTTGCCATGCGCGTTGTACGACGCGCAGTCGGTCCGGAGCCACGAGAACACGCCGTACACCTTGCCCTGGTAGTAGTACGGACCGCCACTGTCGCCCTGACACAGGCCGATGCTGCCGTTGCCGTAGCCGCTGCACATCATGTAGCGGTCGTCGAACTGCTGGTTGATGGCTGCGCAGTTCTGCTTGTCGACGGTCGGCAGGACCGCTTCGTACAGCTTGGTGTTGCGCTGGCTGTCGTTGGCGTCGGTCTTGCCGTAGCCGATCGCCGTACCGCGGGTGCCGAGCGGCAGCGAGTCCGAGGAGTTGGCGATCGCCGGGTAGGCCATGCCGGACGGGGTCGGGATGTCGGTCTTGGTGATGATCACCGCGACGTCCCAGCCGGTCCGCCAGCCGTCGTTGGCGTTGTAGTTGGGGTGGGTCCGGTACTCCTGGATCTCGATCCGGGTCCCCTTGGAGGTGTCGCTGAGGTCATCGCGTCCGTAGATCAAGTACTTGTCTCCCTCGGCGTACTTGCAGTGTGCCGCGATCAGCACGATCCGCTTCGCGACCACGGTTCCTGTACAGGACTGCTCGGTCGGCCGCGCTCCCCCGGTCCGGTGCTGGGAGATGATGAACGGGTACTTGCAGACGGTCGTCGGTGTGCCACCGATGACGTTGGGGTGCACGCTCTTGTCGCAGCCGGACGGCGGAGGCGTCGTACCGCCGTTCGGGATGTAGAGCAGCTTGTTCGGGGTGTCCGAGGACAGACCCGACATCTTGCCGGTGCTGGCGTTGTCCATGATCCACTGGTGCAGCTGGGCCGGCGTGCTGCTCGGCGCCTCGGACAGGCGGAGTGCCATCGCTCCGGCCACGTGCGGCGCGGCCATCGACGTACCGCTGAGTTGCCCGTACGACGAATCGCTGCCGCGGAACGACGAGTCGATCCCGGAGCCCGGAGCGAACAGATCCATGCAGCTCCCCGCGTTCGAGTCGCCGGCCCGGGTGTCGCTGCTGGTCGCGTTCGCCACCTGGAGCGCACTCGGGATCTGCCCGCCGGGACCGTAGTTGCAGGCGTTGCCGCCGTTGTTGCCGGTGATCAGCGACCACTGCACACCCGAGTCGATCGAGGCCTTGATCGCGCTGACGGCGATGTCCTTGTCGTCGGTGTAGACGCTCAGGTTGACGACCGCGGGCTTGACCGCGTTCTTGGTCACCCACTCGGCCGCGCTGATCAGGTCGACGTCCTCGCCCTTGCCGTCGCAGCCGAGGATGCGGACCGAGACCAGGTTCGCCTTCTTGGCCACGCCGCGCGTCTTGCCGGCCAGGATGCCGGAGACATGGGTGCCGTGGTTGTTGCAGTCGTTGCCGTCGTTCGGTGTCGCGAAGAAGTCGGCGCCGAACTTGGCCCGGCCCTCGAACTCCTGGTGGGTGTAGCGGATGCCGGTGTCGACGATGTACGCCGTGACGCCGGAGCCTTCGTTCGGGTAGGTGTATTTGCTGTCGAGCGGGCGGTCCCGCTGGTCGATCCGGTCCAGGCCCCAGTTCGGCGGGTTGTTCTGGGTGCCGCCGATCGAGGCCTGGCCGCTCTGCCGGACCTCGGCGACCGCCGGGTCGTTCGCGAGCTTCTTGGCCTGGCCGGCCGAGAGGTTCTTCACGACATAGCCCTGCATGGTTGCCGTCAGCACGCTTTTCACGTCGCCGCCGTACCGGTCGGCCAGGGCGGCCGCCGTACCGGCGACCGCGGCCACGCTGCGCTGGGGCGCGAGGGTGACCAGGTACGAACCGGGGACCGGGTTCTTGGCGTGGTTGACGACCGCCCGCGGCGGGGACGGGTCCTGAGCCGACGCGGCGGGGGCGGTCGCGATCACGGCGGTGATCGCGACGACCGAGGCGGCCGCGCGCCGTAGTGCTCTGCTCATGCTTCCTCCTGTGCATTGGGGAACGCACTGAAGGTAGGCAGCGGCCCGCGGGCCCGAATACGTCTGTTAAGACAGGCCTTTCACACCCGTTCTCAATTCTGTTGAGACCAGGCCCAGCGCATGCCGACGATGCCGGACGGTACGTCGGTCTCCGCGAGCAGCGCCGAGTCCGCGCCACCGATCCACAGCTCGGCGTGGTTGCCTTCCGGCGCGGCGACGGTACGGCGGTCGTAGCGGTGACAGTGCGCCGGTACGACGCCTGGCGCGAACCGGGTCTGGAGGACGTACTCGCGGACAGGCTCCACGAAGCGGTGCTCGTAGTTGACCATCAGTGTCCCCGGTGCGAACCGCCACTCGTATTCGAGCAGGGCCGGATCCCCGACGTCGAGCACCCGGTCCAGGATCAGTTCGGCCGCGACCAGCCCGACCGAGCGATCGGTCTCGACCTGGCCGATCCGGGCGTTCGTCACCGCGGCCAGCTCCGGCGGCTGATCCGGCCGCTCCTCGGCGAAGTAGAGCACGGCCAGCCGAGACACCCGGTGCGCGGCAGCCCGGACGAGCTCGCGGACCCGGATTCGCTCGACCATCCGGTCCGCGCCCATCTCGACCGTCACCTGCACACTCACCCGCCGCAGCCGCCCTTGGCGCGCGACGCCGACAGTCCGCAACAACTCCTCGGGCCGCGGATCGGCGAACAGCAGATCCGGCGCGACGCTGCCCGGCACATGGCCGATCCACCGACCCCGCAACCGCCGCGGTCCGAGCAACGACATCAGCGCGTTGGGCGGAAGCTCCAACAGCTCTTCGAGCAGCCGGACCGCGACCAAGGAAGCGGACCGCTCCGGCCGGCTGCGCCCACGCCGCCAGTAGCTCAGGGTCGCGATGCTCAGGTGCGCACCGCGCTCCCCCAGCCAGTCCCGGATCTCCTCCAGCGTGAGCCCGCGAACCTCGATCGCGAGGTGCAGCGCCGCCGGGAAAGGTCCGTTCCGCAGCGCCAGCTCCAGCTCGTGCCGAACTCCCGCATCAGTGGCCTGAACCGCCATCGCGCCCACCTTCCTCACGAAGTGTGTTCACCTTCTAACACTTCGCGACCATTTTGGCGAGACCTGGACATTGGCCCTCAAGAGGCCGGACCGCCACCACTCACTAAGTCCCCCGGAGCCGCCTGCCTCCCGCGTCGGTGAGCGTGCCTCAACCGGCAGCCGTGAGGTTGATGAGTGGTGGGCGTCCGCTCAGTCGTCGAACGAGAGGTGCAGGCTGGAGGTATAGGCGCCGACTGCGCCGGGTGGGGCGAGGCCGGGCTCGGGGGCGTGGGACGTGGGCGGGGTGTCGGTGGTGGCGCCGAGGAGGCGGCGGGTGAGGGCGTCTCGGGAGGAGAGGAGTTCGTCGGCTGCGGTGCGGATGTGGTCGGGGCCGGGTGGGGTGCCGGCTTGGGCGGCGAGCAGGACCGTTCGGCGTACCAGCTCCTTCATGAAGGAGGCGGTGGTGCCTTCGGTGCGGGCGACCAGTTCGTCGACGACGTCGGCGGGGAGGTCGAGGGCCGGGCCGTAGAGGCGGAGGAGGCGGGCGCGGCCGTCGGCGTCCGGGAGCGGGACCTCGACGGCCATGTCGACGCGGCCGGGGCGCTGGGACAGCGCGGGCTCCAGCAGGTCGGCGCGGTTGGTGGTGAGGAGGAAGGCGACGTCGGCGTCCTGGGCCAGGCCGTCCATCTCGTTGAGGACCTGGAACAGGAGCGGGTTCTCGCCGCCATGGGAGTAGTCGCGGGCCTCGGCGACCAGATCGCAGTCCTCCAGTACGACGAGCGCCGGCTGCAGCATCCGGGCCAGCGAACATGCCTGCGAGATGAAATGGATGCTCGTGCCTGCCAGCAGTACGACGGTGAAGTCGGGCAGCCGCGAGAGCAGGTACCGCACGGTGTGGGTTTTGCCGGTGCCGGGTGGGCCGTAGAGGAGCACGCCACGGCGTAGGTGCTGGCCGGCGTCGAGCATCTGCTGACGGTGTTCGGCGATGCCGATGACTTCCCGCTCGACCCGCTCCAGGACGCCCTCGGGCATCACGACGTCGTCGCGGGTGATCTCCGCACGCGGGTGCAGCCGGAACGGGCCGATGCCCTGACCGAACTCGCTGCCCTCGAACGAGACCACCTTGCCGCGGAAGACGTTGTGCTTGCGGATCAGCTCGGGCAGCGCCTTCAGGAACCGGTCCCCCGCGTCCTTGTCGACCGTCAGCACCTCGAGATCGACCGTCGATCGGCCGTACTGCTGGTTCGGTGCGCGCAACAGAGCGGCGTACCGGTCGTTGCCCTGGACGCCGAGGTAGAAGCCGAAGGCGACGCAGTCCATGTCCTCGTCGAGGTCGATCGGCACCCGAACGTAGTCGACGGCGCCGATCCCGAAGCGGTCGTAGACGGCCATCTCGAGGACCTCGCTGAGGGAGTGGTGGCCGCGGCCGGAGCCGGCCAGGCCGACGAGCTCGAAGGAGTCGAACCAGGCCTCGATCGCGCGCTGCACGTTCGGCAGGTCGTACGGCGCGAACGTCGACGACACCACCGGCACCTGCTCGGGTTCGGCACCGAGGTGCTCGATCAGTTTGTCCCGCAGCCCGGTCCGGTTGATCCCGGCCGGGCGGTGGCTCTGCATCCGCTCCAGGAATCCCGTGAACAGCCTGGCGAACTCGTCGATCTCGTCCGGCATCCGTACCCCTTTCGTGTCCGTCCCCCCGACCCGATCCGGAGGGTCCTCCGAAACGGCGGATAGGATGTCCACCATGACAGATTCCGAGTCCACCGACCGGCCGTACGGCGCCTTCCCCGTCCGGATCGGTTTCCAGATTCAGCCCCAGCACGCCGAGTACGCCGACATCCGCCGTACCGTCGCGAAGGCCGAGGAGATCGGCGTCGACATCGCCTTCAACTGGGATCATTTCTACCCGCTGTCCGGGGAGCCGGACGGCCTGCACTTCGAGTGCTGGACCATGCTGGCCGCGTGGGCCGAAGCGACCGAACGGGTCGAGATCGGCGCCCTGGTCACCTGCAACTCCTACCGCAACGCCGACCTGCTGGCCGACATGGCCCGCACCGTCGACCACATCAGCGACGGCCGGCTCATCCTCGGCATCGGCTCGGGCTGGTTCGAGCGTGACTACGACGAGTACGGCTACGAGTTCGGTACGGCGGGCGGCCGGCTGAACGCGCTCGGTGAGGCGCTGCCGCGGATCGAGGCCCGCTGGGCCAAGCTGAACCCGAAGCCGACCCGCGACATCCCGGTGCTGATCGGTGGCGGCGGCGAGAAGAAGACGCTCAAGCTGGTCGCCCAGCACGCCAACATCTGGCACGGCTTCGGTGACGCGGAGACGATCGCGCACAAGCACGCCGTCCTGGACGAGCACTGCAAGACGATCGGCCGCGACCCGGGCGAGATCGAGCGCTCGACCGCGGTCGGCGACAAGTCGCCGGAGGAGGTCGGCAAGGGCCTGCTCGACGTCGGCACCCGGTTGTTCACCGTCTCGGCCTCCGGCCCGGACTACGACACCGGTCTGCTCCGCGACTGGGTCGCGTGGCGCGACGAGGTCAACGCCAAGTAGCGGTCTCCGGCCGGGTGGCGGGCGTCTCCCGTCACCCGGTCGGCCCGGCCGTCGTAGGCCGGATAGGATTTCCCGCATGGTTTCGAAGTACGAGCGTGGTTCCGTCCGCCCGATCACCCGCTGGGGCACCGAGGTGATGCACCACCTCAACCAGCCGGTGACCGACTTCGGTCCCGAGCTGCAGACGCTGGTGGCCGACATGTTCTCGACGATGGACGCGGCCGAGGGTGTCGGTCTGGCCGCCAACCAGGTCGGGGTCGACCTGCAGCTGTTCATCTTCGACTGCCCCGACAAGGACGGCAACCGGGTCGAAGGCGTCGTCTGCAACCCGGTCATCGAGCTCCCCGAGGGCAAGGACCGCCGCCTCGACGAGGGTGACGAGGGCTGCCTGTCCCTGCCCGGCGCCTTCACCAAGTGCGCCCGCCCCGACTTCGCCAAGGTCACCGGCGTCGACGAGCACGGCAACCCCGTCTCCTACGAAGGCAACGGCCTGCTCGCCCGCTGCCTCCAGCACGAGACCGACCACACCCAAGGCACCGTCTTCGGCGACCGCCTCTCCCGCAAATACCGCAAGCGCCTCTTCGCCGAAGCCGAAGAGCTCGCCGAGGACTACCCCGACGACTGGCCCATCACCCCCATGGTCGAGCACGAAGACGAAGAAGTCCCCGCCACCTGACCCCTACCAGCGAGCCTTCTCCAGGTCGGCGAGGATCGCGGCCACGGTTTGCGCTGGGGTCTGGTCGGTGGTGTCGAGCCAGAGGCCTCGGTGCGGGATGTCGTCCAGGCCTGTCTGCAGAGCCCGTACGGCGTCGGTCAGCGAACCGCCGTCGTCTTGCCAATCGCGATAGGAGTTGTTACCGCCGCGGCCCAGCTCGCGGTCGACGATCGACTCGACGGACGGGGTGAGGACGACGAGGTAGGTGTCGACGGCTCGCAGGTTGGCGAACCAGCGTTCGACGTGGTCGCCCAGGACGATGTCGCTGGCGACGAAGTCGAAGCCGTTGTCGGCGTAGTGCTGCGCCACCAGCGCGGTCGCGGCGTACCGGAGTTCCAGTTGCCGGACGGCCTCGGCCGACGGGTTCGGGGTCATGATCTCGGCGCCGGCGACCACGCCGTGGTAGAAGATGTCGCCGTCGAGCGTCGCGGCCGGTGGGCCGAGGTGGGACGCCAGGAGCGGCGCGACGGTGGACTTTCCCGACGCTTGGAGTCCGGTGACCAGCACGACCTTGGGCATGGCGGCATCAGATCATGTGGAAGGCCTCGGCGGTTATCGAATAAACGGTGGCGTTGAAGGTTTCGCCGTCGAAGGTCAGGTCGGTGGTGTGGTCGAAGGTCATGCCTAGGCGGCGCATGACGGCGATGCTGCGCTCGTTCGGGGTGTCGGTGACCGAGTTGATGCGCGGTAGGCCCAGTTCGGTGAAGCCGTAGGCGAGCCAGTGGGCGGCCGCCTCGGTCGCGTAGCCGTGGCCCCAGTAGGAACGGTGCAGGCGCCAGCCGACCTCGAGGGTGTCGGGGTACCAGGCTTCGCGGGACAGGCCGCCGGCGCCGAGGAAGGCGCCGTCGCTGGCCCGCTCGATCGCCAGGAAGCCGAACCGGTCGGCCTCCCATTGCTGGTTGATGCCGGCCGCCTCGCGGTCGGACTCGGCACGCGTCAGTGGTCCCCCGAGGTACCGCATCACGTCCGGATCGCTGTTGAGGTCGGCCCAGGCGTCCAGGTCGCTGTCCTGAAACGGCCGTAGGATCAGGCGTTCGGTCGTACGCATCGTCTCCCCCTGTCGATAAACTGCAACGATGAACGGTCCGGGGGCGCAGTCGAACGGTCCAGGGGCGCCACGGCGTCCGGTCACGCTGGACGACGTCGCACGTGCGGCCGGGGTCTCGCAGCCGACCGCGTCCCGGGTGCTGAACGGCAGCTCACGGCGGGTCGCTCCAAGTTATCGCGAGCGGGTCCTGAGCGCTGCCCGGGAGCTCGGGTACACGCCGAATCTGCCCGCGCAGGCAATGGCCCGGGGCACTTCGCGCACGATCGCGCTGGTGATCAGCCTGATCTCCGACCCGTACTTCTCCGCGATGGCCGCCGAGATCATGAAACAGGCCGAGACGATCGGGCTGCACGTCTCGATCGCGGTCACCGAGCGCCAGGCCGAGCGCGAGCTCGACCTGATCCGCGAGCTGCGCGGTCAGCAACCGCGCGCGATCATCCTGGCCGGCACCGGGTACGTCGACCCGCCGTCGGAGCACGCGTTGATCGACGAGCTGCAGCGGTACGAGGAGACCGGCGGCCGGGTCGTCCTGATCAGCAGGTCCGACCTCCCCTTCGAGACCGTCGACTTCGACAACCACGACGGGTCCCGCCAACTGGCGCGCGAGCTCGGCGCCCTCGGCTACCGCAACTGCCTCGTGCTCGGCAGCGCGGTTCCGCTGCTCTCGATGCGGCAGCGGGTCGAAGGTTTCGTTGCCGGGTTCAACGAAACCGGCACCACCCGCGTCCACCAGCCAGGATTCAGCTGGGTCGGCGCCCGAGAATACGTGCTCAGCCTCACCGACGCCGAGGCCCGCGAGCTCGACCTGGTCTTCGCGGTCACCGACGACATGGCCCTCGGAGCTCTCGCCGGACTGCGCGAGCGCGGCCTCCGCGTCCCGGAGGACGTCGGCGTGGCCGGCTTCGACGACATCAGCACCCTGCGCGACGTCGTACCGAAGCTGACCACAGTGCATGTCGCTCTGAACGCCGTCGCGCAGGAGGCCGTCTACCGCGCCACCACCACCGACACCGACCTGGTACGGCGGACTGTCCCGGCGTACCCGGTCCTGCGCGCGAGCACGCCGGCGATCACAGCTTCACGCCGCCGCTGATCAGGTCGAGCTTCCAGTGCCGCTGCAGGCTGAGAAACAGGATCGCCAGCGGCACGATCGACACCAGGACGCCGGCGATGACGATCGAGTACTGCGCGGCCTGGCCGCCGGTGATGATCATCAGGCCGTAGAGCCCGAGCGTGAGCGGGTACAGATGGTCGTCGTTGATCATCACGAACGGGAGCAGGAAGTTGTTCCAGATCCCGATGAACTGCAGCAGGAACACCGTCACCAGGGCGGGCAGCATGAGCGGCGCACCGACCAGCCGGAAGATCCGCCACTCGCTGCCGCCGTCGATCCGGGCTGCTTCCATGATCTCGTCCGGGACCGAGGCCTCGGCGTAGATCTTGCACAGGTAGATCGCGAACGGGCTGACCAGCTGCGGCAGCAGGACCGCGGCGTAGTTGTTGGTCATCCCGATCTTGGCCAGCAGCAGGAACTGCGGAACCGCGAGCAGGATCTGCGGCAGCAGCACCGCGGCCACGATCGCCCGGAACAGTACGACGCTGCCGGTGAACCGGTACTTGCCCAAGGCATACCCGGCCGCCCCGGCGATTGCCGTGGACAACAATCCCCCGCCGACCGCGTAGATGACCGAGTTCAGCACCCAACGGCCGAAGATGCCGTGGTTGTAGCTGAACAACGCATCCAGGTTCGACCAGAAGCCACCGTTGAAGACGGGGACGAACGGCGCGGTCGAGAACAACTCGTCGTTCGTCTTCGTCGAGGCGATCACGATCCACAGCACGGGCAAAACGCAGTACAGAGCACCGATCAGCAGGATCAGTGTCGGGACCCATCGCGTCCGTTGTCTCGTCATCGGGTCCTTCCGATCCGTCGGCCGATCGCGGAGACGACCACGGTGGCCGCGACCGTCATCAGGATCAGCAGGAACGACGTCGCCGCGCCCTCGTAGATGCTGTTGTCCACGAAGGCATCCGTGTAGGCGCGCATCAGTGGCACCCAGGTCGACGAGATCGCGTTCGCCAGCGGTTTCAAGGTGGTTGGCTCGTTGAAGAGCTGGAGTGCGCCGATCAGCGAGAACAGCGCGACCATCGCCACGGCCGGAGCCATCAGCGGCAACTTCACCCGGACCGCGATCTGGAACTCGGTCGCACCGTCGAGCTCGGCCGCCTCGAACAGCTCGCGCGGCAGACTGCGCACGGTCGTGTAGAGGATGACCATGTTGAACCCGACGACACCCCAGACCGCCACGTTCGCGACGCTGAAGAAGATGCCACGATTGCCGAAGTAGTCCAGCGTCCCGCCGCCGATCGGGCTGGTCGCGGGGAGATACAGGAAACCCCACAACAGGCTCGCGACGACACCGGGAACGGCGTACGGCAGGAAGATCGCCAGCCGCGCGAACCCGGTCAGCCGAGCGCGCTTCGCATCCAGGCAGAGCGCGAAGACGGTCGCCAGGATGACAGTCATCGGTACGCCGAACGCCCCGATCAGCAGCATCCGTCCCAGACTGGCCCAGAACTCATGGTCGGAGAGCGCCGCCGTGTAGTTCGACAACCCGGTCCAGACCTCGGTGGGTTTCCCGCCACCGAGCAGGCCCCTCCCGACCTTCAACCGCCGAAAGCTCAGGAACACGGCGTAGAGCGCCGGGCCGACCGTGAACACCACAAGCAGCAGGACCGCCGGGGCAACCAGCATGACCGGCAGCAGGCCGCCCCGCCCTCGTCCCCCACTGGCGGCGGGCTTGGCGTTCATCAGCCGGCGACCTGGAAGCCGAGCTTCTTCATGTCGGCGACCGTGGCGTCCTGCATGGTGTCGAGAGCAGCGGAGAGCGGTGTCTTCTTCTGCAGCGCGCCACCGAAGGCGTTCGAGTACGAGTCGAACGTCACGTTCGCGTTCGGGCCCCAGATGTCGAATGTGCGCACGCCTTTGGCCGCGGTCGCCATCAGGGTGTTGTAGTCCGGCTGGTTGGACATGAACGGCGGCGGCGACTTCAGCTCGGGCAGGCCCTGGCCGGCCGGCGACGCGGGGAACGCCTGCACGTTCTTGATCAGCGACGCCATGCCGGCCTGCGACGAGTTCATCCACTCGACGAACTTGGCCGCCTCGGCCGGGTGCTTCGAGTTTGCGGTCACGGCCTCGGTCTCGCCGCCCCAGATGCCGACGGTGGTGTCACCGGCGGTCCAGGCCGGCAGCGGTGCGGCGGCCCACTTGCCTGCGGTGTCCTTGGCGATCGACGGCAGCTGGTTCGGTCCCCACTGGGCGCCGACCCAGCCGATGAGCGTGCCGTTGTTCATGTCGGTGTTCCATTGCGCCGACCAGTTCGGCTGCGGGCTGACCAGACCCTTGGTGATCAGGTCGTCCCAGAAGTTCGCGACCTTCTTGCTCGCGTCGTCGTTGATCTTCACGGTCCAGGTGTCGCCGTCGGCCTTCCACCAGTTGGCCCCGGCCTGCTGTGCCAGCCCGGCGAACCAGCCCGGGTCGGCGGCGGTGAAGTTGCCGATGGACTTCTTCGGATCCGCCTTCTTGATCGCGGCCGCCGTGGTCGCGTACTCGGCCCAGGTCGCGGGCGCCTTCAGGCCGAGCTTGTCGAAGATGTCCTTGCGGTAGAAGAACACCATCGGGCAGACGTTCTGCGGGACGCCGTACGTCTTGCCCTCGAACTGCACCTGGGACAGCGACGCCTTGTCGTACTTGGTGTCCAGCCCCTTCACGTAGTCGTCGATCGGGACCACGACCTGGTTCGCGATCAACGCGGGCAGCGCCTGGTACTCGACCTCGGTGATGTCCGGGTTGGTGCCCGCCTTGTTGTTGGTGATCAGCTTGTTGTAGAGCGTGTACCCGGTCCCGGACGGCTTGCTCAGCTTCACCTGGATGTTCGGGTTCAGCTTGTTCCACTCGTCGACGACCTTGTCCATCCCGCCGTCCCAGTTGACGTAGGTCAGCTCGACCTTCTCGGTGCCGGAAGTCGATGGGCTGCTGGTGGACTTGGTGTCGTTGCCCGAACAGGCGCTCAGGGCCAGCGCGGCGATGACGATGCCGGCGCCGATACGTACGTGCATGGTGGTCCTCACTTCGATGCCCAAGCCGGGTACTCGGTCGGGGTGGTCTGGATGCCGATCCATTGCCGGTGGGTGTAACCGGCCAGCTGGCCTTCGCCACCGTGGCGGGCGTAGCCGTCGTTGACGTGGACCTCGTTGCTCTTCACCTGCTGCGCGAAGGCAAGCCCGCGCATGGTGTCCTTGGTGAAGACGGAGTTCATGAGTGTGCGGTGGCGGTTCACCAGGTCGAGCGCCTCCGCCTCGGAATCGACCACGGTGATCGGCATCACCGGGCCGAAGATCTCCTCGGTGAACACCGGCATGTCCGGCGTCACGCCCGTCAACACCGCCGGCTGGTAGAACAGCCCGTCGTACGTGCCGCCGGTCGCCAGCTTGGCGCCGGCCGCGAGTGACGGTTCGACGAGACCCTCGTGAAAGCGCTTCAGCTGGGTCTCGGTGATGATCGGGCCGAGGTCGACGTCGTCCCGGAGCGGATCGCCGACCCGCAGTTTGGCGACCCGGTCGACCACTGCCGCCGTGAACTCGTCGGCGACCGAGCGCAGCACGATGTGCCGGCCCGCGGTGATGCAGGTCTGGCCCTGGTACCAGAGCGAGGTCCACAGCGCGCAGCTCGCTGCCTGGTCGAGATCCGCGTCATCCAGTACGACGAACGCGTTGTCGCCGCCGAGCTCGGTGGCCGCGGCCCGGAAGTTCTTCCCGGCGTACGCGGAGATCTGCTGGCCGACCTCGAACGAGCCGGTGAAGTGGATGAGATCCAGATCGGGATGCTCAGAGAGCGTTCTCCCGGTTTCCGGACCGTCTCCCGGGACCACGTTGAAGACGCCCGCCGGCACCCCGGCCTCCTTTGCGGCTTCGGCCAGCACCTGACCGCCCGCGATCGGCGTCAGCTCGGCCGGCTTCAGTACGACGGCGTTCCCGTAGGCGAGCCCGGGCGCGAGCGCGCGCATCGCGAGGCTCATCGGGTAGTTCCACGGCACGATCAGGCCGATCACACCGAGTGGGACCGTGCGAGAGAGCGAGATCTTGCCGTTCTTGTACGGCGGCAGGATCGCGCCGGCGTTCTCGGTCAGCTGGGTCGCCGAGTTCAGCAACTGGTTGACCGACTGCCCGAGCTCCTCCTCGGCCTTCTCCCGGGTACCGCCGGTCTCGCGGATGATCAGCGTGAGCAGTTCGTCGCGCCGGTTCTCCAGCTCACGGGCGAAGGCCCGGAGGATCTCGCACTTGGTGTTCGCGTCCACCTCGGCCCAGCCCGGCTGAGCCCGGCGGGCGCTGCGGACGGCCCGGTCCACCTGTTCGGCCGAGGCACTGCCGTACCGGGCGAACGCCGTACCGGCTGCCTTGTCCAGGACCGGTGACCAGTCCGACGCGGGCCGTTCAGCCCAGCCGTCGATCCACACCTGTGCTTCGTACTCCTGCATCCGCCTCACCCTTCGATCCTGTGGGAATGCGCTTTCCTCGCAGGATTGCGCATTCCGGATGAGCGGTCAAGGGTGAATCTCGAGAAGTTTCCGGGGCACCTGTCGAAGTGAGCGAACCAGCTTCGTAGCCAGGGTGAGGGAACGGCAACGGGCCGATCCCGACCGAACACCGGAGGTCACCATGACCAGCACCGCCCCCACCACGACCCTCGCCCGCTACCTCGGCCAGAAGCTGCTCGAGCCGCTGCACCTGGTCACCTACATGTGCGACGAGCCGAACGAGGCGATGGCGGGGATCGGCTTCGACGACGGTCAGTACTGGCCGCTGTACTTCGCCGGCCGGGCCGCGCCGCTGGGTCAGGTGCCGGCCGCGGTCGTGGACGCGATCTTCTACAACTTCGCTCCGGGCATGGCCGAGGAGTTCTACACCGGCGTCTGGGACGTCACGACCCCTTCAGCCGCCCTTGCTGCTCGTGAGGCCGGGAGCGTCGCGGGACTCCGCCGCGTCCTCGGCCCGCTCGCCGACAGCCCGGCCATCGCCCGCGCCGCCGACCTCGCCCTCCGGCTCGCGCTGAACGCACCGAGCGAGGGTCGGCCCCTGTACGCCGGTCTGCGGACGATCGCCGTACCGACTGAGCCGCTGGCGCGTTTGTGGCACGCGGCGACCCTGCTCCGCGAGCACCGCGGTGACGGTCACAACGCCGCATTGGTTGCCGCTGGCATCAATGGCCAGGAGGCGCACGTCTTCGCCGCGCTGGACACCGGCATGACGCCGCGCGCCTACGGTCGGCTGGACCCGCTGTCGGACGCCGAGCTGGAGGCCGTCGTCGACGGTCTGCGCGACCGCGGCCTGGTCGATGCCGATGGTGAGTTCACGGTGGCCGGTCGGGAACTGAAGGACCGGATCGAGGAGCAGACCGACCTCGCCGCAGCCCCGGCGTACAGCAGCCTGACCGCCGACGAGCTCGCGCAGTTCACCGCCGACCTCGAGCCGCTCGCGGCGCACATCGAGGCCGTCGGCTACGACTACCGCGTCGCGTAGAACGTGACGGCCGCCGAGCTGGCGACGTTGAGGGAGTCGACGCCGCCAGCCATCGGGATCTTCACCGTCAGGTCGGCCTGCTCAAGCACATGCGGCTTCAAGCCGTGTCCCTCGGTCCCGAAGATCAGCGCCAGCTTCTCGTCGTGGCGGGCCGCCAGTTCGTCCAGCGTGATGGACTCGTCGGTGAGCGCCAACGCGGCCGACACGAACCCTTGCTCCCGCAGTACGGCGAGCGCCCCCGGCCACTCCTCCAGCCGGGTCCACGGCACCTGGAACACCGTCCCCATCGACACCTTGATCGACCGCCGGTAGAGCGGATCCGCGCAGGTCGGTGTCACCAGCACCAGGTCCACGCCCATCGCCGCAGCCGCCCGGAACCCGGCCCCGACGTTCGTGTGATCAACAATGTCGTCGAAGATCGCAATCCGCCGTACCGCCGGCGTGAGCAACTCAGCCAGCGGTCGAGCCGCAGTACGCCGGTACGACGCCAGCGCGCCCCGGTGCACGTGGAATCCGGTGACCTGCTCAGCCAGCTCCTCGGACACGACATAGACCGGCGTCTCCGGCCACTTGGCAAGCACATCCTCGAGCGAGTCCAGCCACCGTGGAGCCAGCAGGAACGACCGCGGCTCGAACCCACCATCGGCCGCCCGCCGGATGACTTTGTCGCCCTCGGCAATGAACAGCCCGTGCTCCTCCTCCAGCAACCGCCGCAGGCTCACCTCCCGCAACTGCACATAATCCGCCAACCGCGGATCCCCCGCCTCGCTCACCTCCACCAACCGGCTCACCGGACGCTCTCGCCCACCTCGACGACGTTGCCGATGACAACGATTGCGGGGGCGCCGACGCCTTGGGCGCGCATGGCTTCGGCGATGGTGGCGAGGGTGGCGGTGACGCGGTGCTGGCTGGGGAGGGTGCCGTCGGCGATGGCGGCGGCGGAGGTGTCGGCCGGACGGCCGGCGGCGATCAGGCGTTCGGTGATGGCGGGCAGGTTCTCGACCGCCATCAGCAGGACGAGCGTGCCGGAGAGCTTCGCCAGCGCGTCCCAGTTGACGAGTGAGTCCGGGTGCGAAGGCGGGATGTGGCCGGACACGACCGTGAACTCATGGGTGACACCGCGATGCGTGACGGGGATCCCGGCCACCGCAGGCACAGAGATCGAGCTGGTGATCCCCGGTACGACGGTCCACGGGACACCGGCCTCGGCACAAGCCAGCGCCTCCTCGAAACCCCGCCCGAAGACATAAGGGTCACCACCCTTGAGCCGTACGACGACCTTCCCGGCGCGGCCGCCCTCGACCAGGATCCGGTTGATCTCCTCCTGCTGAGCGGATCGGCCGCGCGGCAGCTTGGCCGCATCGAACAGCTCCACATCCGGTGACAGCTCATCCAGCAACTGTTGCGGCGCGAGCCGGTCGGCGACGACCACGTCAGCCTCGGCCAGCAACCGCCGTCCGCGCACAGTGATCAGGTCCGGATCGCCCGGTCCCCCGCCCACCAGGTACACGCCCGGCCGCCTGCCGGCAGCGTCCCGAGCACCGAGCTCACCAGTCCGCAGTCCCTCAAGAATCGCATCGCGAACGGCTGCCGAACGCCGGTGGTCACCACCACCCAGTACGCCGATGGTGACGTTGTCGTGCTGACCAGACGCCGGTGTCCACGCGGTCGCCCGGGAGCGATCGTCGGAACGGACGCAGAAGATCCGGCGTTCCTCGGCTTCGCGGGAGACCTCGTCGTTCACCGCCGGGTCGTCGGTCGCAACAACGACGTACCAGGCGTTCTCGAGGTCGCCGGCCGCATAGCCGCGCTCAACCCAACGCAGGGACGAGTTGACGAGCAGGCCCTCGATCGTCGGGGTGATTACCGGCGAGATCAGGTCGATCTCCGCGCCGGATTCGAGCAGTCGCGGCAGCCGCCGCTGAGCGACGCCACCACCCCCGACCACGACGACGCGGCGGCCGGTGAGGACGAGGCCGGACAGGTACTGGTCGGTCACGAGTCGATCCCGGCGGACTCGAAGGTCGCCATCTCGCCGAGCGCACGGACCGCACAGGACAGGATCGGGTACGCGAGGACCGCACCGGTCCCCTCACCCAACCGCAGGTCCAGATCAACCAGCGGGACCAGCCCCAGCGTCTTCAGTGCGACCGCATGCCCCGGCTCGGCCGAACGATGACCGGCCACGCAGTAGTCGACCACCGCAGGCTTCAGCGCCTGCGCGACCAGTGCGGCCGCACCCGCGATCACGCCGTCGAGGATGACCGGCACATGGTTGGCCGCAGCACCCAGGATGTAGCCGGCCAGCGCCGCGTGTTCGAGACCACCGAACGCCTGCAGCGCGCCCAGCGGATCAGAAGCCGGTACGGCGTGCAGCGCCAGCGCCGACTCGACGATCGCAGTCTTGTGGGCCAGCGTCGCGTCGTCGATCCCGGTACCACGGCCAGTCACCACCTCGGCGGTCGAACCACTGAAGGTCGCGATCAGCGCCGCCGAGGCGGTCGTGTTCGCGATCCCCATGTCACCGGTCAGGAGGCAGCGGTAGCCGTCCTTCACCAGCGTGTCAGCCAGATCGAAGCCGACCGTGATCGCGGCGCACACCTCGTCGTACGTCAGAGCGGCCTCGACCGACAGGTCGCGGGTACCAGGCCGCACCTTCGCGTGGACGACATCCAGCTCGTCGATCGCTCCGGCCACGCCCACGTCGACGACCCGGACGTCGACCCGGTTGTTGGCGGCGAAGGCGTTCACCGCGGCACCACCGGCGACGAAGTTCGCCAGCATGCCGGCGGTCACCTCCTGCGGCCACGGCGACACTCCCTGCGCGTGAACGCCGTGGTCGGCCGCGAACACCGTCACCACGGCCGGCGTCGGGACCGCGGGCGGGCAGACTCCCGTCATACCGGCGACCCGGATCGACAGATCCTCCAGCACGCCCAGCGCACCCGGCGGCTTGGTGAGCTGGGCTTGACGCTCCGCAGCCGCCCGCATCGCCACCTCGTCCGCGGGCGCAATCCGCGCCAGGTACTCCTCCACCGCAATGCCCTCCAGTCGCTCGGACCCACTCCTGCACCGATCTTCGCATCCCGGGGTGGATCCCCTCGGACGGCATGCGATCCGGTGGACAGTAGTGTCGGATTCACCACACGTCGCGAGATCGCGGAGGATCACAGATGTCGCTCGACCGTCCTGTTGCCCCGGACCCGTACCAGTTGCTCCCCGAGGTGGCCTCCTTCACCGTCACCAGCACCGATGTGACCGAGGGTGAACAGCTCCCCGACGCCCACGTGTTTGCCGCGGGCAACACGTCGCCGCAGCTCAGCTGGTCCGGCTTCCCCGCCGAGACCAAGGGCTTCGTCGTCACCTGCTTCGACCCGGACGCCCCGATCGTCTCCGGCTTCTGGCACTGGGTCCTGGTCAACCTCCCCGCCGACGTCACCGAACTGGAGACCGGCGCCGGTACGACGGAGCGCCTCCCGAACGGCGCGTTCCACGTCCGCAACGACTTCGGCACCAAGAACTTCGGCGGCGCCGCTCCCCCCGCCGGTGACCAGAACCACCGCTACTACTTCGTCGTCCACGCCATCGACGTCGAAGCCCTGGACGTCGACGACACCGCCACTCCGGCGGTCGTCGGCTTCAACCTCGCCTTCCACACGCTGGCCCGCGCCATCCTCACCCCGACGTACCAGACCGCGGAGTAAACGTCCCCTCGATCCATTCGACGCCCGCGTCCACCGTGGCGCGGGCCTCGAACAACCAACTGGTCGCCGGCCCGACCTTGCCTTCGGTACCGGCTCCGGCTTGCACCGCCTGATCAGCCAGTACGGCGATCCCGTGCGTGATGCCGTGGGCGTCGTACGGAAGTGAGCCGTAGAAGGTGTCGAGCGTGCGGTAGTCACGCCAACCGGTGCTGATGGGCATCCGGTACTCGTGGAACCGTTTGCCCTCCACGTTGGCGATGGCCTCGGCGTGGTGGCACAGCGTGAGCGTCTTCAACGGCGCCCCGAGTAGCAGCACGCGTCCACCCAGCTCGACCAGCCGACCGAGCGACCCGTCCGGTCCCCACGGATCCTCCGCCTCCGTGATCAGGTCGCCCGCCCGAGGTCCGAGCGCGGCGAAACTCACCTCCGGGTGTGAGCTGCGTAAGGCCCCAGACCACGTCCGCAACCGCTCCGGCCAGCGCCCGAAGTCCCGCCGCGCCGACGAGACCGCCGGATCGAACGCCGGCATCTCCTCATAAGCCTGCTGCCAAGTCTCCGGCCAGAGCTTCACGTGGTACGGGCTGTCGTCCCAACCACAGAACGCCAGCAGCGTCCCCTCCACCCCGACCACATCCCGGAGAGCAAGCAGCACGCTGTCGATCCCGCCGACCACCCACCCGAGTGCCGACAGCCGCACATGCACCATCAGCACGTCGCCCACCCGGACCCCGAGCTCCTGCACCCCCTGAGCGATCCCGCCCCGCGTCACCGGCCGGAACCCCGGATCCCCCAACATCGCCGCCGTAGGAAACGCCATCCCGCCATTGTGTCGCCAAGGACATGAGGCGGTCGCCGAATTATCGACGAGCGGTCCTCACCTGAGCGGGGCAACGTGCACAGGCGGGCCGGCGGGGAGCCTGGTGGACTCCCCGCCGGAGTTCAGTCCTTGATGCCGGATTGGGTGACGCCCTGGATGAGGTAGCGCTGCAGGAAGGCGAAGATCAGCACCAAGGGCAGGATCGAGACGGCGACCGCCATGAAGAGTTCATGGATGTTGATGGTCTGCGCCGTCACGAAGGTGGACATCGCGACCTGGATGGTCCAGGACGACGAGTCCTGGCCGATCACCAACGGCCACAGGAACGAGTTCCAGTTGCCGATGAAGGTGATCGCGGCGATCGCGGCGAAGAACGGGAGTGAGTTCGGGACGACGATGCGCCAGAAGACACCGAAATAGCCGGCGCCGTCCACGCGGGCCGCTTCTTCGAGCTCTTTCGGAAAATTCAGAAAATACTGCCGGAACAGGAACGCCGCGAATCCACTGAACAGCGTCGGAATGATCAGGCCGCGCAGGGTGGAGACCCAGCCCAGCGACGAGACCACGATGAAGCTGGGGATGAAGGTGACCGCGCCCGGGATCATCAGGGTGGCGACGATCGCGTAGAAGATCTTGTCGGCGTGCCGGTACGGGATGCGGGCCAGGCCGTAGCCGGCCATCGAGGCGAGCAGGAGCTGGCCGCCGGTCCCGAGGATGCCGACGACGGCGGAGTTGTACATCGCCCGCGCCATCGGCACCTGGTTGTCGTGGAACAGTTCGCCGACGTTGCCCCACTGGATGTCCTTGGGGAACAGCTGCCAGTCCGGCGCGGTGATGTCGGCTTCCGTCGACAGCGCGTTGCGCACGATCAGGTAGAACGGCAGCAGGAACAGCACCACCGCGATCACCAGGGCGATCCAGCGCAGGACCAGCGCGATCGGGCTCCGCCGGAATCCGATCGGCTCGAGAGTTCCCGTCGTACGTTCCGCGGTGGCCATCAGTCACCAGTCTTTCCGAAGCCGAACAGCCGGGTCTGCAGGAGCGTGACGATCATGATGATCACGGCCAGCAGGAGCGCACCGGCCGAGCCGTGACCGAGGTCCTGGATCGACCCGAGCGAGATGCTGTAGAGGTACATCAGCGGCGGCCGGGCGAAGTTCTGCGTGCTGCCGAGCAGGTTGTAGAACTCGTCGAACGCCTGGTAGGCCGCGATCAGGTTGAGCAGCAGCACCGACACCGACGTCGCCCGCAACTGCGGCAGCGTGATGTAGCGGAACACCTGCCAGCCGGGCTTCGCACCGTCCACGTACGCCGCTTCGTACAGCGACGGGTTGATCCGCTGCAGACCCGCGATGAACAGGATCATGTAGAACCCGAGCTGCAGCCACAGCCGCACGGAGATGATCGGGATCCAATACCACGGCGGATCCAGCGTCGAGAGCCAGGCGATGTTGTCGACCCCGAACCAGCTGAGCACCGTGTTGGCCAGGCCGAACCGGACGCCGTTGAAGATCGACAGCTTCCAGATCAGCGACGCCACGACGTACGAGCAGGCGGTCGGCAGGAAGAACACCGACCGGAAGAACGCCTTGGCGATCCGCACCTGGTTGACCAGCAGCGCCAGCGCCAGCGACATCACGAACGTCAGCGGCACGATGAAGACCGCGAAGATCGTGAACGTGCCCAGGCTGGACAGGAAGTTGTGGTCGGTCAGCATGTCGATGTAGTTCTGCAGACCGACGAACGTCGACGGCGTGACCGTGTTGTAGGCCTCGAAGAAGCTGAGGACCAGGCTCCAGATGATCGGCAGGTAGCTGAAGATCAGCAGGCCGATCACGAACGGGCCGACGAACAACCAGAACGACAGCGTCGTCCCGGCAATACCCTTCTGCCGCCGGCCCCGCTCCCGCCGCTTCCCAGCTGCTGCGGGTTCGGTACGCCGGACCTCGGTCGTACTGCGGCTCATCCGAACAGCCGCGACAGCTCGGTGTTCACCGTCTTCTCGGCCTTGGAGATCTCACCCGCCGGGTCGGTTCCCTTCCGGATGACGTTGGTGAGCATGTCGGTGAAGGCGGTGTTCATCTTCGGGGTCCAGGCCGGGTTGTCGGTGTGCCCGAACTCGCCGGTGAGCTTGACCGTCTCGGCGGCGACACCGCCCTGCAGCTTGGCGGCCTTCGCCGCGAGGCTCTTGCGCGGCGGGATGTGGAAGCCGTAGTTCAGGCACCAGTCCTCCTGGAACTCGGCCTGGTCGATCCACAGCCACTTCACGAACTTCTTCGCGGCGTCCACGTTCGCGCTCTTGGCGGAGACGAACTGGGTCCAGCCGCCGGAGTACACGGCCTGCTTGCCCTGCGCGTCGAGCTTCGGGAACGCGATCACGCCGAGGTCGTCGCCGAGCGCCTTCTGCATCGCCGGGAGGGCCCACATCCCGATCCACTGCATGGCGACCAGGCCCTGGATCAGCGCGCCCGGGTCGGTCCAGTCGGTCGGCGCTCCGAGCAGCACGCTCTTGCTCGCGTACAACTCGTGCAGCTTGCCGAAGGCCTGGGCCGCACGGTCGTTGGTGAAGCCGGGCTTGTGGTCGTCGGTCAGGTACGCGCCGCCGGACGACCACAGCGCCGGACCGCCGAGCGCCAGACCGCCGTCGTTGCCGACGAAGATGCCCTTCACCTTGTCGGTGGTGAGTCCCTTGGCCGCGGCGATCAGGTCGTCGATCGTCTCCGGCGGCTTGATGCCGGCCTTGTCGAGCAGCGACTTGCGGTAGTAGATGACCTGCGGGTCGACGATCATCCGGATCCCGTAGACCTTGCCGTCGACGGTGTTGGTCGCGAGGTCGCCCTCGGTGAAGTCGTCCTTGACGTCGGCCAGGATGTCGTCGAGCGGCACCACCTGGTTGCTCTTCACCATGCCGATGTTCAGCTGGCTCTCGAAGACGTCCGGGCCCTTGTTGGAGAGCAGTCCGGAGGCGAGCTTGCTGCCGTAGTCGCCCGGCGTCCACTCGACCGCGACGTTCGCGTCGGTGTAGGCCTTGGCGTACTTGAGCGCGGCCTCCTTGGTGCCGGCCTCGCCGTACTGGTGGTACCACTGCGACAGGTTGACCTTCGCCCCACCACCACCGCCACCGCTGGACGGTCTGCCGGTATTGCCTCCGCAGGCCGCGGTGAACGCGGCGAGTGCGGCCAGTCCGCCGGCCCGCTTGAGCAGATCCCGCCGGTTCAGACCGGCGTTCGGAACATGAGCAGGCATGACTTCCACCTTCCCTCAGAGCAGCGCCGCAGGGGTTAGGGCGCCAGGAGTTCCGAGTTACTTAACAGCGTTAAGCATCTCCGATTTCGCACACGGTACAACTAAAACGAACATCACAACAGCCTCCACCCGAGAAACCTAGTCGGGTGAATCGTTGAAGAAGTACAGGCACACTGACCCAAAAGCGCGCCCGGCGCAAGACCGGGCGCGCTGTTCTTTGTTCGATTGTGTGGAATGTTGCGCGTACGGTATCCAGCCGTGATCAGTTAAACGTTTTGCCAGCCTCGGCCATCCGGATCAACGACTCCGTTGGGGCGAACCGCGCCCCGTACTTCGCGGCCAATTCCGTTGCTCTTTCAACGAACTCCGGTACGCCGTAGGAGTTGATCGCCTGGAGCGCTCCACCGAGCAGCGGCGGGAAGCCGATGCCGAAGATCGACCCGATGTTCGCGTCCGCGACCGACCGCAGTACGCCCTCGTCGAGGCAGCGCACGGTCTCCAGCGACATGATGAACGTGAACCGGTCCTGGAGGTCGACCACGGTGGCGTCCGACGTACCGGTGAAATGCTCGCGCAGTCCGGGCCAGAGCCGCTTCGGTCCGTCGGCCGGGTAGTCGTAGAAGCCCGCACCGGCCGCCTTGCCGCGCCGGTCGAACTCGTTGACCATCCGGTCGGTGACCGCCATCCCGGCGTGGTCGTCGAAGGCACCAGCGCTGCCACCGGCCGCGCGGGCCGCGTCGCGGATCTTCTGCGGCAGCGTCAGCGTGACCTCGTCGATCATCGCCAGCGGCGGTGCCGGGAACCCGGCCAGCGACGCGGCGCGCTCGATCATCACCGGGTCGACCCCCTCACCGACCATCGCCGCGCCCTCCATCACCAGCGTGCCGAAGACGCGCGAGGTGAAGAAGCCGCGGCTGTCGTTGACCACGATCGGCGTCTTCTTGATCTGCCGTACGACGTCGTACGCCTTCGCGAGGGTCCGGTCCGACGTCTTCTCCCCCACGATCAGCTCGACCGCAGGCATCCGGTCGACCGGGGAGAAGAAGTGCATGCCGACGAAGTCGGCAGCGCTCTGCCTTCGGCCCCGCCCCAACCCACCCTGCCGGGCGATCCCGTCGGCCAGCGAGGTGATCGGCAGCGTCGAGGTGTTCGAGCAGAGCAGCGCATCCGGCTCGATGACGCCCGCGATCTCGGCGAAGACCTTCTGCTTGAGCTCCTCGCTCTCGAAGACCGCCTCGATCACCAGGTCGGCACCGGCCAGGTCGTTCGGGTCCGCGGTCGGCGTGATCCGGCTGAGGAACTCCTCGACCTGCTCCGGCGTCTTCCGCCCCTTCTGCACCTGCTTGGCGAGCAGCTTCTCCGAGTACGCCTTGCCCTTCTCGGCCGCCTCCGGCGAGACGTCCTTGAGCACGACCTCCATCCCGGCCTTCGCACACTCGTAGGCGATCCCGGCGCCCATCATCCCCGCGCCGAGGACGCCGACCTTCCGTGCCTTGTACGCCGGTACGCCGTCCGGCCGGGAGGCCCCGGCGTTGATCGCCTGCAGGTCGAAGAAGAACGCCTTGATCATGTTCTTCGAGATCTGTCCGGTCGCCAGCGAGACGAAGTACCGCGACTCGATCCGGGAGGCGGTCGCGAAGTCGACCTGCGCCCCCTCGATCGCGGCGCTCATGATCGCCCGCGGCGCCGGGTACGGCGCACCCTTGAGCTGCTTGCGCAGGTTCGCCGGGAAGGCCGGCAGGAACGCGGCCAGCTTCGGCGAGGACGGCGTACCACCGGGGATCTTGTATCCGTCGCGGTCCCACGGCTGCTTGGCGTCGCCCTCGTACGACGTGATCCACGCACGTGCCGCGGTGAGCAGCTGATCGGCGGGGACCACCTCGTCGACGATGCCAACACTCGCAGCATGGGCAGGCTTCATCCGCTGCCCCTGCAGCAGCACCTTCATCAACGCGTCCTGCAGCCCGAGCATCCGGACCGTCCGCGTCACGCCGCCCCCACCGGGCAGCAGACCGAGCGTCACCTCCGGTACGCCGATCTCGATCCGGTTGTCATCGGCAACGATCCGGTGGTGCGTGGCGAGCGCGATCTCCAGCCCGCCGCCGAGCGCCGTACCGTTGATCGCGGCAACGACCGGCACACCGAGGGTCTCCAGCACCCGCAGCTGGCGCTTGACCTCTTCGATCTGGTCGAAGACCTGCTGGGCGTGCTCCGGCTGGATCTGCACCAGCTGCTGAAGATTGCCCCCGGCAAAGAACGTCGACTTGGCGCTGGTCACGATGACGCCCTTCAGCGTCTCCTTCGCACCCTGCAGCCGCTCGACGGTCGCGCCCATCGCGGCGACGTACGCGTCGTTCATCGTGTTCGCCGACGCATCGGGATCATTCATCGTCAGGGTGACGATGCCCGCGTCCTCGGTCCAGTCGATCATGCCGCAAGCCTCTCGATGATCGTCGCGACGCCCATACCGCCGCCGACGCACAGGGTGGCCAGACCGTAGCGGAGCTCGCGCCGCTCCAGCTCGTCCAGCAGGGTTCCGATCTGCATCGCGCCGGTGGCGCCGAGCGGGTGCCCGAGCGCGATCGCGCCGCCGTTCACGTTCACCTTCTCGTGCGGTACGTCGAGATCGCGCATGAAGTGCAGGACCGCCGCGGCGAACGCCTCGTTCATCTCGAACAGGTCGATGTCGGACGCCTCGAGCCCGGCCTTCGCCAGCGCCTTACGCGCGGCAGGTGCGGGACCGGTGAGCATGATCGTCGGATCCGCGCCACTCACGCCGACGGACACCACGCGACCACGCGGCGCCTGGCCGAGAGCCTCACCTGCCTTCGCGCTGCCCACGGCCACGAGCGCCGCGCCGTCGACGATGCCCGACGAGTTCCCGGCGTGGTGCACGTGTTCGATCCGCTCGACCTTCACGTACTCCTCCAGGGCGACCGCGTCGAACCCGCCGTGCTCCCCGATCGCGGCGAACGACGCCGGCAACCCGGCCAGCGTTTCAACCGTCGTACCGGGGCGCACGAGCTCGTCGTGGTCCAGGATCTGCAGACCGTTGCGGTCCAGCACCGGTACGACGGAACGCGCGAAGTACCCGTTGGCCCAGGCCTTGGCGGCCCGTGCGTGGGACTCGGCGGCGTAGGCGTCGACGTCGGTCCGGGAGAAGCCGTCCATGGTCGCGATCAGATCGGCGCTGATGCCCTGCGGGATGAAGCCGGTGGCCAGCGCGGTCTCCGGGTCCATCGCCCACGCGCCGCCGTCCGAGCCCATCTTGACCCGGGACATCGACTCGACACCGCCGGCCAGGATGAAGTCCTCCCAGCCGGAGCGGACCCGCTGCGCGGCCTGGTTGACCGCCTCCAGACCGGAGGCGCAGAAGCGGTTGAGCTGGACGCCACCGGTCGTGTCCGGGTAGCCGGCCATCAGGACGGCGGTCCGGGCGATGTCCATGCCCTGGTCGCCGATCGGCGTCACCACGCCGAGCACGACGTCGTCGATCTCGGCGAGATCGAGCTGCGGGTTGCGGGTCCGGTACTCGTCCAGCAGACCGGTGATCAGCTGGATCGGTTTCACCTCGTGCAGGGCGCCGGTCGGCTTGCCCTTGCCCCGCGGCGTGCGGATCGCGTCGTACAGGAAGGCTTCGCTCATGATGTTCCCGTCGGTCGAGTCGTCCCTCGCATTGTGACAGTGTTGGTGTCACGGTCGTCAAGGGGGCTCGTTATGATCTCCGCCATGCCCACTGTGTCAACGACCGGCAAGCCGGAGGGTGCGGACGACGCCACGCTCACCGTCGACGAACTGTCGGCGCGGGTCGGCATGACCGTGCGGACGTTGCGGTTCTACGCCGGGCGCGGCCTGATCCCGCCGCCGATCCGCCGCGGCCGGGTCGGGTACTACGGTGCCGAGCACATCGCCCGGCTCGACCTGGTCCGGGAACTGCAGGCACACGGCTTCACGTTGTCCGCGATCGAGGGCTACCTGGAGCGGATCCCGGCCGACGCCACACCCGAAGACATCGCACTGCACCGCACCCTGCTCACCCCGTGGATGCGCGACCTGCCCGAGACCCTCGATCGAGCAGCCCTGGTACGACGTACCGGCCGTGACCTGAGTGATGACGACATCGTCGCGCTGGTCGCGCTCGGCGTGGTCGAGCCGACTCCGGACGAAGACGTTTTCCACGTCGCGACCGCCCATCTCGGGCTCGGTGCCGAGCTGCTCGACCTCGATCTGCCGGTCGATGCGGTCCTGGCGGTGACCCGGATCTTCTCCGAGCACGGCAAGGCGCTCGCCGAGGAGCTCACCGAGGTGTTCCGGACCATGGTCTGGCCGCACTACCGGGACTCGGGCGGCGCGCCCGAGCACATCCAGCAGCTCGTCGAGCGGTTCAAGCCGGTCACCATCCAGGGCCTTGTGATCGCCTACGAGCGGGCGGTCGGCGAGACGCAGCGCGAGACGATCCGCCGGACCCAGAGCAAACGGGCCAAGGGCAGGACAACCTGATCGGGTCCTCCCGCGTCCTGCTGGAGTGAAGAAGATCCTGACCGCTGCAGCCGCCCTCCTGCTCTCGGTGGTTTGGTTGCCCACAGCAACCGCATCCACGACGCACCGGGTCGGCATCGCCACCTATTCCCTGGGAGACTCGGTGTTCGAGCTCCCACCATCGGCCGACGGGACGCCCGCGAAGGGCGAGCTCACGGCCGTCGTTCACTACCCGAAAGACCTCGCCGGGCACCGCTATCCCGTCGTACTGATCTCGCACGGTCTGTGGATCAGTTGCGCGGACAAGCAGGCGTGGGAAGACCAGGACTACGAGAAGCTGGACGCCTGGCCGTGCGCGAAGGGCACACCGGAGATCCCGAACTACCGCGGCTACGACTACCTCGGTACGACGCTCGCCGCGCGGGGCATGATCGTGATCTCGATCAGCGCGAACGGCACGAAGGCCCGGATGGGCCAAGAGCAGGACGAGGCCCGAGCCGCTTTGATCAACCAGCACCTGAAGATGTGGCAGCAGCTGTCGAGCACCGGCGGTGGACCGCTCGCCGGCAAGCTGCCGGTGAACTTCAAGGGCCACGCCGATCTGACGAACGTCGGCCTGATGGGCCATTCCCGCGGCGGTCGCGGCACGCTGTTCGAGGCCGCCGACATTCACCAGAAGGACTGGCCGGCCGGCGTCCGCATCAAGGCAGTCATCCCGCTCGCCGCCGCGGAGCCCTACTCCCCCGACGACGACCCGAACAACCCCGAGCTCGACGGCTACCGGATCACGAACGTTCCGGTCGGTGCCTTCATCGGCACCTGCGATGGCGCGGTCCGCGGCAACGTCTACGACTACCTGCAGGCCAACAACAAGCAGCCGCTCTACGAGTGGACTGTGCGCGGCGCCAACCACGACTTCTTCAACACCCAGTGGTCACCGTCGAGCAGTCAGGTCGGCGCGTACGACGACGCACCCGCGGACTGCAAGGACCGGCGGATCACCGAGTCGCAGCAGCGGTCGGTCGCGACGGCGTACACGTCGGCGTTCTTCCGGCGCTACCTGCTGAACGACCGCAGCGGCATGCCGTTGCTCACCGGTGCCGTGCGGCCGTTCGCGGTCGACGTGAAGGTGGATCAGGGCGTGGGAAGCCTCAGGTAGGTCAGTCCACGGAGGTCGACGTACGTCTCGGTCGGCGTGGTGACCACGCGCAACAGCACGTGGTCACAGCCCGGACAGCGGGCGACCATGCCGGGCGCGTTGAGGTAGAGGCGGGTGTCGGCGAAGACACCCGTCTGGCCACAACCATCGCAGCGGGTGATCGCGGCGGTGACGTCGACCGCGAACACCTCACTCAGCGCGCCGGCGGCGGCGTTGCCGTCCAGATAGTCAGTCATTGCTAACCCCCTGTTGGACCGAAGCGCTCGGTGCGGATCCGGGCGGGATCGTGGCCAGCGGCAACGAGTAGGTCGGCCACGGTCTCCACGAACGGCGTCGGACCGCAGACGTACGTCGTCGGCTCGTCGGCCGGTGTGAAGGCGAGCCGATCGATCACGTCCGCGTCGATCCGGCCGACTCGCGTCTCCCCCGGCGGAGCTTCGCGGGTGTAGACGAGACTGACGTGCACGTTGTCGGATGCCGCCAGCTCACGCAGGTCGTCCACGTAGATCACCGACGTGGGTCGGCGGACGGAGTACAGCAGCCGGACTGGCGTCGTACTGGCAGTGTGGGCCTGCAGCATCGCCCGCAGCGGTACGACGCCGGAACCGCCGCCGATCAGCTGGACCGGCCCTTCCTGCTCGGGCTTCCAGACGAACCAGCCGCCGACCGGGCCACGCAGCTCGAGCGGGTCACCGGGCTTCAAGACCTCGACCAGGTACGGCGAGACCTCTCCGTCCGGCACCTGTTCGACCGTCAGCTCGATCGTGGAACCTGCCCACGCCGACGCGATCGAGTACGAGCGGGAGGCGCGGTAGCCGTCCTCCGCGGTCAGCCGGACATCGAGATGCTGCCCGGCGAGGTGACCGGGCCAGTCCGGAACGTCGAGCACGATCGTGCTGGCCGTCGCCGTCTCCCGCCGTACCTCGACGACGGTGGCGACCTGCCAGCTCAGTCGCCGGCGTACCGCTGTTCTTTCCATGGGTCTCCGTACTCGTGGTAGCCGGCCGTCTCCCAGAAACCGAGGTCTTCGCTGTCGGACAGCGTGAGGCCGCGGACCCACTTCGCGCTCTTCCAGAAGTACAGGTGCGGCACCAGCAACCGTGCCGGCCCGCCGTGCTCGGGGTCGATCGGTTCGCCCTCGTACTCGTAGGCGATCCAGGCCTGACCGTCCAGCAGGTCGTCCAGCGGCAGGTTGGTCGTGTAGCCGCCGTAGCTGCTCACGAGCGCGAAGTCCGCCCCGGTCTCGACATCCGCCAGGAGGGTGTCGAGCGAGACGCCCTGCCACTCCGTCTGCAGCTTCGACCACCGTGTCACACAGTGGATGTCCTTGGTGAACTCGTCGGACGGCAACGCGAGCAGCGCGGCCCAGTCCCACTTGTGTTTCTCGCCGGTCTCCGTGGTGACGGTGAATTCCCAGTGCTCGGTCCGCACCTGCGGCGTCGGCCCCGCCGACAGCACCGGAAAATCATGCGTCAGGTACTGCCCCGGCGGAAGCTCCGTCCCACTGCGATGACGACCGGTGAACCCCGGCGAAACAATCCCCATGGCCGACCTCCCTCAGGCATCCCTGAGGGCAGTCAACCATCCGGACCTCTCAGATGCCCATCGTTCTGCCGATGATTTCTTTCATGATTTCGGTGGTGCCGCCGTAGATGGTCTGGACCCGGGTGTCGAGGTAGGCCTTGGCGATCGGGTACTCGGTCATGAACCCGTAGCCGCCGTACAGCTGCAGGCAGCGGTCGACGACCTTCTTCTGGAGTTCGGTGGTCCACCACTTGGCCATCGCGGCCTCGGCGACGGTGAGGGTGCCGGCGTTGAGTTCGGTGACGCAGCGGTCGACGAAGACGCGGGCGATCTGGATCTCGGTCGCGAGTTCGGCGAGCACGAAACGGCTGTTCTGGAAGGAGCCGATCGGGCGGCCGAAGGCGGTGCGTTCCTTGACGTAACGCAGGGTTTCGTCGAGGACGTTCTCGCA
This sequence comes from Kribbella sp. NPDC051587, assembly GCF_044453945.1. Classification (NCBI taxonomy): domain Bacteria; kingdom Bacillati; phylum Actinomycetota; class Actinomycetes; order Propionibacteriales; family Kribbellaceae; genus Kribbella; species Kribbella sp. NPDC051587. The sequence continues at coordinate 471,349 of NZ_JBITDE010000006.1, forward strand.
GGCGGCGACCGCGATTACGGCGATGGCGAGGCGCTCCTGCGGGAGCTTCTGCATCAGGTAGACGAAGCCCTGGCCCTCTTCGCCGAGCAGGTTGGTGGCGGGGACCCGGACGTTGTCGAAGAAGAGTTCGGCGGTGTCCTGGGCCTTGAGGCCGATCTTGTCGAGGTTGCGGCCGCGCTCGAAGCCCTCCGTTCCACGCTCGACGACGATCAGCGAGATGCCCTGGGCACCGGCGTCCGGGTCGGTCTTGGCGACCACGATCACCAGGTCGGCGAGGATCCCGTTCGAGATGAAGGTCTTCTGACCGTTCAGGACATAGTGGTCGCCGTCGCGGCGGGCGGTGGTCTGGATGCCCTGCAGGTCGCTGCCCGCGCCGGGCTCGCTCATCGCGATGGCGGTGATCGTCTCGCCGGAGCAGAATCCGGGCAGCCAGCGAGCCTTCTGCTCGTCGTTCGCATAGTCCAGCAGGTACGCCGAGACGATGTCGGTGTGCAGCGAGAAGCCGACGCCACTGGCGTGGGCCCGGGCCGCCTCCTCGAGGAGCACCGCGTTGAACCGGAAGTCGCGCACCCCGCCGCCGCCGTACCCCTCCGGGACCATGAACCCGAGCAGCCCGGTCCGACCGGCCGCGGTCCAGAGCTCCCGCGGCACGATGCCGGCCTCTTCCCAGGCGTCGTGGTGCGGGACGATCTCCTTGTCACAGAAGGCCCGGACGGTCTCCCGGAAGGCGTCGTGATCGGCGTCGAAGAGCTGACGTTCCACAGGCGGGTTCCTTTCAGATCAGATCTGACAGTGCCTAATTCTGGTGGGCGGCGCCGGTCGCAAGGAGACCGTCGATGTCGGTGATTCCCCAGTCAGCCAGGGCCTCGCGGGTGTGTTGACCGGCCGGCGCGGGAGGCCGGTCGAGGGAGGTCGGCGTACGGGAGAAACGTGGTGCGGGCGCGGCCTGGCGGACGCCGTCCTTGTCCACGAACGTGCTGCGGGCAGCGAGATGCGGGTGGTCACCGGCGAGCGGGAGAACCGGGGCGACGCAGGCGTCGGAGCCGTCGAAGAGCTCGGCCCACTCGGCCTGGGGCCGCTGCCGGAAGGTCTCCGCGAGCAACTTGTGCAGCTCGGGCCAGTTCGCCTGGTCGTAGCGGTCCGGCGCCTCAATGCCGAGCTTGCTGATCAGCTCGGCGTAGAACTGCGGCTCGATCGCGCCGACCGCCATGTGCAGGCCGTCGGCCGTCTCATACACGTCGTAGAACGGTGCGCCGGTGTCGAGGAGGTTCGTCCCGCGCTCCTGCTTCCACGCTCCGCCGGCCAAGGCACCCAGCAGCATGGTTGTCAGATGGGCGGAACCGTCCACGATCGCGGCATCCACCACCTGGCCCTGGCCGGTCCGCTGCGCGTTGTGCAGAGCAGCCAGTACGCCGACCACCAGGTAGAGCGAGCCTCCGGCGAAGTCACCGAGGATGTTCGCGGGGACCTGCGGTGGCCCCCCGGCTCGCCCGATCAGGTGCAGCGCACCCGACAACGCGAGGTAGTCGATGTCATGCCCGGCCGCCTGGGCCAACGGTCCGTCCTGACCCCAGCCGGTCATCCGGCCGTAGACGAGCCGCGGGTTGATCGCCGCACAGTCCTCCGGACCGACACCGAGCCGCTCGGCCACGCCAGGCCGGAACCCCTCGACCAGTACGTCGGCCTCCGCGACCAAACGCCGTACGACGTCGATCGCGGCCGGGTTCTTCAGGTCGAGCGCGACGTTGCGGCGGCCGCGATTGACGAGCTCGAGCTCGGGCGGTCCCATCGCGAGCCCGCCACCCGGCCGCTCGATCCGCAGCACCTCGGCACCGAGCTCGGCCAGCAGCATGCACGCGAACGGCGCCGGACCGATCCCGGCCAGCTCGACGACCTTCACGCCTTCCAGGGGTCCCATGCCGCCATTGTGACAGTTCTACTGTCACAGTCGTCAAGTCATCGGCGCAGCACGACTCAGAGTCGTATCCACCGGCATTCGTGGGTTCCCCGGGCATTGTCCACCGCGTGATCTTGACGCGTTCACCAGCGGCCGCTAAACCAGATGCGCAGTACTGCACACTTCCGCCCCGAACGAACAGGTAAACACATGACGATGGACAGGCGTGACTTCCTCCGGACGACCGGACTCACGGCTGCGGCCGCCGGCGTCTTCTCCGCTCTCCCCGACAGCCTCCAGCGAGCGCTCGCCGCGCCCGCCCCCACCGGCGGCCTGGAGATGATCGAGCACGTGGTGATCCTGATGCAGGAGAACCGGTCCTTCGACCACTACTACGGGACGCTGCGCGGGGTGCGCGGATTCAACGATCCGCAGGCGCGAACGCTGTCGAGCGGCCGGTCGGTGTTCTACCAGCCGAACGGTTCGGGGTATGTGCTGCCCTATCCGGTGGCGAGTCAGTACATGACCGGAACCCCGCACGACTGGGCGTCCGGCCACAACGCCTGGAACCACGGCCGGATGGATCAATGGATTCCGCAGAAGTCGAAGTACACGATGGCGACGCTGCTGCGATCCGAGCTGCCGTTCTACTACGCCCTCGCGGACGCGTTCACGATCTGCGACGCCTACCACTGCTCGGAACTCGGCCCCACGAACCCGAACCGGTTCTACCTGTTCAGCGGCATGCTCGGCTACGAACCCGGTACGTCGAACCGGGCCATCGGCAACGATGCGTGGCAGAACCCGAGCCACACCGGCTACACCTGGACGACGTACGCGGAACGCCTCGAGGCCGCCGGCAAGAGCTGGAAGGTCTATCAGGAGTGGGACAACTACGGCGACAACTCCCTCGACTTCTTCAAGAAGTTCCTCGACGTCGGGCGGAAGGCGCTCGCCAAGACGTCGTACAGCAAGCTCGAGTTCTTCTATGACCAAGGCGTCCGGCCGGGAAACGCGTCGCAGCGCGCAACCCTGCTGCAGCAACTCGCGGACGGAGTCGCCACGCTCACGGCGGCCGAGCGCCGGCTGTACGACCGCGGGCTGGCGCGGGTCGCCGCGGACCAGCTCGTGCCTGCCTTCGGGGCCGACGTTGCCGCCGGTCGGCTGCCTGCAGTCTCGTGGATCGTGGCGCCGGAACCGAAGTGCGAGCACCCGGCCTGGGGCCCGGCCGAGGGGGCCAACTTCACCAAGGACATCCTCGACAAGCTCGCCTCGAATCCGGCGGTCTGGAACAAAACGCTCGTCCTGATCACGTACGACGAGAACGACGGCTACTTCGATCACGTCCCGCCGCCCGTTCCGCCGGTGAACGCGGACGAGGGCCAGTCGACGCCGGGGGTCGCCGACGAGCTGGTGAACGGTGAGCCGATCGGTCTGGGCAACCGGGTCCCGATGCTCGTGGTCTCGCCGTGGAGTCGCGGCGGCAACGTCTGCTCCCAGGTCTTCGACCACACGTCGGTACTGCGGTTCCTGGAACAATGGTCCGGGATCGCCGAACCGAACATCTCGCCCTGGCGGCGCTCGGTCTGCGGTGACCTCACCTCCGCGCTGGATCTGACGACCTCGAACCCCACGTACCCGACCTTGCCGAGCACTCCCCCAACACCCGGCTGGGAGACGACGTACCCGGCTCCGCCTGCCAACCAGGCACTGCCGGTGCAGGAAGCCGGTGTGCGGACGGCGCGACCGTTGCCCTATGCGTTGACGGTCTCCGGTCGAGTTGCCGCCGACAAGTTCTGGATCGACTTCAGCAACACGGGATCGGCAGGCGCGCACTTTTACGTGTATGCCAACGCCTTCCGGACCGACGGGCCGTGGCGCTACACAGTCGGTGCCGGAAGCAACCTCTCCGACTATTGGCAAGCCGGTACGCCGAGCGGTGCCTACGACCTGACCGTCGCCGGTCCGAACGGATTTCTCCGGCGGTTCACCGGCAACCGGACCACGGCGACCACCAGCGGGAACGCCAACCCCGAGGTCACCCTGCGCTATGCGCCGGCCGACAACCTGGTCTGGCTGAAGATGACGAACTCCGGGTCCAAGGCCTGCGTGGTCACCATCCAGACCAACAACCGCGCTGGTGGTCCGTGGACCTACAGCGTCGCCGCTGGTGCCAGCGTCGAGGACTGGTGGAGTACGGCGAACGGTGCCGACGGCTGGTACGACCTGACAGCGACCGCCGATACGACCGATGGGTTCAGCCGCCGGTTCGCCGGACGTCTCGAGAAGGGCGTTGCCGGGATCAGTGACCCGGTGATGGCATCCGGTCGGCTTGCGGCATCCGTGCGGTCGTTCGACAGCCAAGAGAGCTCCGAGCCCGCGTCCGCGGTCGTCGATCGGAACTCAGCGACGTACTGGCACTCGCGGTGGAGCGAGCCTGCCGCCGCCTTGCCGCACGAGATCCAGCTCGATCTGGGGTCCGCACGAACCGTCACAGGGCTCACTGTCTTACCGCGTCAGGACGGCAGCGCCAACGGACGCATCGGTCAGTACGAGCTCTATCTCAGCACCGACGGCACCAACTGGGGCTCGGCCCACGCGACCGGCCGGTTCGCCGACACCGCCGAGGCCAAGACCATCCGCTGCTGGCCGACGACCGCTCGCTGCATCCGGCTGCGTGCCCTGACCGAAGCCGGAAACCGCGGCCCGTGGACCAGCGCCGCCGAGATCACGGCGCTGGGTTGGTGACCTGCTTGAAGGTCTCGGCCGCCCGCTGAATGGTGGTGTAGTACTCCGACCAGCCGGCCTCGTCCAGCATGCCGGCGTCGGAGCCACCCTGCCCGTCGATCAGCTCCCGGATGATGTCGGCGTGACCCGCGTGATGCGCGGTCTCGTCGACCATCCGGACCAGCAACGCACCAAACGTCGTACGCCGCTTGTCCTCAGCCCAATGCGGCACCTCAGCCGGCGTATCCAGCTCGAACTGCGCAATCGACTCGTCCCCGTGCGCACAAGCCTTGCGATACAGGTCGGTGATGTACTCCGTGCTCTCACTCGGCTGAACCCACATGTCAGCCCCCTCCCACACCGACCCGTCCGCCTCCCACGGCAACACCTCCGCCGGCGGACGCCCCACACTCGTCCCGAGGTACACGTACTCAACCCCCGCGAGATGCTTCACCAGCCCCAGCAGATTCGACCCCGACGGCACCAACGGCCGCCGCCGATCGAACTCGCTGATCCCCTCCAACTTCGCCAGCAACAACGCTCGCGTGTCCTTCAGATACTCATGCAGCACCGTCTTCATACCCAGCACGCTAACCAAGCCCTCAGACAGTTTTGGGGGCGCCGGGTGGGATGAAGGGGGTGGGGGTGGGGCCTTGGTGGATCAGGTCCAGGAGGGCGTCGGTGTTGACGTGGGCATCGATGGCGTCGGCCAGGCGGTTCAGGCGGGATTCGCGGAGGGCGGTGAAGGAGGTGGTGCCGTCGGGGGCGGGTTTGTTGGTGAGGGTGGCGATCTCGGTGAGGAAGGCGTGCCGGGCGGCGTCGTCGTCGAGGAGGCCGTGCCAGATGGTGCCCCAGGTGGTGGCGGTGCGGCAGCCGCCGGGGAAGGGGTCGGCGTCGCCGGTGACGGTCACTACGCCGTGGTGGATCTCGTACGCCGTTGGTGCCGGGCGGGCGAGGGTCTTGGCGCGGGCGAATTCGGTTGCTACCGGCAACAGACCTAGGCCGGTGTGGGTGCCGCCGCCTTCGACGCCGTCGGGGTCGGTGATGGGGCCACCGAGGAGCTGGTAGCCACCGCAGATGCCGAGGACGGGTCGACCGTGCGCCGCGCGGGTGGCGACTGCTGTGTCCAGACCGAGGGAGCGCATCCACTCCAGGTCGGAGACAGTCGCGCGAGAGCCGGGGAGGACGACGAGATCGGCGTCGCGGACCTCGGCCGGGCTGGTGGTGAAGAAGACGCTGTTGGTGGGTTCGGCGGCGAGTGCGTCGAGGTCGGTGAAGTTGCTGATCCGCGGGAAGCGGACGACCGCGATCGACAACACGTCCGCGCTCGCCGCGGTACGCCGTACCGGGATGTCCAGGGCGTCCTCGGAGTCCAGCCAGAGCTCGGGCAGCCACGGGAGGATCCCGTACGTCGGCCGGCCGGTGACCGTGCTGAGCATGTCGATGCCGGGCTGGAGGAGCGAGACGTCGCCGCGGAACTTGTTCACCAGGAAGCCGCTGATCAGGGCCTGGTCGGCCGCATCGAGCAGCGCGACCGTGCCGAACATCGAGGCGAACACTCCCCCGCGATCGATGTCGCCGACCACGACCACCGGCGACTTGATGTGCTGGGCGAGGCCCATGTTCACGTAATCCGACTGGCGCAGATTGATCTCGGTGGGGCTGCCCGCGCCCTCGGCGATCACCACGTCGTAGCGCGCGGCGAGGTCGTCGTACGCGGCGAAGGCTGCCTTGGCGAGCTCGGCACGCTCGGTCAGGAAGCCGCGGGCGGAGAGCTCGCCCCACGGCTGGCCCATCAGTACGACGTGGCTGCGGCGGTCGCTCCCGGGCTTGAGCAGTACCGGGTTCATCGCGGCCTCGGGCTCGGCGCCGGCGGCGATCGCCTGGATCCACTGCGCGCGGCCGATCTCGGTACCGTCGGCGCAGACCATTGAGTTGTTCGACATGTTCTGGGCCTTGTACGGCGCCACCCGCACCCCCTGGCGTGCGAGCCAGCGGCACAGCCCGGTCACCACGGTCGTCTTGCCGGCGTCGGACGTCGTACCAGCGATCAGGAGTCCTGCCACGCGGTCGATCCTAAGGCCCGCATCGTCAAGGCCAGGTACAGGCGGAAGCGACCGCTCGCGTTGCTGAACGGGAAGCCGAGGACGGACTCGGCATGCTCGAGGTGGTAGGCGACCGTGCTGTGGTGGCGGTAGACGAGCGCCGCCGCCCTGCGAACCGAGTCCGTGACGGAGAACGCGCGCAGGATCGCGAGCAGGTCGTCGCCGCCTGGTTCGGCCGCGATGCGGTCGAGCGCGGCGACGTCGGGTGAGGCCGCGATGTCCTCGGGGCGCAGTCGCTCGACCACCGCGAGCAGCCCGCCCAGGTCATCAGCCCGTACGACGGGGTCCTGCGGCGAGGTGAGTCGGAGCGCCGTACAGGCATCCCGCCAAGAGTCAGCAGCCCGAATGGCAGGCACCAGCGGACCGATCCCTGTCCGAACCCCATCGGAGGGCGGCGCGAGCTCCGAGCCCGTCCACAACGACACCATGAGCGCGCCGACCGGACCGGAGACCACACGAGCGTCAGGTGCGACGGAGGGCGGGCAGGCGACGGGGGCCGATCCCGTGGCCGGCGGGCACGGGGTGGAGACGGCAACGCGGAGGGTCGCGGTGGGGGTGATGCCCAACAGGTGGAGGGCTCGGGAGCGTTCGGCGATGCCTGCGGTGGCGGAGACGACCAGCTCGACCAGGGCCGGGTCGCCAACCGCCGGGAGGTTGCTGACTGTGCGGTCCAGGAGCAACGACCCGGCCAGGGCGAAGCGTTCCAGGACTATCTCGTCGAGGGGCAAGGCGGATCCGGAGCGGGCAAGCCAGAAGCGGGCGTCGCCGTACTCGCGGAGCTCGGCTCCTGCAGGTGGCCCGCCGAGATCGATGGTGCCGGACGGGTCGGCGCACAGCACGAGGCCGCGACCGGGGGCATCGACACCGACCGGGCATTCCGCGAGGGCCGCCGTACTGCGGAGCAAGGTGGCGAGCTCGGCGCGATCCGTCATCAGGGCGTCGAAGAATCCGATCACGCGGACGGCGCTCTCCGCGTCGGAGTCCAGCGAGGAGAGTCGCAGCAACAGCCCCTTCATACCGAGAGGTTACGCCGATCGTCGGAACGCGGGCCCCGGATCCCCGCCACCCGGCGGCTGCGCCGTGGCAGGCTGGGACCGGATGCTCAAGGTGTCGGCGAACAGAGAGGCACCACGATGACCCAGTACGCGATCGACCCCGAACTGCTGCCCTGGCTGGCCATGATTCCGGACGTCGACCTCGGCGACATGGACGCGCTGCGCGCGAACCAGTCCGAGGCGGCCGGCCTGATCCCGCCGGTCGTCGTACCGGACGGGATCGAGATCCGTGAGGTGACGATCCCCAGCCACGACGGCTACGCCAGCCGCGCGAAGCTCTACCTGCCGGGCGGACCGGTCGACGGGCTGCGGCCCGGGTTCGTGAGCATCCACGGCGGCGGGTTCGTGATGGGCGACATCGACACGTTCGAGCAGGGCCCGGTCGACATCGCCGCCGGTGCCGGCGCGATCGTCGTCTCCCCCGACTACCGGCTCGCGCCTGAGCACCCGTTCCCGGCCGGCCTCGAAGACTGCTACGCGACGCTCGAATGGCTCGCCGCCAACGCCGAGGAACTCGGCATCGACCCGGCCCGCATCGCGGTCGGCGGGGCGAGCGCGGGCGGCGGCCTGTCCGCGGCGGTCGCGCTTCTCGCCCGCGACCGGCAGGGTCCGCCGATCTGCTTCCAGGTGCTCGAGATCCCCGAGCTCGACGACCGCCTGGACACCCCGTCCATGGTGGAGTTCGTCGACACCCCGCTCTGGAACCGCCCGGCCGCCGAGTACAGCTGGAAGTACTACCTGTCCGGTACGCCGGAGGTCCTCGGACTCCAGTACGCCGCTCCGTCCCGTGCTGAGGACCTGTCCGGCCTGCCGCCGGCCTTCGTCTCGGTCTGCGAGTTCGACCCGCTGCGCGACGAAGGAATCGCCTACGCCCAACGCCTGCTGCAGAACGGGATCAGCACCGAACTGCACCACTACCGCGGCACGTTCCACGGCTCCGGCATGGTCGCGACCGCCGAAGTGAGCAAGCGGATGGCATCCGACGTGATGGATGCCATCCGCCGCGCGCTCAGCTGACCGGAGGTTCGTTCTTGCCTTGCTCGGCCTCGGGTTTCACCGGCGTGATCCGGCGACCCTGAGCATCCGTACTCGGCAGCCTGGGGGTCGGTCCCTGGAAGCGAGCGCCACCGCCGTCGCGAGCCGACAGCGGTTTGGCGACGTTCTCCAGCGACTGCCCCTCGGCATCGACACCGAAGAACCAGGCGATGATGCCACCGGCCAGCATGATCACCGCGCCGACGACGTACCCGATGGCCAGTGGACCGCGGGCCGGGTGGTCGCCCTCACCGATGAGCGACGCGAACAGGAACGGTGCCACAACTCCACCAGTGAGCTGCGAGATCGCGAAGAAGAACGAGATGGCCTGGCCCCGGAGTTCGATCGGGAAGATCTCGCTCACCGTCAGGTACGCCGATGATGCGCCGGCCGAGGCGAAGAAGAACGTCACGCACCACATCAGGGTCAGCGTGGTCGCGTTCAGCGAACCGGCGTTGAACAACAGTGCGGTGATGAACAGCACGACCGCAGCGATCGAGTACGTCGCGAAGATCATCTTGCGCCGGCCGATGGTGTCGAACCAGTGCCCCAGGATCAGCGGCCCGGCCAGGTTGCCGATCGCGAACGGGAAGAAGTACAGCGCGACCCCGGAGTCGCTCAGCCCGAAGTACGACTTCAGCACCAGCGCGTAGGTGAAGAAGATCGCGTTGTAGAGGAAGGCCTGGGTGACCATCATCGAGAAGCCGAGGAACGAGCGGCTGCGGTAGTCGCGCAGCATCACCCGGGCGATCTCGCGATACGTCACCGGCGGGTAGTCGACGAGGTTGATCGCCTCGTCGTCGGTCACCTCGCGCAGCTGACCACCTTGACGCCGTACCGTCTCCTCGATGCCGTCGACGGTGCGCTCGGCCTCTTCGACCTTGCCGTGCGTCATCAGCCAGCGCGGGCTCTCCGGGATGTGGCGACGCAGGTAGATGATCATCAGACCCATCACCGGACCGACCAGGAAGCACAGCCGCCAGCCCCACTCGATCGGGATGATGTCGGTGTTCAGGAAGACCAGACCGACCGCGGACCCGATCAGCGCACCGGCCCAGTAGGTGCCGTTCACCCCGATGTCGACGCGGCCGCGGTACTTCGACGGGATCAGCTCGTCGATCGCGGAGTTGATCGCGGCGTACTCACCACCGATCCCCATACCGGCCACGAACCGGCAGAGCGCCAGCGACCAGAAGTCCCAGGTCAGACCCGCCGCGCCGGAAGCGATCAGGTAGACCATCAAGGTGATGATGAACAGACTCCGCCGGCCCCACTTGTCGGTGAGCCGGCCGAAGACCAGGGCTCCGACCACCTCGCCGCCCAGGTAGATCGAGGCGAGCAGCCCGACCTCCGCCGTACTCAGACCGAGGGTGGCGCCCTCTTTCAGCGTGTTGCCGACCAGCGAGACCAGCTGGATCTCGAGACCGTCCAGAATCCAGGAGACGCCGAGCCCGACGACGATCATCCAGTGGAACCTTGTCCACGGCAATCGATCCATCCGGGCCGGCACGAGGCTGGGTATGGCCTTGCCTTCTGCCAGTGCGTGCTCGTTGCTCATCCTGCTCCTCCCGAGCCCCGCGTCCCTGGATGGGACACGCCCATCGAAGCTCGTACCCCACGGACCGCGCATTCCAAACCCGACCTAGAGTTGCGGGTATGGAGAACGAGATCAGCGTGGTGGACGCCAAGGAGCGCAGCCGGTACGAGGCACTCGACGCCGAGGGCAACCTGATGGGCTTCGTGGATTACTCGCTGCACCCTGGACGCATCACGTTCCTGCACGCCGAGACGCTGCCTGATTTCCGCGGCCGCGGGGTGGCCGGACGGATTGCGGTGAAGTCGCTGGACGACGCCCGCGCGCTCGGGCTGCAGGTCAAGCCCGCGTGCCCGTTCTACCAGGACTACCTCGAGAAGCACCCCGAGTACGCCGATCTGGTGGGCCAGTGACCGCGCCGGTGATGGGCAAGCTCGAGTGGCGGCCTGCCGCCGAGGTTCCGGAACTCCTGGCCGCGCCCGTTCGCGAGGCGCTCGGCGATCTCCCGGCGTACGCGGTGGCGATCGATCCCGAGCTGGCCGACACGGCCGCGTTCTGCGCCCGGTACGACGTACCGATGGCCGCGTCGGCGAACTGCGTGATCGTGCTCGGCAAGCGCGGCGGTGAGTCGTCGTACGCCGCCGTCCTCGTGCTCGCCGACGACCGGGCCGATGTGAACGGCGTGATCCGCAAGCACCTCGGCGTCCGGAAGATCTCGTTCGCCGCGCAGGACGACGCCGTCGGTACGACGGGCATGGAGTACGGCGGGATCACCCCGATCGGCCTTCCGGCGGAGTGGCCGGTGCTGGTGGACGAGGCCGTGGTCCAGGCCGGACCGGTGGTCATCGGCAGCGGCATCCGCGCCTCGAAGATCCTGATCGACGGGACCGCCCTGGCGACGTTGCCGAGCGCGACCGTGCTCGCTCTCGCCCAAAGCTGATCTCACCCATCGGAGCGGCGACCGGCCGTGGCCCGTGGACACGGAGTAGCATCGCGGGCTGAAATGGGTGAGTGGACGGGTGCGGCGGGTGCGGCTGTGACAGATGACGGTGTGCCAGTGGCCGGCGGCGGAGATGGTGGGCCGACGGCGCTGCGGATCATGCTGGGCGGACAGCTGCGCCGGATGCGGGAGCTGGCCGGGATCAGCCGCGCCGACGCGGGCTGGCAGATCCGCGCCTCGGAGTCGAAGGTCAGCAGGATGGAGCTCGGCCGGGTCGGCTTCAAGGAACGCGACGTCAGCGACCTGCTCGACCTCTACGGGATGCAGGACGACGCCGAACGCTTCCGGCTGATGGAGCTGGCCCGGGCCGCGAACAACCCGGGCTGGTGGTCCCGGTACGGCGATGTGATGCCGACCTGGTTCACCAACTACGTGGGTCTCGAGGTCGCGGCGACGCTGATCCGGACCTACGAGGTGATGTTCGTCCCCGGCTTGTTGCAGACCGAGGCCTACGCGCGGGCCGTCGTACAGCTCGGGAAGTCGTATCTACCGGACGAAGAAGTGGCTCAGCGGGTGGCGCTGCGGGTGACCCGGCAGCAGATCCTCACCCGGACGACCCCGGCGCGGCTGTGGGTGGTCGTTGACGAGGCGGCGCTGCACCGGCCGATCGGCGGCGTCGACGTGTTGCGGGCGCAGATCGAGCACCTCATGACGTGCGCGCACCAGCCGAACATCACCTTGCAGATCATGCCGTTCAGCAGCGTCGGCTACCCCGGCGCGGGTGGTGCGTTCAGCATCCTGCGGTTCCCCGACGGGGACCTGCCGGACATCGTCTACATCGAGCACGCGGCGAGCGCGCTCTACCTCGACAAGCTCGAGGAGGTCGACGAGTACGCCGCAATCATGGAGGGGCTCACGATTGCGGCCGCACCCGTCTCCGCGACCGAGGGCCTGTTGAAGGAGGCCCTGGCGCGACTGGACTGATCGGACGGGATCAGGCCAGCTTCAGGTCCACGACGATGTTGCCGCGGGTGGCGTTGGAGTACGGGCAGACCTGGTGGGCCTTCTCGACCAGGTCCTGGGCGACGTCCTGCTCGAGGCCCGGCAGGCTGACGACCAGGGCGACCTGGATGCCGTAGGCGCCACCGGGGATCGCGCCGAGGCCGACCTCGGCGGTGACCGTCGAGCCGGCGGTGTCGACGCGGAGGCGACGGGCGACCGTCATCATCGCGCTCTGGAAGCAGGCCGCGTACCCGGCGGCGAACAGCTGCTCGGGGTTGGTGCCGTCACCGGTACCACCCAGCTCGGCCGGCGGGGCGACGACGACGTCCAGCTTGCCGTCGCTGCTCGCGACCTTGCCGTCGCGGCCGCCCTCAGCGGTGGCCTTGGCGGTGTAAAGAACCTTCTCGACTGCAGTGACCATGATTGTGCTCCTGATTCAGCGTGTGGGGTCGAGCACGAGCTTGCCGACGGTCCGGCGGGCTCGCATGTCTTCGTGGGCCTGGGCAGCCTCGGCCAGCGGGTAGTCGCCGCCGACGATCGCGTGCAGTGTGCCGTCGACGATCAGGCCGAACAGCTCGTTCAGCGGGTCGGACAGTGTGACCGGGTTGCGCAGCAGGTCCATCAGCCAGAAGCCGGAGACCGACTTCGAGCCCTTCATCAGCCGCTGCGACGCGATCGGCTGGGCAGCCTCGCGGGAGGCCGCACCGAAGGTGACCAGCCGGCCGAACGGCGCGAGCGCGTCGAACGAGTCGTCGAACGTCGATCCGCCGACCATCTCCAGCACGATGTCGACGCCCTTGCCGCCGTTCGCCTCGAGGATGCGGTCCTTGAGGCCCTCGGGGGCGCTGTCGATGGCGACGTCGGCGCCGAGCTCGAGGGTCTGCTTGCGCTTCTCCTCGGAGGACGCGGTCGCGATCACGCGGCCGGCGCCCCAGAGCTTCGCGAGCTGGATGGCGAGTGAACCGACGCCGCCGGCTCCCGCGTGCACCAGGACGGACTCCCCCGGCACGAGATGCGTCATCGTCTTCAGCAAGTGCCAGGCGGTCGTGCCCTGGACGATCAGCGCGAGCGCATCGGCGGCGCTGACACCCTCCGGTACATCGAAGGCCAGCGCGGCGGGCGCCACGGCCTTCTCGGCGTAACCGCCGCCACCGGCCAGGGCCACGACGCGACGGCCGTCCTCGGTCCGGCCGACCACCTCGCCACCCGGAATCATCGGCAGCTTCGCCTTCTGCAGGTAGCTGTTCTCCACCTGGTGGGTGTCGGCGTAGTTGATCCCGGCGCGCTCGACGGTGATCAGCACCTGACCGTCACCCGCGACCGGATCCGCGACGTCGCTGACCTTGAGGACCTCAGGTCCACCGAACTCAGTGATCTCGATTGCTCGCATACGTTGTACTATACACTGTACGTTAGCGAGATCGAAAGGGAGTTGGATCACATGCCACGGACACCGCGCAACACCTTGAGCCCCGACCTGGTCGTGCGGACCGCACTGCTGGTGATGGAGGCCGAGGGTGCCGACGGGTTCAGCCTGCGCAGGGTCGCGGCCGAGCTCGGCGTCGGGCCGATGGCGCTCTACACCTACTTCCGCAACAAGGACGATCTGTACGACGCCATCCGCGACCACCTGATGGGGTTGATGCCGCCCCCGCCGGACGGCCTGACCTGGCCGGACCAGGTCCGGTCGGTCTGCCGGGACCTGCGGATCCTGATGCGCCAACATCCTTGCCTTGCGCAACTACTTGCGAGCCGGCCGCTGAGCGGGCACGAGACCGCGCGGGTCGCCGAGGGGCTGCTCAGTGTGCTGCGGTCGGCCGGCTTCGAGCCGGAGACCGCCGCGCGCACGCACACGACGCTGTTCACTTACGTGCTCGGGGCAACGACCTGGGAGATCCAGATGGCCCAGGAGCAGAGTGACCCGGACGCGTTGCGGCGACTACGGGCGTCGATGGAGTCGCTGTCGTCGCGGGACTTCCCGACGGTGATCGAGCTGGCGCCGGAGCTGGCCCGCACCACCGGCGGCGACACCCAGTTCGACTACGGACTGGATCTGCTGCTGGCAGGTCTGACGGCTAGAACACCATCGTGACGATGGCCAGGATGCCGATGCAGACGATCAGTCCACGGAGTGCGATCGGCGGCAGCTTGCGCCCGTAGCGGGCGCCGAGGAAGCCACCGATGGTGGAGCCCACCGCGATCAGACCGGCGGCCAGCCAGTCGACGTCGGCGACGATGATGAACAGGATCGCGGCGACCGTGTTCACGACCGTGGCCAGCACATTCTTCAGGCCGTTCATCCGCTGCAGGTTCGGGTCCAGGCCGAGGCCGAGAATCGCCATCAGCAGCACCCCCTGAGCGGCGCCGAAGTATCCGCCGTACACGCCGGTGGCGAAGACCGCGGGGATCACCCACCAGGCGCCGCGATGAGTATGCGTCGGGACGCTGATCCACTTCGACAGCAGCGGCTGGAAGGCGACCAGCAGACACCCGAGCAGGATCAGGACCGGGACGACGGCGTGGAACGCGGAGTCCGGGGTGGTGAGGAGCAGCACTCCCCCGACGACACCGCCGATCAGTGAGGCCGGGATCAGCCGGATCATCCGGCCGCGCTGGCCCTCGAGTTCACGCCGGTAGCCGATCGCGCCGGCCGCCGTACCGGGTGAGAGGCCGACGCTGTTGCTGACGTTCGCCAGGACGGGCGGGATGCCGACCGCGAGCAGGGCCGGGAAGGTCAGCAGTGTGCCTGACCCCACCACGGCGTTGATCGTGCCCGCGCCCATTCCCGCCACCAGGACGAACAGCGCCTCGAACCATGTCATCGTTGCCAGACTCTACAGACAACAGCAGGGCCCCCCACTGTGTGGGAGGCCCTGCTGAGACAGCTCGATCAGCGCTCGAGCGGCGGTTCGGCCTCGGGAAGGCTGTGCTCCGGGCTGGTCGACGGCGCGGGGGCCGCCGCCTGCCGACCGCTGACGGCAGCGTTCTGCGCGGCCGCGATGGCCTCCTGTACGGCGTTGTCCGCCTCGGCGACCGCCTTGTCCTGGACACCGCCCTCGACCTCGGGCGTGGCCGCGGCGTCGGAGATCTCCGGCGCCTGCCAGTTGCCCTCGGCCTTCTGCGGGATGCCGGCGATCTGGCCGACGGCACTGCCCAGACCCTCCATCGCCTTGCCGATCTCGCTCGGGATGATCCAGAGCTTGTTCGAGTCGCCCTGGGCGATCGACGGCAGCATCTGCAGGTACTGGTAGGCCAGCAGACCCTGGTCCGGCTTGCCGGCGTGGATCGCGTTGAAGACCGTGGTGATGGCCTGCGCCTCACCCTGGGCCTTCAGGATCCGGGCCTCCCGCTCGGCCTGCGCGCGCAGGATGCGGGACTCCTTGTCACCCTGGGCGGTCAGGATCGCGGACTGCTTCTGGCCTTCGGCCGACAGGACGGCGGACTGCCGCATACCCTCGGCGGTCAGGATCGCGGCGCGCTTGTCGCGGTCCGCGCGCATCTGCTTCTCCATCGAGTCCTGGATCGAGGGCGGCGGGTCGATCGAGCGCAGCTCGACCCGGTTCACCCGGATGCCCCACTTGCCGGTGGCCTCGTCCAGCACGTAGCGGAGCTTCTCGTTGATCTCCTCACGAGACGTCAGCGTCTGCTCCAGGTCCATGCCACCGATGATGTTGCGCAGCGTGGTCATGGTCAGCTGCTCGATGGCCTGGATGTAGTTCGAGATCTCGTACGTCGCCCGGACCGGGTCGTTGACCTGGAAGTAGATGACGGAGTCGATCGACACCATCAGGTTGTCCTCGGTGATCACGCCCTGCGGCGGGAACGAGACGACCTGCTCGCGCATGTCGATGGTGTAGCGGACCTTGTCGACGAACGGGGTGAGCAGGTTCAGGCCCGGCTGCAGGCCGGTCTTGTACTTGCCGAACCGCTCGACGATCCCGACGGTCTGCTGTTGCACCACCCTTACGGACTTGGCCAGGGTGACGATCACCAGAATGGCGACGATCGCCAGCACCACAAGGAAGCCGATCACTGGACCCTCCACTCGACAGAACCCTCAGGACGGACAGTCTTTCCTATCGACGGGGCAACGAGCGCCCTGGTTCCCGGCGCGTCGTCGCCTGTTCGAGCAGATTGCTCGACGTCCTGCAGTTCGAGCCTACTGCTGCTCGCCGGAGGCGCTCGGCGGACCCGGTTCGGGGTCGTTCAGCCCGGGGTGGGTATCGAGCTCGTGGCGCACCGGCTCCGGCATCGGGTAGACGACCGCGGTGGCGCCGTCGATCGACATCACCTCGACCCGGGTCCCCGGCTCGATGGTCGACACCTCGTCGTACGGGCGGGCCGTCCACAGCTCACCACCGAGCCGGATCGAGCCACCGCCGTCCGGGTGGATCTCCTTCACCACCGTGCCGGTGCGGCCGATGACATGGGCCGAACCGGTCTTCAGCTCACCGCCGTGATGCAGTTTCCGGACCAGCAAGGGCCGGATCGCGGCGAGCATCGCTGCCGCGGTCACCAGGCCGACGACGATCTGCAGCCAGAGCAAGCCGGGGAAGAAGGCCGACACACCTGCGGCCGTGAGCGCACCGGCCGCCAGCATCAGCAACGTGAAGTCGAGCGAGGCCAGCTCGGCCAGGGCCAGGACGCCGGCGATCGACAGCCAGGCGGCCCACAGATTGTCGCGCAACCAGTCCATCTACTAACCCTATCCACGTTCGGGATATTCGGTAGGCCCTTGGACGCAGCCGTTACCGATCCGGCTCCCGCGGTACGGCGGTCAGAGGGCGCGGGCGGAGTAGCGGCCGTCTTCGCGGGTGAGGGAGAGCGCGAGGTCGAAGGTGTCGCTGAGGGTTTCGGCGGTGAGCGCCTGGTCGATCGGGCCGGCCGCGACGACCTTGCCCTGCTTGAGGAGCAGGGCGTGGGTGAAGCCGGGCGGGATCTCCTCGACGTGGTGGGTGACCAGGATCATCGAAGGGGCACCGACGGCGGTCGCGATCGCGCTGAGCGAGCGGACGAGCTGTTCGCGGCCGGTCAGGTCGAGACCGGCGGCCGGCTCGTCCATCAGCATCAGTTCGGGATCGGTCATCAGGGCGCGGGCGATCTGGACGCGCTTGCGCTCACCCTCGGACAGCGTGCCGAACGTGCGGTCGCTCAGGTGCTCGATCCCGAGCTCGGCAAGCAACTCCTTGGCCCGCTGGTGGTCGAGTTCGTCGTACTCCTCACGCCAGCGCCCGAGGACGGCGTACGAGGCGGAGATGACGACGTCGGAGACGCGCTCGCTCTTCGGCAGCCGGTCGGCGAGGGCAGCGCTCGTGATGCCGATCCGCGGACGGAGTTCGAAGACGTCGATCGCGCCGAGCACCTCGCCGAGCAGGCCGACAACCCCTGAGGTCGGGTGGATCTGCGCAGCCAGGATCTGCAGCAGGGTGGTCTTGCCGGCTCCGTTCGGGCCGATCACAACCCAGCGGTCGGCCTCGTCGACCGACCAGTCGATCCCGTCCAGCAGCCGAGCCCCACCGCGCACGATCGAGACATCTGCCAGCTCCACCACAGCAGTCATGCGGGCAAACCTACGTGGTGCCTGGCGGGCGTCGTACGCCGGGTGAGAGACTGACATGCGTGCTGACCACCTCCGCCTCGGTCCGGTTCACTGTGTGGACCAATGCGATGCTGACTGGTGCCTGCGATCCCGACACCGCCGCGCACAAGATCCTCGGTGAGGATGTCGGGCACCACGTCGCCGGACTGCCCGGGCATCCCGAGCCCGCGACGCTGCCGGTTGCGCTGAACCTCCTGCGCGCGGCCGGCGCCAAGCAGGCCCACCTCGCGCTTCCGATCCCGGGCGACCCGATCGGATTGGCTGGACCGCCTGCCTTCAACGAGGTGGCGCTCGAGTCGGGTGAAGCGGTCGTCTTCACCGGACCGGAGCTCGGCCTTGTTCCGTCGTACGTCGGCCCTGCCGTGCAATGGACTGCCCTGCCTGCAACGAGTCCCCTGCCGGCCGACTTCGGTGAGGCCGACCGTGCGCTGCGACTCGCGCTGATCGACGCTGCCGACTCATTGGCCGCCCTGGACGTCGCGCGGTGGAAGCCCGAGGTGGCCGACGCGCTGATCGACATCCGCCGGATCGGTACCGGTCGCAATGACGACCTGGCCCCGGGATACCCGTCCCGCGCGGTCAAGTCCGCGGCCACCGCCCGCCGCCTGCTCGCGATCGCCGACGCCGCCCTCGAGGACGACGGCTCCGCCATCACCACCACCGACGCCGACGCCCGCCGCCGTACCCTCCAGTCCCTCGCCACCGCCGCCCGCCGAGCCCTCGTCGCCGCCTGCGCACCCCCGGTCGCCGACTGACCCTGTTCATGTTTGGGATGTGGACCGGACCACCGGACGACAGGTGTTGTCTGTAGCGTTTGGCTTTGAGATGACTGCTGAGGCTGAGGTTGAGAAGAGTTCGGCCGAGCGGCCGACGTTGCTGGTCACGTTGACCGGGACGGACCGGCCGGGGCTGACGTCCGCCGTGCTGTCGACGCTGGCCACGCGTGGGCTGGAGGTCATCGACGCCGAGCAGGTCGTGCTCCGGGGCCGGCTGATCCTGGGTGTGCTGTTGTCCGCGCCGCGGGACCACAAGAACCTCAAGGAAGAGCTCAAGGCGCTGGCGAGCGCGCTCGACATCGATATCTCGGTGAAGAAGGGTGTCGGCGACAACGAACCCCGGCGCAAGGGCCGCAGCCAGGTGACCGTGATCGGGCACCCGTTGTCGGCGGTCGGGCTCGCGGCGATCGCCGGGCGGATCGCGGACACCGGTGCGAACATCGACCGGATCAGCCGGATGGCGCGGTACCCGGTGACGGCGATGGAGATCGCGGTGTCGGGTGCGGAGCCGGAGACACTGCGCACGGTCCTGGCGCAGGAAGGTGTCCGCCAGGGGCTGGACGTCGCCGTACAGGATGGTGGGTTGTACCGGCGGGCCAAGCGGCTGATCGTGATGGACGTCGACTCCACGCTGATCCAGGGCGAGGTGATCGAGATGCTCGCCGGGCACGCGGGCCGGGAGGCGGAGGTCGCCGCGGTCACCGAGCAGGCGATGCGTGGGGAGCTCGACTTCGGGGAGTCCCTCGTGCATCGGGTGAAGGCGCTGGCGGGGTTGCCGGCATCGGTGCTCGACGAGGTGTATGACGCGATCCAGTTCGCGCCGGGTGCGCGGACACTGGTGCGGACGTTGAAGCGGCTCGGGTACCAGTTCGCGATCGTCAGCGGCGGGTTCAGCCAGATCACCGACAAGCTGGCCGCCGAGCTCGGCATCGACTACGCGAAGGCGAACGAGCTCGAGATCGTCGACGGTGTCCTCACCGGCCGCGTGGTCGGCGAGATCGTCGACCGGGCCGGCAAGGCGACGGCGCTGCGTCAGTTCGCCGAGCGCTCGAAGACGCCGCTCTCGCAAACCGTCGCGATCGGCGACGGCGCCAACGACCTCGACATGCTCGCCGCCGCCGGCCTAGGCGTCGCCTTCAACGCCAAACCGGTCGTCCAGGCAGCCGCGGACACCCACCTCAGCGTCCCCTACCTGGACACCATCCTCTACCTCCTAGGCATCAGCCGCGAAGAGGTAGAAACCGCCGACGCCGACCAACCCACCTGATCCCCCCCCCCCCCCCCCCCCCCCCGGGGGGGGGGGGGGGGGGGGGGGGGGGGGGGGGGGGGGGGGGGGGGGGGGGGGGGGGGGGGGCGGGGGGGGGGGGGGGGGGGGGGGGTGGGGGGGTGGGG